>CANLRQ010000007.1 GCA_947493575.1 uncultured Marinomonas sp.
TGAGTCGATACGCTGGTTTAGATGTACGGCTGAATCAATCTGGAAGCAGTCTCAACCGTCCTGGTAGGCTAAGTAAGGCTGGAAATGCCTACTTACGCAGCGCGCTCTTTATGCCTGCCATGTCGGCAGTACGTTATGATCCAAATGTAAAAGCGTTTTACGAGGCATTAGTCGCACGAGGTAAGAAAAAGATGCAAGCCATGTGTGCTGTTATGCGAAAAATGTTAACGGGAATATGGGCGTGTTTTAAATTAAACACACCCTATGACTCCTCAAAACTATTTAGTGAAGAGCACAAAAAAGCTTGCGCTTAAACAGAGTATCTACAAAAAAGCGATGTTCAGTTAAATAAAAAGGCGAAGGCCTTTTGCTTTGTGAGCAACCCATTGAGTTGCAAACCGCTTCATATTGTCGGAAGACGCCTGCGGCTTTTTCGACCTACCTTACAAGATAAAAAAGCCTCTTTATTACGTCAAATGATGTCTGACTCTGCGACAATATGAATTCCCACGGAGACCGTGGGAACTAGAGTATAAATTCGATGGTGAGAGATGGTGTCATGTGGGACCCTAAAATGGTTTAACATTAGGAATTGACACCATAGTCACTTGTTATATTACGATTTGCTCTATTTGTTGAATTAGTAAAAAAAGTTGTGCCTTAAACTTAGTATCAATAGAAGTAGTAAATACTTGATACAAAACAATCAATCTACTTTTAACAAAAAGAAGTATATCTTGGTAGAGTTTTACGTGAATAGCATGATATTCAAGATTTGTACTTGCATACATTTGGCTATGAACCTGATAATTTTTATTCATGTGATTAATTAATCCAGGCTCTTTTTGAAACTCTCCTTTAACAGCTTCCTCCAAAGGAATTTGTTTCTCTTTAAAATACTCCGTAAATAGTTTGTCATCATATCTATGTGGGTTTAAATTTAAATCAACGTTATAATGCTCTAAATAACCACTTTTTTTAATAAAATCGCACACACTTGTGTCATTTTGAGGGTAATATTGTAGAAAGGTTGAAACATCATTCATAGTTTGTACATTAAAATCAAGTTTCTTCGCTATATCCCTAGTTTTATTTAGCCATTCATACGTTCGACGTTGATTTTCAACCGTTGGATCGGGTGATTTAGCAAATGCTATATCTTCCTGACTAGCCTTTCTCACACACCCAATAGCTTCTTGAAGCAAAGTTGAATTTCCAAGCTCCTTAGGAGAGCAATAATTAACGTTATTAACTAAACTAATATTTTGTGAAGCATACGATTGCGCTATAAGCCTAGAGCAAAACTGCATATTGGTTTTTGCACCGTCTAAGGTTTTTGCACTTTTTTTGGTACGTATGGCTTCTTTAACGGAGTAAATCGCTCCAACCAAACTTCTAGCATAATCACAGATCAATTCTAAAAGTTCATGAGGTATACGTTCCTTTAGTCGCAAAACTCGGACATGTTCCTCTGATTTGAACAATTCTCTTTGTGGATTTTTAGAGAAAACTCCACCATCAGGTACTGCATGAATCATTGTATGATCTGTATACAACATCGCGTGAGTATCTTTACTTAATGTACCAATTTTAATAAATTGAGCACCAAGACTTGTTCCCGAACTAATAACAATATCGCCTAATTGCAATTTGCTCATGTCTAGAATGTAACTCATAACCTTCCTTAGTAATATAACTACTAAGCGGTTATACAGTGGCGGAGCCATGGTTATAACCGTCTGTTGAACGGCCGCTTTATTTATAGGGAATTTGCTTTTTCAAGATTGGTGACGTCCCTGTTTATATCGCGGTGTTTTTTGTACTCTTTGAAGATTACTTTTCAAAAACCTTCGTATTTTTAGATTTTTTCGTATTGCTTTTTTATACTTTTACTCGAATTCTAAGTATTAGGCAAGCAAGATCCCTTAGTCTTCACCATCAGATATTTTTTATCCATTTTTATTACCTGACTCAAAAAAGGCTTTCGTCTTTTCTGCGCTGACTACGGCAGTGACGCAAGCAGAAAAGACGAAGGCTTTTTGCTTTGTGAGCAACCCATTGTGTTGCAAACCGTTTCATATTGTCGGAAGGCGCCTGCGGCTTTTCCAACTTACCCTACAAAATAAAAAAGTCTCTTTATTAAGTCAAATGATGTCTGCCTCTGTGACAATATGAATTCCCACGGAGACCGTGGGAACTAGAGTAATTAAGCGAAGAGGTAGATTTGTCGGCCTGAAGGCGCGACCTACAAAAAAGCGATATTCAGTTAAATAAAAAGCCTTTCGTCTTTTTGCTTTGTGAGCAACCCATTGAGTTGCAAAGCGTTACATATTGTCGGAAGGCGCCTACGGCTTTTCCGACCTACCCTACTGCGCTGACGACGACAGTGACGCAAGCAAAAAAGACGAAGGTTTTTTGCTTTGTGAATATTCACTTGCGTTGTATACCGTTACACAATGCCGGAAGGGGCCTGCGGCTTTTCCACCCTACCGGTGATTGTAATGGTAAGTAATTATGTAGGTACTCTAAGCTACTTTCAGTCCAATTCACGAGACATGTTAGGGGTTATCGGAAGGCGAATGTGAATCGTCGTACCTACTCCTTCTTCACTTACGGCACTAATATCACCACCATGCTCTTTAACAATGTCATAACAAGTTGTTAACCCCAACCCAGTACCTTGACCGATTGGTTTTGTAGTAAAAAATGGATCAAAAATTTTATCAATGACATCAGAGGGGATGCCTTTTCCATTATCGCTTACCTCGATCAATACATTATTATCTGCTGTTTTTGCGGAAGCAGTAATCACACCATCAGAGTCTATAGCTTGAATACTGTTTGTAAACAAGCTGCTAAACATTTGCACTAGTTTCCCCATATTTGCAGTAACGGGTGGCAAGTCCGAAAAGTTAACGGTAATGTTTTGAGTAGAATGCAGATCATTGTTAATCATTTTCAAAGCGGTATTAATGCATTCATGTAAATTACATTCTTGCATTTCTACCTGAGTAACACGTGAGAATTGTTTTAGGTTTTTCACTATTTCAGACACTCTATTCAAACCATCTAGAGACTCAGCAATAATATCGTTGCAATCTTCAACTAAATAATCAAAATCCATTGTCTTAAAATGTTCTTCAATCTCTGGTGGCAACAAGGCACCCGCTGATTTATCTTGATTTTTCTTATTATCTAGTTCTTTATTTTCATCTATAGAATAGGACTTAACCAATTGACACGCCTCTTGATAGTCGCCAATATAATCTTCTAAGGCATTGAGATTACTCATAACAAAGCCAAGAGGGTTATTAATCTCGTGGGCAACGCCAGCCGCCAATTGACCAACCGATGCCATTTTTTCAGATTGAATAAGCTGCTCTTGAGTTGCTGCCAATTCCTGATAGGTTGTCACCAGTTGCAAGTTTTGCTCTTGCAATTTTTCTGTGCGTTTCTCTACTTGATGCTCTAGATGTTCATTCATCTCCAACAACTTTTTCTCATACTCTGTTCTTCGCTGGTGTTCTTCCACTAAAGCATCTGATAGCTCAACAAATGCGACAGACAAAGCTTCCAGCTCATCCTGACTTAATATAGGCTCCACATGATAATCATATTGATTATGTTTAATATTATTTGTAATTCGAATGGCTGTATTTCTTAAAAAATACAGATTCTTAGTCAGGTAAACACCCAGTACATAAGAAAATATAGCCACCAGCACCATATCAAACAAGGCAATGGAAACCGTCCATTTCTTTACTTCATTGATTGCTTTAGTAATGGTTCCAATATCTATCCCTAACTCCACTACACCGAATATTACATCGCCTTCGGTAATATTAGCCGTTGCATCAAATACCCCATCATCGACTGCATCCACATGTTGATCGCTTTGAAAAGAGGCTAAACGAATGTCATCTGGGCCAGCATAAGATAAGAGTTTCTTATCACTACTGAGAACTCGTACATAAAGAATGTCTGGATTTGTCAATAATTCCGCGGTAAAGGTATCTAAGGTTGCTAAATCAAAAGACAAAACCGCATCTTTCGTTGCGCTGGCAAATAATTTAACCGTTGTAGAAGCACGTTTATTCAGTGCTTCATTCGCCGAATCCAACATAAAACTCATTGAGACAAAAATTAACACACTCAATAAAATTGCTTCAATTGCTGCAGTTCCTAACATGGTTTTCAGTCGGATCGATACCTTCATAACCATTTGGTCCTTATTGACAACAAAATTGTTTTAATGAGTTCAGTTGTTTTTCTCCAGACAGCAAAACAAGCCCATAGAAAACTTTCAACATTCGTTAGCCGCTTGCCCACTCTTAAATTCAAGCTTGCATTCAAGAAGTGATAATGATGCAATATTGACCACTATTTAGTTCCCACTAATGTGTTTAACTCAAGACCTTTAACATCATCCCAATCACTGTTTGATGCACTGCTCATCCCGTTAAAATTGACTGCTTTTAATAATTCTTTCCCTTTAGGATCATCATTCATAGATAACATAGCATCGCGTAATCGATCCGCTGCATCTTTTGGGAAGTCTTTCTTTGTCGCAAAAGCATGTGGTGTATAGCCCGACGTTGTCCATAATACCTTTAACTTTTCTTTCACCTCTGGAGAGGTGTTATTAAAGGTACGAATAACACCTCCACCCGCAGGAAAAAACCCCCTCGCCACATTCAAATAGACAGAATCGTGAGAAGAAACATATTTAGCTGTAAACGGAACACCTTGTTTAATTAACTCGCCACGCGGGAGAATACTGGCAGCAAACGCCGCTGGAGCAGGAAAAGCCAAGTCAAGATTCGCCAACTCATTTAAAGATTGAATAGATGAATCTTTTGGCACAACGATAATGCCTTTTATTTGTTTATTACTTTGTTTTGCTAAAGCTTGATATCCAACCTTTTGATTAAAAACCACAAAATGATAGGGGTTCATATAAGCCACATCGTACTCTTGATCAGCCACCCGCTGCTCAAAAGTGGGAATGTTTTTAGCCGTTTTAAATTCGTATTGGTCACCCGTTTTTTCATTAATATAATTAAGAATAGGCAACCACTTAACCGCAAGTTTCTTTGCCGATTGTTGAGGTACAAAAGCAAAACTGTAGGTTTCAGCATATACCGTAGGAAAGGACAGCAAAAATACAAAGCTCATTAATAAGGTTTTTTTCATAGCAGACTCTCTTAGTTTATTGATACTACAGCTATTTTTTAAAAGTGATACAGTAAAGTTAGTGCAAGATTTAGAAAAATGTCAATAATATCAGGTCTAAAATTGGCTTCTTTCTATTTTATACAAACAATGCCTTGATAAGGGATGGTTGATAGGCAAGGCTGGATGATTAAAGTCTTGCTCTTGATTTATCATACCCAACTTTTCCATAACACCTATCGAAGGCAGGTTGTCCAACGTTGTAATCGCATAAACAGATTCAACCGCAACAGATTGGAATGCAAAATTTAACGTCGCTTTTGCGGCTTCAAGAGTGTAGCCCTTACGCCAATGTTTCGAGGAAAGACGCCAACCTATCTCAACAAAAGGAGAATGGGGCATATCGCCACTTTGGTGGATTATGCCAACCAAACCAATGCATTCACCTATAGATTTCAATTCAACCGCCCAAAATCCCCAACCATGCTCTGAGATATGGTTTTGCAGTTTTTTGACTAGCTCATCACTTTCATAACGAGTTAATACAGACGGAAAGTGCTGCATTACTAATGGATCAGCAGTTAACTCGGCAAAAGGCTTTAAGTCTCGTTTTTGCCATTGACGTAGTAATAAACGTTCCGTTTCTAATACGATATTTTGTTCGATAGTCATATTTGCCATTCCATCGTGCTGCTGTCCTTAATAACTTCGTGCAAAGGTCTCAACATATAACACTTTATTTTAAGTAATTGAATTTGAAGAAGTGACACTTTAACAAATTGCGCTCAAAAAAAATGCCCCAAAATTGGGGCAAAATGACAAAAGCTGTTGGCCATTCAAACAACTTTAATAACGCTCTTTCTTAGTGCGAACGTATTCTCAATACGTAAGAACGCTCTTACTCAACAAGAACTTGAGACCTTTGCACGAAGTAATGAGCGATGATAAGTCTTTTTTTAACTAAGTATTAGCAAGCGTAATAGTCGTGCAAGGGTCTCAACTTAAATGTTACAAACGCTCAAAGACAGTCGCTATACCCTGCCCCATACCAATGCACATGGTAGCAAGGCCCAGTTTCGCATCTTTTTGTTGCATCACATTCAGCAAAGTTGTCGCTATACGAGTACCAGAACAGCCCAGAGGGTGCCCAAGTGCAATCGCACCACCATTTAAGTTAACCTTTTCATCCACGTGTTTAAGCAATTTCAAATCTTTTAATACGGGAATGGATTGAGCAGCAAACGCTTCGTTTAACTCAACAATATCAATGTCTTCAATTGTTAATTCAGCACGTTTTAGCGCTTTTTTAGTGGCCGGCACAGGGCCATAACCCATAATTGCTGGGTCACACCCAGCTACAGCCATACTACGAATACGAGCAATGGGGGTTAAGCCTAATTCCATCGCCTTTTTACCAGACATAAGAATCATTGCCGAAGCACCATCTGACAAAGCAGAAGAAGTCCCTGCTGTTACCGTTCCTACTTTAGGTACAAAAACAGGCTTTAAGTTACCTAATGACTCCATGGAGGTTTCAGGTCGAATCACTTCATCCTGCTCAACCAGCACTTTATTGCCGGCGCCATCATGACCTTCAACAGGAATGATTTCATTATCAAAACGACCTTCAAGAGCCGCTTCATGGGCTAAACGATGAGAACGCACACCAAACTCATCTTGCTGTTCACGCGAAATACCATGCATTTTGCCTAACATTTCTGCGGTTACGCCCATCATCATAGAAGCTTTGGCCATATGCTTAGACAGAGATGGATTCACATCCACACCATGCATCATAGAAACATGTCCCATGTGCTCTACACCACCAACAATAAATACATCACCTTGGCCCGTCATAATCGCTTGTGCAGCGGTATGAATTGCAGACATGGAAGAACCACATAAGCGATTTACTGTTTGAGCTGCACACGTCATTGGCAAACCACTTAATAAACTTACCGCGCGCGCTACATTAAACCCTTGCTCTAACGTTTGGTTAACACAGCCCCAAATCAAATCTTCTACTTCTTTTGGTTTTATACTTGGGTTTCGAGCAAGTAACCCTTTTACAACAGCGGCCGATAGATTTTCCGCTCTCACATTACGAAACACACCGTTTTTAGATTTTCCCATTGGGGAACGGGCGGCATCGATAACAACTACATCAGCTTCATTGAAATTCATTGATATTCTCCTAATCCTATTCTGACCAAAGGTTAAACGGCTGAGCCATAATACGTTGCATTGCTTTTTGCCATGTCACGCATTGTCTCAGTTGGCTCATACAATTTACCTAGATGGCTGTAACTGTCCGCTAATTCACAGAAAGTCTGTAATCCCATTTGATCAAGATAATGCAAAGCACCACCTAAATACGGAGGAAAACCAATACCATAAATCAATCCCATATCCGCTTCTGCAGGAGAACCTACAATGCCCTCTTCGACACAACGAACGGTTTCAATACATAGTGGAATCATCATACGGGCGATAATGTCTTCTTCAGTAAATTCCGTTTGAGATTCCACCGTAGAAGCTAAAATAGAATGAATTTCTTCGTCATAAATTTTCTTCGGTTTGCCTTTTCTATCATTTTCATAACGATAGAAACCCTTTTGATTCTTCTGCCCAAAGCGACTCTCTTCAAACAGCTTATCAATCACATTTGTACCTGCATGCTGCATACGATCAGGGAAGCCTTGTGCCATCACTTCATCTGCATGGAACGCCGTATCAAGCCCCACAACATCCAATAGATACGCAGGTCCCATTGGCCAACCAAATTTCTCCATGACTTTGTCGACCATTTGGAAATCTGCCCCTTCTTTCATCATGGCAGAAAAGCCACCAAAATAAGGGAACAACACACGATTCACTAAGAAACCAGGACAGTCATTCACTACAATCGGAGTTTTACCCATTGATTGAGCATAAGATACGGTACGAGCAATGGCCTCATCGCTGGTTTTTTCACCACGAATAACTTCCACCAAAGGCATACGATGAACTGGGTTAAAGAAATGCATCCCACAGAAGTTTTCAGGACGTTGTAAATCTTTTGCCAACTCAGTAATAGAGATTGTTGATGTATTTGAGGTTAAAATCGTATCCGAGCTAATATGTTTTTCTGTCTCAGCTAATACTGACTTTTTCACATTCACATTTTCAACAACGGCCTCAACAACCAGATCAACTTGCTCAAATTCACCATAGCTCAAAGCAGGTGTAATGCCATTAAGCGCTTTCATTGCTTTTTCAGTTGTCATACGACCGCGAGAAACCTGACCACCAAATAATTTGTTGGCCTCTTTTAAACCTAATTCTAATGCATCATTACGAATGTCTTTCATAATGATAGGCGTTCCTTTAGAAGCAGATTGATACGCAACGCCACCACCCATTATACCAGCACCCAATACCGCAGCCTGTTTAACAGACTCAGAACCTTTTGCATATTGGCTTGCTGTTTTCTTAATACTTTGATCTTTAAGAAATAAATTGACTAACGCTTGTGCAACAGGCCCTTTCGCTAACTTAATAAAGCCTGCAATTTCAGTTTCCACCGCTTTTTCACGTTGCTGACCAATCACTTTCTCAACCGTTTTGATTGCGGCCATTGGCGCTGGGTAATGTTTACCTGCTTTTGCTCCAACTACGCCTCTAACGGATTCAAAAATCATCATTTTTTCAATTGGAGAAAAAACCATTGGTGCATTATGTTCTTCACGGCGCTGTTGATAGTTCAGCTTTCCATCCGTGACTTGCTGTATTAAATGCAATGCTGATTCCAACACCTTTTCTTGCGCCACTACCGCATCCACGGCACCCTCTTTTAGCGCATCCTCTGAGCGTTTTTGCCCAGCACCACAAATCCATTCACAAGCATTGTCCACACCAATCAATTTCGGAAGACGGATCGTACCACCCCATCCTGGATAAATGCCCAATTGCGTTTCAGGCAAACCAACTTTGGCTGAATCCGCCATGACACGGTAATCACACGCCAAACACAATTCGAAACCGCCACCTAAAGCAATACCATTAATTGCCGCAACGGTAGGATAAGGAAGATCAGCTACCTCATTAAAGATCTCATGCACTTCTCTTAATTTATCTGCTAGAACAGAGTCATCTAAGGTAAACCATGTGGTAAATTCAGTGATGTCAGCACCAACAACAAATACATCTTTTGCGCTGTTAAACACCACACCCGTCACATTAGACAAGGTTTTTACGGTTTGTACCGCCTGTCCTAGTTCACTCAAAGTCACTTGATTAAACTTATTTACTGATTCATCTTGTAAGTCCAAAGTAACAAGCACAACACCTGTTTCTAGTTGAGATACTTTGACGGCTTTTCCTTCAAATATCATGTTTGTCTCCGATTTTTTATTTTTGAGAACCATCTACTTAGATTGGAACTAAACAAACACACCAAAGACAAAAAAGTCTTTGGTGTCCTCAAACCTATTAAAGTGATTTTTCTAACTCTGGTACTGCTTCAAATAAATCAGCGACCAATCCATAATCCGCAATTTGGAAAATAGGTGCTTCTTCATCTTTATTAATCGCTACAATAACTTTTGAATCTTTCATGCCTGCTAAATGCTGGATCGCACCGGATATCCCTACAGCAATATAAAGATCAGGCGCGACTGTTTTCCCTGTTTGACCAACTTGCCAATCGTTTGGAACAAAACCCGCATCCACTGCAGCACGAGATGCCCCCACAGCGGCACCCAACTTATCCGCTACACTTTCTATTAGGTGGAAGTTTTCTCCGCTGCCCATACCTCGCCCACCAGAAACAATAATACTAGCAGCCGTTAACTCCGGACGATCAGACTCAGCCAACTGTTCACTGATAAACTGGCTTTGAGTCGAATCAATAACCTGTTCCAATATAACAACTTCCGCACTTCCACCCTGCGATGAAACCGCATCAAAACCCGTAGTACGGATCGTTAATACTTTGACTTTATCGGTCGTCTTAACAGTTGCCAATGCATTACCAGCATAAATTGGACGGACAAAAGTATCAGGAGAAATTACTTCAACGACATCAGATAACTGTGCTACATCCAATAAAGCCGCTACACGAGGTAAAAGATTTTTCCCCGTTGTTGTTGCTGGCGATAAAATATGACCATATGCATCCGCAATATCTACTACCAATTTACTGATGTTTTCCGCCAATTGGTGCTCATATGCACCATTATCCGCTACCAGTACTTTTTGAACGGATTCAACCTGTACTGTTTGTTCAACAACAGACTGACATTGAGACCCAGCTATCAATACATGAATGTCATCACTGATTTTTTGCGCAGCTGCGATGGTGTTTAAGGTACTTGGTTTTAATTCGTTATTATCGTGTTCTGCAATAATTAATAAGCTCATGACACCACCTTCGCTTCATGTTTAAGTTTCTCAACAAGTTCAGCAACCGAACCCACTTTAATCCCAGCTTTACGATCAGAAGGCGATGCTACAGAAACCGTTTCAACATTAGATTGAGTATTCACACCCAATTCTTCCGCCGTCTTCACGGCAATGGGTTTTCTCTTCGCTTTCATAATATTAGGTAAAGATGCAAATCGTGGCTCATTTAAACGCAAATCGGTTGTTACAATAGCAGGCAAAGCAACAGACAAAACTTGTAAACCACCGTCTATTTCACGGGTTACCTGAGCAGCCCCATCTTCAATAACAATTTCAGAAGCAAAAGTTGCTTGAGGGTAATCCAGCAAAGCTGCGACCATTTGACCCGTTTGGTTATTATCCGAATCAATCGCTTGTTTACCCATAATGATCAAATCAGCGGCTTCTTCCTTGGCCACTTTCGCAACCAATTTCGCCACGGCTAAGGAATCCAGACCGTCTTCAGTATCTACTTGAATACCACGGTCAGCGCCTAACGCTAACGCAGTTCTAAGTGTTTCTTGGCAGGTTTTTGATCCTACTGACACCACAACCACTTCCGTCGCCAACCCTTTCTCCTTCAAACGAATGGCTTCTTCAACAGCGATTTCACAAAATGGGTTAATCGACATTTTTACATTCGCCAGTTCAACACCGCTTTGGTCTGCTTTCACTCGCACTTTTACGTTGTAATCAACAACACGCTTAACAGTGACTAAAATCTTCATAAAACCTCGATACACTTTATCAATTAGGTCGATCTCACTCATAACGTTCCGATAAAACACATTCGAAACCAAATTAAAGAGAGACATAAATTCATATATCTAATACTAGTTTCATTAGAAAATTCATCAATAACAAAAAAGCCACAGATTAGTGACAAAAAGCTTCACAGATAAAAAACCACCATTTTGACATCCTTTAAAAACACAAAGGGCAAGATGGTGATTTAAGGAAGGTCTCAGTTTGATTTAGGTCGTGATAAAAATGCTCTAAACGCCGTATGGGCTTCCTTAGATTGCAAACGTTCTTTAAAAATCTCACCTTCTCTTAAAAGCATTTTTTGTACAGCCTCATGCTGAGTTTTTTTCAATAACCCCTTACTCAAGGCAACTGCTTCAGGGGGTAACTGAGCCAGTTTTTCAGCGTAAGTCATGGTCAAAGAAAGCGCTTCGCCTTCTTCACACAAATGATTTACCATTCCTATTTCATAAGCTTCTTCAGCTAAAAATGCTTCACCTAACACTAGCTTCTCAAAAGCCTGTTGATATCCGATTAACCGTGGCAACAAATAACTTGCCGCAGCTTCAGGTACAACACCCAATTTAACAAATGGGAAACATAAGCTGCTTTTTTTTGCCGAAAAAACCATGTCACAATGCAACAGCATCGTTGCACCAATGCCCACGGCACGACCTTCAACAGCAGCAAACAAGGGTTTAGGATATTTTGATAATGTTTGTAAAAACACCATAATAGGTGACATTTTGTCTGGTTTTTGCGCTATTTGTACAAACTCTGCCACATCATTTCCAGATGAAAAGTCGTGTCCTGCACCGTAAATAACCGTAACCAACACATCCGAATTAGATTCACCTTCATTTAAGCTATCGCTTAATGCTTGATACATATCTAATGTAATGGCATTTTTTTTGGAAGGGCGATTCAAACAGATCGTCTGAATTCCACCCGTAATTTCTGATTGGATAAAATCACTCATGAGCTACCTTCTTAAACTAAAAAAAGCACAATAGTCGTGCAAAAGTATCAAAAAAAAGTGATCTCTTTTGCTCTAGATAATAAAACAAAATTGATCACTTCTTGGCCTTTATATTCACTGTATTAAGAGATGTGGAATGACTACACTATTATTCTCTTAACGCACGACGTAAAACCTTACCTACATTGGTTTTAGGCAGTTCATCCCTTACTTCAACGTATTTAGGTACTTTATATGCAGCCAGTTCTTCACGGCAAAAAGTACGAATTTCATCCAAATTAATGTCTTTTGCATCGCCTTTTAAGACAACAAATGCCTTCACCGCTTCGCCTGTTTTCTCATCAGACACTCCCACAGCCGCCGCTTCTAGAATGTCTTTATGAGAACTTAAGCAATCTTCTATTTCTGTTGGATAGACGTTAAAACCTGACACATTGATCATATCTTTCGCACGATCAACGATTTGCACATAACCATCAGCATGGATTTTGGCAATGTCTCCTGTAATAAAGTAACCATCTTCCGTCATATCTTCTTTGGTTGCTTCTTCACGTTGCCAATAACCTTTCATTACTTGAGGGCCAGAGACACACAGAACTCCGGCTTCGCCTTCTGCGACAACTTGGTTATTTTCACCTATTAGTTTCAACGAAGTGTAATCAACTGGCAAACCAATGGTGCCTATTTGCTCTTTACCAACAGGGTTAAAAGACACCACTGGAGAAGTTTCAGTCAAACCATATCCTTCAATTACAGTACGACCAGTAATTCGCTTCCACTCTTCAGCGGCAGAATGAGTTAATGCCATTCCCCCAGATGCTGTTACTTTCAAACGGGAAAAGTCCAGCTTTTTAAATTCTTCGTTATTACATAAGGCAACAAATAAGGTATTCAGCCCCACAAAACCGGAAAACTTCCAGTTCTTTAGCTCTTTCACAAACCCTGGGATGTCACGCGGATTGGGGATTAATATTGTATGTGCACCACGACTAACCAAAGTTAATCCGTGTATTAAGAAAGAATAGATGTGATACAAAGGCAGTGGCGCTATATACAGCTCCTCTCCACGAACACAGTGTTCGCTCAATCTATCACCCAATTGGTAAAGGTTTGAAATGAGGTTGGCATGGGTCAACATAGCGCCTTTCGCAACACCAGTTGTACCACCTGTATATTGCAATACAGCAATTTCTTCGGGCTTTTTAGGGACAATTTTCGCCGTTAGCTGTTTTCCATCTTCCACTGCAGAAAAGAAACTAATGGCATTCGGTAGAGAAAAAGGTGGGACCAATTTTTTGACGTATTTAACAACGGAATTAATAAGCCATTTCTTAGGAACTGGATGGAAATCCGCAATTTCCGTTACAAAAACGTGTTTAATACCCGTTTGATCAATGATTTTTTCAACGTTATGCGCCATATTGGCAAACACAACCAGAGCCTTTGCCCCGGAATCGTTAAACTGATGTAGCAACTCTTTCGGGGTATAAAGTGGATTAGTGTTCACCACAATTAAACCCGCTTTCATTGCGCCAAAAACAGCTACTGGAGACTGGATCACATTGGGCAATTGAATGGCGATACGGTCACCAACTTGTAAATCTGTATGCTTTTGAAGGTAAGCGGCAAAAGCACTAGAAAGCATGTCTAATTCTGCATAGGTAATGGTTTTACCCATACAAGTATAAGCAGGTAGATCTTTAAATTCATTACACGAATGTAGGAACACATCAATAACTGACTGGAAATTTTGAGGGTTCAAACCTTCAGGAATCCAGCAACCCGGCTTCTTACTCGCTGCGGTGTCTGTAGTCATGGTAACGCTCCTGTTTGTTTTTTTTATAGGAGAAACCTGTTACGAATAAACCCAACTTCGATCATTATCAGAAGTTGGGTCACTTAAGTACATTAACTTGTCATTTCGCCCCGATTAATTAGGGAAAAGCTGAGTTAATTTTGTCGCTAACATAATGTCTCCATCTGCTTGTATTTTACCCTGCATAAAGGCATCCATACCATCCAACTCATCACTCATTATGCCTTTTAATGTTTCTAATTCCATACTAAGAGTAACCGTTGCATCGTCATGTTCACCTTCTGTAAGAGAACATTTGTCATCTTCAATTTCAATATAAAAAGAGTCAGAACTGTCAATTTCAAACTGAAAAACCGCTTCCATTCCATCCGCTTCTTCAGAATTAAAACGATCTACCATAGTTTCAAAAACACTTTTTGCATTACTCATTCTTGTTATTCCTATTCAATTCTATCGTATCAACATTATTCGTTATGTATTTTTTGGTATCTCTTTAGACCTTAAAAAACAGATCTTAAACAATGACAAAGTTCTCTTCGTCCATTGCTAACAAACTTTCTGCCCCAGCCAGCATGGCTTCTGCATGAGTACGGGTACGTGGCAATAATCGCTCATAGTAGAATGTGGCCGTTTGCAGTTTCGCCGTATAAAAACCCACTTCATCAGAACCTTCGTCTAATTTATTCTGCGCTGTAATCGCCATGTTTGCCCAAAAATACGCCAACACAACATAGCCAGAGAACATTAAATAATCAAATGATGCCGCGCCTACTTCATCTTTGTTTCGCATAGCTTTCATGCCGATTTTTAGAGTTAAATCGCCCCATTCACCATTTAATTTATTCAAAACAGTAATATATGATTTAAAACGCTTGTCACCTTTGTGTTCTTTACAGAACTTATGCACAATTTTTGTGAAGCGTTTTAGTGTGGCACCTTGAGTCATAAGTACTTTTCGACCTAATAAATCAAGCGCCTGAATTCCTGTTGTTCCTTCATATAACATAGAGATTCGTGCATCACGCACATTCTGCTCCATACCCCATTCTGCGATATAGCCATGGCCACCAAACACTTGAAGACCTTGGTTGGCTGATTCAAAACCCGTCTCTGTTAAAAAGGCTTTTGCTATTGGCGTCAGCAATGACATTAACTCATCGGCTTCAGCTTTCTCATCAGCTGAACCTTTTTTAGTGATGTCAACCAGTTTAGAACAATAATGAACAAGTGCACGCCCACCTTCAGAAAAAGCTTTTTGAGTTAACAGCATACGGCGCACATCAGGGTGAACAATAATCGCATCGGCGGCTTTTTCTGGTGATTTAGCGCCAGACAGAGAACGCATTTGCAGACGGTCTTTAGCGTAGGCAACGGAGTTTTGTAACGCCCACTCAGCATGAACCAACCCTTGGATAGCAGTACCAAGACGCGCTGTATTCATAAAGGTAAACATGCAGTTTAGGCCTTTATTTGCAGGGCCAATTAAATACCCTTTAGCACCATCAAAGTTCATAACACAGGTTGCATTACCATGAATACCCATCTTATGTTCAATAGATCCACATGACACACCATTACGCTCGGCAGCTTCACCATCTGCGCCCACATTAAATTTAGGCACAATAAACAATGAAATACCTTTTGTTCCTTCAGGCGCGCCCGCAATACGAGCCAACACGATGTGAACAATATTGCCCGCCATATCGTGTTCACCTGCAGATATAAAAATCTTTGTACCTGTTAGAGAGTAAGAACCGTCTTCGTTTGGTTCTGCCTTAGTTTTCAGCATCCCCAAATCTGTACCACAATGGGATTCCGTTAAGCACATTGTGCCTGTCCACTCACCTGATACCAGCTTTGTTAGATAGGTTTCCTTTTGCTCATCCGTACCATGGATCTCAATTGTATTCATTGCGCCATGGCTCAGACCCGGATACATGCTCCACGACCAATTGGCCGATGCAATCATCTCCGTCACCATCATACCTAATGATTCTGGTAAACCTTGGCCACCAAACTCTTCCGCATGAGCCAATGAAGGCCAGCCACCTTCTACATATTGTTGGTAAGCTTCTTTAAAACCATCAGGTGTTTTTACAACACCATCTTCAAAACTGCACCCTTGTTGATCTCCAACACGGTTTAAAGGAGACAACACTCGTTCGGAGAATTTAGCGCCTTCTTCTAAAATGGCATCAATCATGTCCGGAGTGGCTTCTTCACCACCAGGCAAGTTTGAATAATGGGTCGAAAAATTCAGTAACTCTTCCGTTACAAATTTAATATCACGTAAGGGTGCTTTATATTCAGGCATGTGTTCTATCCCATTTCTTATTGTATTCGATCATTGCACTCATTCAGACAATGGTGCGCTTATGCATTAAGAGTGGGTCATAAATGCAAATCACTCAATAACAAAAGCCACCAAAAACCCTGACAAAAATAATCACTGTGAAGAAATAAGACATACGAAAGCAATCAAAGAAAAGATCACCTTATCAGACAAAACGTTAAAAACTCATTAAAATACGTTATTTACGTGAATTTTAAGCACAAATTAGCCACTATTTCATACCACTTTTCATTCGCAGAGCCTATCACTTCAAAACGACTATTTTCACTCCAAAGTGACATTTCCATCTTTAACTCACCTCTTGCAGCATTTACAAATAGTCCCATGCCATCATTTAACTTAAACACACCCTTCATACGATACACACCTTCAAGAGCGGTAATATCAGATAATGCCGTGTTTAATGAAGACTGAGTAAATAGGACAGAATCTGACCAACGCCAACCCGCTACCTGCATACCGTCTTGCTCTTTTAAATAATGATCTTGGCTATTTAAATGGCTGTGGCTGTGGCTGTGGCTGTGGCTGTGGCTGTGGCTGTGGCTGTGGCTGTGGCTGTGGCTAATATGATGAGCTTCTTCTGGAAGAGAAGGTGACACTATAGAAAGGGAATCCGTTAAGCCAATGTCTAAATCTTCTACATTTAAACTCATGGGATTGGATAAGAAGTAACGCTCTTGGTTTTTTTCCTGACAATATTGCTTTAAGCGCTGTGAATCTTGATCTGTGTAAACATCTGCATGGCTAAACACAATGCCATTAGCAGATTCCACTTGGTCGTTAAAAATCTCATGCTCTACATAACGAGAGTCAGAAAGATGACGGGCATCAATCACACAAAAAGCACCGCTCACTAGCAATACATCCTGATACTCTGGCGCACGCAATTTTTCTAATATTTGTTTGGGGTGGCCAAGTCCTGAAGGCTCAATAAAGATACGGTCTGGATTTTTCTCGCGTATTAGCTGGTTCAAACCTTGTGCAAACGCCGCCGACGTTGTGCAGCACACACAACCACCCGGAACTTCTTTAATCGCTACATTATCTTTGAATAAACTGCCCTGTTGTTGGGTATTTTGTAATAACACACCATCTAAGCCTATATCGCCAAATTCGTTCACTAGCACAGCCCAACGTTCGTAAGCGGGTGCTTGTTCTAGTAAATGGCGAATTAAAGTGGTCTTCCCTGCACCTAAAAAACCTGTGATGACAGTGACTTTAATACCTTGGTAACGCATGGGAATACCTTTTGAACTAGTTAGACGGGAAAAACACATAGAGGATAGTAATCAAAAGTAAGCTTAAAATCATTGGGCACTCTTAACCACTCCTTTGTTTTCAGATTGCTCTTTTAAACTAACAGCACTCTCGGTTTACCTAAACCCATAGATCCAATGTAGGTCTGGCCTTTAGGCCGACAATACTCTCTTAGTGAGATCCATATAAATACCAATAAACTGTACAACAAAAAGCCTTCGTCTTTTCTGCTTGCATCACTCTCGTAGTCAGCGCAGAAAAGACAAAGGCTTTTTAGGGTGTTATTGATAAGAATACAACTCAATCCATTGATAACATTAAATCAACAGTATGGATTTTTTAATAAAGAATCTACATACAGACCTATGATAGCGACAAGGACAATAACACCCGCCACGATGAAGAGAGAAAGTTTATTACTGAGCTTCATAGATTTCATGCAATCACGCTCACTCCCCGTCTACTAAACGATATCTAGACTTTCCATGACTAATAGCGGCGTTAAGATGTCCTTGAATAGTATTATTTAGAGAAATCTGCATAGATACTTGTTTGTTATTTTGTTGCATTTCCAATCATATTAGAATAAAGAGAACCATTGTACATAGGGAAGGTGCAAATAAGTCTACTAAGCCTCAGTCTATCAGAGAAACTGTCAAATAAGGCACGGTTCTGCAGGAATGTTCATATCTTTCAAAGGGTCGTAACTAAATGTGTCATTTTCTCTGAAAGACCCGCAGCGCATGGTCGCACCCTCCCTAGGCTTAATGTAACCAAAAATAGGGGATTATGATGTGCCCCTATTGATTTCGGTTGCTTAGTGTTGATGAGATTAGGATGCCAACTCCTGATTTTTAATGTCTAAATTTGTCACACTTTCAAGGTTTGTCATTTCCACTTGAGGGCCGTCATTTATTTGAGTCAAAGGGCTGTTTCCTTTAATTAAATCATTCAGGTTACCTTGTGGCCCAACAACCCCTAATTCTTGCAAAAGTGAATCAACTAAAGGTGCATTCATTCGGTAACTAAGAGCGGCATTCGTAACTTGATCTGCCATGTTAGAGCCAGGTGAAGCTTGACCTGAAGCCCCTTGATTAGCATTAGATTGAGTGCCACCAAAGCCTTGTAAGATCTTAATACCATCAATATTTTCTAATGGTTTCACTGAGTTTTCTACCACTTGTGGCAATACTCGTAAAATAGCTAATGCTTTTTGTAGGTCTATTTGCTCCGCTTTTAGTTTGTTTTCCGCTGTATATAAAGCGTCTTTACCTGCGGCTTCTACTGTTAGTACTTTTTCATCTGCATGAGCTTGTAGCACTTTAGCATCCGATGTTGCTTTTGCTTCAGATAAAATAGCCTCCGCATTCAGTTCAGCAGCCTCCCTATTTGCCTTAGCAGAAGTTGTAATAGAAACCGCTTCTCGTTCGGCCTCTTGCTGAGCCCCAATAACTTCAATTTCTTTGCGACGGTTTGCCTCTGCCACTTCACGAGTTGTAATAACAGCTTCTTCTTTCTCTGTTGATATTAGCTCTGCATCTGCTGCATTTGCTCGCGCCGCTGACTCTTCTTCAGATTTTTGAGCAATCGCAATTTTTTTATCTTGCTCCGAAACTTCTACTGCTTGTTGTTGCTGAATTGCTGCTTGCTCTAAAGATTGACGCTTCTTAATTTCGCGTGTTTCTATCGCTTCTGTTTTTTCAATTTCTGCTGATTCAATGGCTTTTTCACTTAGAATTTTTGCAACCTGCTCTTCTCTACCTTTTTCTTCGCGTTGCACGGCAATTTCTGCTTTCTGTGATTGACGCTGGAATTGAAGTGATTTTTCTTGCTCTAAGCTGGCTTCTTCACTGTACTGTTTAATTTGTAGTGATTGCTTTTCTGCTTCAAGATTACGTTGCTCTATCAAAATCCGATTCTGTTGTTCTATATCATTGGTTTCTTTACGCTTTTCTTCAATGATAGCAGCTAACCTGGCTCTGCCTTCTGCATCAAACGCATTGTTTTCATTAAAGAATTGCAAATCAGTTTGATCAAATCCTGTTAAGGAAACAGACTCTAGCTCTAGCCCATTCTTTTCTAGATCAGTCGAAACGCTGTTTTGTACTCTTTGTACAAAATCCGCTCTTTTTTCATGCATTTCGGTCATGCTCATTTCAGCGGCAACAGTCCTTAATACATCAACAAATTTAGACTCCATCAGCACTTTAAGCTCTTCTACTTTTGTTGTTCGAATACCCAATGTCTGAGCCGCCATGGAAATCCCGCCCGTATCTGGAGATACTCGCAAGTAAAAATCGGCCTTTACATCAACACGCATTCTGTCTCTAGTAATTAACGCATCTGTCTTTGTTTTCTCCACTTCGATACGTAATGTATTCATACTAACTCGAATGATTTCATGCAAAACGGGAAGGACAATCGCACCGCCATCTTTTACTACTTTTTCTCCTCCAAGCCCCGTCCTTACAAAGGAAGTCTCCTTCGTCGCTCTTTGGTACAACTTAGTAAATATTATGCCAATGATAATAAGGCTGAGTATAAAAATACCCACAAGAGTCAATATAAAAATAGATCCTGTATCATTTAAAAATTCCATCGTTTTATGTTCCTTTATTATGCTAACGTTTTAAATTAGAGGCTTTCCAGCTTCTGCTTTCTTTTTGAATTAAAATAACCGCTTGACCTTGTGAGAAGGTCTCATCATCGGTCAATGGCTCAACTAACAAATAGTGCTTTTGTTGAAACGAGTCTAAGTAACATGCTTCAGCAGGCATACCCACTTTGGCTGTGCCAATGGTTATCGTTGCAACACCACCAACAAAGGTTTCGACAGACAAGGCTGATGATTCATTTTTTGGTAGTATTTTTTCCAGTTTATTACCGATTACTTGGGTCATTTTGGCTCCAAAAACTAATGCAATAGGAAAAGAAAAAATAAGAGGAAGTAAGTGATTTAAAACCACTTGGGAAAGGTAGTTAGCTAATAATCCTGCTATAGAAACATTCGACAAAACCAGTACTAACCAGATTAATATAGGGAATTTACCAAAGCACATCCAACCAAACGTCTTTGTTAGGATGCCGTCGTGTGCATCTAAATCAACCTCCACAGAGGGTTCACTTTCCAAAAATGAAAGAACACTGACTCCAAATAAAACGCCTAGGCCTTCTAGCAACGCAATGGCAACAAGTAGCACGATTAACATTAAATAAAGGGTATTTTCATCCATCCATAAAAAATTGATCATCTGTTTATTCCTTATTTTCTTTATTAAATGACTCTCTTTTAAGCAACTTAAATTCAAGTAACGTTTTTTCGTATCTAATACGAATTAATCTGAAGTCGTTTTGGTAACAATTCCAGCTTCATGCAGTTTGTTTTCTAAATCGGACTCCTTTTCCAGTTCTTCTACGGCTTCCAAACGAGCATCAAAAAACGCTTGTTTATCTTCAATATAAAGAAGGTTTTTTTTAACGGATTCAGCAGTGTTCCTACCTGCAAGCAGGCTTTCTTGGATATTTTGGACCGCATCTGTTGCTTTAAACTGCTGTAATTGACGTTCCATGGTGTTAATTTGTAATTCAAGAATCTGTATCTGCTTTGCCATTTCTTGTGCACATTGATAAAAATGTTCAGCTTGCTTTTCTCCCTCTTTTTTTTCTATTCGTAATGCCTCGATATACTCGGCACCCTCAACAATATAAATCTCATTATCGTTGACTATTGAAGAAGCAAAATTTGTCTCTGCTTTATTAATTTTTCCAACAAAAGCCGCGATATTAAGATCTGCCTGTCGATGCTTTGCCAATATGAATGCTTCACTGATTTTTGCATCAAGTGATGTTTTTTTTAAAATGTCCAATTCATTTTCCAGTAATCGAAAGTCGTCCTTGTCATCATTGTTTTTGGCACCTTCACCAATCTCAGACGCACTGTCTCTTAAGTAATTAAGTAAATTTGACAATAACTTCATATTTTTCCCTAAACACACTAAAACGATATTCGTTCAGTGAATTCTATCCATTATAAAATTCATAACGATTGAAAACTAAGGATAAGCCTTTCTAAAATAAACAATGCGAAAAAACGTAAGAAAACTAGCAGCATAGAAACCTTTGCACGAAGGCGAGAACGACGATAAAACGAGTTTGTTTTTAACAAGCGCAGTAGTCGTTTAAAGGTCTCATATAATATTTCCAGCATCCTTAAATGGTATCCCATCCTTGTTCGAGCGCCTCAAAAAGCTGATTCATCGAATCAGTTAATGATCCTTTATTATGACGAATAATTCAATGTTGATTCGCCATTGTGCCCACTTCAATATAAAAAAAACGCCACCAGCAAATAAAAAAAAGTAATACCTCCCCTCAAACTAAGACATTATATTGAAAAAGCATTCACTCAAATAAAAATAATTAGTGGCTCACCTGATCCTTATTACTTAAATGCAAGGTAATAAACAGATTGGATTGTACTAGTTATTTTCGCTGTGATTTTATTATCCATGATTGTATAGGACTCGTTATGTATTTAGGCATAGACCTTGGAACTTCTGGAGTCAAGGTCATCTTGTTAACGCAAGATGGTCAGGTAAAAGCAACTCAATCCTCTCCACTATCGGTTTCACGTCCTCAAGAACTTTGGTCCGAACAAGATCCAGAAAGTTGGTGGCAAGCAACCGACAATGCCATGTTGGCTTTAGCTAAAGAGCATTCGTTACGCGATGTTAAAGCGGTGGGACTTTCTGGCCAAATGCACGGTGCAACTTTGTTAGGCCAACAAAACCAAATACTGAGACCTGCCATGCTTTGGAATGACGGCCGCTCTTATGCCGAATGTAACGCGTTGCAAAATCATTGCCCCGAAGCGCAATCCATTACTGGCAATTTGATTATGCCCGGTTTTACCGCACCAAAATTACTCTGGGTTAAACAACATGAACCTGATGTTTTTGCACAAATACATAAAGTCCTATTACCCAAAGATTATTTACGTTTTCGTATGACAGGGGATTTTGCAACCGATGTTTCAGACGCATCGGGCACTTTGTGGTTGGATATGGAGCAACGCTGTTGGAGTGAGCGTATGTTGCAAGCGACCGGATTGAGTATCGAACAAATGCCCAAAGTATTCGAAGGTTCAGAAATAACAGGGGAACTACACAAAGACATCGCCCAACGTTGGAAAATGCCTATTGTCCCGATTGTGGCAGGTGGTGGCGATAACGCGGCCGGTGCCGTAGGAATGGGCATTATTAAAGAGCAACAAACTATGCTGTCACTAGGCACTTCTGGTGTCATTTTTTCTGTAAGCGACGGTTTCACAGCCAACCCTGAAGCAGCATTGCACAGCTTTGGTCACGCCATTCCTAATACATGGCATACAATGTCAGTTATATTAAGCGCTGCCAGTTGCCTTAATTGGGTAGTTAAACTCACTCAATATGCTTCCGTCGAAATTGCCTTAGCCGCCGTAGAGAATAATCAAAAAAGCAGTAGCTCTGTGATTTTTTTACCCTATTTAAGTGGTGAAAGAACCCCTCACAACGATGCCAATGCCAAAGGTGTTTTTTGGGGAATGACTCACGAGACCACCCCTACAGACTTGGTTGCAGCGGTACTTGAAGGCGTTAGCTTTGCTCTCTTAGACGGTTTGGATGCGGTACGTTCAGCTCAACCAATCAGTGATAGCATTGATGTCATCGGTGGTGGAGCAAAAAGCCAATACTGGTTACAGTTGCTGGCCGATGTTTGCAATGTACCTATGGCATATCGAGAGGGTGGAGATGTTGGCCCTGCTTTAGGTGCCGCTCGCTTAGCAGCATTAAGCATACAAGGCCGTGGGGGGTCTTACGACACGGCATTACACGACATTTGCAGTAAACCTGAGCTAGTAAAAATGTATCAGCCTAATCCTAAGAAAACAGCCCTCTATCTTGATAAAAAAGAACGTTTTCAATCCCTTTACCAACGAATAAAAGGCCTTTAACTAAAAAATTACACTTATTATGAGAATTCAAGCGCCTTAAAAAACCCTTTATAACGACCAAGAAACAGCGTAACTCTCGATGTTTTTTTGGTCGTTCTTTTTAAAGGGAAACAGATTCTTATTCTTTGTGCTTGCGTAAGACTCAAAATCCCTTCATGGTAATGGTAAGAAAAAGACACCTCTAATAATAAAAAACTCAAAATGGTTTCTGTATGTTTGAAAAACGCTATCGACTCAATTTAGTTTTTAATGCCAACAAGGTCTACGACAGACAAATTATTGAAGGCATTGGTGAGTATCTACAAGCAGCTCAATGTGATTGGGACATTTATTTTGAAGAGGATTTTCGCTACCGTCTAGAAAGCCTAAAAAATTGGCAGGGAGACGGTATTATTGCCGATTTTGATAATCCAGAAGTGGAAAATATTTTAAAAGACACTCCTATTCCAATGGTCGCAATTGGTGGCTCCTATCAACACAAAGAGGATTACCCCCGCCTTCCCTATGTTGCTACCGACAACGCCGCCTTGGTCAAACTGGCCTATGAACACCTAAAGCGCAAAGGGTTAACGCAATTTGCTTTTTATGGTATGCCCAATAGCGACCACAGCCGTTGGTCAAAAGAAAGAGAACACGCATTTGTCGCACAAGTCCGCTCCGATGGCTACCCTTTACATATAAATCGAGGGCTCTGTACCACAGCTGAATCATGGGAAAACGCAAAAGAGAGTTTAGAAAATTGGCTAACAAGTCTACCAAAGCCCATTGGCATTATCGCTGTTACCGATTCCCGTGCGCGACATTTACTACAGGCATGTGATCACCTTAATATTTTGGTTCCAGAAGAAACCTCGGTCATAGGTATTGATAACGAAAGTATGGCGCGTTATTTAAATCGCACCGCTTTATCGTCTGTAACCCAAGGATGCAAGCAGATGGGTTATGAAGCCGCTAAAATATTACATCGCATGTTATTAGGCTACCCATCTGAAAATACATTAATGTTGGTCGACCCTATTGGTGTAGAGGAAAGACAATCATCGGATTATCGGGCATTACGTGACCCTTACGTCATTCAAGCCATGCACTACATTCGACATAATGCCTGTCGAGGTATTAAAGTTACCCAAGTGGTGGACAGTGTTGGCATTTCGAGAAGTAACTTAGAAACACGCTTTATCGAGGAAGTTGGTTGCTCCATGCACGAACAACTTCATATGACAAAGTTCCACCGAGCATGTGAACTGGTGTCTTCAACGAGTTTAGCTTTTGATGAAATTGCCCGTATCTGCGGCTACCCTTCGGTTCAATACATGTATACGGTCATGAGGAAAAACATTGGCATGACACCGGGAGAGTTTCGAGTATCTTCCCGATTGAAAACAGAAAATGGAGACATCAACTAAAGAAGGGGCGAGTCCAAAACTGGAGGCTAACCTTTAACGATCAGACTAACCCTTAATGATTAGCCTAACCCTTGAAGGATAACTCATTTCTTAGCGATAAATATAACCATTCACAATATTTTCCAACATCTCCTGCTGACCCGAAACAGGTTGAGGATCAAGGTTATTATCCAATACATAAGAAGCCAACCCTGCAATTGATTGATTGCCGGCTAGGATATTTTTCCCTAATTCACCATCCCATTTTGCATAGCGCTGATCCACATACTTAGCCAAGGTCTCCCCTTCGATCATTTTCACCGCTCGCTCCAATGACAATGCCAAGGTATCCATCGCTCCAATGTGGCCATGAAACAGATCCTCTAAATGCGTAGATTGACGACGCAATTTGGTATCGAACATATAGCCGCCATTCTGGAAACCACCCGATTTTAGAATCTCATAGGTGACTAACGTGTACTCTTCCACACTGGTCGGATATTGGTCTGTATCCCAACCTAATTGTGCGTCCCCTTGATTGGCATCCACAGAACCCAAAATGCCCAATGAACAAGCCGTCGCTATTTCATGGTGAAA
The DNA here is from genome assembly GCA_947493575.1 of uncultured Marinomonas sp. Lineage (GTDB taxonomy): Bacteria > Pseudomonadota > Gammaproteobacteria > Pseudomonadales > Marinomonadaceae > Marinomonas. The sequence continues at coordinate 25,717 of CANLRQ010000007.1, forward strand.
ACTGTGTCCTGCCAACGTGGCATGATTTGCTTCAATGTTTACTTTAATTTCGTTTTCAAGCCCAAACTCTTTTAAGAAACCAAACACAGTAGCCGTGTCATAATCGTATTGATGCTTTGTTGGTTCTGCTGGTTTTGGTTCAATTAACAAAGTACCTTTAAAACCGATTTTATATTTATGCTCCACCACCATTTGCATAAAGCGTCCTAACTGGGCTCGTTCACGCTTTAAATCCGTATTTAATAGCGTCTCATAACCTTCTCGACCACCCCACAATACGTAATTCTCCCCTTTAAGAGCATGTGTCGCATTCATTGCATGAAACACCTGAGTCGCAGCGTAGGCAAAGATTTCTGGGTTAGGATTTGACGCCGCCCCAGACATAAAACGAGGGTTAGAAAAAACATTTGCCGTGCCCCATAACAGCTTCATGCCTGTTGCTTCTTGTTTCGCCTGTAAAACATCCACCATTTCAGAGAAGTTATGAATGTACTCTTTAATAGACTTCCCTTCAGGGCTAACATCCACATCATGAAAGCTATAATAGGAAATGCCCAATTTAGTAAAAAATTCAAACGCCGCATCGGCTTTCATTTTTGCCGCCGCCATTTCAGAATCGGCTTTGTACCAAGGTCGTTCAAAAGTGTTTGCTCCAAAGACATCACTTCCTTGCCAACAGAAGTTATGCCAATAACACGCCGCCATCCTTAAATGCTCCGCCATGGTTTTGCCCATAACCACCTTATTTGCATCGTAATGCTTAAACGCAAACGGATTCGTAGAATCCACACCCTCAAACTTTACAAACGGAACCGTATCAAAAAACTCACTCATAACCGCACCTCTAACCTGTTTTTAATTATTGTTTTTACTTGAGACCTTTGCATGACGTCATGAGCGATGATAAAACGAGTCTGTTTTTAGCAAAGCATTAGCAAGCGTAGTAGCCGTACAAAGGTCTCACTCATAATCTTTTTATAGCTAAACATCATGATTTTTTTACAGCTAGGCATCAATTACGAAATTTCACGATCTGGTTATTGATTTTGAAAGGTGCAGAGAAAGGAATGGCGTAGAAAAAAAATTGAAGTCACAATCTATCCACTAAACTTTAGAAGCTACTTACTTTTTAAAATAGTCACGCTGAAAAGGTATTTTTACAGGCTTCAAAAAAGCATTGATACACTGGCCCTCGTTGGGCACCTTTTTTTGATACTAGGTCTACGGGAGCTGACCAAGGTTTATTATCAAATACCGCATCGATTTTACAAATGCTACCTTCTTCAATTAAGGGCTGAACAAGTGAAAGTGGAAGATACGCCCAACCGATTTGTTGTTTCACCAATTCTAGAGCACTGTAACTACTGGAGCACCACCAAACACTGGGGGTAATGCTTATCAGACCTTGAGATTCTTTCTTGCCCTCTCCTCTCACTGCGATTTGACGAAATGGAGCCAATTCGGATTCCGAGGAGACACGCAGTTTCGATAATGGAAAGTCCACATGACAAACTGCGATGAAATCAACGCCGCCAATGTAGCAGAAGTCCACTTGTTTGTTGGGTTCCACTTCAGCAAACATCAAACCAATGTCTACATTTTCATTGGCAACTGCGTTAATAATATCTGGGGATGAGAGGGATAAAAGATCCAGCTCGATGTAAGGAAAGACCTGAGAAAGATGCTTTAGTACTGCGGCGACATTCGGTACGAGTAGCGCATCATCAACCGCAATGGTTAACACGCTCTCTTCGTCTCTCATAATGGATTCAGCAATCTTTTCAAACTCATAAGATTGAGCTAATAATGATTTTGCCGTCCGAATTAAACGCTCGCCTTCAGGAGTTAATGTGGGCCTACGGGAGGATCGATCAAATAGCTCAACGCCTAAGTCAACTTCCAAACTGCTGATTCCATGACTAACAGCCGATTGCACCTTGCCCAATCGTCTGGCGCATGCAGAAAACGACCCTAACTCCGCCGATAAAACCAGCATATTTATGTGTTCGAGGCTCAACATATGAATTTTTTCGATAGTTATTAACTTTTAATCATCATAATAATTGATACTATGGAATGCAAATCTTCTATCCCATTCACCTCCCTTAAGTAAGGAGCCTCGTATGAGTTGGTTATATTTATTGTTAGCTGGGCTGACTGAAATAGGTTGGCCTATTGGCTTAAAAATGGCCCAATCAGGGGGATCAAAGCCCCTTGGAATCACCATTGCTATTCTTTTCATGGCAATCAGTGGGACATTACTTTGGTTGGCTCAAAAAGAAATTCCTATGGGGACAGCCTACGCAGTGTGGACTGGCATTGGTGCATCGGGCACGTTTTTATTGGGCGTGATATTTTATGGTGATCCGACATCCTTAATGCGTTATTCGGGAGTGTTGCTCATCATTCTTGGTGTGGTGGTATTAAAATTTGCTCACTAAGTCTATTTGCTTATTCATTCTTGGTGTGGTGGTATTAAAATTTGCTCACTAAGTCTATTTGCTTATTCATTCTGTTAATTCTAAAGAATAAGAATAAGTTCTATTCATTCTTCTGAAACCAAAGAACAATCAGGTCAAATATCTTTCGTATTCTGCTATTCGTATGCAGTTCGCGATGGGTTACCAGCCATAAAGGCAAGGTAATAGGAGGCCCTAAATGCTCAAAAGCGCGCTGAAAACTTGGTTCTTTATCGCCAATACCTTGAGGGAAAAAACCAAGCCCTAAACCACTTTTCACCAACTCCCACTGAAGTCCTTGAAACGGTGTGACAATGGAAAAATTATGTTCATTGACACACCAACCTAATGGCTTTAATCGATTGATTAATTCTCCATCTCTCTCAAAACCAATAATTTGCACATTACCAAGCTCTCCAGAGTGCGTTGGTTTACCACTTGCGGCAATGACGTTAGCGGTGCCATAAAACCAAATGGGCTCGTCAATTAATCGACGGGCAATTAAGTCCAGCTCCGTTGGCTGAAAGCTACGCAACGCAATGTCCGCATCACGCCGCTTAATATCACTCACTTTATTATCAACATAAATCGTCAGTTGAATACTGGGTTCATGTTGACGCAAAAACGCCACAATAGACGGCATTCGAAACAAGGCGTCAATTTCACTAACCGAAATGCTAACTTCCCCATCTAGAGCTGTTTCTAGACCAGAAACAGCTAGGCTGACTTGTTGAGCAGACGACCCCATAGGTGAGGCATAATCTAAAAGGTGTTTACCTGCTGCTGTCAAAACAAGCCCAGTACTCAGACGTTCAAATAAGGTGACCTTTAGAGAGCGTTCAAGATTGTAGATTTGCCGACTTAAGGTGGGTTGGGTTACTCCAATGTGTTTTGCCGCTTGAGAAAAAGACCCTTCTCTGGCTGAGATCAAAAATGCTTTTAGGGCGTTCCAATCCAATTCTTCGTAAGACACAGCCATACAAATATGAATACCTCTTCTTTAAAATTACGCACTTTTATTAGTATTACGCCTTATTTAAACTAAATCCATACAAAAATTAATGGATATACACAGTGAACACAACCAAACACATCGCTATTCTTGGCGGTTCAGGAAAATTAGGCCGTTATATGGTGGCTGATGCTTTAACGCAAGGTTATCAAGTCACCGTTGTTTGTCGCCCACAAAGCGTAAAAAAGCTGGATCCATGGAAAGGGCAAATTGAAATTTTAGCGGCTCGAACAGACGATCGAGCCGTTCTGCAAACCTTGTTACCAAAAGTTGATGCCGTATTAACGGTACTGGCTCCATGGGGCGTAAATGGTTACGCCTCCAACACGGCACAGGCAGTGCTGGACTTCGCCCCACTCGATGCAAGATTGATTTTCTCCTGCGGTTGGCACATTACACTTGATGGACAAGACCAATATTCAAAAGGGCTTACACTTTTTGTTGCCATATTCGGTCGGCTGGCTCGCTGGCTTCGCTTTGTTGATTTGGATGATCAGGTACGAGCAACCGACACAATATTTGCTACTGACCGTAAATGGACTGTTGTACGGGGCAGCGATTTGGAAGAAGGAGAAAGTGAAGGCTTGCCAATTTGGTCTGAGCACGTAGGCGATCAAAAGATTGCCCATAACCGCTTACGTCGTATCGACTTCGCTAAATTCATGGTTGCGGCAATCAAGAATGACTCTCTCATCAAAACCGCCCCTGCGATTGCAAGCTGTTGTATAGAGCCTCTCCCTAAACAAATTTAAGTCGGCATGAGGGTAAAACAAACGGTATAGCGTGTTTTACCCAACCTTGGTAACAAACACCGATGAGCCAATTCAAAAGGACTAAACAATAAAACATCACCCGCTTTTAAATCATAACCTAATGTTTCATTGGAAATGCCCAGCTCACGCATTTCAGCGGTTATATCGTCCTTACGAGCGTCCATTTCTAACGGCAATGCACCGAAGGATCTAAGAAGTCCCGTCCGATTTTGGTCAATAAGAAGGGTGTTCCCTTGGTGTTCTGCCACACTGTTGAGGTAGATAAATAACTTTAGAGATCGTTTAACTCCATGATCTAGATGCCAAGTTTTACTTATATACGACATGTCATCGAAGCGTATTGCATCAAAAGCCGAGCTCAATACCTGATATCCATTATTAAAATAGGCATTTAGCAAGCTCACTAGAGGCTCTTGAGAAAGGTAAGGTGTGCATTCCTTGATAATAGAATCCGATACCAGCGCATCGTCTTTATCTCCTACTCTTTCTTCATAATGACGAATTAAAGTGTCGCAGAGAGTTACGGGAACCACATTAGAAATTTGTAAAGAGAGCTCTTTTTCTAATTGAATTAATGCTTTATTAGATTTCATACCGCTTTGTCTCTTCGTTATCTATTCCATCTTAACAAGGTGAAACCTTTGCATGAAGTCATGAGCTACTATTCTCTACATGCAAAGAAAAGAGGGCTTATTCGCACCCTCCTTGCCTTAAACCACATTTTTTATTCATTCCGGAAGTCAAAAACCGGAAAGCTTTGAGCTAATTAATAATGGCTAAATCTATTTTTTAATTTGTCGCATTTATAGAATGCCACTTGCTATAAAATTTTACCAACAACCGATAATTTTATATTCATAGGGTAATCTAATTATTAAAAATTTAGTTAACATGTTAACCTATTTACTTTGATCGATGAACATTTGATAATAGAGATGTGATTAGTACAAGAATAACTTACTTTATTTACCAACAAATAGGTGATACTCATGTTAAAGGATATGTCCCTTCTTAAGTCTCGTTGTTTAGTCAATGGCGAGTGGGTTGAAGCAAAGGCAAAAACCACGCACCCTGTTACTAATCCAGCAACAGGTGAAACTATTATCGAGATTCCTCACCTTTCTCCTGAAGAAATCCCTGAGGTTATCGAAGCCTCTAAAATCGCACAAAAAAAGTGAGCCGCTTTACCAGCTAAAGAGCGTTCCGCTATTTTGCTCCGTTGGTTTGAGTTAATGCTTGAAAACTCTGATGACTTAGCCTTACTGATGACGTCTGAGCAAGGTAAACCGTTAGCTGAAGCGAAAGGCGAAATTGCTTATGCAGCGTCTTTTATTGAATGGTTCGCGGAAGAAGCCAAACGTATTTACGGCGACACTATTCCTGCACCACGAGCCGACCAACGACTTACGGTTATTCGTCAACCTATCGGCGTTACCGCGGCGATTACACCTTGGAATTTTCCTGCTGCCATGATCACGCGTAAAGCAGCTCCGGCTTTGGCAGCAGGTTGTTCAATGATTGTTCGACCTGCTGATTTAACACCTCTTACCGCCTTAGCAATCGCAGAACTTGCTCAACGTGCGGGTATTCCAGCAGGTGTATTCCAAATTGTCACAGGCTCCGCAAGCAAAATAGGTAAAGTGCTAACTGACAGTAATGTTGTAAGCAAGCTGTCTTTTACTGGTTCCACTGAAGTAGGCCGTTTATTGATGGCGCAATGTGCAGACACCATCAAAAAAGTCTCCCTTGAATTAGGCGGTAACGCTCCATTTATAGTCTTTGACGATGCTGACCTTGATAAAGCTGTTGAAGGGGCCATGACGTCTAAATACCGAAATGCGGGGCAAACTTGTGTTTGTGCAAATCGTATTTTGGTTCAACGTGGTGTTTACGATACCTTTGCTGCCAAACTGACTGAAAAAGTAAAAGCGTTAAAAGTAGGTAATGGTGTTGAACCAGACACAGACATTGGCCCTATGATCGAAGAAAAAGCCATTCTGAAAGTAGAAGAGCACATCAATGATGCTGTTAGTAAAGGAGCGACCCTGATTCAAGGAGGTGATCGTTTGGGTGGGTTACTTATCACACCAGCGATCCTAACGGGCGTAACGCCTGAAATGAATGTGGCTCAAGAAGAAACGTTTGGTCCTCTTGCCCCTCTTTTCCCATTCGATACGGAAGAAGAAGCCATTGCTATGGCCAATGACACTATTTTTGGCCTAGCGGCGTATTTCTTTACGCGTGATCATGCTCGAATGATTCGTGTATCAGAAGCCTTAGAGTACGGCATGGTTGGTCATAATACTGGTTTGATTTCAAATGAAGTCGCACCTTTTGGCGGTGTGAAACAGTCGGGTCTTGGCCGGGAAGGTTCTAAGTATGGAATTGAAGATTATTTAGAAATGAAATATATCTGTAGTTCAATAGAATGAGAGCTTTGCACTAAGTCATGAGCGATGATAAAACGAAGCAAAAACAGACGAAAAAGCGGCGTTTATGAGTTATAAATGCGCATTTTGAGTCTGTTTTTAATAAAGTATTAGCAAGCGTCATAGTCGTGTAAAGGCCTGAGCCAGTACATTTCAGAGTAATATTTCGTCATGCTTTTTACGGTAGAACTTTGCTATGAAGCTTCTACCGTAGCATTGATATTTTTCTTAGAACTAGAAAAACACCAAGATTCAGATTCGCTAGAAGTTCTGCCCTGCAAATGATAGAAAACAAAATAAGGCTTCTCTATTGTTCATGGAGAAGCCTTATTTGAGGGGCTTAGTAGACTTATTCGTACCTTGCTTAAGCAATTACCACTTCATTTCGCCTGTATTTACCTTAGCACTCAATACTAAATCTTCTTCACCCAATAACCCTGGATAATTGTTCTTCATTGCCTTAATAACCGAATCTGATTTGTTTGATTTAAGTTTTTCAGATGCAGATATTGCCTGTTCAAATTTGCTCAAATAATCAATAGTAAAATCGATAACTTCTGCTTTAGCTGGCATAGCTCCCAAGCCCGAATTCAAGTCCGAAGTGCGACACTATTCACGTTGGAACAAACGGTTCTATAAATAGTATTTATGGGAGAAATAACGTTGACTGGACACTCAACACCTTCTAACCGTAGTTTGAGCGTATCTTATTGAGCTATTTCTACCGTTTGTCGATCACGGATTTTAACAGGTCACCCAACGCTTCCTAGTTGAAGATTGAGCGCTTTCACATAATACAAACTCCTCTTAGTTTCAGTGTGAGTATGTATCTGATTGATCTCTCACTACTGATCTTCATACCATCTGACAATTAAGGCTTGAGCTGTAGCCGCCGCTTTTAGAGATAACATGCTCGACTCTGTTGATAAACCATTGTCCGTTGATACCATCTCAAAATCCGCTTATCTGTTTAGGACCATCAGCGACTCGGTTTCTCTGCTAGATAGGCTTCTAAGCGTTGATTATTTCTTTAGACGCGTTTGGATTCGACTTGATCGTTTGAATATCTCTATAACGTACAATAACCCAACCAAGTTTAATTCAGTGACGAGTTAGTAATCGATGATTTTTAATGATTTAGCATTTATTAAAAAGAGGTAACGTAAGAAATACATTTGAAATAACAAAAACAAAAAAAGGGCTTACAAATAAATGTAAACCCTTGATTTTTAATAAGTTTAAAGTGGTAGGACTAGGCGAATTCGAATCGCCGACCTCTACCATGTCAAGGTAGCGCTCTAACCAACTGAGCTATAGTCCTATAAACTTTGTGCGGGAAATTATACTCATTGTTTCAGGCTTAGCAAGTATTGTTTCCAGTTTTTTTAACATTTTGAATTTATTAGACTTATTGACCTTATTTCTGGTTGTGGTTGGGTTAACAGGTCAAGTTAATCATTCTTAAAACCCGCTATCTCGAATCTAATACGACAAGGCAAAACAGACGAAGTAAAAACAGACGAAAAAGCGGAGTTTATGAGTTATAAATATGCATTTTGAGTCTGTTTTTAACAAAGTATTAGCAAGCGTAGTAGCTGTGAAAAGGCCTCAAGTTCTATTTAATACTATACGCTGGATAAAACAGCGTCCTAAATAAAGCACTTAAAAAGCCCCAACGTCTTTCAGTTTCTTCTGTAATTGACGAATTTGATCGCGATAACCCGCTGCCAGTTCGAATTTCAATTCTTCGGATGCCAGCACCATTTCTTTTTCTAGAGTTAATATGGCTTTTCGAACATCGGCAACATCATCCATTGTTTCAACTTTATAGTCGGCTTCCATTTCAGCCACTTTTTTCGTTTTCTGAGTACGGCTTTTACCAGCACCGGGGTTATAAGCCCCTTCCATAATGTCTTCAACAGATTTAGAGATACCTTTAGGGGTAACGTTGTTCTCTAAATTAAAGGCAATTTGCATTTCTCGTCGACGATTGGTTTCGTTAATTGCTCTATCCATCGACCCCGTTATTCGATCTGCGTAAAGAATAGCACGACCATGCAGGTTCCTTGCGGCACGACCAATTGTTTGAATTAATGATCGATCTGAACGCAAGAACCCTTCTTTATCTGCGTCTAATATAGCAACTAAACTTACTTCTGGTATGTCCAAACCTTCACGTAAAAGGTTGATGCCTACCAAGACATCAAACTCTCCTAAGCGTAGATCGCGAATGATCTCAACCCGTTCAACGGTATCAATACCTGAATGCAGATAACGCACTCGAATACCATGCTCATGCAAATAATCGGTTAAATCTTCTGCCATACGCTTTGTTAGGGTTGTCACTAATATTCGTTCTTTTTTCGGCAATCTTAAGTTAATCTCAGAAAGAAGATCATCGACTTGAGTTGCAACAGGTCTTATCTCAATTTCAGGGTCAACTAACCCTGTTGGACGTGCAATTTGTTCCACAACCCAGTCTTGATGCTCAGCTTCATACTTGCCTGGAGTCGCAGAAACTAGAATGGTTTGAGGCTTCATTTTTTGCCATTCTTCAAAACGCATAGGTCGATTATCTAGAGCAGAAGGTAAGCGAAAGCCGTATTCCACTAGATTCTCTTTTCTTGAACGGTCACCTTTATACATTGCGCCTAACTGTGGCACAGTAACATGGGATTCATCGACCACTAATAAAGCATTATCAGGCAGGTAATCAAACAAAGTTGGAGGTGGAGCCCCTTCAGGACGGCCTGATAGATAGCGGGAATAGTTTTCAATACCAGAGCAATAACCTAGCTCTTGCATCATCTCAAGGTCGTATCGAGTTCGTTGTTCTAACCTTTGTAACTCAACCAATTTATCAAGTGATTTTAATTGAGTAAGCCTTTCATCAAGCTCTACTTTAATCCGCTCAACAGCTTCTAAAATAGTTTCTCTTGGCGTCACATAATGAGTCTTAGGATAGATAGTAATGCGTGGGACTTTACGCAGGGTTTTGTTCGTCAGTGGGTCTATGTAGGAAAGTTGCTCAACTTCATCATCAAATAATTCAATGCGTACAGCGGTATCTTCAGAGTCAGCAGGGAATACTTCGATAACATCACCTCTGACCCTAAAATTACCCCGCTCAAACACCATATCATTACGTACATACTGCAACTCGGCTAAGCGACGCAGCACGTCTCTCTGATCGATACGTTCTCCGCGATCAAGGTGAAGCATCATCTTCAAGTAAGATTCAGGATCTCCCAATCCATATATGGCCGAGACAGTTGCCACGATGATAACATCTTCCCTTTCAAGTAATGCTTTGGTCGCAGATAAACGCATTTGCTCTATATGTTCATTCACCGATGCATCTTTTTCAATAAAGGTATCGGATGCTGCTACATAGGCTTCGGGCTGATAGTAATCATAATAGGAAACAAAATATTCGACTGCATTATGTGGAAAAAACTCTTTGAACTCGCCATAGAGTTGGGCCGCTAGAGTTTTGTTATGGGCCATCACAATAGTTGGCCGTTTTACTTTAGAAATGACATTAGCAATCGTATAGGTTTTACCAGAACCTGTTACCCCTAATAACGTCTGATGCGCCAAACCAGACTCAACACCACTTACTAATTTTTCAATGGCAGCAGGTTGATCCCCAGCAGGAGAGTAAGAAGAGACCAGATTAAACTCGTTCGACACGACAGTTTCCTAATAATTAAATTTGACGATGAAATAAGCTTAACAAAAACTTTATCAAAATACTGTCTTTTTAAACAGTAAAAACCCTGCCCTTATATTCAGTAAACCTATTAGGGTTGCTTCTTACTATAGAAAAAATTTCACTCATAACTGCAATCTTAGATGCTAAAGCATTTCCTATTTATTAAAATACCATATAACATAAAGGAATATCGTTATAACTAAATATAGGTTTATTATGAAAGCAACATCTTCTCCATTGATACACTCTTTCTTCGATGAAGCGACCTTCACTGTAACGTACCTCATCAGTCACCCCATTACGAAAGAATGCACAATTATTGATTCTGTTTTAGATTTTGATCAGGCATCAGGCCGTACATCGACCACATCAGCAGACCAGTTAATTCATTTAATTAATACTGAAGGTCTAACACTTAAATGGATTATGGAAACCCATGTCCATGCTGATCACTTGTCTGCTGCACCTTACTTGAAAAAGCAACTTGGAGGGCAAATTGTTATTGGCCATAACATTACTCAAGTTCAAACTGCATTTGGCGACTTATTAAATGTTGAAAGTGACTTTTTACGTGATGGCTCACAATTCGACATCTTAGTATCCGAAGGTAGCACCCTAGCCCTTGGAGACTTAACGTTTACCGTTCTCCATACACCGGGCCACACTCCGGCCTGTGTATCTTACGTTATAGAAGATGCTTGTTTTGTAGGAGATACGTTATTCATGCCCGATTTTGGTACAGCCCGTTGTGATTTCCCCGGCGGTGACGCTGCAACACTGTATCAATCGATTCAAAAAATTCTATCCCTGCCAGATACAACACGCATCTTCACTTGCCATGATTACAAAGCGGCCAACAGAGATGTGTTTGCATGGGAATCAACGGTTAAACAGCAAAAGCAATACAACCTTCATGTCAATCAAAGTATTAATGAAGCTGAGTTTTGTTTAATGCGAACACAGAAAGACGCCACACTGTCTATGCCTAAATTAATTTGGCCTTCTGTACAAATTAATATGAGAGCAGGAAACATGCCACCAGCAGAAAAGAATGGTGTTTCTTATATAAAAACACCTATCAATCTAGTTTGATGACAGTTATTGAGGCTTTATGAAGACTTTAGAGCAGTGGATACCAGCAGCTAGATGGCTTAAAACATATAATAAGCACGAGATCAGCGCTGACTTGTTAGCCAGTCTTGTGGTAACCATTATGTTGATTCCGCAAAGCTTAGCTTATGCAATGTTGGCAGGATTACCACCATCTATGGGTCTGTATGCTAGCATTCTACCATTAATAGCCTACGCCATATTTGGCTCAAGTAGAACGTTAGCAGTTGGCCCAGTGGCCGTTGTCTCTATGATGACGGCCGCAGCCGTGGCAAATTTTGCTGTTCCAGGCAGCGATGAGTACATCACTACAGCAATATTATTATCAGGTATTTCTGGGCTTTTTCTGCTTGCTCTTGGGGTACTAAAATTAGGTTTCTTAGCCAATTTATTAAGCCACCCAGTCATATCAGGTTTTATTACTGCCTCGGCGATTGTCATAGCCATTAGCCAATTGAAGCATATTTTAGGTATTCCTCTTGAAGGGCATGCCTTAATCGACATAATACCTTCGATCCTTAATCAAATTTCATACACGCATATGCCAACGCTTGTTTTAGGCATTGCCTCTATTTCTACATTGCTTTTACTCAGATTCCATTTCACGACATTTTTACTCAAGATAGGAATAAAAAAACCTGTTGCTGCTCTTTTGAGTAAAACAGGGCCTGTTATTGTGGTTATTTTATCCACATCAGTTGTAGCTATGTTTGCCCTGGATACTATTGGAATTAGCATCGTAGGTTCTGTTCCTACTGGCTTCCCAGCATTGAAGTTACCTGAATTCACTTATGATCAAATAATTCTCTTACTGCCTTCTGCTGCGCTCATTAGTATTGTTGGTTTTGTTGAATCTGTATCAGTTGCTCAGTCTTTCGCAGCAAAAAAACGTCAAAGTATTTATCCTAATCAAGAACTCATTGGTTTAGGAAGCGCAAACATTGCTTCAGCTCTCAGCTCAGGCTTCCCTGTAACAGGTGGGTTTTCTCGTTCCGTTGTAAGTTTCGATGCTGGAGCCAAAACACCTATGACGGGCGTTTTTTCCGCCCTATTTATTTTAATAGCCTTAACCTTCTTTACTTCCCTGTTCTATTTTCTGCCAAAAGCGGTATTAGCAGCCACTATTATTGTTGCCGTTCTCTCTTTAGTAGATTTTAAAGCCATTAAAGACGTGTGGAATTACTCTAAACAGGACTCTGCAGCAATGATAGGTACAATTATTGTCGTTCTACTCTATGGCGTTGAGATTGGTATTATGACAGGAGTGGGCGTATCGATTTTGATGTTTTTATGGCATACCAGTCACCCTCATATTGCAGTGGTGGGGCAGGTTTCGGGGACAGAGCATTTCAGGAACGTGGAACGCTTTGATGTTGAAACGCATGCAGCAATATTAACACTCAGAGTCGATGAGAGTTTGTATTTTGCTAACGCTAGAGTATTAGAAGACAAGGTAGTAGCCAAGGTTGCCGAAGGAACATGCATTACCGATGTTATTTTAATGTGTACTGCCGTAAATATGATTGATGCCAGTGCTTTAGAAAGCTTAGAGGCCATTTCTGATCGTCTACAGTCAGCAAATATAAGGTTGCATCTTTCAGAGGTAAAAGGCCCTGTTATGGACAAGTTACAGCATTCAGATTTAATTCAACATTTAAGTGGTAATGTTTACCTTACACAGCACCAAGCAGTCCAAGCAGTCCAAGCATTAACACACTAGGGAAGGTGCGAATAAGTCTACTAAGCCTCAGTCTTTTAGAGAAATCGTCAAATAAGGCACGATTCTGCCGGAATGTTAATACCTTTCAAAGAGTCGTAAAGCAATGTGACGTTTTCTCTGGAAGACCCGCAGGGCATGGTCTAAAAGCCTGTCTTCTTTGTTGAGCATCTCGAAAATAGGCCAGCTATTCTCATTCGATACTCGCCTCGAATAGCAGGCTTTTATCCACATGCTGAGGCAAGAGGACTTATTCGCCCCTTCCTTTAGCATTGATGTTGCACTATGACTCAGTTGATTGCTTACCTTCATCCATTAACGTTTGCTGACTGTTATTTACCCGAATAAAAGCTCGGTTTTTATCAAGCAAAGCGGTGCCAATTCCCTTCACTTTCACCAGATCCTCAACTGTTTCAAAAAGCCCATTTTGATCCCGAAAATCCACTATGGCTTTTGCTTTTGCTTCCCCCACACCTGATAAAACAGCAGAAAGCTGATCCACCGTTGCGGTATTAATATCCAAAGGGGTAACGGCATAAGCATTTAGAGCCAGAACAGACATAAGTAATACACATAATTGGCGTATTTTGATAACAAATGATTGAGCGGAAAACATAGATATTAAATTAGACATAGATAAACTCCTTTTATCGTATATTGAATGACTTCCATTAGCCCAATAATAACTTTCAACTAAAAGATTATTAATGGGTAAACAGCTTACTCCTTGTAAGCTGTTAATAAATCATAAGGAAGTTTAACGAAGGAAACAAGCCCCTAACTCCGTTTTACAACAACACTTTCTATAGACTAACGCCTAACTCAGCATTAACGCTACGAAGGACACTAATAGGATCATTTGCTTGAGTAATTGGTCTGCCCATAACTAAGTAATGGCTTCCTGCTTGCATTGCTTCGGCCGGGGTCATAATACGCTTCTGATCACCTTGAGCACTGCCTACAGGTCGAATTCCAGGAGTAACAAGGCAGAAGTCCTTCCCAAGCGTTTGCGACAACACAGAGGATTCTTGAGCAGAACATACAACACCATCCATACCTGAAGACTGAGCCAAACCAGCCAACCTTTGTACATGCTCTTGTGGAGACAAATCTATACCAATCTCGCTTAAGTCTTGCTGATCCATACTCGTTAAAACAGTAACAGCAATTAATAAAGTATTTGCGCCTTGAATTGACTGCAATGCATTGGCCGATGCTTCCATCATTTTTCGGCCACCAGAAGCATGGACGTTTACCATCCATACACCAGATCGAGCCGCTACAGAGACTGCATTGGCGACCGTATTAGGAATATCATGGAACTTTAAATCAAGGAAAATATCGAAGCCTAATGTATGTAATTCATCTAAAATTGCAGGACCAACACGAGTAAACAACTCTTTTCCAACTTTAACTCGGCACTGGGATGGGTCAAGGCGTTGTGCCATTTTCATTGCATCTTCTAAAGTAGGGTAATCTAATGCAACAACGATGGGAGACTGGCAGGACATTATGTTTCCTCTGATTTTATATAGGTGGTTCTAAACTTTTTATAGATTTGAAATAAGTAGGTCGACTTAGTTACTCGCCTTCTAATCCATGAATCGGTTTTACTGTGCCCCAGTTTTTACAACTTGGACACTGCCAATGCAGTTGATGGCCTGAAAAGCCACATTGACGACATAGGTATTTGTGTTTTACTTGAGCCAAATGTTCTATCAGCTCAAAAATAACTTGTAGATGCTCACTGTTTTGGCCTTGAGAGGTGTCCAATTGCATTCTAATTAATTCTTTAAAACCTTTAATTGTTGGATGCAATTGTAATTGCTCAATTAAAAACCTCTCCGCATAATGAAGGTCATCTTTCGCATAGTGATGAGCAATTTCCATCATCAAAGAAGCTGAAGGACGGAGTTTATTTTGTTCTGTCAGGAATTTTAAATACCCTCCTGAACTCCACACCTTGTCATAACACTCTTTTAATTGAGGTAATATAACGGGTATAAATTCTTTATCTTGAATCGCTACTTGTTTTAGGTCTTTTATTGCTTCCCTAAACCTTTGTTGCTCTACAAGCACACCAGCAGAGCCAATACTGGCCCGAACACATTTTTCATCAACATTTAATGCGGAGATATAATGTTCGTAAGCCTTTTGTAGCTGTTCTTTATTCTGCATTGATTGGGCAATTTCACAATGATAGTGAGCCAATCGTTTAGATATTTTATCATTGTTTTTAATAATATTAAGCTGCGTGCCAATCTGAATGGCCTTATCCCAACTTTGTTCAAACTCATACAGATCAACCAACAAGGTTAATATCATCGGTTGAAATTCTGTATTAGATCCAGCAATATTTAATAACAGACGTTCCGCGCGATCTAATAAACCAGCAGACATAAAGTCGCTAGCCAGCTCAAGTTGGACTAGACGCATTTCCCTTGGGCTGATCTCAGGCCGTGATAATAAATTTTGATGAACGTTAATGGCTTTTTGAATTTCGCCTTTTTTGCGAAATAAATTACCTATTGTGAGATGTATTTCAAACGTCTCAGAATTGACTTGTAGTGAATCGACAAAAGCATCTATTGCCTCAGAGTGTTGATCATTTAATAAATGATTTAACCCCCTAAAATAATCTTTCGGTATTCCTTTGTCTGTAACTTTTTTTGCTTCCTTTGGTTTTCGGTTGCCTAAAAACCAGCCAAGGGCCAAGGCAACGAAAAGGACAGCAAATAAGCCTACATCAATCAACCCATTACTCCTCGCTCACATCAAGCTCTTTAGTAATGGAGTCTTTACGAAGGTCATCCAATTCCGTTTGAGTTTTTGTAAGACGTTTTTTAAGTAATCGAACGTTTCGATCAGATCTTAGGATAACGACAGAGCTAGAAACCAAAGCCACAATAGCCCCTAACGCAAACGCTAAGATTAAATAAAGAGCGATGCTAAATTCCGGAGATTGCCAAATAACAAAATCAAGGCGAATTAATTGAGGATTACGAACAGCAAAAAATACACCAATGACAAGTAAGGTAAAAAGAATCAATGCACCAATAATACGGTATAACCACTTTAACATGAGAAGACCCACCACAAAATTAATGAGGTCATTATGCCGTGATCAGCTTAAAAATTCGAGGTAAAAGGCAAATTTAGTTGAGTTCTGTCAGATCTGCATTCGGATCATTTACCAACTCTCTCAATTCTTTACCTGGTTTAAAATGAGGAACGTATTTCGCATCCAATTCAACAGAATCTCCTGTTTTAGGATTACGACCAATTCGTGGTGCTCGATAATGCAAGGAAAAACTGCCGAAACCACGTATTTCAATCCGCTCACCATAAGCCAATGCTTCAGACATATGTTCCAATATCGCTTTCACCGCCAATTCCACATCCTTAACAGGAAGGTGTGACTGCTGATCAATAAGCAACTCTATCAACTCTGATTTTGTCATCTCAATTCTCACGCCTAAATTTTGATCATACCCTAAGACTAGCTAAATCTAGAAAGAAAGCAATAAGTTAAGTCGTTTATGGGTACTTTTTTGCACTCTTTTTTAAGAAAAAATGCATAATATCCCTAAACTATAAACCTAACCACCTAGCATCGGGTTCAATGTGCTTTTATAATGCGTTAAATTTTTAATCCATTGGAAGAGAACATAATGAGCTATTCGAACATTCCTGCAGGCAAAGACGTACCAAACGATATCTATGTAACGATTGAAATCCCAGCGCAAAGCTCTCCTGTAAAATATGAAATTGATAAAGACATGGACGCACTTTTAGTTGACCGTTTCATGGCCGCACCTATGTTTTACCCAGCTAACTACGGTTATATTAATAACACATTGGCTGACGACGGTGATGCGGTGGATGTGCTTGTGGTAACACCTCATCCAGTAGTACCAGGCTCTGTTATTCGCTGCCGTCCAGTTGCTGTATTAAATATGACAGATGAAGCTGGTACAGACGCTAAATTACTTGCTGTTCCTCACGATAAATTAACAACAATTTATTCTGATGTACAAGATATGAACGATGTTCCTGAATTACTACGTAATCAAATTGAACACTTCTTTGAAAACTACAAAACACTTGAAAAGAATAAGTGGGTAAAAGTTGAAGGATGGGCAGATGCAGCCGCTGCAAAAGCCATTATTGTTGAAGGTATTGAAGCTTACAACGCTCAATAATCATTACCTTATCTAACAAAGATAAAAATCTCGTCTAAATAAAAAACCCTCAATAATAGAAATCTACTATTGAGGGTCATTTTTAAATGAGGTTTTTTTTCGTCTACACTTTCTATAAGAATTTTTTCTCTAAACTCTTATTATTCCATAGAATCTAAGAAACGTTCAGCGTCTAATGCTGCCATACAGCCGGTTCC
This sequence comes from uncultured Marinomonas sp., assembly GCA_947493575.1. Classification (GTDB taxonomy): domain Bacteria; phylum Pseudomonadota; class Gammaproteobacteria; order Pseudomonadales; family Marinomonadaceae; genus Marinomonas. The sequence goes on from CANLRQ010000007.1 coordinate 43,331, forward strand.
TGCAGAAGTAACTGCTTGACGATAGATATGATCGCAAACATCACCCGCAGCAAACACGCCAGGTATATTTGTTTGTGTTGCATTTCCTTCTAATCCAGATTGGATCTTAATATACCCATCTTTCATATCCAGTTGCCCTTCAAAAATATCCGTATTTGGTTTATGACCGATAGCCACAAACAATCCCGCAGCGGAAATTTCTTTTAATTCACCAGTTTGATTGTTTTTAACTCGAACACCTGTAACACCGCCAGCGTCACCTAAAACTTCATCAAGCTCAGTAAACCATTCGATTTTCACATTGCCTTTTTCTGCTTTATCTAACAATTTATCAGACAGAATTTTCTCAGAGCGGAATTTATCACGACGGTGAATAACCGTTACTGTTTTAGCAATATTGGATAGATAAAGAGCTTCTTCAACCGCTGTATTACCACCGCCGACAACAACAACATCTTGATTTCTATAGAAGAAACCATCACATGTCGCACAAGCAGAAACGCCCTGCCCCATGTACTTAGCTTCACTTTCCATACCTAAATACTGAGCACTTGCACCAGTAGAAATGATCAAAGAATCACATGTATATACCTTGTCGCCTTCAAGACGAAATGGACGGTTTTCTAAATCTACTTTGTGAATGTGATCAAAAATTATTTCTGTTTCAAAACGCTCCGCGTGTTTACGCATACGCTCCATTAATTCAGGACCTTGAACACCTAGATCATCTCCCGGCCAGTTATCAACATCTGTTGTTGTCGTTAACTGTCCACCCATTTGCATACCTGTAACCATTACAGGGTTTAAATTGGCACGAGCGGCATAAACTGCTGCTGTGTAACCCGCAGGGCCAGAACCAAGAATCATTAACTTAGCGTGTTTAACTTCGCTCATTTACATCACTCCTAAATTATTAAACGGACCAGAGAGAAAAGCCTACTGGTTTTCCTATTTGGCGCGCATTGTATCAAACCGCAGCCAAAAACAGGACGAATTATTTCTATAGGGTAAATAGGGACTAACTATAAAGAATCAATGTGCCTGACAAACTTTACATTTTGGATCTGAGGTCAATTTTAATTCCCGCCATTGCCCGTTAAAACCATCAAATAGTTTTAATAGCCCATGTTTTACCTGGCCACATTGACTAATTATTTTTAATGCTTCTAATGATTGCAGCACACCTATACTGCCCACAACCGGGCTAATAATACCAGATTGACTGCAATTTAATGCTTCTGAGGAGAGATTAGGGTACAAACATTGATAGCAAGGGGTGGCATTTTGATCAAAGCGAAAGCTAATAATTTGACCTTCCCAGCGAATCGCCGCCGCACTCACTAAAGGCGTTTTATGATGATAACAAAAACGATTAATCTGTTGACGGATGGTAATGTTATCTGTGCAATCCAGTACTAAGTCAACTTGCTCAATTTGTTTCGCAAGTTCATCTTCAGACAAACGTTGATCGATTACCTCTAAACGGCTTGATGAATTCAATGCAGCCAATTGTTGCTTTGCTGCATGGACTTTCTTTTGTCCTACATTGTCTTCTCGATAAAGCACTTGACGCTGCAAATTACTATTTTCAACCACATCATCATCAACTAAAACAAGGTGGCCTATTCCTGCAGCTACTAGATACGAAGCCGCGATATTCCCTAAACCACCCACACCCACTATCAAAACACGGGCATCAAGTAGCCTTTGTTGTCCTAAATAGTCAAAGTTGGCTAATAATATCTGTCTACTGTAACGATCAAGCTGAATTTCATTCATAAATTTCACTTTTTATAAAATCTTACTGTTTGTAGTAATCAATACTTTGATAAAATACTTCATTCTATTTTTAACGAGCTCCATCAACTAATGAAATTTCCCGGCCGAAGAAAACTCAAACATTATTTTCCCGTTTCGCAATCCAAACCTATCTTACCGTTTTCCGAAGTTCGGCCAGATAAAGATACTTACATTGTTGGTTTAGATGAAACCATAGTTGATGTTGTTGCAAGCGTAGGTGATGAATTTTTAGAGCGCTATAATATCACTAAAGGTTTATCAAACTTAGTAGATCATCAGGTTGCCACAAAAATTTATAGTGAATTAGTAGAAAAGGGCTGTATCTCAGACCATTTTGCCGGCGGAACCATTGGTAATACGCTGCATAATTACTCAGTTCTAGCCGATGATAAATCTGTCCTTCTTGGTGTAATGTCATCCAATATCAAACTGGGCTCACCTGCTTACCACTACATTTGCCATACTAGTAGTAAAGTAGACATGAATCACTTACAGGGCGTTTCAGGGGACATTGGACGTGGTATTACACTAATAACGCCAGATGGTGAACGTACCTTTGCTATTGCACCTGGCGACATGGATGAATTAAATGAAGACAATATTCCTGAAGATATTATTGCTGGTGCTTCCGCATTTGTAACCTGTGCTTACCCAATAAGACACCATGGAAAACCCATTAAAAAAGCCTTAACTCAATCATTAGAATATGCCCAAAAGCACTGTATACCTGTAGTGATGTCATTAGGAACGCAGCACTTAGTCACCGAAAATCACTCTGAATTGATGGACATCATAAATGAGTACGTCGATATTTTGGCAATGAATGAGCTTGAAGCTGAAGCATTAACAGGGCATAAAGACCCACTATTAGCGGCCAATGCGGCATTAGAATATGTTGATATGGTTTTACTAACAGCTGGTCCTAATGGTTTGTATTTATGCGGTTATGCAGATGAAGCGTCTAAACGTAAAACATCTAATCCTATTAAGTCCGGTTTACTTGAAGATTTTAATGCCTATGAATTTAGTCGTCCTATTTCGGAAAAAGAGTGTGATGAGCCTATTAAAGTCTTTTCTCATATTGACCCTTACATGGGTGGCCCTGAAAAAATAAAAAACACTAACGGGGCAGGTGATGGCGCTTTATCTGCTTTATTACACGATATTGCTGCCAACAATTTCCATAAAGATGTTGTACCTCAATCTAGCAAACATCGGATAAACTACTTAGCCTATTCCTCCTTCGCACAGATTTGTAAATACTCCAATCGAGTCAGTTACGAAATTCTTGCTCAAAATGCCCCTCGACTTTCAAAAGGGTTACCAGAAAAAGAAGATAGCCTTGAAGAAAGCTACTGGGAGCGCTAGCCATTAAATAGCTCAGTCATTATTGAGTTATTTCGCGCATTAAAAAGCCAACTTTCGTTGGCTTTTTAATTATTTCATCACATAGAAATTAGACAATGTTCAAATTACATTGCTTCAATTCCTAAGGCATCATTTCTTTCGAACATACGATCAAGTTCAAGCAAAATAACAAGTTCTTCTTCTTTCTGATAAACACCTTGAATAAACATCAAAGCTTCATCATTACCAACACTTGGGCTTTGCTCAATTTCACCTTGATACAAGTAGAATACTTCTTGTACTGCATCAACCAAAAGGCCAACTTGTTCGCCTTCATGCTCAATAATGATAATTCGAGTGTTATCAGTAATGGTACATTCAGGTAAGCTAAAACGAACACGAGTGTCCACAACAGTTACAACATTACCACGAAGGTTCACAATGCCTAATACATAAGCAGGCGCCCCTGGGACAGGTGCGATTTCACTGTAACGCAAAACTTCTTTAATTTGCATTACATTAATACCATACGTTTCATCAATAAGCTTAAAAGTTAGATACTGAAGTAACTCACCTTTTTTGCTTTCCACCACGGTTTTGCTGGAATCTTTAATTGTTGCAATCTCAGACATGGCTTACATCCGTTTTGATTCTGTTTAAGAGAGTAAATTTGCTAACCAATTTCACTAGCGGTTATACATAGTTTAGCGAAAAGTTAGCAGATTTACCTTATTTTTTTAAGTAACAATTAGTTATCTTGTTCTATTCCTACGATAGTCCAATTAGAATTCGCATCTGTCATACTTTTTTCTAAATGCCATAATTCTTTCGTATCAGTAGTATGCTCACCTTCTTTAATCCATCCAGTGAACTCTAAACTAATAGAAGCAATTGAACCAATATATTCCCCACGAACTAAGTTAGCCGTTACAGAAACCACTTCTGTTTTTGGCTTATCTGTACCTAACTTATTACGTTCTTCTTTTAAAAGGTTATAGAGTTCAGGAGAGACATAATCTTGAATCTCATCAAAATTATTCTCATCCCAAGCAACTTGAAGTGCTTTATAATGATTCGTTGCATCATTAACAAATGCTTCCGCATTAAAGCCAGGAGGGAACTGCATTGCTGGAGCTGATGACTGCCCACCAAAACCGCCTGTGCTTTGGCCACCTTGTTCCGGTTGATTCATATTACGGAACATTTGGTTGTCCTGTGCACCCATGCCTGCGGCTTGAGCAGCTTGACGACGTTTGGGGGCAATAAAAAACTTGTATATCAAGAATCCAACAACGGCAAACAATAATATATCGCCGAATGCAAAACCTTCAAATGCGCCACCAGCAAATAGGGTTGCAAATAAACCACCAACTAATAGACCACCTAACAAGCCGCCACCCAAACCACCTAAAAAACCACTCTTTTTATTTGTGCCTGCGGCAGCATTACCTGAAGTTTTTCCAGTAGAAGCAGGAGCCGCTGTTTGTTTTGAAGTAGAAAAACTCTTACCAAAACTTTTACCGCCACCAAACTTCTTGGCCTCAACATCACTACTATAGCCGCCAAAGCCCAACGAGAGTGCAAAGGCGACAATCAAAGCATAAACACTTGATTTCATAACTAACTCCAACTAATTAAAATTCACTAATCCAACGGATTTTCTTAATTCTTTCAACAAACTTTGAGCACGAGCACGTGCTTTTTTAGCCCCAGCTTGAAGAATTTCTTCAACAACTTCAGGTGAAGCCATTAATTCATTATATTTTTCTCTAGCTTCTGATAATTCACTATTAACCAACTCAAACAACTCTTTCTTAGCTTGACCCCAAGCAATGCCATCGGCAAACTTTTGTCGCATTTCAGCCGTTTGCTCTGGTGTTGCAAAAGCTTGATAGATTTCAAATACTGTTGAACCTTCTGGATCTTTCGGTTCACCCGGTTCTAATAAGTTGGTTACAATCTTATTAATGGCTTTTTTCAGTTTCTTTTCACCTTCAAAAAGAGGAATAGTATTGTTATAACTCTTACTCATTTTTCGACCGTCTAAGCCCTTTAGCAAAGACGTTTCATCCCCGACTACCGCTTCTGGTAATACAAAGTGTTGTCCAAAAATGTGATTAAAACGTCCAGCAATGTCACGCGCCATTTCAATATGCTGGATTTGATCTCGGCCTACAGGCACTTTTTTTGCGTTGAAAGCTAAAATATCAGCCGACATTAACACAGGATAGCAAAATAGCCCCATGGTAATACCATAATCCGCATCTTGATCGGCCGATACATTTTCATCTACCGCAGCTTTATATGCATGAGAGCGATTCATTAAACCTTTACCAGTCACGCAGGTAAGCAACCAATTTAGTTCCGCAATTTCTGGAATATCAGATTGACGGTAGAAAGTCGCTTTTTCAGGATCTAATCCACAAGCTAGCCAAGTGGCTGCAATTTCCAAACGAGATTGTTGAACTCTAGCTGGATCATGGCATTTTATTAATGCATGAAAATCTGCCAGAAAAAAATACGTTTCATTACTATCAATACGACTTGCTTCAATTGATGGACGAATTGCGCCTACATAATTACCTAAATGAGGCGTGCCTGTCGTCGTAATGCCTGTTAAAACAATCTCTTTCGTCATGTGTTCCTACTTAACTCACAAATAAAATTTGATGCCTACACTAACATAATAATCTGCTTTCAAAAATCAGACTCTACTTAAAATAATTGGGACTCTCTGAAAAAGTTCAATTACTCAACTTAAGATTCTATTGATTAATCAAATATTGACCAAAGTTTATCCTTTAACCCTGACAATCTTGTTACTTTGTTGTTAATCGCAAACCGTAGCGTCTCTTCATTACCCCATATAGAAAACGCCTCTTTGGCCCTAGTTATTCCGGTATACAATAATTCTTTGGTCAAAACAGGACTGTTTTTTTCAGGAAGAACCAGCACGACTCGATCAAACTCTGATCCTTGGGACTTATGCACTGTCATAGCGTAAACCCATTCATAATCACTCAACCGGCTTGGTAAAAAGCCTTTAATGGAACCATCACTTAACTGAAACCAGACTCTCATTGTAGTCGTCTGAGTAGAACCATTTAATGTTTCTGGCATACAAATACCAATGTCTCCATTAAAAAGCCCTAAACTAGGATCATTACGACGAACCATGATAGCTTTCCCTGCCTCCCATGTATGGTTCAGGTTTAAATATCCTCTTTGGAAAAAGTACTGGCACAAGGATTCATTAATGGCCTCAACACCAGATTCACCCTGACGAACAGCACACAATACCTGATATTTCGAAAATAACGCAAAAAGAGATTCAATAGATAAATTTGAGCGCACACCTTGCCAGTACTCGGCATAACCTTTTCCTAATTCACTAATGTCTAATTTTTGAGCATTGGGTTCATCAATAGAAATTGGATGCCACTGAATACTCTCATCTGGTGAATGATGAAGACAATAAATGGCTTGTTTTTCATCGCCTTGATTGACGGCATTGGCTAATAGCCCAATACCGCTGTTACCATCAAAGCGATAACTTTTCCTTAATAGGGTCAAATGACGACTCATCCATTGAGCGTTGTATTCTGCTCTAACGTATGAAGAAAAGTCATAACCCAACATATGAGTTAAATAGTTCGCCCAATCTGGAGAAAAATGGACGTCATCAATGCCTGCCGTCAAATCACCTAAAACCCCGCCTGCCTCAACTGAAGCCAATTGATCTTTATCACCTAATAAGATTAATCGAGCATGAGATGGAAGCGCATCAACAAGTTTGGCCATCATAGGTAAATCAACCATTGATACCTCATCCACTAATAAAACATCCAAATGAAGCGGATTAGCCGAGTTAAAGGTAAATTCACTGCGACCAAAGTTCGCACCTAAAAGTCGATGTAAGGTTGATGCACGCTCTGGTATGGCATTTTTAATGTTTAAATCTACTGGAAGACTTTTCTTAGCTTTGCTAATGGACTCAGTTAATCTCGCGGCCGCTTTTCCAGTAGGAGCGGTCAACTTTATGTTTAGACTGCGTTGCGCTTTGTTAGCCTGCTGTACCAATAACGCTAATAGCTTAATAACCGTTGTTGTTTTACCCGTACCTGGGCCACCACTGATGATAGAAAACTTTTGTGCCGCAGCGGATGCCACTGCAACTTTTTGCCAATCAACTTGATTATTTTGAACCGTATTATTTTGTTCTGCCGTATTTATTGGAGAAGAAAACAGTTCGTCCAACCAGTTTTTTTCAACTGTTAACACTTCAGCTTCAGCAGACTTTCTTAAGAACTGATAAACCGTTTCTTCATAGTAAAAATATCGGCTTAAATAAAGTCGACCGTGGCTTAAAACCAATGGCTTTTTTTCAATAACAGAGGGTTGAGATGATAAAGCCTTTAACGTGTCTACGAGAGACGATTGAGACACCCTTTGAGTCCATTCATAGACAGAACCAATACCTTCAAAAGCCAACACATCTTGCCAGATTTGTTTATCCTCTTTTGATGTTCCTACAAAAGCCTCTTGAAATACCTTTTCTAGATAAACACAAACATGTCCCATACCTAAATACGCACTGCATAGAACACCCGCTAATAAGGTGGCTGCATCCGTTTCTTTTGCATGCCCCATTAAAGAGACAATCCATTGCTCATCAATCGCTCTAATTACACCAGCATTACGCCATCTTGAAATTAATTCTTTGGCAGAGACCACATCTGGCAAATCGATATGATCACGGTTAGACAATGGGGTTGATACGGTTTTTTTGCTATTAAAATAAGTCATACTGATCTTCTTGACCAAGACCCAAGGCAGTTTGCTCCATTGAATCTTTTGCTCTATCTTTACCTGAAAATAATGCATCCATTTCTAAAACATGCTTTTTTTCCAACCGTGTTTGATAAATGCCTTGCTGGTTATTCCCATTCATTCCTCTTAAAAATAAATAAAAAACACCACCAATATGTTTATCGTAATCGTAGTCATCCAAACGTGTTGCTAAATACCTATGTAACGCCAATGTATACAGTTGATATTGTAAATCGTATCTATGATCAGAAATTCCATCTTGCATAGCTTGGGCATGGTAGTCTTCGGAGCTATCACCTAGGTGATTTGATTTATAATCCACTACATAATAGCGCCCTTCCCACTCAAATAATAAATCAATAAATCCTTTTAACATGCCCTTTAATGGTCGATCTTGAATATTAGGCGCATCTTTAGAAACATTATCATAACGTCGAGCGATTCGATCTAATTGCAAGGCCTTAAAACCTGTAACAGGAATAAAAAACTCCATTTCTTTATAAACTTGGTTTGCAGATAATGCCGCTAGCGTAAGTTCAGGCATGTGTTTATCCAACGGCGTATAAAGCATGTCTTGCAACCATAAAAACAGAACTTGACTCCATTCTCCATAGCCTTGGCGCTCAAAATAATCCTCTATTATTGGTTGATATTGCACCTTCAATAAATCAGCAAACGTTGGAAAGTTTACCTTTTCAATTAATGGCGTACCTTCTAATAAGTCATGCAAAAAGACGCCCGGTTTCGCCCCACGAGGAAAGTTAAACCGATTAGCTGCATCATCTTGATTTAACTCAAGTTGGATACCTGCTTCTGTAGGATTCAATGATTCAAGTGCGCTAAAAGTCGAATGCGTCTCTACAGGATTGTCTGATGAAATCAAACCTGTTTCATCGAGTCCCGGGTTCATTTCAGTTTTCTTATTACTCTCATCACCAACGACCAATGAAGAATAACTGCCTATCCACCAATCTCGTTCTATATGACCAGAGAACTCTCGATTAGATAATATTACTGCTTGATCTTTTTCCAACCCTTTTTCAAATAAAGGGCTTTGTTTAAATACAGGCAAAGAACCCGGTACTGATCGAACAATATTTACAGAAGGGTCAGTATCAAAAGACGCCAGTGTTGTCGCTAAAGACCCATACTCTTTATCTTCACCTGCATATAACAATGAGCCAACACCACTCAAATGCATTTGGCAACGAACAGGCAAGGTTTTGGTGGCGGCTTTTCCTATTTCGGCACACCCAATAAAACAGGCTTCTTTTGCCCGAGTTAATGCAACATAAGCTAGGCGAATTTCCGTTGCGTAAAGCTCTTCTTCGTGTAGCTCTTTTTGCTCTTTTTCTGGACAAGGGGCAATCCATAAGGAGGACTCAGTTTCATCATGATATAAAGCATGGTCGTCGCGGTTAGCAAAAGGCTTTAACGCAAAAGGCAGATACACTAAAGGGTATTCCAGTCCCTTACTTTTATGAATGGTAATAATTCGTACCAGTTCCGCATCACTCTCCAACCGTATTTTCTGCTCATCACTATTGCCATCCGGTGATTGAATGACCATCAAAAAGTATCGCAATAAACTTTCTTGGGACTCCATTTCCATGGATTTTTGTTGGAGCTTTTCTCCAAGATGCAACAAATTTGTTAACGAACGCTCTCCATTGATGCGACGGAGAATATCGCTAGCCAGTGCCAAGTCTTGAATAAAGAGTCTTAACATTGGCAGTAAACCTTGATCCAACCAAACGTCATAGTAGTGCCGAAAACGTACGGACCATTGCTCAAAATACACGTCATCGTAATTGAATTGATCCAGTTCACTGTAAGGCTTACTTAGTAATTTAGTCGCCAATGCAGAACGCAAAGGCGTCTCTCTTCCCTGCTCATGGATAGCATGCAAAATAATCCATAAATCACTTGCTTCTGAAGAGGCAAAAACAGAGCCTCTGTCACTCAAATACACACTATTAATGCCTCTTTCAGATAGAGACTGTTTCATTAATTGTGCCTGCCGATAACCGGCAACCAAAATAGCAATGTCTTTGGGCATAACAGGATTTGAATGTTGTTTGTCTTTTAATGATGCCTGTCCTTGCTGGCCTTCTAACAACAACTCGTGAATATGAGTCGCTGACATTTCCGCCATACGCTCCTCATAAGTGCCAGTACTGACAACCTCATCTTGATCCAGCAGTAAAAATTGCATCGCAGGCTGAACTTGGCTTTTGCGTATAAACCCACCTTCGATAGCACGATCTTCTACAGGAATAAAAGGAATGCCATCAACCCTAAAGGGATGCGCTTGTGTCATAAACAACTGATTAACTGTTTGTATCATGGCTGCAGAAGAGCGATAGTTCGTTGACAATGAATACACAGCTGCAACGTCTTTTTTGGCAGCAAGATAGGTATAAACATCTGCGCCTCGAAACGCATAAATTGCTTGTTTAGGATCACCAATCATAATCAAGCCTAACAACTTCGGCTGAATTTCTATCGTTTCACAATCTTGTTCTTGATGGCTTGTAGGTGGATAAATACTGGAGAAAATACGGTATTGAATCGGGTCAGTGTCTTGGAACTCATCTATCATTGCTACTGGATACAGGTGTTGAATACGGTCGGCTAAACGCTCCCCACCTTCATTTTGTAACGCAAAATCCAAAGAGGTAAGTAAATCTGTAAACGTCAGTTTTAATGTCTGTTGTTTCCATTTAGTTAAACGCTCTTGTACCAACACCCAATAACGAGACAGCAATGCTGGTTTCACCTGATTCATATCAGGAAACACTAAGCGCAAACTTTTAACACTTTCAAATAATGGATGCGTTGGAGCGACACCGCCTTTTTTTACATTTAATGCCAACTCAGCGGCATCAATTCGCTTTAATTCATCGATTAGTGATAAAGCGTCACTTTCCCCCCATGAAAATAAGTTTCGAATCACCTTTTCACGAGCATCCATCTTTTTCGGAGTGTTGTACCAAAAAGTGGCTTTAACATCGCTGTTATCAAGTAACTCAATTACGTCTTTAGCGTGTGTTTTCCAAAGCAGCCTGACTTCTTGAATCTGCTCTTTTGCTAACTCTAACCTCCCTTCGATATCAAAATCCGCACCTTGAATATTCACACTGGGTTGACTTTGCACACTCGCCAAGTCTTTTTGTAATGTTTGAGGAGTGTCCCAAATATTTCTCACAATGGCGGCAAATTCAGGAGACATAGGATAGGTTTCCGAGCGCCAAACGTCTTTTACCGCGATGCTTAAGGGAATACTTTCGTCTGTTTCAATTTCTTGTTGGAATAGCATTCGGCTTTCAAAGGCATTTTGACTGAGCATTCTCTGACAAAACCCATGAATGGTAAAAATGGCCGCTTCATCCATTTGCTTTTCTGCATTCAATAAACGTTCAACAGCCAGCTCATTTTCAGAGGAAGAAAACCGAGCAATCCAGTTGTGTAGAAAATCGTCGTCACTTTCCCCAGTTAACAGGGCTTTTCTTGCTTGTCTAATTCGTTGACGTATTCTCCCTTTCAATTCAGCCGTAGCCGCCTCAGTAAAGGTCACTACTAGAATTTGATCCACAGTTAAAGGATAAGAAAATTCATTCTTGTCTTTTGTTGGAACCAATAAACGTAAATATAAATTGGCAATGGTATAGGTTTTTCCTGTTCCAGCACTGGCCTCAATTAATCGCCGCCCAAACAATGGAAAAGTAAATGCATCTAAAGGTATTAACGGTCGTTCAAAAGAGGTTTTCATTCTTGCTTCTCCAAATATGTGTACGCGGGCAACCACAAACTCTCACTTAGAAGAACAAACTCAGTTTGCACCTCTTCCAAATGAGAGTAGGTTCGTTGCCAATACACATCTCGGCCTTCCGAAAACTCCAAAAATGTATCGTGATAACACTTAACAGCTTTTTCCCATGCAGACTCTTCAGTCTGAGTTTTATGCATTTCACTGGCCCAAGCATCCGCTGTTTTCGCAGGCAAAGGCGTCACTCGGTTCACCCCTTGTTCAAACACCGCCCAATAACGAGACAATAGAGACAACGCGGCTTCGGCTTCCAACTTAGGCCAACACGTCTCCACAACTTCAGAAGAAGTCGTTGTTTTGAAGGATAGAAGTAGCGTTTGCATTGGTACACCTTGCGCATTAATAACCAAATGCTCAAGCCAAGTTTTCATACGAACTCTGGCAGTTAACGCACTTAAATGGCGAACAACTCTTCGGTCACTGTCCCAGCGATCCAACCAAGCGACCACCTTAACAAACCTCTCATGTTCTGAACGGACAAGACTTTTATATTCGTCAGAAACTCTAAAACTAAGTTGTATATCTACTTTTGGCCAAGCCATAGAGCTTTTTGCAGGTGATGCAGCGGCCATAGAAGCGCATTGATTCAGCAGCTCTTGTAAAGACATTTCGCCAAACTCACCATAGGGAAATTGCCCACTCAGTTGCAGCTTCTGTTTAAAAGCTTGGATATTGCCCTCTTCATAAGCAACCAGTGCCCGCTCGCGAAAATCCAATGCAGCCAGATAATTAATAGAAAAAGGCTCGTCTTCTAATTCCTGCATTTCTCGAATAGAAAGATAAGCTTTTAACCGCTTCTGATAAAAATATCGTGCAGGATGAGTAAAAAAGCGAATGATGTCAGTAAACTCCACTTCTTCTATCTCTTGTTCTAAATCAGGCAAACTAGCAGGAGTATTAACGACATTAGAGTTAGGGTTATTCGGTAGGCTAGCATCTTCTGATGAGATATTTTGGTTAATCGCATCGAGCCACATTTCTTCATAACTGAATAAACGGCTAGACATGGACTCCTTGTTCGCAACCAAATAATAGTCAGAGTTAAAGGGCTGTAATGAATGCTCTGTTACCAATTTCTGTAAGAGAGCTTTTTGACTCTTTTCTGGGTCTAAATGAGAATCTGTACAAAAAGCACTGCTTTGACCTATGTACTCCAATAATTCACTGACCAATATAGACGAATTTAACTCACTGTTATCTCGAATATTACGACCAACATAACTGATATAAAATGTCTTTCTTGCAGACAGTAGCGCTTCGAGAAAGAGGTATTTATCATCTTCCCTACGACTACGATCCCCTTTTTGATAGTTCCCTACCATCAAGTCAAAACCTACAGGGATTTTCGCCCTAGGGTATACGCCTTCATTTAATCCAAGGACACACACCACCTTAAAAGGCACGGAGCGCATTGGCATCAAGGTACAAAAGCTAATCCGCCCTGCTAAAAAGCGTTGACCGCCTTGAGGCTCTTGCAATCTAGGTATTAAAATCTGCCTTAACACTGCTAAATCTATGCACTCATTAAAGTTAGCCGTTCTCCACTCAGTTGACATTTTATCGATTTGTTGAGTCAGTAATGGCGCAAAAACATCGTCTTCATCGACTTCAAAAAAGACATCAAATAAGTCATATAAAAACTCTACCCATTCATCAGGTAATCTAGGTGAACGCATAGCTGTCACTAGTTCATTTACCGCATTTAAAAACTGAGCAAGCTTACCAGCAACATCGGCCTCAAGGCCCTCAACTTCACCATAACTGAGCAAATTATTCCAAACGACATCATGGCCTACGGCATAACCTAACAACATACGATTAAGTCCATTTTGCCATGTATTTTGTGTATCGACAGGCAGCGACCAATGTTCCGCAGTTGTTTGATCCAGCCCCCAACGAATACCTGACTCATTACTCCATTGACGAATGCGCTCTAACTCATCCACAGTTAACATAAAACGCGCTAATACAGCCGGTACTTCAAGAATGCTAATCAGTTCCGACAGGGTGCAGCGACTATCAAGTAAAGATAAAAGCTGTACATAAGCATCAATTAAAGGAGCTTCATGATTTGCTTGTAAATCCACCAGTGCAAAAGGAATACGCTTATGTTCTGGCTGACATGAAAACACCGATTTAATAAATGGGCTGTACTGATTCACATCAGGCAACATAACAATAATATCTTTAGGCGTTAGACTTTTATCTTGATCGAACATAGACAAGAGTTGGTCATGTAATACTTCCACTTCTCTTAACGCACTGTGGCAAGAATGAAACTGCACACTTTTATCGTGTGTAGCTATAAGGTGCTTATAGGAAGAGTCTGTCAAGTAACCTTCCCTTTCTTCTTTCGCACCATGATTATCCAGTGTCAGCACATCTTGCTGTAAACGCTTCAATAAAGACACACCCGCCGTATTATCTAAAGCTTCTATATCAATATAGTCTTCAAATACATCTAACTGATTATCGGCTAAATCCATCAGCTGCAATATGTAATCTCGCCCAAGCCTGCCCCATGAAGATAACAGTGGGTTAGCGTCTAAATGCAATTTTTCTAAAGTCAGTCCAGGCTTATTGGGTTGACGTTTAATTTGACGATTTAAATATTGCTTATCAACAACATCCCCCCAATAAAACTGACTTGGATTCAGTACAAAAAGGTGAACTTCAATCCAACCTGATTTTGCTAGAACCTTTAAAGCATTTAGTGTGTTTGGTGGTAAAGATGAAACACCAAATACAAAGATTCTATCAGGCAATGTTGCTGGTTTTTTTGCATTGAGAGTGGCTTCTTGGAGAGCCTCAACTAAGTTAGCACGATGAAATAAAGACCCATTATCGAGTGAGACATCGGCAACCAAATCTCGCCACAAAATTGCTTGCCAAGGTTGTTTTTCAGTAACTCGATTGATCTCATCAATAGACTGATCGTTTGCTTCCCAAGCCGATATCCAGTCAGGTCGATACACCAAATATTGATCGTAAATATCAGCAATGCTTGCGCACAGTTGATAAAGACGCATCTGGCTGGAATCTTCTTGTAAATACCAAGTTAAAGCTGCAAATTCATCTTGCTCTAAACGTTCCGGCAACACCCGCATTAATCGCCAAATAAGGTAGGGTTTGTTAAACTCACTTTGTAATGGAATGTCTGGAATACTTTTTTGAAAACATTGCCAAACAAAAGTAGAAGGTAAAGGAAATACAACACCAGCATTAATACCTTGTTGCTCTGCTAAAGTCATTTTTAGCCATTGAGCCATGCCCGGACTTTGAACTAGAATGTGTTCGGATTCGAAAGCATTTTGGGGTGGAGAAAGCGCCAGTATTTTGTTTAAAACAACAGCAAGGTCTTCAAGATGGTTTCCAGAATAAACACTGAACATAGTCTTCCTTATTGTTGTTTATTACAGACAAATCAAGATATATGAACAATAAAACAATATGATACAACAAGTAAGCTACAATAATGTAGAAAGAGGGAATGTAAAAATGGTGGAGCCTAGGAGGATCGAACTCCTGACCTCAACGCTGCCAGCGTTGCGCTCTCCCAGCTGAGCTAAGGCCCCATTTCATTTTGCGAAAATAGTAATCACAGTTTAATATAGAGTCAATAGGCGTATCTTAATAAAATGGACTTTATTTCTTTTATTGCTCCGCTTAAGACAAATAGAAAATTTTTTTATTATGGATGCCTGTGAAGCATCTTATATAACCCCTAAAAGGTGACTGATTTGACAGCTCCAAACAAACCATTAAACGACCTTATGATGGCTCAGCAGCCTATTTTTGATGCCAATAACACGTTATTTGGTTACGAGCTTTTATTCAGAGGACAAAACGAAGACTTTGCCGACTTTTTCGATGGTGAGAAAGCAACCAGTCAAGTACTTATTAACTTATGCCTCGGTATCACAGAGTTAAATGTACAGTTGAATACTCCTTTATTCATAAACATGACAGGTAACCTACTCCTTTCAGATGCATTTTTCCCCATTGACCCCTCCCAAGTTTTTGTTGAAATTTTAGAAGAGCAAGAAATCACAAACGATTTAATTCAAAAAGTCGCAGCTTGGCATGAAGTTGGCTATGAGTTTGTTTTAGATGACTATCAGTTTTCACGCGATTACGATCCTCTATTACCTTTAGTTAAAATGGTGAAAGTAGATGTCTTAGCAACACACCCTACTCAGTATAAAAACGAAATTGACGCTTTATTAGCACGAGGTATTATTTTAGTTGCTGAAAAAGTAGAAAACTTAGAAATGCTCGCTCTTTGTAAAAAAATGGGGTTCACTCTATTCCAAGGCTATTACCTACAAAAACCCAGTATCATAAAAGGAAGAAAAATTGATTCTGCGGTGCAAATGGCAGTTGAGTTGGTCAGTGAGCTTCAGAACCCAAATATTAGTATAGATAAAGTAGCCAAGCTGGTTGAGAAAAACCCCAAGCTTTCTTATCAACTATTGAGAATTCTTAATAGCCCTATTTGTGGCATCCCTAAAAAAGTTGAAAGCATTAAAGAAGCCGTTATTTTTATTGGGCTTAATCAAATTAAAAAATGGGCTTTGTTAATTACGCTTACTTCAGCATCAAGTCAGCCTATTGAAATGTTTCGAGTAATATTAACTCGTGCTCACTGCTGTCAGGCTATGTGCCGTATTAATGGACAGGTAAACGAAGACACAGGGTTTATTGCTGGAATCATGTCTGGAATCGATGCGATTTTAGCCATGGAAAAGCAAGAGGCACTCGATCAAATTGCAATAAGCAGCACTCTTAAAGGCGTCATCCTTAATTACGAAGGGGAGATAGGTAAGTACCTGAAAGTCATTCAATCTTTAGAGAAAAACAACTGGGATGACATCTCCAACTTACCCCAAAAAACGAAAATCATGCTCAGCAGATGTTATGGTGAAGGCGTACTTTGGGCAAATTCAACACTTACATCATTACAGTAATTTTTATAACAGCAAAAAATCTGCAAATTTAAATACCATCACGCAGGGGCCTTTTCAAGCCAATCAATCATACCCTGCCCTGCGTGATACCCACTTGCAAAACAAGCTGTAAGCAAATACCCACCTGTTGGCGCTTCCCAATCCAACATTTCACCGGCACAGAACACACCATTACGTGCTTTGAGCATTAAGTCTTCAGTAAGGGCGTCTCGTTTAACGCCACCAGCACTACTAATTGCATTTTTTATATCAAAACAATCAGTAAGAGTTAATGGAAAGTATTTTAAGCAATTAGCCACAGCTTCAGGAATGTTCATTTCATCAGAGGATAACCGTTCTCTTAATAACATACTTTTAGCCCCTTCCAACTTAAGTCTCTTTTTTAAAAAGCTCGTTATCGAAGACTTCCCTCTTGGTTTTAACAGTCGCTTTACTATTTCTTCTTTAGATAAGTCAGGCATTAAATCAATCAGAATTTGCGCTTGGCCGGCAATAGCCATTTTTTCTCGAATGGCTGATGAGTGCGCATAGATCAAGCTACCCTCTATACCAAACTCATCAATCATCACATCTCCTTTCACACCATTTTTTCCTACGGGGTTCCCTTCCATAGATATAGCGACTCCTTTCAATGCTACCCCTTTATTAGTGCTGGAAAAGATCTCACTCCAATGGCATTTAAAACCACAATTTGCTGGGCGAAACGAACGAAATGTATTTTCATCCGTTAGGGACTTAACCCAAGAAGCATCAGAACCTAAGGAAGGCCAACTGGCTCCTCCTAATGCAAACAAAACCGATTTAGCTTGAACCAAAACAGATTGATCCAAATTCTGGAAGTGTAATGCTTTACCATGCCAACCAACCCATTTATGACGAGCATGAAACACAACGCCTTGTTGCTTTAATCTCTGAACCCATTTTCTTAGTAATGGTGCGGCTTTCATCTCAATAGGAAAAATACGACCGGAAGTGCCTACAAATGTCTCAATTCCCAGCTCTTCTATCCAAGACTGTAAATCATTGCCATTAAAAGAATCCAACCACTCCGATACCCACTCATTTGCTTCATAAAAACGTTTTCTAAAGAGTTCCTCAGGTTCTGAATGGGTAATATTCATGCCGCCTTTACCAGCTAATAAAAACTTCCTTGCTACCGACGGCATGGCATCGTAAATAGACACTTGATAACCCGCCTTTGCTAACGTTTCCGCAGCCATCAACCCTGTAGGACCAGCACCAACAACCACAACATCATTAGTAACCACATTTGAAGAATCTAAAACAGACATATAACCACCAAAAACTAAGTGCTCATAGTATAAATCAGTTTTTACTGAGAGCGCCCCGATTTCATAAAAAGATATTTTTATTCGAAAAAGACATTTTTTTTATTCTAAAGCATTGACATAGATATAGAAATCCATAGAATGTGCGCCACGTTTCAAGGCCAGTGTGGTGGAATTGGTAGACACGACGGATTCAAAATCCGTTGCCTAATAAGCGTGGCGGTTCGAGTCCGCCCACTGGTACCAATTAGAAAGCCCGTATAGATTTTAATCTGTACGGGCTTTTTTTATGCCTATCTAAAAGTAATTTTTTAATCACAAGCCATCTCCATTCAAAAAAACGGTTCTCCACGATAACCACTAGAATACTCATGAACACAGCTGAGTAGTCTATCTCACCAAATCTCTAAATTTTAAGTACTTTATTCAAGGTTTTATGGTGTTCTATTTTATTGACTCGCTGGCCTTTAAGGGACAAAATATTGGTCGGGATACTGGTAGTCATGTATTTGTTATATGTGAAGTTGTGAGAAGCCTTACATTTCAACAGATTACATGGCTATCAGCTATCTTTTCTCACTCATCTAACCGTAGAAGAACCTTTATTTTTTCCCTTAATAACTCCCTAAAAGCAATAACGGTCGGTGTTACTTGCTGCCTATTAGGACACACCAAATAAAGCTCAACAGGCGGTGCTTGGTAGCTGGTTAAAACAGGAATTAAACGTCCATTCTGCACATCTGAGAAAACATCAATTTCTGACCGATAAGCAATTCCATGACCAGCAATAGCCCATCTTTTAACAATATCCGTATCATTACAAACTCGATTGCCAGAAACTTTAACCTTTAAATTAGACATTGCGTTCTGGTATTCCCAAAGATCAAATAACCGTCCATTGGTTCGGTATAACAGGCAAGTATGTTTTCTAAGTTCTTCGGGGTATTTTGGTTCACCGTAGGTAGCTAAGTAATCGGGAGAAGCACAAGTAATACGTTTTAACGTGGCAATATGAAACGCTATCAAGTTTGAATCCTGAGGTTTACCATATCTAAGGGCAAGATCTACCTTATCCTCAAAAAAGTTTGACAACACATCACTCACGGTCAAATCGATTGCTAAAGCAGGATATAGTCCTAGCATTTCATCTATCCATGGCATAAGAATATTTCTACCGAAGTCCGACGAGACAGATAACCTTAAATTGCCAGCGATACACCCCATAGACTCATTAGCACTCACTAACCCCAACTCTAAAGAGGCAAGCGCCTGCTGACAATGAAATAGAAACTTTTCACCAGCAAGTGTAATGCGTAACTGCCTCGTACTACGAATAAATAACTGAACTCCTAACTCTTGCTCTAACCGTTTCAGAGCTGAGCTTGCTGCAGCCGTTGTAATACCAGTTTGTTTAGCCGATGCGGTTATGCTGCCTGACTGAGCTATTTGTACAAATAATGTAAGATCTGATGTATTCATTGTTAACTTATTTTTAATAGTATATCAATTATTACCCTGTTTTTAGTGTAGCTAAAAACATCAATAATAGCTCTATCACTCCTATTCAAATCAATCGTCATGTTGAGACAAAGGGCATAAATATGAAAAATATAGACACCTTAGCGAATACGCCTCTTACTCTACCTTGCGGTGTAGTGTTAAAAAATAGATTAGCTAAGTCGGCCATGTCAGACTCATTAGGAGATGGAAAAGGTAATCCAACTCATTTACAAATGAGGCTGTATGAGAAATGGGCACAGGGAGGAATCGGCTTATCTATCATAGGAGAAGTCCAAGTTGATCCCAGGTATCCAGAAAAGCCCGGTAATCTTACTCTTGGTCCAAGCAGCGACAAGAAAGGTTTAATTGAGCTCACAAAACGAGCATCTATTAAGGGAGTCCATATATGGCCACAGCTTGGCCATGCAGGTGCCTTATCTCATGCGCCTATAAGTCAAGCGAAAGGTCCATCTGCATTGAATATAGAATCTCTTCATTGTGAAGGTATGACAGTCGAAGAAATAGAAGAATTACCGAAAGTCTATGCAAGCGCTGCAAGTATTGCCAAAGAAGTAGGTTTTACTGGTGTACAAATTCATGCTGGTCATGGCTTTTTATTAAGTCAGTTCCTTTCCCCTTTATTTAACCTGAGAAAGGATAAATACGGAGGCAGTATTGAAAACCGTAGCCACATAATCCTAACTATTATCGAAGCTGTGCGCCTAGTTGTAGGGCCAAATTACCCGATCTCAATCAAAATTAATGCGTCTGATTTACTTGAAGGGGGTTTAACGGAGACCGACGCATTAGCGCATATTCGTCTCTTAGACAAAACCAGTTTGGACCTCATTGAAATCAGCGGTGGAACCTACTTCCCCGGGGCAAAATCAAGCTCAGATAGTTTAAGCAAAGGTGTTTACTACAAAGACTTTGCTAAAAGGGCAAAAGCCATCACAGGAATTCCTCTTATGCTTACTGGTGGTGTAAAAAACCTGACAGATGCACTCTCACTGTTATCTGGCTCTTCATTATCAAACTCTTCATTTTCAGGTAATGATGCAGACCTAGTCGGTTTAGCGCGCGCTATGGTACTCAACCCAAATTTGGCTAATGATTGGTTTGAGAATATCAATCAAGTACTCGACTTCCCTCGCTTTGATTCCCCACCAAAAGAAGGGATCACCGCATGGTATACAATGAGAATGAATGCCATTGCGTTGGATAAAGAAAATGACTTTTCACCCTCTTTAACTCTCGCCCTAGATAAATATTTAAAAAGAGATGAAGAGCGTTCTTTTACATGGAAACAGGAATTTTATAAAGATGACTCAATATAAGCTTGAACTCTCCTCAATAGCGCTAAAACTTACACAGATAAAATCATTCCATGGAAAAATAGACTGCTTATTAGGCATAGATTAAATTCATAGGATGTTGCTACAATAAAAGTGAATGATTAACACCATTCAAAGATATGAAAAAGGATAAGGTCTGAAGACCTTCGATATAAAACATGTATTATAAGCAGCGTTCGAGTGATGCTCTTACTTTGATTGCTGCTATATAGATTTATCATTGGGATAAAAAATGGAAATTTTACAACGTTTAACCTCTATATTTAATCGTAAGAACAGCTCAATAAATCCTGCTACTCAACAATATGAAGAAAAAACTGTCGCTTTAGAAGGTGATAGGATCTTCTTACATGGCCATTCTTTTTATGTAGACCCATTAGACAGTTTGGGACTGAGAGACAATCCTATTTTTGAGTATGAAGAAACAAAGCTCTGTAATGCTCTTATTTCTCAAGGTGATATTTGCTTAGATATCGGAGCTAATATCGGTTATTACACTTCACTCTTTTCAACTATCGTTGGCACTAGTGGAAAAGTCATCGCGGTAGAGCCTGATCCTGAAAACTATGCGTTATTGGAATTGAACTGCACTCCTTATATAAAAAACACTCATAATATTTCCTTACATCAAGTTGCGTTAAGTGATGCTAATGGCGAAGCACTGCTATTTAAAAGCAAGGATAATCATGGCATGCACAGATTGTATTCTTCCGTTTGTTGCTCAAATGAATCTTCGGAGGTTCAAGTAATTAGAGGTGATGATCTACTTACCGGCCCTGTTGATTTTATCAAAATAGACATTGAAGGATATGAGTTATCAGCTCTTAAAGGTTTAAAAGACACCATAAACGCTTCACAGAACATTAAAATAATTACTGAATTTTCCCCTTTATCTATTAGCGAAGCGGGCTTTTTATCAAGAGATGTCATCAAAGTTTTAGTTGACTATGATCTAGTCCCTTTAGAAAATAAAGACGGTAACTGGGTTTCAATCCCTTCCAGTGAATTATTAAAAGCTGCCGATATTGCAGATAGTATTAACATTACCGATTTAACCCAAAACATGTCGGATAAAAGCAATCAAGAAATAGCAGAAGCCGCACAAAATGCATTAATAGACACACAATATCCAAGACCCCTACTCGAGAATCTTTTATGGGTACGTCCTTCATCACTAGAGGAAACATTGAGCAAACTGTCATTAAATTAAATTCATCCAAATCATATTGTCACTTGAATTCAAGTCAGAAAATTTAAGAAAACACAGCAAGCGCTTTTATAATTAGGAAAGTGATGATAGAAATTCATAGATTAACAGAAGCTCATATAGAATCCGTCAAGAAAGTTCGTTTGCTAGAGGAGCAAATACAGTTTTCATCAACTGCTGAAGACTTTTTATCTGATGAAACAGAAAGCACTCATTTACATGTAATTCAATGGAATAAGATTACAGTAGGCTTCTTTAAATTAGATCTAAACTATACCTCAAACTACGACTTTTGCCCTAACAACACCATAGGATTAAGAAAGTTTGCCATCGATAAAGATCAACAAGGTAAAGGACTAGGGAAACAATCCATTAAAGCACTGTTTACCTATTTGAAAGAACATTACCCGACTTATCAATTCCTTTATTTAACTGTCAATACCAGAAACTCAGGTGCCGCAACTTGCTATGAGAAAAGTGGCTTTGAATATACGAATGAGATGTACCTTGGAGGGGATTTTGGCCCTCAACATGTTATGAGAAAGCAAATAACAGCCTAATCAATTAGGTATTCATATTTCAGAAAGCAAGACAAATGAGAGAAAGAGCCACGATTAGCAACTCTTAAACTGATGTCGCTTTAAGCTAAAACTCATAGCCAAGGGTTGCACCAAACCCAGTGCCACCAGCGTCTCTCTCTTGACCATTAAGTGTAACATCCACACTGGTATATCTTACATCCACCCCAAGAGTCCAACGCTGAGCAAATGAGTAATCCACTCCACCACCGACCCAATAGCCAACACCGGTATCATCATAGGTTGTTTTACTACCTGAGTTATTGGTTTCCAATTCAGCAGTAACAAAACTGACACCGCCACCTACATAAGGAGAGATCGCCCCAGCTAGCTCAGGTGCTTTAAAACGTACACCAAGGTTAACTTCCCCTGTCGATGTTTCTGTTTTTACCGAACTACCTGACTCATTACCACTGCCATACACATCCACAGCCAAACCAACGGGTGAAGCGGATGGAAAGTAGGAATAAAGAAAACCTACCGTATCCATTGAGTCGTCTTTCCCCCATTCAGCATCTAACGATTTTGTCCCAAGCATTACTTTAAAACTTGATGAACTGTCTGCTGCACTCACACTTCCTATAGAAAAAGTTAAGATAGATCCTGCTATAACCCATGTTTTAAATTTCATTTTTGTCTCCTAGTTAAAGATATATTGATTCGCTCAACATCACTCTGACTAGGTTACCTATCGGTGTTACTCCCCACATCACCACATGATGTGATTTTGTTATTTTTCCTCTGAAAATATTGCTAATTTTTTGGCTTTATTAATAGCGGCTCGACGGTTATTAACCGTCAATTTTGAATAAATGTTTTTGGTATGTGTTCTAAGAGTATTTAAACTAATAAATAAACGTAACGCGATTTGTGGACCGGTTAACTCAGAATCCAACCACTGCAATACTTCCCGTTCTTTTGCACTGAGCGGGTCAAGTAATGCAACTTCAACCTGTGACCTTTGAACAATGTTTTGATTCACAATTTGATTAACTAAATGGTGTCTTTCAAAAAACTGCTTTAGTACCTTAATTTCTGTCATCCATGCAGTATTATTGTGTTCTGTCAGCTCACCAAGAAGCTCTTTAAGGCTGGCTTTTGCCTGCTCTGTATGGCCATTTAAGTCATCACTGAGTGCTTTAATTAAAAGAGTAATACAATGGTTATTTGGCGTACTATCAATCTCACTATCGACAGTAAAAAGCGTTTCTATTGACTTAACAGAATCTAGTGAAGCAAGTAAATATGGTACATATAAGTGACCACCTATATGAAGAGGCTGAGTAACCTTAGGCTGCTGCTTTAACTGGGTGACATTACCTTGATTTAGCTGCAAAACGGCTTTCCAGAAAGCAGGAGGTCTATGGCAAGGAGTGGGGCTGAGATGGAATAAATGTTCGGCTTCAATAAAGTAGTTCAATGCTTTTTCAAACTTATTATGCGCACTTTCTATTCGGCCATTCAGTAAAGGGTATCGGTATTTCGCTTCCGGCATTGAGCCTTTAACCCCAAACTGATTGGCCATATCAAGATTGACTGTTGCCTTATCAACACTCCCTTGTTCGAATTCAATTTCAGCTAAGAGTAAATACGCATCCGCACTGCCTTCTATTGTATAACCAGAGCCCATATCGGTAATCTCTATTGCGTGCTCTATGACATTTTTTGCCTGATTTAACCATCCAAATTGATAGTAAAAATCCGCCAGCAAAAAACGACTTGTTATTTGAGCACTCAAGTCTTTTGAACGATCCATATTATTAACTGATGACAACAAACTTTTGCGAGCATCCTCTATATTACCGTCTCTCCATAATGCAATACCTGCAAGAGCTTTTGCAGCCCCACGCCATACAGACTCATCAGGAGATAAAAAAGCCAATGCGCTGCGGGTTCTTTCCATTACTACTTCAGTATTACCTTGGGCCGCGTAAATATACGCCTCTCCAATATTAACCACACCAAATGCCGTGCATTCTGCGATTGATAGCTCCGCTTTAGGTCGTTCTAATTGTTGTCTTGTTCTATCTAATAAATACATCCCTTTTTCAGGATCATGAGAAAGTAATGCCAAACCATAATAACCAGATAAAACTGGATGATTCTGTAAAATCGAATCACTGACCTCTGCCAGCCAACCAATTAATTGTGAATCATGATGGTTTGCTCTCTGAGTTGGCCAGTGAGCTTCAATTAGCTCAACCACTTGAGACGTCTCATTCGATAAAAAACCATACTTTACCGCTTCAATGAGTCTGTGTTGTTCAGCGTACCAAGTTGCAGCTCGCCAATAAATTTGCTGCTTTTCATAGTCCGCTAAATGCGCATGCACCTTCAAAACATCGGCAAATAAGTGATGATATCGATACCATATGCGCTCACTATCAAGAGAAATTAAAAACACATTATTCTGCTCAAGATAACTAAGATACTGAGCACAATGTGGACGCTTTAAAGCATAATCACACAACTCTGCTGAAAACTCAGACAAGACAGAAGTTTCAAAAAGAAACTGGCGTATCTCCTCTGGCAGACGGGTCAATACTTCTTCCGTTAGGTAGTCCAAAATATATGAATGCGCCCCTCTAATACGAGCTACTGCTAAAGCTTGATCTGCTTGCCCCCGCAATGCCAGAGCCGAAAGTTGCAGACCCACAGCCCAACCTTCCGTATTCTTATTTGCTAGCGTTGAGCATTCACTATTATCTATATTGTTCATAGGAAGTTGAAACAGAGCCTGAGCCTCTGCATCACTAAAGCGTAAGTCAGCCGCTCGAATTTCAAGCAACTCACCTTGTACTCGCAGTTTTGCTAAGGATAAATTAGGATCTTTACGAGTGATAAGCAATAAGTGAAGATTACTGGGAGACTGCTCTAATAAAGCATGCAACAAAGGCTTAATATCCTCAGAGTCAACAAGGTGATAATCATCCAAAATGAGAACAATGTCTGTCGAATAATAAGTGAATTCACTTAATAAACTGGACAGTACTTCACTGGCATTCACCTCCCCGACACCTTGCACCAAGCTCCACGCTTCGTCTCCTAAGGTAGAGTCCATTTCTTTAATGGCGGCAACAAGATAGGTTAAAAATACGTCTGGATTCTTATCATTAGAATCAAGCGATAACCACGCATATTTAATACTTTGTTCAGAACACCAAGACGCAACTAGGTGAGACTTGCCAAAACCAGCAGGTGCCGAAATTATGGTCAGTTTTTGTCTAACTACTTTATCAAGCTGCGGTATCAGCGCCTTCCTTCTAACAAAATCTACTTTCGGTAATGGTCTGTGCAGTTTGGTTTTTATGATCATGCGTTTTCTCCTAATTCGCAACGCCTCAATATAAGTTATCAAGCCCATAGAATAAAAAAAATCATCATATAATGTGATTCTGTTCTAAATTGCTAACTTTAATACTAATAGCAATCTTTGCACTAAGTCATAAGCGACGACATGAAGAGGCAAAAACATGAGGTAAAAAGATGAGGTAAAAAAATGAGGCCAAAACAAACGAAAAAGCAGAGTTTATGAGCTATAAACGAGTATTTTGATTCTTTTTAACAAAATATTAGCAAACCTAGTAATCATTCAAAGGCTTCTAATACTATGAGTGTGTTTTTATACATGCAGATAAAGCCCTTTTATTTACTTAATAAAAAATAATCGAGATGTCTTATAATTCAGATACAAAATAACTGTTGTTTTATTATGACTTTTATCATTATCATTAAAACGACTTAAGTTTAGAAAGCAGCTACTAAAAGCAGCTACTATAATAGGGAAACACAGTTGTTAAGAGACTCGCTATGCTTAAAAGCCATGCTACTTTGATAGCCTTAACCAACATGTACCCCATTCACTCAAGCGTCCTACTCTGGTATGTCTTATGAAAAATCGCACGTTTAATTTACAATCGGAAAGTGTACTTATTAGAAATAATGTCCATGTTTCAGGAAGTGGGGAACAAACCATTTTACTTGCCCATGGTTTTGGCTGTGATCAAAATATGTGGCGTTTTATGCAACCTAGTCTAGAGGAGCACTTTAAAGTAGTGGTCTTCGATTATGTAGGCTGTGGAAAATCACAACTTTCATCTTATGACCCGCATCGTTATAAATCATTAGAAGGGTACGCCTTAGACATTATTGAAATATGTGATGCCCTTAATCTAAAAGATGTGTTTTTTGTTGGCCATTCAGTAAGTTCCATTATCGGATTAATCGCGTCAAAACAACGTAACGACTTGTTTAGCAATATGGTTTTAGTTTGTCCTTCCCCATGCTTCTTAAACCTAGCTCCAGAATATTACGGAGGATTTGATAAAGAAGACCTCCAAGAACTTATTAACTTAATGGATAAAAATTATATAGGTTGGGCAAATTACCTCGCTCCATTAGTAATGGGTCAATCGAATTCGGAAGAGCTAACCTCCGAACTAACGGAAAGCTTTTGCTCTACCGACCCAAAATATTCAAAACCATTCGCAAAAGCGACTTTCTTTTCAGACTATCGAGATATACTTTCTAAGATCAATACACCCTGCCTTATTTTACAAAGCGCAAACGACTCTTTAGCCGCAGTTGAAATTGGAGTATATATGTCCAATACATTACAAAAAGCAGAGTTATCCGTTATTGAAGCAAAAGGCCATTGTCTACATATGACAGAGCCTAACCAAGTGATACAAAATATGATGTCTTACCTTGGACTTAAATTTAAGAATACTCAAGAACCCACAGCATGATAGAAAACTTCCCGTGTGGTTTATTTGTAAGTAATATCAATGAAAGACAGATTGAATTTGCAAATAGCCATATTTGCACCACGCTTTCATATAAAAAAGCCGATTTTATTGGCCTTGATGTAAATATAATGTTTAGTAAGGCCTCATTAATTTTTCTCGAAAGTTATGTGTATCCCACCCTTTTAAAGGAGAATGAGTTATCTGAAATACAACTGACAATGATCGATAAAAACGGTAAAAAAATTCCAATTGTTGCTAATATTAATCATCAAGATGAGGCTGTTTTTTGGTCTACTTTTACCGCAGTAAACCGCGATAAACATTATCAAGAATTGCTGGATGTACGAGATCAACTGGAACAACAAACAGAAGTACTAAACTTAGCGGCAGCAACAGACCCTCTTACTCATTTATTTAATAGACGATCTGCAATCGAAAAAACAGAGCAGGCTATTCAAGAGTCTTGTAAAAATAGCTTACCATTAACTATTGCCATGCTCGATATAGACTATTTTAAAAAAATAAACGATAAACTTGGCCATGTAAAAGGCGATGAGATTCTCGTTAAAGTAGCAAAAGCATTAAATAAGCAATGCCAAAAATACGATTTCGCCGTAAGATGGGGTGGTGAAGAATTTTTAATGGTATTTTATAGCGCATCTCACCAAGACGCCGAAGAGATTTGCCAATCAATACATGCAAACATCAATAGTATTTTAGTATTCGATCAACCTCTTACTGTTAGTATCGGTGCCGTTATCTATGATCTTACCCCTGATAAAAAGATCACCATTGATCAAATAATAGAAAAAGCCGACGGGCTTATGTATCAAGCAAAACAAAATGGTAGAAATCAGACAAATTTACACAAGGTTTCATTCTAGAGAAACCGCCACCCTAGTTAGAATAAGTTTAACTAGGGTGTATTTTCCTTTTCAATATACTCTTAATGTCGCCATGCATAGCGCGGTTGTTGGAATTCAGGTACTCTACTCAAAATCGCCTATACCACGAGTCATTCATGAGTTTTTCAGCCCTTCATTTACACCCAACATTATTAACAACACTAGATCAGTTAGGCTACGACAAGCCAACACAAATCCAAAAGCAATCCATTCCTCTTATCCTAAAAGGCAGAGATGTGGTTGCAGCAGCGCAAACAGGCACAGGTAAAACAGCCGCCTTTTGTTTGCCATTACTGCAAAACTTAACCAAAGGAAAACGTGGCCCAGCCAACACGGTTCGATGTCTTATTTTAGCGCCAACGCGAGAATTAGCCGCGCAAATTGGTGACAGCGTTCGTACCTACAGTAAAGGCCTGAATTTACGCAGCCAAACAGTTTATGGTGGAGTGCAATTACATCCTCAAATAAATGGTTTAAAACGCGGTGCTGATGTTCTTGTGGCAACGCCTGGTCGCCTCATGGATTTGGTTCAACAGGGGGCAATTCACTTTTCCCATTTAGAATTTTTAGTTCTGGATGAAGCGGATCGCATGTTGGATTTAGGCTTTGAAAAATCATTAAACGAGCTGCTAACTCTCATCCCAAAGCAGCGTCAAACACTAATGTTTTCCGCCACTTATTCGGATCACATTCGCCAACTTGCCAAACTATGGTTGTCTGATCCAACAGAAGTGGCCGTCAGTAAAAGCAATCAGGTCGCCAATACCGTTCGTCACCAACTCTATCCCGTGGACAAAGCTCGAAAAGCTGAATTATTAGCCGAACTATTAGAGCGCCAACATTGGGAACAAGCACTTATTTTTGCGCGTACTAAGCGAGGTGCAGATGAGGTAACCGAGATTTTGTTGTCTCAAGGTTTCAGTGTGGCCGCCATTCACGGGGACAAATCACAACCTGTTCGTCTTAGTACCTTAGAGAAATTCAAATCGGGTAAATTGGCCTACCTAATTGCAACAGACATTGCTGCTCGCGGTTTGGACATTCAGAGTTTGCCTGTAGTGATCAATTTGGATTTACCCCATGTCGCTGAGGATTACATTCATCGTATTGGCAGAACCGGACGAGCGGGACAAGAAGGCAGAGCCGTGTCTTTAGTTTGTGCAGATGAGTTTGAATCATTACAAGCCATTGAAGTACTGTTAAAAGCGCGCATCAATCGTCGAGAAATCCCCGGCTTTGAACCTGATCATCGTGTGCCAGATTCTCACCCTAGATCACAAAAGAAATCAGTAAAGCCTAATAAGGCTAACAAAACAAAACAACCTATAGAAAAACCTGATGTAACAGAAGGCCCGGGGTTAAGAAGCAGCCCCTTTGCAAAATTAAATTCCTCAAAGAAAAAATAACAGTTAAGCCATATTCAACAACTTAAACTCAAAAATAAAGAAGCTTGTCTATTACTCAGAGACCTTTGCACGAAGCCATAAGTAGTCATAAAACGAAACAGCAATAAAAGCCGCCAGTGTCATGTTCCATATTTTTGGTGTACGAGTTTATGGCTACCGCAGCCATTCACGGGACCAAATGATCGCAGCCCTACAAGTTGGGCTGCCTTGGTTACCTTGGCAAAATGCGCTGCACTAATTTCGCCAGTTTTAAATATCACCTTCCCTTGTTTTCATCTCTGCATTTTTTCGAAGATGAGGCGTATCAAAACGCTGATAACTAAAACCCTTTATAGCTTTGAATCAGTTCATCGTTTACAAAAAGTTCATAACAATGGGGGCGGATGCCGCCAAAAATAAGTGGTCGGGTGCGTTCCAATCGAACCTTATGTTTTTCCTCTGTACCAACTTCAAATTCGAAGGTCTTTTTTAAATTTATGGATAGATTAGACGCGTGATTAGCGGTGCTTTTAAATGATTTCAGATCGCCATTTTCAAGATAAGAAAGGCTACCTGTTATCCAATTTCTCTGAATAATCAGATGCGTTTTTTCTTTGTCGCCAAGTATTACCTTCAGGTTCATATTTTTTCCAATGTAACGATCAATGAGGTTCTGTGTAAAACAGTGAAACCTTTGCACGAAGTCATGAGAGATGGCACGAAGTCATGAGCGATGATGAGTCTGTTTCAACAAAGTATTAGCAAGCGCAATAGTCGTGCAAAGGTCTCACAGTATAATTCGATTCGATCTACACGTCTTTCTCTTATATCTGCAATGCCGTGTAATAGTGTTTCTTCGCGTATCCTTTATTCTTTGACACAACAAGTCTCAATACCGTTAGCGTTTAGAAACCTTTGCACTAAGTCATGAGCGATGATAAGACGAGTCTGTTTTTAACAGAGTATTAGCAAGCCTAGTAGTCGTGCAAAGGTTTCGTTTAATAACAAATCATACATAAAAAGGATGAGGATATGAGCACAGCAGACGGACGCATTGCATTAAATGCAACATTGTTAAAAGAACAACGAAAAAAGTTTGGACTCAGTCAAGAAAAATTGGCGGAAGCGTGTTTAAAACAGGGGCTGTCAGTTTCTGTATCTTCCATCAAGCGAGCTGAGCTAGGCATGAATGTTTTGTACCGGACGGCAACTCAGTTAGCTGCTTTTTATAGTATTTCACTCGATAAACTCTTAGCAAACACAGCCCCAATAAATGCCCCTTCCAAAGAATTAAAAACACCGTCTATATTCCCTTATTACAAAAAACCTTTATTAACCATAGTATTGGAAATTGGTCCTCAACCTTATTAAACACAAGCAGAAAGCATTGAAACCTGTATTAATGACTTCAATGCTAGAGAAGGTACGAATAGCAGGCTTTTATCCACATGCTTAGGCAAAAGGGCTTATTCGAACCTTCCCAAGAAGATTACGCACTTGCTCGACTTCTTTGCGGCTGATGAACATGGCCATTTCGCCTTTGCCAAAAGGGGTGGTTTGGCCAGCGTTGCTCTTTTTGATAAATCCCTTGCTTAATATTCAGATATTCATCAAAAATACGTAGCGTATCATTTTGATAGTGCTTCACGGCATCTGGGTCATCCCCCATCAAAGCATGAACGCCATGACAAGCACTGCTCATTGCAAAACCAATCCCCATGGAAGAAACAGGATCAAACGATACTACAGAATCACCAATAGCAAGAAACTTATTAGGAAAGTCAGAAACATAATATTGACTATGAGCCTGTTTAACCCAAAGCTTAGATTGGGTTGAAACACTGCCTTGCAAGTGAGAGCTCAAAGCCTTAGTTGCCGCAAGACATTGGTTCCATTGCTCTTTACGATTAAGCTGCATCTCTTTCATCACATCCATGTCGGTAAAGCAGGTCACCACTGCCAAGTCGCGAGATAACCCCGCCATATACCACCAGCCATATTCACAACTTTCTATTCGTTGCAGTTGTTCAAAGCCCTGATTTGGATGTTCAATAAAGGTTCCAATACCCACTAACTGATCAGAGACAGTACGCTCAAGCCCTAACGCTTTGCCAATTTTACTTTGGCGACCAGAAGCATCAATAAGGTATTCACTTTGAAATTGCAGAGCGCCTTCATCAGGATGGACAACCTCAACCTGCCACGTCGCATCCTGCTGGCTGATGTCCATTTGTTTGCAACGGGGAATGACCGTACCACCCCGCTCCACCATGGTCATCAGCAAGGTTTCATCAAAAAGAGCACGATCTAATTGGTAAGTAGCACCTTGAGTGGTGAACAAACTGTGATGATTGCTTTGAATGTCACTGCCCCAATAACTTTCCTTGCCGTAGTTCGGCACAAAACACCCTTCACCAAATTCACTGCGAGGGATCTCAAGATATTCCAAAAAATCAAAGGTGCTATGAGATACTTGCTCACCAATGCGTTGCTGGGTGAAATCCCCTCGTTCCAGCAACAACACCGATTTTTTATGGTGCAGCATCAATGAAAGCGCACAAGCGGCCCCAGCGGGACCGCCTCCTATCACAATGACGTCATAGGTCGCCATAATTTACCCTCTCATCCTAGTACCTGAACGGTGCAGAATATTGCTGGTTCGAATCGGCTTAAAGGCGCGTTTCTCGAAATAATCTGCCATCAAGCGCCCTTTCGCTGTCCCTTTTCCTTCCAGAGACTCTTTTTGAGCATTAATAAAGAACACAGGCAAGGTAGTGTCATTGTCATCAGAGTTGCCACTGATTTGCCCAACCCCAATTTCTTTGAAATCAAACAGTTCATTGTTTCTTTCAGATTCGGTGAAATAAGGGAAGCCTTCGTTATTCGAGTTGCGATTTCGAATAAACGCCAATGCAGACCAATGCTCGACCATCTGTCCATAGCTATTAATGCCACGGGCATAATTGATCTGTTGACCCGCAGGCAGATGACTATGAAGCTGACCAGCAACATCCAACTCACCTGTTAACACATCCCAAGGGCTTTGTGGCGGCCACCAGTAGCTGTAATACGCCGGTGGCAGAGGCGTTTTTGGCTCCACGTCTTTCGTTGCTGAAACATGAGACTTATCTGGAACGGAGACACCATCAGGTAAATCACCCCATGTGTAGACCGTTTCCGTTACCTGTACTTCGGTTTGGGTGGCTTTATTGACTTGAGGCTCACTGAAATTAACCGTTTGAATCGTACAGTTGAAGAAATCTGCCTGCCAAGGGCACGCCATACGTTTGGTTAAATCACCCGGTTCACAGCCACCGCCTTCACATTCATCACGGCTTGGTGACAAACCGTTTGCTGTAAAATAGGTCTCGTCTTCAAAGTGTTTAATTTTATAAGCATCTTCATACAATTCTGAATTTTGAAGACTCCACGTCACCTCAATGCCCGGACACATTGGCAAGCCAACACAATTACCAATACTTGCTGTGTCTATTTGATTAACAGGAAGTGCAGCCGAACCACTCACAACAAACAAACCTTCAGCCCATTGTTTTAACAAGAACATTTGCGTCGCATCCAATGCGAGAAACTTCTCTACAATGTTGTCAGTCAGATCATAAGAATTTGCACTGCTCACAGAATTACTGCCTGAGTTCATTGGCATCATCGGCAATATATCGCCTTCCGCAGAATCACTCATCAGTTGTTGCTGAGGCTGATCGTAATCTCCAATGACCTTATTATCTAACTGACGAAAGTAATTGTAATACTTCATTCGGTTAGCCTGATTAGTCGGGCTGTTATCACGATAATCAAATTGGAAAGAGAAGAATCCACTCATGGATTGGACATTTGAAACCCACTGATAGGCACCAATACGCTGGACTATCGGTAAAATATCGCGTTCAAAGTCAGCAACATAAGCGCCATTGAATCCCATATTCTCTGTACCATAGGTATCAACATTGTACAGATCTGGCACTAGGTTAAAGTTGCGAACACCCACATCAAAAAAGGTATCGTTCAGGTTTGAAATATTGACAATCTCAGGGGCAAAATCTGGGGAACCAACGACAACCCACGCTTTCTCTGTGTCCTGCGGCGCGTTATCGTATGTTACGACACAAGAGACTGATCCATCTGAAATATCATCATACCAATCGTCACCACCACCGTAACCTTCTAGATCGGTATTACCACCAGCAAACCCATAGCCACCTAAGACAATCAAACGCCCCTGACTGTCCGTACGCAACGTCCCTAAGCTGGTAAACTCTGGCGAACCTTGGCTCAATTCACCTTCAGGGTAAGAGGAATGAGTATAACTGCTAGGGATATTCGTGATGCTCACTTCCACTTCAGCAAGGCTACCACTAATAACCCGCGGCCCTAAATCAATAATCAGCCCTTGTCTTGCTGATTCGTCTTCAATCGACGCATTACGCCAAGGCACTCCTCGATTGAGATAACTGTTTTCATCACCATAAAGCAAGTTGCCATTCAGCTCTCTAAACTCATACCATGCGGCTTTTTTATTCGCTAAATGAACCGTCCATTCAATGTTAGTGACATTCGCTGACCCCAAGGTTAACTCGTTGTTGTCTTCATCAAAAATTTTAAAAACTTGACCCTGACGACGAATACAACCCGCTTCGTCCTTGAAGTTAATAACCTCCGTCGTCGGCAATAAATTTGCATCAGGTTCATAAGGCAAACCGCCAATTTTAATCGGGTTTAATACAAAATCATTACTCTCGGCATTACCCAACCGAGCAACACCAACTGAAGGATGAACTGAAATTGTCATATCTTTCTCCTGCTTCTTACACTGAAATCCATGGGCACGTTTGTTGAGATTTCAGCAAAGCAGGCAACGCATTTTTAAACAGTATCAGTTTGGTGTCACTTGTCGTTTTCCTTGCAGTTTGGCTCTGCTTGTTTGCTGATGTTTGTTTATTGATTTTTTTATTGAGGGAAGTAAGCATCTTTAATATAGCAGGAAGAACAACTAAAGAAGCCTTCCCGCATTGAGAAAGAATATACAAAGACAAAAGATGGAGTACGAGAGTAACGATCTATCGAGGTGCAACTACTTATGTTCCACCACTTTCAATTCAAAATTCAATGACTTAAGCACTTTCATCACGGTATCAAATTGAGGCCGAGAGCCGACACGCAATGCTTTGTAAAGGCTTTCTCTACCCAGCCCAGTGTCTTTGGCTATTTGAGTCATTCCTCGTGCTTTTGCTATATAACCTAATGCGTGAATCAGCTCATTATAATCGCCCTCTTCCAGAACCATTGATAAATACGCCGCACTGTCTTCATCTGTGCGAAGTTGTTCTGCCATATCAAAGCGAGTCAGATTCTTTATGTTACTCATGGCCATTGCCTCTCTTCTAATTGCTTAGCTCGATGCCTCGCTATCTCTATGTCTTTATTTTGTGTAATTAAGTATGCTCGTATTATTTAGTTTAACGAGCCAAGGTGGTTGGTTAACTCGGCGGCTCAGCCCTCTTCATAAATTGCATGAAGTCAACTTAACGCGTATATTTTCATTTCGCTTTTTTATCTCAAGGAAGACTTGTGAGCAAACCCTTTTTCATGCCTTTTTCCTTTGAAGGACAGCTTTATGAATTTGACCATTTAGAGCCTTTCCATATAAAAATAGACAGTGAAAAAGCAAAGAGAGAGCTCAGAATACAAGTCACTTTTTCTAACCACTGCTTCTCTTACACACGTATAGATGAACCATGGTCAACCGTATTAGACAAAAATGAAAGTAGACCTCGAGTATTTTGCCCCACTCGATATAGGCTTTCACTTCAATTGCCTGACATCATCCAACGATTAAATGACCCTAGCATCAAAGTGCATCAAACGTGGCACAGACGGAATTGGGTATATTCTATGAAAATAGAAGACCCATCAGGCCCATACCATGTATTTTTCGAGATCAAAAAATCCCCTAAGCACAAATCAAAGTACCAAGAATTAAGCCTACACGTTGAAAGTGCATATCATGAAGATGAGGGAAGAGCACCCAATGTGGTCGGTACAATGAAGTTCCATATTTTATGCAACAACACGTACTTAGGGAGGAAGGTCTCAACAAAAAAATAAAAATCAGACATAAAAAAAGCGCTTACGCGCTTATTTTATACTAATAAATAGTAAATCCAGACACCACTCCGACTTTCGTCTTGGTCAACCTTGCGTCAACACTGGTCACCCAGCTGGGGAACGTTCAATCTCATCTGGTCAGTCGCTCCGATAGTGTAATACTAGAATATAATGACCTTTCTTTAAAATTGATTCTGACTATCAAAAAATCAAAAATCATAGAATCAGCGAACGCGGGTGAACGCTTTTATATAATGGCTATAGCGTTAACGGTGTATTTATTCGATACCAAAGCGGAATGGCAGACAGGCTCTTTATGTTACTCATAGCCATTACCTCTCTTCTAATTGCTTAGCTCGATGCCTAGCTATCTCTATGCCTATGTCTTTATTTTGTGTAATTAAGTATACCGGTCACTCGTACAACTATTGTTCAAATTAACGACCTAATAAGAATACAATCCATCTATTTAAGTCAGATATTTTATACACAAATAAAAGTAACACATTGAAATATAAGCATTAAGTATATGGATGGCTCGTATTATTCATAGCATCAACAGTCTCGCTTGATGATTTCCCCTAACATAAATTTAACAGCTAAAGGCAGTTCATCATCTTTTAAAACTAATATTTCTTTCAAGTGTTTCTCCTGAACTTTTAATCTTCCAGACCATATTGCCAGAAGAAACTCTAAACAACCTTCACCTTGAGGGTCATCACTATGTTTTACAACAGTAATAATAATATCCGTAATCTGTCTACTGAAACCTTCATCAACAGCGTAATTTAGCTCTGTTGGTTTTGCAGATCTAAGCAAACATGCTTGAATCACACCATCATTAAAACGATCAAAACACACTGGGCTTAACAGAGTAGAATGATATGTAGTGGCTAAGCCTTTATCATTTTCAATTCTTAAGTCGTGAAGAATTGATTGAATAGTCCAGTAAACATCAGATTGAGAAGATTCACTGTTTTCTAGGCCAAGTCCCAGCCAAAAAGCAAATGTACCTCTTAAAGATAGTTTTGCATCAGTTGGTGACTTTAAGAATAGCTCGTCTTGACTGGAGAAATTATTGAGTTCGTGTAGTCGATCTTTTAGTAATGGAGGCAACTTGCCAATATCATCCGATAGTGGATCTTCTATTTCATCAAATACAGAAAGCTTTTCTCGTTCAATATCCCAAGGGGTAAGTGCTTTTTCACGCAACCTAGGTAAATAACAAGTTTGAAGCGGGATGAGTTCATGGCCGCCTAAACACAGATCTTTCCTAAGTTGTTCAAAAGCATCAAGAGTCGGAAGTTTAGAAAATCCAACCAAGTAAGTAATTGTCGCTGAAGATTTTATCCCTCTTAATTTTCTTGCCGTTGCAAGTAACTTTCTGCCAGATGTTATTGCACTAGCAACAACCATTACCGAGCTATGACCTTTTAAATCATCTTCTGTTACGTCGTTATAGCAAACTACGTATTCAGAAGGAGCTTTGGCAATTTTAACTATTTCATCGGCTAGTGATTTAGCAGCATCATCGTCAAGGCAAATTACTTTGCTAATATCCTTTGAAAAGTGTTTATTTACTTTTTTGATTAAAGGCTTTCTGAATGCATCTGATCCTGATTCAAGCAACGCTTTTACATCAACGAAAAAATGTTCTCGATCCCAGTTATCGCTTGGCGCTGTATTGAATTTGAGAAGTTTCTTAGTAGCAAACGCCTTAAAGAATTTTTTTCTATCTTCATTAAAATCTGTCTTTTTAATAACCAATAGCTCATGTTTTGGGGTTTCAGGTATGAACTGCTCTCCTTCAATTTTAATAAGCTTAGAGCCACCTTCACATAACTTACAGCCAGAGGGATCAACTGATTTAATTTCACCTACAGCTTCTGATATGTCGAAGATTGCTTCTTGCTTCTCTTTAATTCGAGAGTAAAACAGCGTAATAATGTTGGAAGACTTAAAAGTGTGTTCATGTGTTAATTTGTGCGCCAGGCCACCACTAGTGGTGGCTGAAATGACCACTAAACTGTCATCATCTTCAAGAAAGCTATAAGGCTTGTTAAAAACAGAATAGGACTCAAAACTTTCAATAATAGGGAATTTTTCACCAAACCTTTTACTTAATTGAATAGCGATACTAACTAAGAAAGAAATTGATGAAGTGTCCACATAAATGCGCTTAATATTCGACTTAAGGTAGGGGAGTAAACCAATAGCTAAAAATGCAACTTCAATACCGGAGGTAAATAAGTTTGATGCACGTATAAACTTATCGCAGTGATCACCAGATGGCTTTAGAAAGTGATAACTTGGCAAAGAAGTTATTAGGCCTTTTCTATTCTCAAATATTGATTCAGCACCAGTAGTTAAAAGCTGGGAGGAAAAACAAAACTCTTCATTGGAGTCGGAATTGTTAATTCGACCCGTAGAAGTAACTGTTAAAAAGGATACTTTATCCGAAAAAGTACCAATCCATGAGTCTATTTCATCTGCAAAAAAGCTATCGGAAGTAAGCTCTTCTTTCACTGCTGAGGATAGATCATACCCCATCAAATACACTCGTTGAGGTATTAGGTTTTCATCTACATCCTCTTTAATCACTTTCGTTAAAGATGACACTTCAAAGTCAGAGTGACAAAATACGACTAAAGATTGTCTGTGTTCATTTGTTTCTTGAAATCTAAAAGTAAAATAATTACTCATTACGCTAAATCCTTAGCATCAGTCTTATCATAAAGTGGGATTAATACAGTTATTGCAACCCCCCTTAATTCAGGATGTTCTGTTAAACGGCTAGAACAAATCTCATTTGTTTCCCAATCAGAAAAGTCGAAATTATCTTCTTCATTCGAGGTAAAAGGTTGGTTGGCAAAATCTCTAAATACCGATAGCTTGTTGGAACGAACCTTCATAAATCCATTGAGATTAGTTAAGTTTGCCATTACTGCTGGAAGTCCATTTCCTTTAATTTCATTATTTGTTGACGAGCTACGAAATTGAAAACATTTCTTAAGAATTTGATACTGCTGGTTGATATCTATGTCCTTTAAATCCCCTTCGTTTGGGTGATCGGCAAGCCAGCGCCCACAGTAACCCAGCCCAGAATCAACTATACTCATTTCTACAAATCGTCGTGAAGAGCTCTCACTGGTAGAGAGTTTTGATATGTAGTTTTTAAAATTCAGATCTTGCTCTACGGCATTATTAATTGCGTCATTGGTTAAATTAATTCCATATGTATAAATTACTCGGGTTGCTGGTTTTATCCATGTATTTCGATCAACACCACGGCTACCGTGTTCATGCGTGTTCATAAATAATTCGTAGAACATGCGACCCAAGCTATTAATGCTGCCTTGATTGGGGAGAACGCCTCCACCTGCAACTTTTGAAGATTGCTCAACCATAGACTTAATGATGCTTGTAATCTGTCCTATATTTTTAGGTGCAGGGTGGTAACCTGGAGCAACATCATAAAAGTTCCTATCAAATCCTTTTGTGCTGTGGTCAACAAAAGAATACCAACATAACCTTCCACGGCTCTGACCATATATTTCTGATGGTTGTTTTTCTATTGCAATTTTAGCAAGTTGGTTTGCTTCATTTCTTATATTAGGTTCTTCTTCACTTGGCAATTCCGTTTGCTTTGCCATCATCAAAGCGGTAAATTTATGGGGTTGTACAATAATGTCTTCAAGTGCTTCACTTTTAGTTTTAACACTTGGTTTAATTACAACTTTTCGTTCGTTGTTAAAATTAGCCCAAGTATTAACTGATTGTATTGCGCTAGCGAATCCACCAAAAGCAAATTTACTACTACCAACTGGTATTTGAAGTGCATCTAAATGATCAGACTTATCCAGTTTTTCTTGAAACCCTTTAATTTTCCCTAAATCTAAAGTAGAAGGAAATAAAATCATTTATTCCACCATCTTAGCTTGTTTTGAGCATTGAAAATATACATTAATAATCCTTATACTGTTTTTATAAAAACCATATCATCAAGTATTAATTTAATATTAAAATAATTTTTACCATTTTATATACCTCTGATTTTCAAGCCGTTTTCACTTCTATTTTTTCTGCATTCTACATTAAATTAGTAATACCTTAGCATTTAGGGAAGGTGCGAATAAGTCTACTAAGACTCAGTCTTTCAGAGAAACCGTCAAATAAGGCACGATTCTGCAGGAATGTTAATACCTTTCAAAGAGTCGTAACGAAATGTGGCGTTTTCTCTGAAAGACCTGCAGGGCATGGTCTAAAAGCCGGTATTCTTTGTTGAGTATCTCGAAAATAGGCCAGCTATTCACATTCGATACTCGCCTCGAATAGCAGGCTTTTATCCACATGCTGAGACAAGAGGACTTATTCGCACCTTCCTTAGCTTAGACTGAAATTTATTATCATATTTAATTAGAAAAATTTAAAGAGTGTTTTTTATACTCTACTATAAATTCTTACTACTCGCATAATAAGATATTTTTTAAATAAACGTATTATTAGAATCGTTAAAATTTTATGATGTTAGCCACCTTTCCTCATTTGGTAACTCTTTCATTTTTATGAAGTTTAATTACCTCATCAAAAAAAACAGCGTTAATCAACATATACACCATGTTTTCTACCTATGTTCTTCTTTCCAAAGGTCGCTTGTAGTAGCATAAAACCATGAAAAAATTATTGGATACCTCGCCCAAGCCTTTGTCTGAAAGGGAGCTGCAAGACATTGAAAGCATCGCCGTCACCTTGCGTGATCTGCTTGATGATTTTATGCAAGACAGGACAGGGAAAAAAGCAAAATACCGCATCAACAAAATCATTTTGTTTGGCAGCCATGCGAAAGGCACGTGGGTTAATGATCCGAATTACTTGAGAGCCAACTTTAAAACAAAGCTTTAATTAAATTTTCAAACTAACACAGTACATTCAAGTACTGCTTTGTTTATGTTTATTCATAAGAAATACTCAATAATTGCACTAGGCAGATACGCAAAATACCCTTAGTATCAATGAGTCTAATGATGCTCTCTTTTTAAGGATCAAAAAGAACTGATCATAAAGTTAGGCTCTGTCTCTCATTCAGTTACCTCCATTTAAAAGAACTGATGTATTTCTATCATTAAAAGCCTATACATAGCGAAACATAGATAAATTCGCCTTTGGCATTTTGACACCTTAGGGGTTACGGTTCATACTATGATAAAAAGTTTCATTCACAAGGGGCTGCAAAAATATTATTTCTCTGGTGTCACGTCTGGCATTCAAGTTAATCATGAAAAAAAGCTTCGGTTAATTCTAACGAATTTAGACCAAGCGGAATGTCCAGAAGACATGGATCTACCGGGATTGTTTATGCATAAGCTTAAAGGTGACCGAAAAGAGATCTGGTCTGTTCGTGTAAATGGCAATTGGCGCATAACCTATCGCTTTGTCGGACGCGATGTTGAAATAGTAAACTATGAGGATTATCACTAATGTCTATGCATAACCCAGCTCATCCCGGTGAAATATTAAAAGAGCTTATCATTGATCCAATGGACTTAACGATTACCGCCGCTGCACAGCACCTGGATGTTAGTCGTAAAACACTGTCTAAAGTACTAAATGCTAAAGGCGCTATTACTCCTGAAATGGCAATTCGATTAGAGTTGGTTTTTGGAACCCCTTCCGCCGATCATTGGTTACGCCTACAAAATGCTTTTGATTTATGGCAAGCACGCCAACATCAAAGCACAATGCAAGTATCACCCTATGTTTTTCAAACAACCTAATGACTGAAAAGCCCACAGTGTTGTTCCTTATTTTTACTCATCTACAGCACTAACCAGGAATGAAAATGAGTCTTTCAAAGAAAACGTTACATTGAGACCTTTGCGCGACTATTACGCTTGCTAATACTTTGTTAAAAACAGGCTCAAAATGCTCATTTATAACACACATTTCTGCAGAATCGTGCTTTATTTGACGGCTTCTCTGATAGACTGAGGCTTAGTAGACTCATTCGCTCCTTCCTTGGTATCTATGGGTATTATTACTAACGTTCAAAAAAGGAATCAACATGACGTTTGAAATATGGTTAATGTTTTCTGCCGCCGCATTTTTAAATATTATCAGCCCCGGCCCAGCCATCATACTTGCCATATCAAATGGTGTGTCTTCTAGCGCAAAGGCGGTTTTTGCCTCGTCAATCGGCAACATTGTTGGATTATTGGTTCTTTCTACTGTGTCTATGTTTGGCTTAGGGCTACTTTTGCAAACATCCGCCGTGTTGTTTACCGTACTCAAGTTTATTGGTGCAGGTTATTTAATCTACCTTGGTATAAAGAAGTTTCGCAGTACGGACACCTTTTTCACCGACGACACGTTAGCGCCTGTTGAACAGGTTCAATACACCAAAAAGTTCAAAGAAGCACTGCTAGTGGCTGTGACCAATCCAAAAGCAACTTTATTCTTTATCGCGTTTTTCCCTATCTTTATGGACACTAGCGCTCCTGCTTTACCCCAGTTTACGATTATGACCATTACTTTTATGAGCATTTCCTTCCTTAGCCTAATGACATACGGATTAATCGCAAAAGCAGCGAGACACTGGTTTAAAAATCAAAGCATAGTAAAAGCCTTTCACCGCGTTACAGGTGGTATCTTTATGGGATTTGGCGTTGCGCTGTTGCAGGTGAGAAACTGAGCCGCATAAGCCTTACATTCAAGGGTAAGCAATGAACAAAGAATACAAAGCCCGCATAGATAGAGTCATTCAATATATTGAAAGCAACCTGAACAAAACACTTTCCTTGACAGAAGTGGCGGAGGTGAGTTGTTTTTCTATTTACCACTTTCATCGTATTTTTACTGCGATTATGGATGAGACCCTAAATGACTATATTGGGCGACGAAGGCTTGAAAAGGCCATTTGTTTGTTGATTTTTCAACCGGAGAAACCCATTACTCATGTGGCGCTTGAAAGCGGTTTCTCATCAAGCGCCAATTTTGCAAAAGCCGTTAAGCTCTATTTCGGTTTCAGCCCTTCCGAAATTAGAAATCCGCAAAAAATCAAACAAAATAGCAAGATTGGAAAAATATCTAGCAAGTATGGAAAAGCGTTTAACCCAAGCGATTTGTATCCTACTCGTATCACTAATGGAGTGATCAACCCAACAAGAGTAGATGATATGAATATTGAAATAAGAGAAATAGCCCACCAACGAGTTTGTACTTTGGCGTCAGAGGGAGGTTATGCTACTGAAGCAGTTTACGCGGCATGGGACAAGCTTATTGCTTGGGCATCAAACAATGGCATTCAAGAAAGCGAGCAAAAACGATTTGCCTTTGCTTTTGACAACCCGACTGTTACTCCCATAGAGAAATGCCGTTATGATGCATCCATTGTGATCGATAACGAGATGTCTGTTAAACCGCCCTTCGTTGTATCTGAAATACCGAAAGGAAAATACGCAGTGCTCTATTTTAAGGGATTACCTGAAGAGACATTAAATGCTCAATTAAGTATCTATTCGGACTGGTTACCAAATAGCGGCTTTGAGCCAGACAACTTCCCTATGCTAGAAAACTATTTTAACGACGCCAGAGTTGATGGTTATCTAGAGATGGAAATTTACGTTAAGATTAAATCACTTTAACTCTGTTCAATGACTTTCTATCTAGGGAAGTTGCGAATACATCCTCTTGCTTCAGTATGTGGATAAAAGCCGGCTATTCGAGGCGAGTATCGAATGTGAATAGCTGGCCTATTGTCTAGATGCTCAACAAAGAATGCTCAGCAAAGAAAGACAAGCTTTTAGACCATGCCCTGTGAGGCTTAGTAGACTTATTCGCATCTTCCCTAATTAATTGGATAGAACAACAAGTAATTCAATATGTTTAAAAGGACCTTTTCATGGACACAATACAAACTGCAAAGCATGACATAGCCACAACACAATGGTCGGATATTATTCTGTTGTGGTTTGTAGGTGTTTTTGCAGCCATGCAATTTGCCAAGTTCTCGATCTCATACGACAACCTTATTATTACTTATAATATGAGTGGCGCATCGATAGGAGCCTTGTTATCCATTGTCGGTGCTATTGGGTTGGTATTTGGTGTGGTTTCAGGTGTCTTATCGGGGCATTTAGGCTACCGTAAAGTGCTTATTGGCTCCTTATGCATTGGAGGAGCTATGTCACTGCTTCAATCCACATTACCTCCCTACTCTGTTTTAATGACAAGCCGAATTATC
This sequence comes from uncultured Marinomonas sp., assembly GCA_947493575.1. Taxonomy (GTDB): domain Bacteria; phylum Pseudomonadota; class Gammaproteobacteria; order Pseudomonadales; family Marinomonadaceae; genus Marinomonas. The sequence continues at coordinate 87,433 of CANLRQ010000007.1, forward strand.
GAAGGTATTTCCCATCTTGGAATTGTTGTTGCAGCTCCCACCTTGATGCTTCGCCATTCATCTGAAAATGCTCAATCCTTAGTTATGGGATTATGGGGGACGTTTTTCGGTGTGGCATTTGCGATTACGGGCTGGGCTGGAGGTATGCTATTACCTGTTTATGGATCATCTGGACTATTCCTAACCCATGCCATTATCTCAATCCCTTTAATCACCTACTTTTTAATTTTCTCAAAAGAATCTGCTAAACAAACAATAGCTGGATCAATACCTTCTATCAGAGCCTTGTTTTTATCCACGATAAAAGTGTATGCAAACCCAAGAACCTGTTTACCAGGTGTCGTATTTTTATTCCAAACCAGCATGTTTGTGGCGTTATTAACATTTGTGCCTAGAATATCCTCCGATGATTCAGTAAAAAATCTGCTGCTCATTTTGCTCCCATTATGCAGCATTGCTGGCACGTTTTTATCTGGAGCACTATCACAGTACCTATTACGACCACCAAACCTACTTGCTATGGCCTATTTCTGTGTCGCTTTGGCCACTTTTTCAGTTGTTGCCTTTGAAAATGAACCTCAACTATTTCTTTATAGCGCATTCTTTTTATTGTTAATGTCTGGAGTAGTTCAGGGAGCGACTTTCACATTGATCCCCTTTCTAGCAAAGAATGAATCAGAGCAAGCCATGAGTAATGGTGCAATTGCACAGCTCGGCAACTTAGGCGCAACCATAGGCCCACCGGTGTTTGCCTATGGCATTGACATTAATGGCACTCAAGGGATGTTTTTAATCGTGGTGATTTTATGTATTGCAGGGTGTTGTGTTGGGCTTTTATCTCGACGCTATTAATGAAGGTTTATTTAAAAATTCATTAACCCATTTTTCAGCTGTTAATGGATTATCTAAAAAAATTATTCGCAAGAAACGAACGCCTACTATAAGAAAGTTAATACAAAAAAGCCAAGCCCGTATTTTTAATAGGAAGCTTGGCTTAGGTTTGTCTATAAATTCAGACCGCTCTATTCTTCTTAAAATTCTCAGCCTGCGTAAAAATTTCTTTGTATACTTCATCACGGCTTACTGGTGGGTAGCCAAACCTAGCGAGTAGCATGATCAAATCAACTTTTAACTCGGCTTTAATATCGTCACGGTTATTCCAGTCGGTATATTTGGCTTTATCATCGACCACTTCTTTCACCGCTTGTGATAGCTCAATCAGTTTATCGTCTGGGTAGGTAAAGTCATACTTAACAGCTAACGATTTAAGAATGTCGTAAAAAGCTTTTTCCTCAAAGCTAATACCTAAGTCATCGTTAGAGTCCATCTCAGTTTTAAGATCGGTAAACATATTGATAATCTCGTCAGAGAAGTCTTCTAATACTTCGCTCACCAATACATCTTCTTCTTTTCGCTCATTGTACTTTTCAACTAAAGCCTTAAAGCGTTTAGTGAAATCGACTCCCTGAGCAAGATTAACCTTCTTCATTTCATCAATGGCTTTAGCGAGCATTTTTTGCAGTAACATTATCTTGGTATTGGGCAGCTTTATCTTGTCAATTTTGGCCAAATAATCTTCATCAAAAATATCAATTTCGCCATCATCATTACCAAGTTTGAATATTTCTTCTACTCCATCACTGTTAAGTGCTTCTGCAATCATTTCTCGCACTTTTACGTTCATTTGTGTCGTATCGGGTGCATCACCTTTAGTTAGTTTGTAGATAATAGATCGCACAGCAAGGTAAAAATGAATAAAATCACGCTCGTTTTGCGATAGCTTTTCACTACCACAACATACGTCATAAGCCGCTTTTAAACGCTTAACTAACGCCATAAAGCGCTTCTCAAGTTTGCCGACAGAAAGCACAAATTCAGCCGCATTATTTAAGCAATTTAACTGCGCCACTGGCTCACCCGTGAAATAAGGTGACGAGTCAAATTTATGGAAAATTCGATTAAGTAGGTCTAAGTGATCTTTAACGGCAATAACCGACTGGTTGATATCCTCAAAATTAGTTTCTTCTGACTTCGAAAATTGCGCCAACGCTTTATTCATCGCCGTTTTAATACCGATGTAATCAACCACTAAACCTTTATGCTTGCCTGCAAATTTGCGGTTAACACGAGAGATGGTTTGAATAAGATTATGTTTTTGCAGTGGTTTATCAATATAAATGGTATCAAGAAAGGGGACATCAAAACCGGTCAGCCACATATCAACGACAATGGCGATCTTAAAATTAGACTTATCATTTTTAAACTGTCGGTCTAACTCTTTACGGTACTCTTTTGTACCCAGTAAATTGTATAAGGCCTCAGGATCATCTTTGCCACGTGTCATTACCATTTTGACACGCTCCATTGGTTTGGCTAACTTTTCTGCGCTGATGTCTCCCTTACGCTCTTGTTCTGTATACTGAGTAGCGTCTTCAGCTTCTTTAATTTCGAACCATTCAGGGCGTAACTCTTCAAGTTCCTGATAAAATAGGTAAGCAATCTCACGTGAACTACTGACAAACATGGCTTTACCTTTTATGGTCGAACCTTCATTGACGCGTGCTTCGTAGTGTTCAACAAAATCTTTAGCAAGAGTACGGATACGATCAGGATCGCCCAAAATCGAGTTCATACTCGAAGTCGCTTTTTTGCTTTCTTCTATTTGATGTTCATTCGTACCCGCTTCTTCACACTGCTTATAATAGGCTTCTATCTCTTCTAACTTGGCATTATTGAGTAATACTTTTGCCGCACGCCCTTCATAAACAATACGAACTGTTATTTCATCTTTAACCGACTCTGACATGGTATAAGCATCAATAACCTTACCAAATACGTCTAACGTGGCATCAATAGGCGTACCAGTAAAACCAACGAAAGTCGCGTTAGGTAATGAGTCATGCAAGTACTTAGCAAAGCCATATGTGCGCCTCACTCCAGCATTAGGGCCTGTTTCACTGATTGAAATTTTTTGGTCTAAATTTACTTGGCTCCGATGCGCTTCATCTGAAATACAAATAACATTAGTACGCCTAGTCAACAGCTCAATGTCTTCGGTAAACTTATGAATAGTGGTTAAAAATACCCCTCCACTTTGCCTACCTTTAAGCAACTCTCTTAATTTGTCACGACTTTCAACATTCAAAATATGATCATCACCAATATAGCTTTTAGCGTTAGAAAACTGCTTGGATAACTGATCATCTAAATCCGTTCTATCGGTAATTAATACGATGGTCGGGCTTTCAAACTCAACACTTTTCATTAATAAGCGGGACAAAAACTGCATGGTAAAGCTTTTACCGCAACCCGTTGCACCAAAGTAAGTGCCGCCTTTACCACTACCGCCAGCAACACTTCCATCAAGCGAAATTAACTTTCGCTCTTTTTTAATATTTTCATAGAGCTTTCTAGAAGCATAATACTGCGGATAACGACACACTATTTTTACTTCGTCTTTAGATTTATCAGGAAAGTAAATAAAGTTGCGAATCACATCACATAAACGCGCTTTATCAAACAGCCCTTGCAACATAGTATGTAGGCCATTAATTCCGTCTTGCTCAATTGATTCATCGCCTGTCACTTTGCGCCATGCATAGTAAAAATCATAGGGTGCAAAAACATTACCCATTTTGTTATTTACCCCATCACTGATAATACACAGGGCATTGAAAACAAAAAGTTGCGGAATATCGCGGCGATAGCGAATAGTTAATTGTTCATAGGCATGATGTAATGAAGCTTGCTCTTCCCGAATCGCGCTCTTAAATTCAAACACCACTACAGGTAAACCGTTGATGTACAAAATACCATCGGGAATACGTTTTGAATTATCAGCAGATGGGCTATCAATCTCTAACTGATTAACGATTTTAAAAATATTATGTGGTGCATTGCCTTTCTTTAGATCAGTAAATTGATACACAGCAGCAGGCTCAGCCGCCATAGTTAAAGGCTGTTCGGCTGGCAAAGTGAGCCCTTTATCTTCCGCTACTTCGTCATAATCAATCAGCTGAATGTATAAATCCTTTTTCGACGCTTCACCCGGCTTACTGCCAGATTCTCGTTTTAATAAAAAACCATCACTTAACCATTTACAGAAGGTTTTATTACTTTCATATAAGTCACCTACAGGCAAGGTTTCGAGCTGTAGGATAATGCTGTCAATTTCACCTGTGGTGATTTCATCAGCAGCATAGCGATTAGCTAAATAGGTTCGCAAGTCATCTTTAATGAGCACTTGTTCTGGCGAACGAATTAGCTCGACTCCTGAGGTGTAGGGAAAGCCTTGCTCACCAAGTAACTCGATAATGGCTGCTTCTAATTGTGCTTCTGTAAATTTCATTATTTTATAACCTTCCAATGGCCTGTTTTAGCAGAGCCTACACATTCAATATAATTATGATCTTGAAGCACTTTAAGATGCCGTTCAATGGTGCGCAATGACTTATTTAAATGCATAACCAACGCCTGTATTGTTATATTGAGCGTTTGTTGTAATCGCAATAACAACTGCTGTTGTAACTTAGAGAGTTTTACCCCTTCATTTTGGTTAGCAGCACTTGTGACGACTGCATCAAGGATCACCTGTAACATAAACTCAATGCGTGGAACGAATTAAAAGCACACTGAAAAATGTGTTTTTAGTAGCTTCATCATATTACGCTTTGCCTTATGTTGTTTGATGATTTGGCTGATCATAAGCTGTAGTTCGTCACAATGATTACCTTGCAGATTTTTTTCTAGCGTGAGCAATAAATCGGTTGCCTGTTGATAGGCTTGGTTGTTGCCATGATCAACCGTGGATAACACGACTCGACAATAAAGGTCGATGGCTTCTTGTGGCTGTTCCGCCACAATTAAATCGGCTAATGTAAGCAGCTTACTCGACTCGGCTTTATGTGATTTTACCCATAAACGGGCTTTATCCAATTGCTGATGATATAGGTAAAAACTTAGTAACGAATCCGTATCTCTAAATCGCTTCCCATAACCATTTTCAATTTGATTATCTTGAAAGATTTGCTCAACTTTAGTTTGATACTGTTCATCAATCACCCCCGTTTTTTGCTCCAGAGCAATTAATGATTTATAACCTGCAAAGTTCGGGCTTTGAGTAAATAGTTGCCACGCCAACTGCCACGCTTGGGTATATTCTTTTAAGGCAAGGCGCAACTCCACTTCAAATTTTTGGCAGCTAATTTTTGCTCGGCCGTTTTCGGCTGCGCCATAGGCTTTTTTTAACCAGTGTTCAGCTTCTAATGGGTCGTTATTAACACATAATTTCGCAATTTCAAGGAAGTTTCTTTCATCGTAAGCGGACATTGCCATCAAACGGCATTGCTCTTGCCAATCATTATTTTGTTGCGCCTCTTTAATCAGAGGTTTAATTAAACGCTCGAAGGCGTACCTTGTCTTCCACTCACTTAAATCCATGCCTTGTTGCTGGCGTTTTTGAACTTCAATTTGGCACAAAGCAACAAAATTATTATGCACTTGTTGTGTTAAGTTAAAGTCTTCTGGTACAGACGGAAAAACATCGTATTTGTATTCTTTATAATGCTCAAATATCCACTGGGCTTTTTCATCATCTGACCAAGCTTGCTGGTTAAATAAGTGACTTAACCGTTGATTTAATTCACCCTCTATATATAAACGATCACCGCCAGAGTCATCTACTTGCTCCAACACGGTATTTAGCCGAACAAGTGCATACAAGTTAAGTTGCCACTGTTTATCAATGGGTAACCTATCTATCGCAGTAAAAATATCAACAAACATATTATCACTGTGATTAAAGTAAGCACTGGCCTCGGCATAGCCCCAAACCTGCTTTTTCGGCAAGGCTTTGGTGATCATTTTTTTTATCTCACCAAAACTTAACCCACCTTGATCGTTTAACATGGCAAGCTGCCAACGGCTTTGCTCCTCGGCAGACTCGCCAATATAATTAAGGATAATCTCACTCAGCTCATCAACCGATTTTTGTGTAAACCAGCTTTGTAGCTGTTTCATGATAGGGTGTTCTTCGTCGTCATAGGTTTTCATCATAGTTATGCTTCTGTCGCGGCTGTGATTTTAGTGTTGTTGTCAACGGGCAGGGTTAATTCACCTGTGATATAGGAATAGCCTTGCTCAGCCAGCAATTCGATAATGGCTACTTCTAATTGTGCTTCGGTAAACTTCATGCTACTTATTCCTTGCCAGCATATTCATAATTAGGCGAATAATGGTTTCTTTTTGTTCTGGGGCTGACTCAGCCACCAGCAACGTTAACGCAGCTAAACCCGTATCATTAATAATGGGTTAATGATTATCTCGGTATAAATGCCCATTACGGTAAAGAAAGTCGACAAATAAAAACGCCCCACTACGTTTATTACCATCAGCAAAAGGATGATTTTTCACCACGAGCGTGTAGCGACTGACAATTTCAGCTAAGCCTTGGCTTTCATTTTTAGCGATTTCAGGATTATTCAAGGCTTTATTAATCAGTGTTAAGGCTTGCTCTAACTCGTTACTATTTTGCTCAAAGCGTTGTTGGTTAATCGCATAACCTTTTATTAAGTAGTCTTTTAAGCGCGCGGTGGCCCATTGTCTAAAGCGCACCCCTTGTTTCGATTTAACCCGATAACCAACTGAAATAATAACATCTAAATTGTAATGATCGACTTGGTAAACTTTACCGTCTTCAGTAGTTGTTGCATATTTTGCAACAACTGAATCAGCTATCAATTCATCTTCTTTAAATATATTACGAATATGGCGAGAAATAACAGACTTGTCTCGGCCAAATAATAACACCATCTGTGCCTGCGATAGCCAAACGGTATCTCCTTGCAAAGCAAGAGCAAGTTCTAATACGCCATCTTCATTTTTATAAATTTCAATTTGTTTCATAGCTAACCTTGCTCACCAAATAACCCTATAATAGCTGCTTCTAATTGTGCTCCTGTGAATTTCATATCATTCTTTTGCCATACTGCATTTAATTAACAAGTAACCCATAATTTCTTGCCATTCCTTCGTTAATAACGGCTATATCAGATCTAGAAATCCCCCATAATTTTGCCTGCCTAATAAACAACGAACGTAATTTTTCCGATAAAAGCGGTAAAACATGATTAGGTGCATCAGGTATAACTAACACGAGTTTAAAGCGAATAGTAGACCAATCAAGCTGCAATAAAGGTTGGCTAAGCTCTTCGTTGACCTGAGCTAATTTCCCTAATTTTCCCATTGAGGTCGAAACCACTGAATTTTCCAATTTTTCAAATATTTCTAGAAAATAACCGTCAAACTTTTCTTTTGATTGTTGTGGATTAGGAACACTACTTTTGGCTTCTACAAACCAAAGCAACTGTTTTGCATTGTCGTGCCAGACAAATTCGCAACTTTTAATACCTTTACTCTTTAAAACAAATTCTGATTTTTCTATTTCAAACACATCACCATCTTGGAATTCTCCAAAGTTTAGGCCTGACTCTTCTATTTGAATCACGGTTAAACTCCCTGAAATTCTTGCTCAAACAAACGCACTGACTCATTAATAATCTCATTATCAGGTAAACCCTCATTACGTAATGATGAAACGCTCCATACACCCTCATTATCGGGACTGAAACAATTTACGTCTGTTGATTGCTTGGCAATAATTGCTAATTTTTTGATTACATAATAAGAATGTGTAGCGATAAAAAATTGAATACCTTTGTCAGCTAGCGCTTGAACAATATCAAGGAGCTGAACTATAGCTGTTGGATGAAGTGCTGATTCCGGTTCATCGATAAAAACAACAGAATCAGGAGTTAAAAAACGATTGCCGAGTAAAATATCAAGAATGGCAATTTTCTTAATACCTTCGGCAGTATTATGTATTGAAAATTTTGCCTTGCCTTTACGGTATAGCCACTTTGCATTTGTTTGGTCATATTCTATACGCCCCTGAAACATATCTTCCAAGCTCTTTCTTGAATCTGAAAATGCTCTATAGTTCCGACCACTTTGTGTTGGGTTTTGTAATGCTACTACTAAATCAGCATACGTTGCATCATAGCCAAATACGCGATCTTGTACTGCACTTTTTAGAATAACTTGGCTTAATGACAAAACTTCTTTTGGAGGTAAAAATATCGAATTAGCCAACCTAGGGGATAAGTTATTATGTAAAGGGGTTACTTTCTTATGTGTACTGTGTCCGAATTCAAAAGCCAAGCTTGTGTTGTCACATGTTGTAAATGATGTTTTTAATTTATTATCTTTACCATTACGAACTAAATCACTTAATTTTTCAGTTTGAAATGTCCAATAGAGTTTATCACTCAATACTTCTGAGAAATCTCGGTTATCGTCACCACGACCAAACTCTTCTTGTGAACGTATAATGCTGTATAACAGTTTCAACAAAAACGTCTTACCACTACTGTTCTGCCCTATAATGAGGTTGATGGGACTTAAGCTATTTACAATCACCTCTTTAATTGGACCGCAATTTTGAATACTAAACTCTTTAATCACTTAGTTTCCCCCCTGCAAAGTATGTGCTAATGGTAATTGATTTAATAAGTAGAAAAAACTCATTGTGCAGCGTCCTTGTTTATCGTCAACTCGCCTGAGATGAGTTTTGGTAGTAATGTATCCCTGAGTTTTTCCAATGATTTTATACTATTGTTGTTACTCAATAGTTTGGCTGAAAAAGTATTTAACGTTTTATTGAATTCTAATAAAACAGTTTCATCAGGTAAAAGGAACTGAATACTCCTAAGAGCTTTTAGAGAAATATATTTTTGGGTCGTTCCAGCAAGCAATGAATCAATATGGTTTTGCATACTTTGACTTTTTAAAAGCTGATAAAAATAATGCTTTAGCGTTTCCTTTTCTGAGGTTCTTAGAAGCCCAATATTCTTAATAGCGAAATCTACATTCTGTTGTATAACTAGATATGGAACACCTACAGTACCAATCATGGTGATTAATATATCACCGCTTTCAACCCTACTCCTAGCATTAACCTTTTTGTAGTCTTCTTCACTAATTAAGTAAGCATCTTCAATTTTCAAACTACCATCAGTGATATGCTTTGAGGTTATTAATGGGTAGCCTAAATCACTTTTTTTAGGCGAGTCATGTGTGCCATCTCTTACATCAATTTCTTTACCACTAATTGCTAACTTCCAACCAATAGGTATCCAGCCGTTGATGCCGATTGATGGTTCATCGGTTTGTTCAAATTCGCTTGGGAAGAGTTGACGAATGTCTTTGGGCAGTGGTTTGGTTCCATGCTCTCCATTAGCAATTTGTTGTTGCACTTGTTGGCGTTGCTGTTGTCTAAAAAGTGCTTTTTTCTGCAAGGCTTCTGGGAAGTCGTTAACCGCCATACCGCTAGCAAGTGCGTTGTCAAAAACAGGATCAAAATCAACAAACCAGCTTTTAAATAACGCTTGCGCCATTTGCTCTAGGGTTTGGTTGGTTTGGGTGTTGTGTTTAATTTTTTGGTCTAAAACATAAAGTGTATTTCCAATAGATTTTTGATGCTTAAAGGAGGGAAAATTAAATTTTAGAGAAAGAATATCACCAACTTTTATACTAGGTTGAGCAGCCCCTCGATTTAAATTAGTTAAGCTAACTCTATTGCCTCTCAAAAGGTAATAGAGAAATAAATTATCAAATCCCTCTTTAGTTCTTAGACCTATTGTATTTTGTATAATTATACATTGCTCTTCAGGGCTAATCGCTACCTTTCCATAACCGTTACCTACTAACGTAAGTAATACATCTTTAGGTTGGTTATATTTACGAATAAATGTTTCGTAAAGATCTGGGCTTATATATCTTTTAACTTCACTTAATTTTGGTTCGCCTTCGCTTATTATTAAATAGTTATCAATTACAGGTATTCCTGTATCAGAGTAACTACTAGGATTTCTTCCCCTATTATCGATCACCAAATCTACAATTTCTGAAAGAGTAAATTCTTGCCATTTATTCACCATAACCTAACTCCTCCAAGTTTTGGCAAATCGCTTTATCTAACTTCTCGGCCTGCTCCATTTGCCACTGCTGTTGATTTGAGCAAGGGGTTTTGTTGCATGTGCTATTCATATTCACCGTCCTGTGCTTGTTGCTGTTGTTCGAGCTGCTGTTGTACACGCTCTCGCTCTTTTTCTAGCTCAATACGCAGTTCTTCTTCGCTGGGTAAATAGGGTAAGTATTTGGCGGCAAACAGCTGCTTTTGCTCGCTCAGTACAGAGTATTTTACGACCGCTTCACTTTTTTCACTGCACAGTACTAAACCTATGGTTGGGTTATCGTTTGGTTCTTTCATTTGCTCGTTGTATAGTCGAATATAGGTATCCATTTGCCCTACATCTTGATGCTTTAATTTGCCAACTTTTAAATCGACCAGTAAAAAACATTTAAGCTTGAAGTTGTAAAAAACCAAATCAATGTAAAAGTCTTCATCGTCAAAACGTATTCGCTGTTGACGCTCAACAAACGCAAAGCCTTTACCTAGCTCTAATAAAAATTGCTGTAAATTATTGATAATACCTTGTTCAAGGTCGGACTCTTGATAGCTTTTGTCCTGTAAATTTAAAAAGTCGAGTATGTAAGGATCGCGCAAGTAATCTTTGTTGGTCTCTGCTAATGCTTGCGTTTTTTCTGTGGCTTCTTGTTCTACGGGCAGCTTCTCTTTACTTGCTAATAAGCGTTCGTAATAGAGGTTGCCTTTCTGCCGTTCGAGTGCTCTGACACTCCAGTTTTGTTGTAGCGCCTCTTGTTGATACCAATGCCGGGCGTTTTTATTTTCTATGCGGGCTAACACATTGTAATGTGACCAACTTAATTCGAGAGACACTGTCTCCTGTTTTTCAAACGCCTGATAAAAACGGCGCATATTACGCAAGTTAGAAATATCAAAACCTTTACCAAAGTCTGCTGTTAGCTGTTTTGAAAGTTGCTGTAACTGTGCCTTGCCATATTCGGCTCTACTTTTACCTTGCTGCTCGTCTTCTACAATTAAGCGGCCAATATGCCAATAGGCTTGCACCATGGCACTATTAACGGTTTGTTTAACTTGGCTGCGCGCGTTAGCAATAATCTGTGTTATTTCTGCTATTAATTGCTTTTGATTATTCGCCGATACTTTACTTGCCATGATCCAATACCTCCCAATGGCCAGTTTTGGCTGAGCCATGACGCTTGATATAGTTATGTTTTTTTAACCACTTTATATTATTTTCTATGGCAGTTTTGCTGATGCTGATTATGTGTGCCAACTCTGTGGCGGAAATAGTGTTATTTTTCATGATTGCTATCATAATTTTTTTACGGTTATCGCCCAACCTATCACCCAACCCATCACCCAACCTATCACCCAACCTATCACCCAACTTATCAATTGCCTTGGTAGATGTTTTGTTATCTAACGGTTTTTTTTGTGACTTGTTCTTGTTAACGACTTGGGTATTTATTCTAGGAAATTCCCAATCAATAAAGTCCCCAGTTTCTGTTAATGTTGGCAAAGCAACATCGGTATCTTGGCAATATTGCTTAATACGCGCTATGCCACTGCCCCATTGTTCAACAAGGTTAAGCTGTTTAAATACTCGGGCAATCACTGTGTTACGAATTTCTGAGCGGCCTTTAAGCACGTCACTCATTGTTAAACCGTTAGGTAAGCCACCTGGGGAAACAATGTTTAAAATATCATCGTAAACGCCTATTTTTATATCACGACCAACATTACTGTAATCTCGGTGCATAACGGCATTTAATAGGGCTTCGCGAATTGCGGGAATGGGGATTTCATAGGTGTCGGTTCGTTGTAAGCCTAACACCTCTGCATGTAAATGAAGGTGATTTTTGATAAAAGCTTCGGCTTGTTCTAATTGGCTAAAAATATCATTGCTATATTCTTTTTTATCTATAAATACAGCCATGGTATTACCTTTAAAACGACTGCACTTAATTTCTACATGCTCATAATGCCCCAATAAAATAAGCAAACCTATTGTGGGATACAGCTTATTAGCTGAATTTGAGCGGTCGTATTTTATCAGCTTGAGGTTTAATAATTGCTGCTGATCAAGTGATTTATTTAATTGGTTAAACCTTGAGGTTAGGGGCGTTAAGTCAAGTTGGTCTAACTCTACCTCGTAGTCTATTTGTTCATCAAAACTTATATTGCGCCTTTGTAACTCAAGTTCGGCTATTTTTTCTTGTCCAGCTACACGGTTGGTTGCGGCTAAACGAATATAACAAGCGGGAGCTTTGCCTTGTTGTTTTAGGTAATAGGGTAGCGATGGACCTCGAAAGACTTCAATCACTAAAAGCTCTACATTGTTAATATTTTCAATATAGATTTCGGGTAATAATGTTGGCGCGCAGTAATCATAAATAATGGATGACACCCGATCTTTTAATTCAAAAATATCAACGTCACCCAAGCCAATTAAGCCGCGTTGGTCGTCAACACCTATTATTAATTTACCACCCGCCGTGTTAGCAAAAGCGACTAAGGTTTTAGCTAATGCATCACCTTTAGGAAGTTGCTGCTTAAACTCTAGTACTTTAGATTCACCCTGCTGTATTTCAATATATAAAGGGTGCTTAATTTCCATAACCCAGCACCTCCAAATTTTGACGAATCGCTTTGTCTAGCTCTTCTGCCTGTTCCATTTGGCTATATAAGGTTTGGCTTAGCTCTTTCATTTTAACTTCAAATGGGACGCCATCGTCTTCAATTTCGGCAGCACCCACGTAACGACCCGGTGTTAATACGTAATCGTTGGCTTTGATGGACGTTCTCGGCTTCCTGCCTTCCACGTCACTAGTACTTCCCTGTACGTCGTCATCAAGTGGCACACTGGCACAAAAGCCTGCGATATCCTGATAATCGCCATCGAGTTTTTTCCATTCATGGTAGGTACGAGCGATTTCAGCGATATCATCTGTGGTTAATTCTTTATTGGTACGGCTGATCATTGAGCCCATTTCACGAGCATCAATAAATAAGGTTTCACCTTGGCGGTTGCGGGTCGCTCCTGTGCGTCCTGCACCCGCGACATTAGTGTTTCCTTGCACGTCATAGCCTGCGGTGCCTTTCTTGTTTTTGGTGATAAACCATAAACACACTGGAATTTGTGTGGTGTAGAAAAGCTGCCCCGGTAAGGCGATCATACAATCCACTAGGTCTTGCTCGATGATTTTTTGGCGAATGGCACCTTCACCGCTGGTATTTGAGCTCATTGAGCCATTGGCTAGTACAAAACCCGCGGTGCCGTTTTCACTGAGTTTTGAGATCATGTGCATGATCCACGCGTAGTTGGCATTGCCTGTTGGTGGTACATCAAAGCCCGCCCAACGGCCATCGTCGACTAATTCACTATCAGAGCGCCATTGTTTTTGGTTGAATGGTGGATTTGCCATGATAAAGTCAGCTTTTAAATCTGGGTGTTGGTCTTTAAAAAAGCTGTCTCCGGCCACTTCACCTAAATTACCTGAAATACCGCGAACTGCTAGGTTCATTTTGGCTAGCTTGTAGGTGGTGTTGGTGTATTCCTGACCGTAAATTGAAATGTCTTTGCGGTTGCCTTTGTGGCTGTCGATAAACTTTAACGACTGCACAAACATACCACCTGAGCCACAACAGGGATCGTAAATTTTACCTTTATAAGGCTCTATCATTTCAGCAATGAGTGCTACCACTGATTTTGGCGTATAGAACTCTCCCCCGCCTTTACCTTCGCTTGAGGCAAACTTACCTAAGAAATATTCGTAAACTCGACCAACTAAATCTTCCTCGGTCATTTCACATTCGCTAGCCGCAGTGTCGATGTTGTTAATCGTATCGATAAGTGAGGCAAGCTTGCTGGTAACAAGCCCTAAACGGCTAAAATAGTTTTCTGGTAATGCACCTTTTAATGACGGGTTGTTCTTTTCAACCGTGTGCAATGCGGTATCAATTTTTACCGCAATGTCGTCTTGCTTCATGTTCTTTTTTATAAAGGTCCAACGAGCCTCTTCTGGCAGATAGAACACGTTGTCCTGCATGTAAAACTCAACTTGGTCAATAAAGTCACCCATGCCACCGTCAATCAAGGCTTGGCGTTTGTCTTCAAACTTATCACTGATAAATTTTAAGAAAATAAGACTTAATACCACATGCTTGTATTCAGACGATTCAACACTACCACGTAGCTTATTCGCGGTATCCCATAAGGTTTCTTCAAAATTGGTGTTATTGGAAGCGCTACTTTTTTTGCTTTTAGCGGTTGTCATGTGCTTTCGTCCTTTAAAAATTTTCACTTTTATACTTAAAGGCCTGTGCACGAAGTTATGAGCGATGATAAGACGAGGCAAAAACAGACGAAAAAGCGGAGTTTATAAATTATAAATACACATTTTGAGTCTATTTTTAACAAAGTATTAGCAAGCGTAATAGTCGTGCAAAGGTCTCACTTAAATTTTTTATCAATGGCTCGATGTAACGATACGTCCCACTTCAGGCATACTTTCAAGCAGCGCTACTTTATCAAAAACTTCATTAACCCATTTTTCAGCTGCTAATGGATTATCTAGAAAAAATTATTCGCAAGAAACGAACGCCTACTATAAGAAAGTTACTATAAAAAAGTTACTATAAAAAAGCCAAGCTCGTATTTTTAATAGGAAGCTTGGCTTAATGTTGTCTCAGTCTACTGGTATTTAGCTTTATGATTAACGCAGTTTTTCATCATTACTAATACGACTACCGACAGCAGAACTCTGGTCACGGTACTTGGCGTTGTCCCGTTTATTATAAGGGCGGTCGGCTGGGCCAGACATGGTTTCGAAGTTAATCGCGCCAATGGTCATTCCGGGACGCACGGCAAGGGGAAGTTTACCGCCGTTTAAAAATTCTAACACGATGCCACCACTCCAACCGGGATCAATTCTGTGTGCGGTAACGTGTACCATTAACCCCAATCTCGCCAGTGAAGAACGGCCATCTAACCAGCCTACTAAATGTTCTGGTAAGGTAATGGATTCTTTCGTGACTCCTAGCACCAATTCACCGGGATGGATAAAGAAAGGCTCGCCATCTGGTAAGATAATTTCATCTCCCATTACCGATTCTATGGTTTTGTTTAACGCTTCTTTAGGGCCACTAAGATCCAGATAAGGTGCGGGGTGCCCTTGAAAAACTCGAAATGAATTCCCCAAGGTTAGATCAACAGACACACCACTGATGGCCGCATTTTCAGGTCTTGGCTCAATGGATATTACGCCTTCATCTAGGGCGGCTATGATATCTCGGTCACACAAACGCATTAATTTTCCTTAGTCATCACTCATGCCTATGATTGGCATTTCAAAAGAAGTATTTGAATTGGCAAGAGTAGCACCAAGCTTACGTGCAATCGAATGATAAATTGCAGCGACGTCACTTTTTTCATCTTTAACTACAGGAGGAATACCCGCATCACTTTGTTTACGAATGGCTAAACTAAGTGGCAGTTTGCCCAATACATTCACATCAAATTCTTCTGCCAACGCATCTCCACCTTCATCACCAAAAATGGCTTCATGATGGCCGCAATTAGAACAAATGTGTGTCGACATGTTTTCCACCACACCCAATACTGGAATCTGTACTTTGCGGAACATTTCAATTCCACGACGTGCATCCAACAAGGCAATGTCTTGTGGTGTGGTGACTATGACCGAGCCTGCAACAGGTACCTTTTGTGATAACGTCAGTTGAATGTCCCCAGTACCCGGTGGCATATCAACAAATAAGAAGTCTAGGTCGTCCCAGTCCGTTTGTGTCAGCAACTGCATTAACGCCCCCGTGACCATAGGCCCACGCCAAGCAACAGGCGTATCTTTGGTCATCAAAAAGGCCATGGACATCACCTGTACACCGTGAGCTACTGGTGGAATAAAGAATTTTTCGTCACGCACTTGAGGGCGAGTGTCCGCATCAAAACCCAACATCATCCCTTGGCTCGGGCCGTAAATGTCCGCATCTAAAATACCGACTTTAGCGCCTGCTTGAGCCATCGCCAAAGCAAGGTTAACGGTTGTTGTTGATTTACCTACTCCACCTTTACCTGATGCCACGGCAATCACATTTTTCACACCCGTCATACCGGGTAAATTGCCTTGTGTGCCGTATGTACCGATTTGGCTTACGATGGTTAAATTAATTGGACGAGTTTCACCCAATTGCCCAAGTGTGGCTTGAATACGAGCAACTAAACTGTCTTGCTCTGTTTGTGCCGCATAAGGCAAGTTAAGTGTCAGATTAATTGACTCAGGTAGGCTTGTCAGTTGCCAAACATCACCATAAGCTGTGTTTAAGTTTTCATCTTGCAATGCTTTTAATTCAGACACTATTTGCAGGTCAGTCAGCATGAAACGCTTCTCCTAAAATAAAATATGGGAAGTACAGCTAAGAATACTCCATTAATTGTGAAAAAATGGGGGCATTTACCATAAAAGCAAGCCCAGCACTTGCACCTATTTCAGTGGTTCTTATAATTACGCGGTTAGATTTTAGCAGCGTCACGATTCTTACTTTCTTCTATTGTCGTACTTTTGCAATAAAAGGCCACTTTAGGTGCTGAAAAGGCTCGTCCGCCACACTCAAATCCGTAAATTTTTCTTTTTTTGACTTACCTATTTACCCGTCACAGAAAAGTTTACTGAATGTCATCATATTTAATAGGCTTACGTAAAATGGCTCACTCGCAACGCAAAATTTTAGTTACTAGCGCCCTTCCATATGCCAATGGTCCGATTCATTTGGGTCATATGCTAGAACATATCCAAACAGATATCTGGGTACGCTTCCAAAAACTAAGAGGCCATTTATGTACTGCGGTTTGTGCAGACGATGCCCATGGCACGGCCATCATGATTAAAGCCAATAATAATGGCATTACTTCTGAAGAGCTGATTGATGGAGTACGTCAGGAGCACATGGCGGATTTCAATGATTTCTTGATTGGTTATGATAATTACCACACAACACATTCAGAAGAAAACCGTGAACTATCCTCTTCTATTTACACGGCACTAAAAGAGAAGGGTAAAATTTCTGTTCGCTCTATTGTTCAGGCCTACGATCCTGAAAAAGAAATGTTTCTTGCTGATCGCTTTATTAAAGGGACTTGCCCTAAATGTCATGCTGAAGATCAATATGGCGATAATTGCGAAGTCTGTTCTGCGACTTACACACCGATGGAAATGATAAACCCTCGTTCTGTCTATTCTGGCGCAACCCCTATTGAAAAAGAATCAGAACATTACTTCTTCAAACTGCCTGATTTCCAAGACTTCTTAGCAAAATGGACTCGCAGTGGCACCTTGCAAGATCAAGTGGCGAATAAGCTTGCTGAATGGTTAGATTCAGGTTTACAAGAGTGGGATATCAGCCGTGATGCACCGTATTTTGGTTTTGAAATTCCTGACGCACCGGGCAAGTATTTCTATGTTTGGTTGGATGCGCCTATTGGTTACATGGCCAGCTTCAAAAATCTTTGTGATAAAACCGATGGTCTAGAATTTGACGAGTATTGGAGCAAAGATTCCGACGCAGAGCTATATCACTTTATCGGTAAAGACATTATTAACTTTCACGCTTTGTTCTGGCCCGCTATGTTGGATTGTGCTGGATACCGTACCCCAACAGGTGTAAACGCCCATGGATATGTTACGGTTAATGGCACGAAAATGTCCAAATCTCGTGGTACATTCATCATGGCGAGAACCTATCTAAACCATTTAGATCCGCAATACTTGCGCTACTACTTTGCAGCAAAACTAAATAACAGCGTGGATGATATTGATTTAAATCTTGAAGACTTTGTCCAACGAGTCAATTCCGATGTTGTCGGTAAAATCGTTAACATTGCGAGTCGTACTGCAAGCTTTATCAATAAAAAATTCAATAATACTCTGTCGGCAGAAGTGGCTGAAATGGAGATGATTCAAAGTTTCATCGATGCAGGTGATGTTATTGCCAACTTCTTTGAGCAAAGAGAATACGGCAAAGCTGTGCGCGAAATTATGCGACTTGCAGACATTGCCAATACTTACATTGCCGATCAAGCACCTTGGGTATTAGCAAAAAATGCTGATACATTACCTAAGGCACAAGAAGTTTGTACTGTTGCTCTCAACTTATTCAGCATCCTAGCAACTTATTTAAAACCTGTGATGCCACAACTGATTGCCGATGCCGAAGCCTTCTTGAATAAAGAACTGACTTGGGAAAATCGCAGCGAGTTGTTATTCGGTAAAACAGTCAATAAGTTTTCTCCACTAATGGGGCGTATTGAAGCGAAGCAAATTGAAGCTATGGTTGAAGAATCAAAAGAAGCTGTCGCTGAAGCCGCAAAAGAAGGGACAAATGCAGCTGTTGCAGAAGATTCTGAGCTTTCAAAAGAACCTATCGCTGATGAAATCGATTTTGATGCGTTTGCAAAAGTTGATTTGCGTGTTGCATTGATCGCCAAAGCAGAACACGTTCCAAAGGCAAATAAGTTATTGAAATTGACTCTAGACCTAGGTGGCGAAACTCGCACTGTTTTCTCTGGTATTAAATCCGCTTATAAGCCAGAAGATTTAGAAGGCAAGTTGACTGTAATGGTTGCCAACTTGGCTCCACGTAAAATGAAATTTGGTTTGTCTGAAGGTATGGTTTTAGCAGCAGGTCCTGGTGGAGAAGAAATTCACTTAATGGAACCTCATAGCGGTGCTAAGCCGGGTCAACGCATTATGTAAGTGCCATTTATCTAAAGTGCTATTTTTCTAAAGTGCTATTTTTCTGAAGTACTATCAGGGCCAGTTTTGAGAGACCTTTGTACGAAATTATGAGCGATGCAAAAACAGACGAAAAAGCGGAGTTTATGAGCTATAAATGCGCATTTTGAGTTTGTTTTTAACAAGGTATTAGCAAGCGTAGTCGTCGTGTAAAGGTCTCTATGAATTACTTCTAACTGGCCCTTTTTATATTTGTGTTTTTTAACTATTTTAATCTCTGTTTTAAACACATAAATGCTTCAAGTTAGCATCAAAAATACAATACAAAAGGCTTTTCTTATAAGAATACCTTATTAAATATATTCTAAATAAGACTAAAGAATACGCATTTTTAGTTTTGTTAGTTATAAGCAGCTTGCTATAGTTACACTGTACACATTGCCCTTTGTGTACATTACTTTTGAACCCAACATAATTTTATCTGGACGTGAGATGACAGACTATCTGTTAATTTTGGTCAGTACCATACTCGTAAATAACTTCGTATTGGTGCAGTTTTTAGGCCTTTGCCCTTTCATGGGAGTTTCTAGCAAATTAGAAACATCGATCGGTATGGCAATGGCTACCACCTTTGTCTTGACCCTATCGAGCCTATGCAGTTACTTGACCTTTGAATTTATTCTGCGTCCTTTTGGCTTGGAATATCTTAAAACCATCTCATTTATTTTGGTGATTGCCGTAGTTGTACAATTCACTGAAATGGTCGTCCGTAAAACAAGCCCTTTACTGTACCGCGTACTTGGTATTTTCTTGCCTCTTATTACCACTAACTGCGCGGTTTTAGGTGTGGCATTACAAAACACCAGTAAGCAACATGGCTTTGTAGACTCTATACTATATGGATTCGGTGCAGCCGTTGGTTTCTCTTTTGTATTAATTTTATTCTCTGCTATGCGTGAAAGAATCAATGTTGCCGATGTCCCTAACCCATTCAAAGGCTCTGCCATTGGTATGGTGACAGCAGGTTTAATGGCCTTAGCCTTTATGGGCTTCACTGGTCTAGTTCAGATATAGGTGCCCACATGACAACAATATTGATAGCCGTAGGCATTTTATTAGTTTTATCCCTTATTTTTGGAGCCATTTTAGGTTTCGCAAATGTTCGTTTTCATGTGGAAGGCGACCCAATTGTTGCCCAAATCGACGCCATTTTGCCACAAACACAGTGTGGCCAATGTGGCCACCCAGGATGTCGCCCTTACGCTGAAGCCATCGCTAATGGTGAAGCCATTAACCATTGCCCTCCCGGCGGCCAAGCAACAATTCAAGCCTTAGCGGATTTGCTCGATGTAGAAGCCATTCCTTTGGATGGCGATCATGGGGAAGAGACGGCTAAGCGCGTGGCGGTTATACGTGAAGACGAATGCATTGGCTGTACTAAATGCATTCAAGCTTGCCCTGTCGACGCTATTTTAGGCGCGGCCAAACAAATGCATACCGTTATTGCTGATGAGTGTACTGGTTGTGATTTATGTATTGACCCTTGCCCTGTCGATTGTATTGATATGGTAGAAATTGGAGTCACCACAAAAACATGGTCTTGGGACAAACCCGTTGGCCCTATGTCTCGTCCAGGAAATTTAATCGCTTCCGATCGTCAACCTTTAATGGAGGCCAGTCACTAAAATGCCATCAGATGTTACTGTTTTTGAATTTCATGGTGGTATTCACCCTGAGCAAAATAAAACTCAATCATTACAATTGCCATTAGGCAACCCAAAGCTGCCTGACGAACTGGTGTTACCTTTAGGACAACATATTGGTCAAATGTCACGCCCTTTAGTAAAGGTCGGCGATCGAGTATTAAAAGGCCAAACAATTGCTATTAACAATGGTTTCTTAAGCAGTTTTTTACACGCACCAACATCAGGGCGTATTTCTGCTATTGAAGAAAGAGCAATCGCCCACCCTTCAGGTTTAAGCGATCTGTGCATTATTATCGAACCAGATAATAAAGAAACATGGTGCGAACTACGCCCCATGCCTTTGTGGCAAGAGTCTACGAAAACCGATGTCTTAACTTACCTTGCCGAAATGGGCATTGTTGGTATGGGCGGTGCTGGTTTTCCAACTCAGGTAAAACTTCAAGGTGCACAAAAAAATGACCTTGATTACTTAATCATCAATGCGGCTGAGTGCGAACCTTACATTACGGCTGATGATATGTTGATTCGCGAGAAAACGTCTCACCTAGTTCAAGGTATTCAGATTTTACAGTTTCTTGTTGAAGCCAATAATGTGATTATTGGCATTGAAGACAATAAAGAAAAAGCCATTGAATTATTACAAAATGAATTGCGAGTTCGCCAGCTAGATAAGCAAATTAAAATCGCTGTTGTACCAACAAAATATCCTTCTGGCGGTGAAAAACAACTTATCCAGCTACTTACAGATAGAGAAGTTCCTAGCGGCAAACACCCTATCGATATTGGTATTATTTGTCAGAACGTGGGGACATGTTCCGCAATTTACGACGCAGTTGTATTAGGCCAACCCTTAATTTCCCGTATTACTACTCTCACAGGTGCTGCTCTTGAACACCCTCAGAATGTAGAAGTTCTTCTAGGCACACCGATAGAACATTTGCTGAACTATGCGGGCTGCGATCATTCTCAATTGCAACGCTTGATAATGGGCGGCCCTATGATGGGCTTTACGCTTGAAAACCAACAAGCCCCCATAATTAAAACAACAAACTGTATTTTAGCAGGCTCAGCTAAAGAGTTACCGCAGCCAGAACCAGAACAAGCCTGCATTCGCTGCGGTATGTGCGAACAAGCCTGCCCTGCAAGCTTGTTACCACAACAGTTATTATGGTTCACCAAAAGCCAAGAGTTTGAAAAAGCAGAACACTATAATCTGTTTGACTGCATCGAATGCGGCGCGTGTTCATATGTGTGCCCAAGTAGCATTCCTTTGGTTCAATATTACCGCCATGGTAAGAGTGCCATTCGTGAAGCTCGTGACGCGACTATAAAGTCAGACCATGCAAAACTTCGCTTTGAAGCTCGTAAAGCTCGCCAAGAAGCCGAAGCCGCTGAAAAAGAAGCCAAACGTCTTGCTAGGAAAAAACCCGCGCCGAAAGCCGATAAGGCTAAAGTGGACGCTCCAACAAATGATGTCACCACAGCGAAAGCAGACAATGCTAATAAGGCAGAAAAACCGGCTAACAATGAAGCCAGTAAAAAGTTAAAAATCGATTTGGCCATTGCTAAAGCCAAAATGAAAAAGCTCGAAAAAGCCCTCACTGCGGCTCAGGAAGAAACACGCACTGAGGAAATTAACCAACTTCAAACTGAAGTGAATGAACAGAAAAATACCATCCAGCAACTCGAAGACGAATTAACGAAAGTCGCACCGCCTGCGAAAGTCACGAAAGTAGCTAACCCCAATGAAGCTGGAGTAAAGCAATTAAAGATTGATGCGGCTATTGCAAAAGCGTCGGTTAAGAAGCTTGAAAAAGCCATTAAGAAAGCTGAAGACATTAATGCACCAGAGCTTGAAACGCTAAAAAGCCAATTAACTCCGGCCATATTAAGAGCCAACGAGCTAGAAAAGTCGCTTGCTTCCGCTCAAGAGGCAGCGGCCAAATCAAGTGATTCGACAGCAACACAAGCCGAAGAACTGTCAGAACAAGCTAAAGCGGATACAAAAAAGCTGAAGATAGACATTGCCATAGCAAATGCAGCGATTAAAAAGGCCAAGAAAAACATCGATGCAATGAAAGCTGAAGGGCAAGACGATGCCGCTATTGATGCCTCTGGTTTACCGCAGAAGTTAGCTGAACATGAAGCGAATATCACTGGACTTCAACAAAAATTAACCGATCTTACTGCCACTGATTCCAAAACAGAGAAGCCATCAGCTGAAGTTAATCCATTGGCAGATAAAATTAAAAAGCAAAAAATCGCCGTCGCATTAGCAAAAGCGCAAATCAGTAAATTGACTAAACGAATGGAAAAAGAGCCAGAAAAAGCCGCTGAAATACAGCTCGAAATAGAAGCAAAACAAGCAGCACAAACCACAGCCGAAACCGAGCTGGCTCAGCTCCTCAACACGCAAGAGAAAAATTAAATGGCACTTTTAAGGATAACGTCTCCCCATACTCAACGTGCAGGTCGAAAAACCTCATGGGTTATGTTAATGGTTATTGCGGCTACTATTCCGGGATTAGTCGTTCAAACGGCCTTGTTTGGCTGGGGAACATTAATCAATATCTTAATCGCTGTCGCTGCAGCTTTAGTGAGCGAAGCCATTATTTTGAAAATGCGCCAGCGTTCAATTGGTTTCTTTTTAAAAGATTACAGTGCTGTACTGACCGCTGTGTTACTGGGTTTAGCACTACCTCCTAGTGTACCTTGGTGGCTAACAGTAACAGCCGTCTCTTTTGCAATTATTTTTGCCAAGCAAGTTTATGGCGGCTTAGGTAACAACCCCTTTAATCCCGCAATGGTAGGTTATGCCATCGTTCTGGTTTCTTTCCCCGTCCCTATGACCCAGTGGTTAGGTTCTGCGGACGTTGTTGCTACACAGGATACCTTGTCTTTTGTACACTCAATTGCAGCCATTTTTTCCAGCGCTCCTGTCATTGATGGTTACACTATGGCGACGCCTTTGGATGCCTTTAAGCATAAAGAAGGTTTAATGAGTTCAGAAGCATTTGCCAGTGTAGAAGCTCTCAGTTCTGGCAACCTTTCTAGTTGGTTCTATGTGAACATGGCTTATCTTGCTGGCGGATTAGCTTTACTCTATTTCCGTATTATCACATGGCATACCCCAGTTGCTTTGTTAGGTGCTTTGGCTGTTATGGCGTCTCTCTTTTACATGATTGATGCCAGCAATGCAGCCACACCTTACTTTCATCTAACGACTGGTGCAGCAATGTTTGGCGCTTTCTTCATTGCAACAGACCCAGTTTCATCTTGCACAAGTAATAAAGGCAAGTTGTTTTATGGCTGTGGCATCGGTGTATTAATTTTTATTATTAGAACATGGGGAGGCTATCCAGATGCAGTAGCCTTTGCCGTACTTCTTATGAATTTCGCTGCCCCATTCATTGATTATTACAGCCAACCTCGTGCATACGGGCATAAAAAAGCAAAAAAAGGCCTTAAAATCGGAGACTCTCAATAATGGATATCATCGCATCTATTCGTCGCAACAGTCTTGGGTTAGGGATTTTTGCCGTGGTTACCGCAGGCTTAATTGCGACAACTCATCAACTTACTCAAAACACAATTGCAGATAATATTGTACAGGCTCAGTTAGCTGCATTTAATGAGATTTTGCCTGCTGATCGCTACAATAATGAACTCTATAAAGACGTAATTACTCTTGAAGCTGATCCATTACTAGGTTCAGATGAACCTCACAAAGCCTACTTAGCAAGAATGGATGGTAAGGTAACAGCCATCATTTTCGAGGCAACCGCTCCCGGTGGCTATAATGGAAATCTAGAGTTACTTGTAGCAATTGATCAAGAAGGCATTGTTACTGGCAGTCGCATTATTAGCCATAAAGAAACACCGGGGCTTGGAGACAAGGTCGACGTGAAAAAGTCACCTTGGGTACACGGCTTTGTCGGTACTTTTTTAGGTGAAAAACCAGAAAAACAGTGGCAAGTAAAAAAAGACGGTGGCGAATTTGATCAATTTACAGGGGCGACCATTACACCTAGAGCCGTTGTCAGATCAGTAAAAAATACACTTGTGTATTTTGACCTTCACAAAGACAGTTTATTTAAGAGATAGCACAGCACTCGCCAAGCCATTCAAGTAATGCAGGTTCGAGAGCAATAGGAATTAATATGAGTGAAAACAATTTAGCTGATTCAGCAACTGAGACGACTAAACCCGCAACAGACTATGCTGAAATCGTTTATAACGGTATTTGGAAAAACAACCCAGCCCTTGTGCAACTACTCGGTCTTTGCCCTCTATTGGCTGTTACCAGCACGGTTGTTAATGCCATCGGTTTGGGATTGGCTACCTTGGTCGTTTTGGTAGGTTCAAACATTGCCGTATCTCTAATTCGTCATTACGTTGCTGATGCCGTACGCTTGCCAGCATTTGTTATGATTATCGCCTCTTTCACAACTTGCATTGAGTTACTTATGCAAGCCTACACTTACGAGTTGTACCAAATCCTAGGTATTTTCATTCCTCTTATTGTAACCAACTGCGCCATTCTAGGCCGTGCAGATGCATTTGCTAGCCGTAATCCTGTACTGCCTTCCGCTCTTGATGGCTTTATGATGGGCTTAGGTTTTATGTTTATTCTTGTGCTACTTGGTGGAATGCGAGAACTTATTGGTCAAGGTACCCTTTTCTCAGACATGTCATTATTGTTTGGGGACGTTGCCGCTAACTGGAAATGGACGGTTTTTTCTGACTATAACGACGTGCTGTTTGCTATTCTTCCTCCCGGAGCTTTTATTGGCTTAGGCATTTTAATTGCCCTTAAAAACTACTGGGATATTAAAGAAAAAGCTCGTATTGAAGCACAGAAAGAAAAAACCGCACCGGGATCTAAACGTGTACGAGTAACAGGCAACGTCGCTTAGCAGAAGGATTATTCGAGCGTGAACAAACAAAAACGACACGAAATTTTCACCCGTTTACGTGCTGAAAATCCAAATCCTAAAACGGAATTGGAATACAGCACTCCGTTTGAATTACTCATTGCCGTACTGCTTTCTGCCCAAGCCACTGATGTGAGTGTGAATAAGGCCACTAGAAAGCTTTTTCCAGTGGCAAACACCCCTGAAAGCATCTTAGCCTTGGGTGTTGATGGCCTAAAGGAATACATCAAAACCATTGGCTTATTTAATGCTAAAGCGGAAAACACCATAAAGACCTGTAAAATGCTCATTGAACAGCATAACAGTGTAGTACCTGATAACCGTGAAGCCTTAGAAGCACTACCGGGAGTAGGCCGTAAAACAGCCAACGTTGTTTTAAATACCGCCTTTAGACAAATAGCAATGGCCGTCGATACTCATATATTCCGCTTTGGAAACCGTACCAAGGTTGCTCCCGGGAAAAATGTGCTCGAAGTAGAAGCCAAACTGCTAAAATTTGTTCCTAAAGAGTTTTTACTTGATGCCCATCATTGGATGATTTTACACGGGCGTTATATCTGTGTTGCTCGTAAACCTAAATGCGATGCTTGTATTATTGAGGACTTATGTGAGTTTAAAGAAAAAACCTCGACATAAACCCTTTACATAAAAATATCCCACTTGATCAACACGCTGAATTATGATGTTACTAGCAACAAAACAACTCTTATTCTAGGGAAGGTGCGAACAAGTTCTCTTGCCTCAGCATGTGGATAAAAGCCTACTATTCGAGGCGAGTATCGAATATGAATAGCCGGTCTATTTTCGAGATGCTCAACAAAGAATGCAGGCTACTCTTTAGGCTAGTTCTCCTACACCACTTGAACAGCAGATAGGTTTACCACTAAACGCTCTGAAATTTTTTTATATCCCACCAATGCTTTGTCTTATCATCGTTCATGACTTCGTACAAAGATTTCACAAAGTTTAATCGTTTAAAAAGCACACAAGAAACAAAATAAAGATGCGCTTTTTAATAACCCATGCCACAATCCCTCAGAGTTGATATGGTTTTAAAATATATGCATTAAGGAGTTGTATGTTATTAAATAAATGGTTGAGTTCCGTAGCGGATGCTGGGCGAGAGATGTTATCTGGTAAAGAGGGCTCTCGTGCTCCGAAAACGTTAGAAGACTATTGCGCTGAGTTAATGTCAAACAAAGGTGAAGCCCTTGGAACAGCCATTGCAAACGAAGTTGCACTGTCTTATCAAGCTACTGATGATGAAGCTAAATTGCAGTTTTTCCATCATCTACTCGAGAAATATTCTCCAAACCCTGATGCTGTTATTGAGTATGCCAATGCTTATCGTGAAGAACCAAATTATGATACCTATGTCGCCTTAAGCGAAGCCGTTGAAGCACCTAGACAAAAATTATTTAAACGTATGAATATGGCAACTAAAGGAACCGAGGTTATTGTATCTTTACGACGTGATTTCCTTCGCCTTGTAAAAAGCCACCCTGAACTCAAACCCATTGATTTTGAC
The DNA here is from genome assembly GCA_947493575.1 of uncultured Marinomonas sp. GTDB lineage: Bacteria > Pseudomonadota > Gammaproteobacteria > Pseudomonadales > Marinomonadaceae > Marinomonas. Next base: position 114,354 of record CANLRQ010000007.1, read on the forward strand.
CTATTGCATTTGCTTAAGTCTTGGTTCAATCGTGGCTTTTTAACCATCGCCGAAATTGATTGGAATACACCCGCCGTAATTTTAGAAAAGCTCATTGAATACGAAGCGGTACATTTTATGTCAGGTTGGGACGATTTAAAGAAGCGCCTTGGCACAAATCGTCGTTGTTATGCTTTCTTCCATGCCTCTTTACCAAATGAACCGCTTATTTTTGTTGAGGTTGCTTTAGTTAATGGTTTAGCCAATTCCATCCACCCTCTGCTTGATCCTGATTCCGTTCCCATTGAAGAAAACAAACCATTAGATACTGCAATTTTTTATTCCATTAGTAACTGTCAATCTGGACTTGCAGGGATATCTTTTGGTAATTTCTTAATCAAGCAAGTCGTTATGGAATTAAAAAAAGAGCTACCTGAATTAACTCAATTTGCTACCTTGTCACCCATTCCAACTTTTCGACGTTGGCTGTCAAAAGAATTGGAGAATAAAAATAGCCCTTATCTAACGCACACTACTCGCTCCACTTTAAGTCTATTAAATGAAACGGATTGGTCTAATAGTCAAGAACACTGTGAGTTATTACAACCCGTTTTAATGACCTTATGCGCGCAATATCTGGTCAAGGCAAAAAAGTCAGACAAACCGTATGATCCAGTCACTCGATTTCACCTTGGAAATGGTGCGCGTATTGAAAAAATAAACTGGATGGGCGACACATCAACAAAAGGTTTAGGTCAATCTGCTGGACTCCTGGTCAATTACTTCTATGCAATCGATGAAGTGGAAAAAAACCATGAGGCCTTTGTAAATAAAGGCACCATTGTACATTCAAAAGAAGTAGCAAAGTTGTTACAAGGCAACTGATTTATTCTTGACGCATTACTTTCACCAACAACTGTGCGTATTAAGGAAGGTGCGAATAAGTCTACTATTCACATGCTGAGGCAAGAGAACTTATTCTCACTTTCCTTAAACCTCTGTAAGTCTTGACCTTAATCATAAAAACCTAATTCGACTTTAACTATACTTTTAGCCGTTATACCTGAAGTAATAGTCGTGCAAAAGCCTCACCCTGTATTTTTACACTATACTTATTCACAACCTTATTGAAAAAGACATATTTATGATAAATAAAGCATCTCAAGCCTATGTTCGCTGCTTCTGGATCGGTAGAATGCAACTCATGAATGGAGCTTATTTACCGATTCATTGTACCCACATTTCTAATAAATATATTGAAGTAGAAGCACCTCAAGGTATTTCTGGGTCGAAGAAAGTTAAATTAGAGCTAGATGCCATCCATGAAGGGAACACCCGATCTATAAAAGCCATTTGTGCGGCAGATCTTGATGTGCTGAATGAACATGATAAACATTATATAAAGTTACACTTTGAACGCATTAGCGATGAGGATGTGCGTTTTATTGAGCAGTTTGTCGAGGCTCATACCTAAGGAAGCAAACTTACAGTGTATCCAGTATTTTTAGCATATTAATACCTGTCACTTTGAAACCAATTTCTTGATAGAGCTTTAATGCTCTGCTGTTGTTGTAAGCAACTCTTAATTGAATCTCATTAATTCCTTGTCGCTGTAAATACGACTCCAGTTCAACCATAGCCTGCTTGCCTATTCCTTGACGACGATACAAGTCATAAACATAAAAATCACAAATAAAAGCTGACTTGTTTGTATGGTCAATTGAAAGCCAGATATAACCAGCTAAATGAGTTCCATCCTTATTATCAACAGAAGATGATATATCGATACATAACAAATCATCTTTACTTTTTTCAGGCCCTAGAGGAAAGCTCTTATCTAAATCCAACCTTGCAATCTCAACTGCTGGCTCAATAAGGTACCCATAATTTTCCACAATTTCCCTACTGTAGTCCTCTACAAAGTATTCACAGTATTGTGAAAATTCTTCTGATCGAATCTTTCTTAAACTAATCATGTATCAAGTCAGCCCTTGTAATTTTCCCCTTGTAATCTGGAAAGAAGCACTACAAATAAAAAAACGACCTCAAAGTAGGCCGTTTTTGCATTGATGTTATCAATATGGTGATTTACGACAAGGTTTTTTCAAATAAACTCAATAACCTTGAACTGTCTACTTCCATGCAAACTTGAGTCATAGGAACACCATCCCAATGTGGTTCAGGGAAAGTCATGCCCTCTGGCGCAAAAATAGTTTGCCCGATAGCAATACCTTCACACGCAACACGAATTGCACCCAATTCAATACCAAAAATATCAGGCTCCATCGCATAAGCAACGGTTGATGCATCATGGAAAAAGCAACCTTCTACATCTAAACGGTCTTTATAAAACTGAATGTAATGTTGCGCGGCTTGGAACAAAAAGTCACCATGTTCAGGTCGAGACTCTTTAATACGCTCTAATAAATCCACTTCCAACAACACTTGGTGAGTTACATCCAAACCTATCATGGTTACCTGCCAACTTGCTGTGAATACTTTGTCAGCAGCGTGAGGGTCATTAATAATATTGGCTTCAGCTACCGGAGAGACATTCCCATACTCAATTGCGCTACCTCCCATCAAGATAACTTCATCTACAAGATCCGCAATTTCTGGAGCCATTTCTAAAGCCGTAGCCAGATTCCCCAATGGGCCGAGTGCAATCAAAGTTACCTCACCTGGGTGAGCTTTAACCGTATCAATGATAAATTGTGCGGCACTTATGTCTAACGCTTTACCTTTAGGATCAGGCCAATCTATATTACCAAATCCATCTTTACCATGAACAAAATCAGCATGTGGACGTGGTTCTATTTCCAAAGGAACCGCAACACCTCCAGCAACAGGTACATCGACTCCTGCCAACTCTGTCAGGATTAACGCATTGTGAGTGGCTAAATCAACAGAAACATTACCAAATGTCGTTGTTAACCCTAAAACATCCAGTTGCTCAGCTTCAAAAGCAAATAGAATGGCCATCGCATCGTCTATGCCGGGATCTGTATCAATAATTACTTTACGAGACATACTCTTTTCCTATCTTATTCTGCTGTGTATTTGCACTCTGTTTATGACAATTGTTTCGACAAAAATTCATCAACTTCAAGTTTTGTAGGGATAGCTGGTGCAGCACCTAAGCGCGTAACACACAAAGCCGACGCGGCACACGCTCGAATCAAAGCATCCTTTATAGGCGCTTTTTCCATCAGTGCAGCAAGACAAAATCCAATAAAAGTGTCTCCAGCCGCTGTTGTATCTACAGGGGTTACTTTAAAAGCAGGCACATAAACATCTTCGTCCCCACATAAATAACGTACCCCATCACTACCTAAAGTCATAATAATGGCTAAGTTTGGATACTGTCTCTGCAATGATTCTTTAGCTGCATCAACTGTATCCACTTGCATTAAATCCATTGCTTCAACTTCATTCACAATCAAAAGACGGATAAAAGGCATTAACTCTTGAGTTAAAGCGACATCCATAGGAGCAGGATTAAATGCAACAGGAATATTGTTGTTATGAGCCTGTTTAACAATATAACCTATTTGGTTGGTTTCATTTTGCAGCAAAACCCAATCATCCACTGATATTTGCTGAATAACAGAATCTACCTGCTGTTCACTTAATGTATGGTTTGCCCCCGCAAAAAGGATAATTGCGTTTTCCGCCTCTTTATTTAGCTGAATAATCGCATGACCAGTAGGGGTTTGAGTTTGCTCAATTAAAGAAGTTAAAACACCAACTGAGCTTAGTTCATGCAAAACGTTACTATCATCTAAATGAACTGCCCCAACATGTTTCACTTCTGCATTTGCTTTGGCCAATGCAATAGATTGATTTGCCCCTTTGCCTCCTAATTGCATTTGATAACTTTCTGATGCCATTGTTTCACCGGGACGAACAAAATGGTCTACTTTATATAAATGATCTAAATTAATAGAACCAAAATTATACACTGTCATCTTCTACTCCTTTTTTTGAGTATTGAAGTATGGTTTATTATTTATACCAACCCAAAATATAAAACAATTGTTTCAAAAGATGCAATTGAGAAACAATAAGATTAAAAATACAAAATAAAAAACGCCCCTCTCAGACGAAAGGAGCGTTTTTATTGAGATCCATTTTATTATTTAGATGGTGTTTGCTTATCTAATAATGAACGACCTTTTTGTGTTGCGATACGCATACGTAGTGCATTTAACTTAATAAAGCCTGCTGCATCTTTTTGATCATAAGCACCGGCATCATCTTCAAATGTTGCAATGGAGCTATCAAACAAACTGTTTTCAGACTGACGTCCAACAACAATGACATTGCCTTTATACAGTTTTAAACGTACCACGCCTGATACAAACTCTTGAGATGTATCAATCAATGCTTGCATCATACGGCGTTCTTCAGACCACCAAAAGCCGTTATAAATTAGCTTCGCATAACGAGGCATCATTTCGTCTTTCAAATGAGCTGCTTCACGATCCAATGTAATAGATTCAATGGCTCTGTGAGCTCTCATCATAATGGTACCGCCGGGAGTTTCATAACAACCACGAGCTTTCATACCAACAAATCGGTTCTCAACGATATCTGTACGACCAATGCCATTTGCTCCACCAATTTTATTTAGTGTTTCCAAAATAGTCGCTGGTGACATTGCTTCACCATTAATAGAAACTGGATCGCCTTTTTCATAACCAATTTCAATATAAGTCGCTTCATTTGGTGCGTCTTCAGGAGACACAGACCAACGCCACATATCAGACTCTGCTTCAGTCCATGGATCTTCTAACATATCGCCTTCATAGGAAATATGTAATAGGTTTGCGTCCATTGAATAAGGTGATTTTTTCTTATTTGTAGAGAAATCAACTGGGATTTTATGCTCTTCGCAATACGCCATTAAAGTCTCGCGAGAAGTAAGATCCCATTCACGCCAAGGTGCTATAACTTTTACGCCCGGCTTAAGCGCATATGCGCCTAATTCAAAGCGAACTTGGTCATTACCTTTACCCGTTGCGCCATGGGAAATTGCATCCGCACCCGTCTCATTAGCAATTTCAATAAGTCGTTTGGAAATAAGAGGACGGGCAATAGAAGTACCTAGAAGATATTCGCCTTCATAGATAGTGTTCGCACGGAACATTGGGAAAACAAAATCTCTTACAAATTCTTCGCGTAAGTCTTCAATATAGATTTCTTTAATACCCAACGCTTGAGCTTTAGCACGAGCAGGCTCAACTTCTTCACCTTGACCAAGATCAGCCGTAAACGTTACTACTTCACACTGATATTCTTCTTGAAGCCACTTCACAATTACGGAAGTATCAAGACCGCCAGAATAGGCTAAAACAACCTTATTCACGTCAGACATTCTTTTCTTTCTCCTTATGAGATTTTATACGTACTGCTAAACAACTGTTTCAGCAATATGACATTAAACTATTGGGGTAAGCTAGTGTAAGTTTTCGCCCATTTCTTAGCAAGCAGCAAACTAAGTATTCCTGCATTTAAAGACTTGATTTGTACAATAATCGAGACTTATTCTTCAAATTTTTCCAAGCGAATCGTCACTCGGCGGTTACGCTCACGCCCAGCAGAAGAGCGATTGTCTATAGCTGGGTAACGTTCCCCATGGTATCGAGAAATAATTTTATCGGCTGGTACGCCTTTTTCTAGTAGATAAGCGGTCACCACTTCAGCACGTAGTTTAGATAATTCACGGTTATCTCGGCGAGAACCACGAGAGTCGGTATGACCATCAATATAAATATATTCAACGGTTTGGTCCGAAGAGACATATAAAGCAATTAAATCAAGACGGTTTTTAATTCTAGAAGACAACTCAACCCCTTTGTTTGCAAATAATACCGCGGAACGAGCAATTTGATCGTAATTAACGGGTAATAATCCAGATAAACAACGTCTAAATTCATTATAGGCAGGTGCAAAATTAATATTAGAAAGGCTTACTTCGATGGTTTCTCTACTACTTTCCCATGCGGTTCCAGCAACAATTGGATGACGACCTTTATCCAATGAGGTTAACATTCTTTCAGCAACTCGACCGCCCACTTCAACCGTTAACCCATAACCAGGATAAGGTAATATTTCTAATGTTTCTGGATTTGAACCGGGAGCCCAATTAGGTGCTTGAGAAATAATGTAAATATCACCTGGCCCCATTTTTTCATTTTCAGGTTTTAAAACAAATTTCATAGGTTCACCAGCCTCCTTAATAAAATGACCTTCGCCATAATGGGGAACTGGATGAGTTAGGCTACATGAAAATATATCGCCAGATAATAGCCACTCAGCATTCTCAAAACCACTTTGATAACGAGTTAATGCCTGTGCTGAATGAGTCATACTACAGAGAGCAACAATGGTTAAAAGTGATTTAATAGTATGTTGCATTACATTTCCTATCTAGAGCTCTCGTTCAAGCCGTGACTAATATGTTATCATTTAATCCTATCTAGCCATTATAAATAGAGCAAGTGGCGGGATAAGGATTTCTTTTTTTGTCAAACCAATAGACTTTTTACTATGCATGAAATAAAAGATCGTTTCCGTGGCTTTCTCCCTGTAGTTATCGACATAGAAACCGCAGGCTTTAATGCTAAAACAGACGCATTACTTGAAATTGCTGCCAGTATCCTCAGAATGGACGAAAGTGGTGAGCTTTACATTCATGAAACCATTGAATTTTTAGTAAAACCTTTCGAAGGGGCAAACTTAGAAAAGTCCGCCTTAGAGTTTACTGGTATCGATCCTTTCGAACCCAATCGAAACGATATGAATGAACAAGAAATGCTAGGGCAGCTTTTTAGCAAAGTTCGTAAAGAGCTTAAATCAGTAGAATGCAAAAGAGCGGTACTTGTTGGGCACAATGCCTCTTTCGATCATGGTTTCTTAAATGCAGCCATTGAACGATGCGAAATAAAACGCAATCCATTCCATCCATTTTCAAGCTTTGATACTGCCAGCTTAGCAGGCTTAGCCTTTGGTCAAACCGTTTTAGCCAAAGCTTGTGAAGTTGCTGGAATAGACTTTAGCAATGCTGAAGCACATTCAGCAAAATACGATACCGAAAAAACCGCTGAACTTTTTTGTGAGATCGTTAATAGATGGAAACGCATGGGCGGTTGGGCATTAGCCAACCCGGACATGGAAGATAGCATGGCTTCTTTTATGTAAAAAAAGCTCATCCTTTTCATTTCCTAAACGGTTTTAGGACACTTGGACTCAAGACAAGACTTGGATTCAAGACAAGTTAAAAGACCGTTTAGGTTGCCTATTGTCGATTATTCACCTACCGTATAATCTACTTTTAATAAAATACGAGATATGCACATCAAACGTATTGCTTACCTTTGTTTAGGGTGGTTTTCTCTTATTGCTGGTATCCTTGGTATTTTTTTACCTTTGCTACCAACAACACCTTTTGTCTTATTGGCTGCATGGTGCTTTTCTCGTTCTTCAACTCGCTTTCATTCATGGCTGACCCAACATCGCTTTTTTGCCCCTATTATTAAAGATTGGCAATCAGGCAATGGTATCCCGAAAAAAACACGTAATAGAGCCATTATCTTAATGTGGATCAGTATGGGGTTGTCTATGCTCATCATTGCACGACCATGGGCTATTGCGACTCTGTTTGTAATTGGTATTGTTATGAGCCTTGTCTTATTCCGTATGCCAGTAAAAGCACCCTAGGAGCTCTACAGAAATATGCATAATCAAAAATCTATCTCATTCAGATTACGTCAAATCTGCCTCCTTGCCGCCTCCATATTATTTGCCTTGGGTCTGCTTATTTGGCTACTTTTGCCTGTCGTTACAAAAACAGTATTAAATCATTATTTTCAACAGCATAACGCGCAACTCATTATTCAAGATTTGGACATTAATCCATTTAAAGGCGTTATCAAGGTTAACAATGTAAGCGCCTATTCATTTGACTCTGAAACACCCACCACAAAGAAAAAAGAACTGTCTCTTGAAAGTGCAGAGTTTAGTCTGTCTTATGGCTTTCTTTTTACAAAGACAATTTATATTAGTAGCTTACAACTTAAAGGATTGGATACAGAGCTAACACAATCAGAAAATGCATGGCACATTGCGGGGCTCACTTTCCCAACACCAGCAACCAACGACTCAATAAAGAAACACTCAGAAGATACTAAAAATAAGAGTGAGCCACCTAGCTCTGAAGAGTCAAAAAATCAATGGAAAATAGACATACCAAAAATCCTTATTGCTGACATCCACTTAGCAGTAGAGCGTTTAAATACTGAAAAACCAGCCGCCTATTTAAGAGATACACTCGATATTGATTACCTTACACTTTCTAACATCAAAGGGTTAAATGATATTTGGCAAGGAGAGGTAGACTTAGATATTGCAATAAACCAATCTAGAATAAAATTACATTCTCAGATTAATATGACACCTGAAAAGGTTATCGCCTCTGTAGATCTCAACCAATTGTCTGTCGACGCCAAAAGGTTCCATCATTATTTCCCAAAAAATGCTCCCTCAACACAATTAAGCCTGCTTGCATCCGGCAACCTTTCAATAAGAAAAGAGCTTAGCGACAACAACCAAGAAGTTACCCTACTAAGTGATTACTTTTCGATACAGCTTGCTGACATTAACATAAAGTCACCTGATGAGACGCTCAAATCCGATAAAATTCAGCTTAATGTAAATGATTTAATGATAAATTTGCCGAGTAATTCACTTGAAAATAAAATCCATTTCACAACACACTCGACATTAAATCTGCTAATACAAAACGCACTTTTTACAAACAACATTAACCAAAACTCATCTGTCAAACCAAGCCCTACAAAAACATTAGACTTGTCTATTGATCAATTAACCGCAGAGTCAAAAATCAACATCATTCAAAACGATGAATTGCTTTCGCTTTCCAGTGAGCAATCCAGTTTAGACTTCAGTGATCTAATGGGTAACCTTTTTGGCACTGCATTAAATAACAGTGCTAGCATGCTTACTTTCACTGATATTCAGCTCAAAAAAACCTCAAACGATTCAATCACTTTCAATGGCAATACGGCCTTTGAATCGAATAAATTCAGAGCATCATCAGTCATATTTCCTTACTCAATCAGTTATGAAGGTTTGCAATTTGGCAGTCAAATACAAGCAGTGAAAGATGCTAAAGCACTCAATCTATTAACAAAGAATTCCAGTATACTTGTCGAGCAGTCAACATTTGTCCAACCAACCTTAGACTATACCAACGACTTCACTGAACTAAACCTCGAAACCCTTAATGTCGACCTATTATTAAATGATCAAAACGATTTATCTATTGCAGCAGATACACAGTTTCATAGCCAGAATACGCACCTAACCTACGCTGACAACCTTGCTCAATATGATGATCTAACATTCTCAGGGGATATTGCTTTCGACAAACAAGAAGGCAACTTACATGCCCAATCTCAAGATATATCTTTTACAGTAAGCCATTTAAAAGGCTCTCAATCTGATTATATTCTTAACTCTGAACTCTCTAATATTTTGATCCCACACACCGACCTTACTTTTACATCTGATGAACAACTCCTTTTAAGCACGAACCCAAGTTTCTTCCAGCAACAATTGAATGTATCAGATAAGTCTTACAATCAACTTATTGATTTCGAAGAGTTGTCCATTACTCCTATAGAAATAAAGAAAACGCCAGACACTTTTTCCATCGATCTTGACCAACTTACAACAAAAAACATTACTCTCTCTAAACCCCATCCAGACAGCACGACTAATTTACCTTTAGTTGAGTTAAGTAAAATATTAGTCAACTCACTTTCGCTGACAGAGACTCATGCAAAGATAGGAGAGGTAACATTTACCGATCTTGTATCAAATATATTACTTGATGCCGATCGTTCTCTCAAAAATTTGGTGTTGGTACAGAGTGATGACAATTCGAATATGTCTCATGAAAACATTACTGAAGATGCCTCAAACCTTGATTCAAACCCACAAGCAAACGAGTTAGAAAAAGCTTCTCTAAATGTACCGCCAGAAGATAGTGAACCTTTTCACTTGATCCTAAACCAATTTGATATCCTCGGAAACTCAAGTATCCATGTAGTCGATGAAGGTGTTTCTCCAGGTCTAGATCAAACATTGATCATCGATAAATTCAGAGTCTCTCAAGTTGATACAAGTAACGCCCAGCAGCAAACTCATATTACGTTTGAAGGACGTAACGGAAAGTATTCAAGCATTAACTTAGAGTCAGATATCATTCCATTAAGTGATTCATTAACAATGAATACCTCTCTTTCCACTAAAGAAATCGAGCTAACCCCCTTCTCTCCTTACGTTGCCGATTTGTTAGGTTATACCATTGAATCTGGGCAACTAGATGCAGATGTGTCTTTAAAGGCTGACAAAGGTAAATTAGACGGTAATTCAAACTTATTATTACGCCGCTTTGATTTGGCAGGAGGCAACAGCGAATCCAGCAAAAGCCCAAGTGCGATACCTCTTAATCTTGCAATTGGAGCATTAAAAGACAGTCAAGATAACATTGCTTTGAAAATACCCATGTCTGGTGATATCGAAAACCCTAAATTTCAATGGGAAAACTTTCTCATTGTTCCAATAAGAAAAGCATTATATGCCGCTTCAAGCTCCTATTTGATGCAAACTTTAGTTCCTTACGCCAATGTCATTAGTGTCGTTCAAATTGCAGGGGAACAGTTCCTAAAATTGCGAGTAGAACCTTTGCACTACGAGCCAGCGCAAGTTGAACTTTCTTCCTCTCAAGTAATCTTCATAGAAGAGTTAGCGGCCTTATTAACAGAAAAAAGCGACACTCAACTTAAAATGTGCTCTATCGCTACCCATCAAGACCTTGGATTACAAGATCAGACTACTCAACTAAACGAGGAACAGACCCAAAGTTTGAAATCTCTCGCTCAACAACGTGCGGAAACATTAAAAGAGCAGCTTGTTGTAGAAATGGGAATCGCTTCTGCGCGTTTGCTTTTATGTGCGCCATCTGTCGATCAAGATAGCAATGCATCAGCCCGAGTTGAATTTGAGTTTTAGTTTTAGTTTTAGTTTTAGTTTTAGTAACCAAATACTGATCTAAGGCATGATATGAATTGAACCTGCATCAGAGGTAAGAAAAATTCTGATGTACATCAATTCCTCCCTCCTTAAAAGGCTTTACTCTAATACCATCATAGCCAATTAGATGAGGAACACATTATGTCTGTAGAACATCATTCTTTAGTGAAGGATTTGCCTGAGTTCAGAGAGGAAATTCATGAACTGAAAATAAGTAATGCCCATTTTCGCAAACTTTTTGATGAATACCATGCTCTCAGCCGCCATATTGAAAGCATGGAGAATGAAATAATCCCATCAACGACTAAAGAAGAAGAGTTAGCAAAGCACCGACGCCTTGGAGTAAAAGATGAACTTTATCATATGCTTCAACAGGAAAAAGCAGCCATTAGTTAAAAAGTGGTCTCTCTTATAGCAGAATACATATCACCCTTTTTGCGCGCATTTAAACTATTTCAATGCGCGCTTTTTATTCAACATCATGCAATTGGGACAGGAATACTTGAGCGGCATTGGATAAAGTTCTTTCCTTATGAATAAGATAGCCAATACTCCTTTCTATATTTGCATTAGGAATATCTAAAATACATAATTGATCATCAATCAAATTTTCTGGCAGCACACTCCAACCCACTCCCGCCGCAACCAACATTTTTATTGCCTCTAAATAATTTGTTGGAACAGAGGCCATCAACCCCGCTTTTTCTTGTTCAAATAAATCATCGATCAAGCGTCGAGTATAGGTAGATCTTCCCGGTAAGATTCCCATTACAGAACTCAATTCATGTAAGCTCATTGCATTTTTTGAAACCAATACATGATCTTTTGCACATACAAAACGCAGCTTTTCGGGCCAAAGATGAACAAATGTCAATTTATCATCCAACTCTGAAGGCTCTGTAATAATTGCCAATTCAAGCTTGCCTTTTAGAACATCAATATAAGCTTGTTTAGAGTTAATAAAATCCAAAGCAAACTCAACTTCTTGATATTTTTCTATATATTTTCTGATGGTCTGCGATAAGTGATGCAATCCTATATGCTGAGTGGTAGCAATAGAAAGTTGACCAACCACAGTATTAGACAAATTTTGCACCGCCGTAAGCCCACTTCTCGCCTCTTGCAATAAGCGATATGCATGAGGTAAAAAAACTTCTCCAGCCTCTGTTAAGTAGATTCGCCGACCAATTCGATCAAATAATCGGCACCTTAGTTGGTCTTCTAAAGATTGAATTCTTTTACTAATTCCGGGTTGAGTTAGATGCAACTTCTCAGCAGCTAATGAAAATGAGTTTTCCTCCGCTGCTGTAACAAACGCTTTAACGGCTATGGTATTCAAACTTTTATTTAACCTTATTTATTTGGTGCTTTTATTCATAATAGTTTGTTATGCATTGGATAACAAACTGAGTTTTGAGTTATCTCAAATACACCTTAGTATGCAAGCAGTTATTTTTCACTAATGAACCCCACTTTTCTAAATGAGCCCCATGACTATGATGCTGATTCGCCCTATTGAAAAAAATGATATTGACGCCCTTCACACAATGGCTAAAAATGCAGGAGTGGGCTTCACTTCACTGCCAGCAAATATGGATTTGCTACAAGATAAGATCAATGCGGCTGAAAAGGCATTCAATAGTGCGGATGCAAACGACTCAAACAATAGCTACTTATTCGTTTTAGAAGATACTTCCACAAAAGCCATTGCAGGTGTGTGTGGAATTGAGTCTGCATTGGGCCTTGATTCACCTTGGTATAACTATCGCTTAGGAACACTGGTTCATGCTTCCCCTTCCTTGGAAGTATACGGTCAAAGTAAAACGTTAAGTTTGAGCAATGATCACACTGGCTACTCTGAACTGTGCACCCTCTTTTTAAGCCAAGATTACCGTCATAGCAAAAACGGCAGTTTGCTTTCAAAAAGCCGCTTTATGTTTATGGCAAATTTTCCAAACCGTTTTCACCAAAGAGCCATTGCCGAAATGCGTGGAGTAAGTGATGAAAAAGGCAATTCACCTTTTTGGAACGGTTTAGGGGCACACTTTTTCTCCATGCCATTTGCTCAAGCCGATTACTTATCTGGATTAGGTAATAAATCATTTATTGCTGAGTTAATGCCAAAGCTTCCAATTTATATCGATTTATTAAGCCCTTCCGTACAGGAAGTTATCGGTAAAGTGCATGACAACACCTTACCTGCATTAAAAATGCTGGAAAATGAAGGATTTCAAAACCTTGGCTATGTCGACATTTTCGATGGTGGCCCAACAATAGAAGCCGATGTTAGACACATTAGAGCAATTAATCACAGCAGGGTATTCAAAGTCAAAATAGGCCAACCAATGTCTGACAAGCTTGACCTTGTTAGTAATACCGAGTGTTTGTCTTATCGCTGCGGACTAGCTAAGGCTGATAAGTTGCTATCTGGGGAATTATTAATTGACGCTGATACAGCAGAGCTATTGGAACTTAAAACAGGCGATCCAATTAGAGCGGTTGCACTAAGCACTAAATAAACACGTTCACACTCAATCACTTTACTTTTAGAGCACTACATCATGCCAACAAAACAAATTCAGCTTTCTGACACTTTAGTTATGGTTCGTCCTGTTGACTTTGAATTCAACGAACAAACAGGAGGGGACAATGCTTTTCAACATAGGCCAAGTGACGATGAAAACGTTATTGAGAAGGTCCTTGTCGAATTCCAGAACATGGTTGATAACCTGAATTCTGTTGGCATTAATGCTCTCGTACTAGAAAAAGGCAACCATCAAGAAAAAACGCCGGATGCTATTTTTCCAAACAACTGGTTTTCAACAACAAGCTCAGGGGAATTGCTAATTTACCCTATGTACACTGAAAACCGTCGACAAGAACGCCGTATTGATGACTTAACATCATTGCTTAAGAGCAACAATTACGATGTGAGAGACACACAAATTATTGGTGAATTTGAGGAAACCAAAGAGATCCTAGAAGGCACTGGAGTTCTAATATTTGACCATACTCATCGCAGAATTTTTGCTGCTCAATCCGAACGTTGTCATCCAGTTCAACTGGAACGATTTGCAAAAGCAAGAGATTATAAGGACGTTCATTTGTTCCAAACTGCTAGCTCTCACGGCACCCCCATCTACCACACTAATGTGATGATGAGCATTGGTGACGGATTTGCTGTCGTTTGTGCCGATTGCTTTACTGATAAAGAAGAATATAGCGCACTAAAGTCTGCACTTGAATTGGATAGAGAAGTCATAGAAATCAGCATGGGGCAAACAGAACAGAATTTCTGTGCAAATATTCTCCATGTAAAAAATAATCAAGGTGAACCCTATATTGTCATGTCACAAAGCGCATACAATGGCTTTACCAGCAAGCAAAAAGAACAGCTTAGTCAATACGGTACTCTATTACCTAACCCAATTGATACTATTGAGAAAATCGGTGGTGGTAGCGCTCGTTGTATGATTGCTGAAATATTTTTACCTAAAACAGCCTAGAATTTAGACTAAGGAAAGTTCGAATAAGTCTCAGTCTTCCAGTAAAGCAAACTAATCCCAGTTTGCTTTACGCAAGGCCTTCTTTTGCCCCACTTTTTTCTTAGAATCCACGCGCCTCACCTTTGAGGCTTTTGTTGGCTTAGTTGGTCTTCTCACTTTTTGTACTTTAATAGCGTCCAAAATAAGCAGCTTTAATCGGTTAAGCGCATCTTCTCTATTGAGCTCCTGTGTTCTATATTGTTGAGCTTTCAATACCACCTCTCCATCTCTTGTGATACGAGAGTCATTCATTGCCAATAATCTTTCCTTATGAAATGCAGGCAATGATGAGTTATGAATATCAAACCTCAAATGAATAGCAGAGGACACCTTATTCACATTTTGGCCACCAGCACCTTGAGATCGAATAGCGGTTAACTCGATTTCTTTATCTGGTATCGCAACGGCTATCGAAATTTGCAGCATAGGAACCTATATTTGGGGGAGGTTAAGAAAGTAATGCATTCTATGAAAAATGCAGGGCCTAGGGAAGGCCAGAATAAGTCTACTAAGCTTCAGCCTTTCTTGAGCATCTCGAAAATAGGCCAACTATCCACATTCGATACTCGCCTCGAATAGCGGATAAGGTTTTCCATCGTTTCTAGGATGAAAATCAGATACAATCATTTGTCATTCTCAATTTATCATTCTGACTTTCGTTTTATTAAAAAAGGAGCACAAAATTTGACTCAGTTTCGTCCATGTATCGACCTACATCAGGGTAAAGTGAAGCAAATTGTTGGCGGTAGCCTAAATGATAAGGGCGCAAAAGAAAACTTCATCAGCGAATACGATGCCAAGCACTATGCCTCTTTATATCGAGAGTATGGTTTATTGGGTGGGCATGTTATCGCTCTAGGAGAAGGTAACAAATCAGAGTCATTAGAAGCATTAAAAGCATACCCTCAAGGTCTGCAATTTGGTGGCGGAGTTACAGACAGGAATGCCGCTGATTTTCTTAATGCTGGAGCATCTCATCTAATAGTGACTTCTTTTTTATTTGAAAACGATGAATTCTCTTGGGATAGACTCGATAAAATTAAAAGGGAAACAGGTACAGATCGCTTAGTGCTCGATCTAAGCTGCCGACGAACGAAAGAAGGCTGGAGCATTGCAACAAACCGCTGGCAAACCATTACCTCAACAAAGGTAAACAAAGAGAACCTAATAGAATTAGCGGATCATTGCGATGAGTTTTTAATACATGCGGCAGATGTAGAAGGCTTGCAATCGGGCATTGACGAAGAACTTGTCGCTTTACTGGGCAAATATTGCACGATTCCTGTTACTTATGCTGGAGGCGCTCGAACAGCTGAAGATTTGCGTAAAGTGCACTTTCTTTCAAATGGTAAAGTAGACTTAACCATTGGTAGCGCTCTAGATATTTTTGGTGGCCAAGGGGTTACTTTAGAAGAATGTATTGAATGGAATAAACAAAACTAACTTTCTAGACGTTATGTTACTTTCACTTTCGACGATCAATCAAAGTCTACCTCAAATCTTTGGTTGATCAAGTATGCTTCTCGACTTGCCACTTTGCTTACCTCATAATTAACGCTCTTTTTCAATATGGGCTTTCAACGCCCTACCAGAGGCTTTTCATGATCAGGTTACCCATTGGTTTTGTTATTCTGTCCTTGCTTATCAGTGCATGCTCCATGCAAACTCTAGATCAAAAAAGCGATTTAGCAGAACCGACAACACAGCCTAGCGAAGAAGCAATCAAAAAAGTAGCAATCAAAGAAGCAGAAATAGAAACGACACATATAAAAGAAACAGAAAAGACACAATTAACCCCAGTTAGTGAATCCCTTGAAACACGTAATAATCGAATACAATTATTAAAAAATATAAGGGATGAGTTAACTTCCACCCTCACTGACAACATCACCGCTTTAAAAAGAAGAACAGGAGTTGGCGCAGTCGTCATAGATACTAATTTCCTGACGCGGCATACTAATGATTTTAATGAAGTCCAAATCAAGTCAGAAATTGAGGCATTACACGACCTAGATGTGCAAATTCAAAGAGAAGTAATACAGTTAGAACAACGCATTGCTCAACGAAAGGCCAGCCCCCAAAAAGCCGATTTAGTACAAATTTATGTAGCTGAAGCCACTATAGAGAAAGCAGATCAAATCTATAAAACATTGCCTTTAGTAGGAGAATGGACAAGGGGAGAAAGTAGAACCGTTCATATTAAAGATCGAGACCTATTTAACTCTCAGTTTTCAGAAAACATCACCATCAGTTTTTCAGAATCCTATAGGCTAATCATTAATGATCAAAACATTATGCAAGTTGATTCAAATACGGCTAAAAAAGACACTCTTTTTCAAATTAAGAGCCTTGATAAGACCGCAGATATTAGTGGTCAGATCAACTACAAAATCAAATAGTGTCAATTTAAAAAATTTAGTTCTAGGGAAGGTGCGAATAGGTCTACTATGCTTCAGTCTTCTTTGTTGAGCATCTCGAAAATGGGCCTGCTATTCACATTCGATACTCGCCTCGAATAGCCGGCTTTTATCCACATGCTGAGGCAAAAGGACTTGTTCACACCTTCCCTAGACACAAAAAAGGGCTAAGGCATCGGTCAATGCGTTAACCCCAATAATGGATTCTTATTTACTACAGGCTACAATTAGTAGCAGTATTGGAATATGTAAAAACAAAAACAACTGGTTTTCTGTCATAACAGCTAAGATAAAACTGCTTAAAGCCGCAACAGGAAACAATACTGTAGACATTCGATCCTTCTTAACTTTCATAACATTCACTCCCTAGTTTTAGGAAAGTCATAGTCAAAACTCAGTGTCGATGAAGCTGAATTCATGTCCACCTCCGTCACCCTTAAGGTTGCCCTAGTTAACCTCCCACTAAATACAGCCACCAATAATAATATTGAAGTATGTAAAAAGAAAAATAGCGGGTTGCCTGTCATCAGGGTTAAAACGATACTACTTAACATCGCAACACAAAATAAGACTATAGACATTTGACTCTCCTTAACTTCATAGACTTCAATCCTTGATCTTAGAAAACTCTCGTTCAAGATCAAATTTGGATGAAGTGACATGTCTTTCCATTTCCGTCACTCTTCGAGTGGCCTCAGCCAATCTGTCTTTCGCTCGACGCAAACGCACATTTGCACTGTCAGAATACTTAAACATTTTTTTAGGTCGATAGCTGTGCTGACGCTCATCGTATTCATATTCGTACTCATAAACGTCTTCCTGTGGCTTAGTATCTAAAAACCACCACAAGCCAATGTAAGCAATAACAACAAATCCACCTAAAAATAAAAAGCCACCAAAGGTCACTAATCGAACAACCCAAGTATCTACATCAAAATGGTCGGCCAAACCCGCACAGACTCCGGCAATATATCCTTTATCTTTATTACGGTATAAGTTCATTCCCCAACCATTTTTTTGTTTCTCTTTTACATTACCTTTGCATTTGTATTTCATAATGTCTTCCTCATTAATCAATTCAATTAAGATTGATGATCTTGCTCACGGCTTCCATCTGAATTCTCTTTGTAACGCCAATCAGGGCTTTCAACATCTAGAATTTTTTCCAGAGTATCAATTCGATCGGTTAACTTATCCGCGACCATCAACAAAGATTCCAGCTCTTGTTTCTCCGACTGCTCTAGCCCCTTGGCTGCTCTTGTTTTACTTCTGTAATGCAAAAGTAACCATAATGGCGCCACAACAGTCATAAAAATAATGGTTGGCACGAAAAAAAACACCGCCGTACTCATATTAAAATCCTTACTATAGAAAATGTGTTATTTATTGGGACTTAAATAAAAACCTAGTCTACTTTCGTCATTTTTTCTTTTAAGCGGGCTAACTCATCATTAATTTTGTCATCATTTTTTAATGAATCTATTTGAGACTTCAAATCCGTTTTGCTATCTGCACCAAGATCCATTGATTCCAATTGCCCTTCTAAATTATCCATACGGCGCTCAAAACGCTCAAATTTTTCAAATGCATTATCAATGTCTGCTTTGTTATTTTGACGCTTCACTCGCAGGCGACTTTCAACACTGGATTGACGCATCACCATGGCTTTTTGTTTCGCTTTTGCATCTGTTAATTTAGTTTGTAGCTGACCAACTTCTTCATTGAGGTGTGTTAAATGTTCATCCAAAGAACGTAACTCTTCATCCACTAAATCAATTTCTTGCTCGGCTTGCTGTTTTTCATTTAATGCGGCGCGGGCCAAATCTTCACGACCTTTTTCAATCGCCAACATCGCTTTTTTCTCCCATTCAGAAGACTCTTGACGCATTCTATCCAATCGTCTTCCGGTTGTTTTACGATCTGCGATCACCCTAGCAGAGCTAGAACGCACCTCAACTAAAGTCTCCTCCATTTCCTGAATCATCATGCGAATCATTTTTTGCGGATCTTCCGCTTTATCTAATAACGCAGTTAAGTTGCTGTTAATAATATCTGTCATTCTTGAAAAAATACCCATATCTAAATCCTCATAACGTGTTTGAAGTAATGTATTTGTATAAAACCTGATTCACTTATTACACACATCGTGCCAAAAAATATAACCCTTTGATTTAAAATGATAAAAACTAAAAGCAGTGATTTTTAAAGAAATAACAAGGCACTTTATGTGGTTAAAATAACCCTTTAATGGTATAAAAAACTATAAAAATTGGTATATATAACCTATGAATACTCAAACACAGCGAATTATTGGTAGCTCACAATCTTTATCAGACGCATTAGATCACACTTCATTATTGGCAAAAATTAATCGCCCTATTCTAATTTGTGGTGAGCGCGGCAGTGGGAAGGAGCTTATAGCACAACGATTGCACTACCTTTCTGATCGATGGGAGCAGCCATATGTAGCCATAAACTGTGCTGCAATCAGTGAAAACCTAATGGAAAGTGAGCTTTTTGGCCATGAAGCAGGAGCATTTACGGGGGCTTCCAAGCCTCACATAGGTCATTTTGAGCGCTCTGATAAAGGCACCCTCTTTCTAGATGAGCTTGGAACTATGTCACTACGGCTGCAAGAAAAGCTGCTTAGATTAATTGAATACGGAGAGTTTGAGCGCTTAGGTGGCAGTAAAACCATCTCAGTCGACGTAAGAGTCATCGCGGCAACCAATGCTAACCTAGTAGATATGAGTCAAACTGGAGAGTTTCGTGCCGATCTACTGGATCGCCTCGCCTTTGATGTTATTCGAGTTCCACCACTTAGAGATCGACTTGAGGATATTGAAGAGCTTGCCAATTTTTTTGCTTTAAAACTCTCCACAGAACTTGAGTGGGATTATTTTCCAGGTTTTACTCACTTCGCCTTAGAGAGCCTTAAAGAGTATCAATGGCCGGGAAATATAAGGGAGCTAAAAAATGTCATTGAACGCTCAGTGTATCGTTGGGGGGAGCAAGACTCTCCCGTGGATAGCGTGATTATAAACCCTTTCCACTCAAACCCAATCGATTCCAGTGGAGTAGCGAGCAATCTAGAAACCACCACAACTAAGAACCTCAATCAGCCAGCATCCATGATCAATTCAAATCTAAGTCTAAAAGAGCAAACGGAGCAACTTCAAATTCAATTAGTCAAAAATGCACTGGATAACAATCAATATAACCAAAAAAAAGCGGCACAAACTCTAGGGCTGAGTTACGATCAAATCAGAGGATTAATAAGAAAGCACAACTTATCTTAAACCAAAAAACTCAATCACTATGTTTTAGAAAACTTATTTAAACCGCTTTAACAACTGTTTAGCGATAACAGGAAGAAGATAAGTTGGCGCTTGAATAGCACCGGCTAGAGGTAAAAAAGCAGGCCCCAAAAGTGCTCCAGCAATAGTATAAGTTAGCAATACATTTCTATTCGCGGAAGTCACCGCTGCAACTAGCGCAAGCTCAATACCTCGTTGACGATATAAAAAATAACCACTTATAAAAAACACAGCACATAACAAGGTAGCAATTGCCAAATATTGATAGGCGATAAGAGGACTTTCATCCCACATCAAACGAAAATCGCCAATCAAACCGAATGGGAAAGCAAATACCAACAATACAGTATAAGGAGAGACTGTTTTTAGGAAAGTGGCTACCTTTTGCGGCGCAAACAAATAATGCAGTAAAAAAGAAGAAAACATTGGACCAAATACAAAAATAATTAAGCGGATACAATAACTTTGAATATCCAACGCGATATCACCCGATTGAGTCACTAATAGCAGAACATATATTGCTATAGGCAAAACCAGCGTACTGGCAATAGTCATAGCCATCGCCAGCATAACATCCAGACCTAGAACTCGAACAATTGCAGGGGTTGCAAATAAAGACCCTGTCGCTGCAACGGCCCCAATTGCCAACACAAGCTCATCATTAACTTGCATCGCCCAGGCAACTCCCACACAAAAAGTCGTTAAACCAAATGCATGATAAAAAGCATATTGCCAAACAAGAGGCTTCATCATCATTCTAATTAATGTCGACTGCTTCATGCTTAACAGCGTTAATACCATTAAACTAAACAAAACATAAGGAAGAAAAGGAAAGAGTAACGCTGAATACTGAGGGAAAGAAAAGCCAAGAAGAGCTGCAATAAACATAAACACCAAAGAGTGCTTAATCAAAAAAGAAAACATAGACAGATCACTAAGAGAAAGGAAATCATACCATCATTCAATGGCAACCTTTAAAAACTACTGAAGCTTATACCAACAAACTAACGTTTATAAGAATAAATTTTATTCTCTTCTGGTAGCTCGGGTGTTTCTACAGGCCAACTTTTACGAGCAAGATCAAATGCATCCCGCAAACTAGATAATTCATCCGAGGAAACGTATTGTTGTATATCACTATTTGGTAAGCTACAGCCTTCACTTTTGTCATTCGACCTTGTTACATTCGAGACCGGAAAGCGTACTATTTTATTAGCCATAAATTTTCTCTATTGCATCCATCTCTAGATATCTATAGTAACTCTATGGATAATCTTTAACAAACGCAATCCTCAAACAGATAAACTCTTGGAAAAGCTATGAAATTTTTAATATCTCCAGCAAAAACACTTGATTTAACGTCTCAAACACCGACCAATCAACATACTACGCCAAACTTTTTAAATGAATCACAAATTTTAATCGATACAATTCGCCCTTATACGCCAGCAGATATTGCTGCACTCATGAAACTCAGCGACAAATTATCGACCCTAAACGTTGAGCGTTATCAAGAATGGCAAAAAGAGCATAATACAAGCAATAGTAAACAAGCCGTTTTTACTTTTATGGGTGATGTTTATACTGGATTAGATGCTTACAGCTTAAATGCGGAGGATATTAACTACGCCCAAAACCACTTACGAATTTTGAGTGGCTTATATGGCCTGCTTCAACCTTTGGACTTAATACAAGCTTATCGCTTAGAAATGGGAATAAAACTTAAAAACCCAAAGGGAGATAATTTATACCACTTTTGGAAAAGCATTATTGCTGACCAACTCAATCAAGAGCTAGACAATGATGAACTACTGATCAATTTAGCATCAAACGAGTATTTTAAATCTGTAGATACAAAAACACTAAACCACAGCGTCATCTCCCCTGTATTCTTAGATGAAAAAAATGGTCAATACAAAGTCATTAGTTTCTACGCAAAAAAAGCTCGGGGACTTATGGCGCGTTATCTAATTGAGAGTCGAAGCACAAGCTATAATGACCTAATTGCCTTCAACTATTCGGGCTACCAATACGACGAGCAGCAATCAACTCAGAATGCCCCTGTGTTTATTCGCTCAGAGTTAACCCGCTTAAATTTAGACTCATAATCCCTCATAAAGCCGATGGCAGCATCGGCTTTTATCCAAACCACTGCCCCAAAGTCACTCTATCGTTACCAGCATAATCCTTGCGGGTTTCTATCTTATGATAGCCATTTCTTTCAAGAATTTTTCTAGCACCTTCACCTTGATCATACCCATGTTCAAATGCCAACCATCCATTTTCTGTTAAATGGCCTTTTGCATCTCGGGCAATAATCTCAATATCGGAGTAGCCCTTTTGGTCAGCAATCAAGGCTGTTTTAGGCTCAAATCTCACATCACCTTCATCAAGGTGATGATCTTCTGGGTCAATATAAGGAGGATTTGATACGATCAGATCAAAATCCCTATCCATCACACGATCGAACCAACTGCTTTGGTAAATGTCAGCCTTTAGTTGCAACTTAAGAGCATTTCTCTTTGCAAGCTCTACAGCTTCATGGACTAAATCAACGGCTTGTACTTTCGCGTCAAGCCGCTCTGAAGCTATAGATAAGGCAATCGCTCCGGTACCTGTTCCCATATCAATTACAGTGGGTTGGCTTATTCCCTCCAACAACTCTAAAGCGGTTTCAACCAATACTTCAGTATCACTTCTCGGTATCAAGGTGCAGGGAGAGACATCAAATTCTAAAGACCAGAATTCCTGTACACCTAATAGGTAAGCAACGGGCTCTCCTTTTGCACGAGCAAGAAGCAAAGCATTAAATGCTGCAACCTCTTCCTCATTTAAAGAGCGATCTGGCCAAGTATAAAGATAGGAGGTACTCACCTGTAATACATTGGCAAGTAATAATTGAGAATCCAAAAGGGCTGTATCAGAAGAAGCAGCTAAACTTGCCACTCCTTTCTTTAACAATTCATCGATTCTCATTTTTATGATTCATCAGCACTTAGTGACGCTAACTGTTCTGCTTGATGCTCATTAATCAATGGATTAATTAGAGAGTTTAATTCACCTGTAATAATCTCATCCAACTTGTATAAAGTTAGGTTAATACGGTGATCTGTTACCCTGCCTTGAGGGTAATTATAAGTACGAATTCGTTCAGAACGATCACCGCTACCGACCAAAGACTTACGTGTCTCTGACTGTTCGGCAGCGTATTTCTCTTCTTCAGCGGACTGCAAACGAGATGCAAGTAAGGACATCGCTTTAGCACGGTTCTTATGTTGCGAGCGTTCTTCCTGACATTCAACAACTAACCCAGAAGGAATGTGTGTTAAACGAATCGCAGAGTCCGTTTTGTTAACGTGCTGACCACCCGCTCCTGACGCCCTAAAGGTATCAATTCGTAAATCCGATTTATTGATTTCAATCGCATCAACTTCATCCATCTCCGCCATGATAGCAACGGTACAAGCAGAAGTATGGATACGACCTTGTGACTCAGTTGCAGGAACACGTTGAACACGATGAGCTCCGGATTCAAACTTTAATTTTGAATACACGCCATCACCAACAATTCGCGCTATCACTTCTTTGTAGCCACCGTGTTCGCCTTCATTAGCACTGATCACTTCTACTTTCCAACGTTGCACTTCGGCAAATCGAGAATACATACGAAACAGATCACCAGCAAAAATAGAGGCTTCATCACCACCAGTACCAGCACGCACTTCAAGGAAAACATTGCGTGAATCATTCGGGTCTTTCGGTAACAACAGCTTTTGCAACTCTTCCAACAATTGCTCTTTTTGTTGCTGCCCTGTTTTTAACTCTTCTTGACCCATTTCTCGTAAATCTGGATCACTGTCGGAACACAGTAGTTCCGCTTCTTCAATATTTTCTTCAGCTTGTTGGAAGCGATTAAAACATTTTACTACAGGCTCTAATTCCGCATACTCTTTTGAGTAAGAGCGAAACAAATCCTGATTCATAATGACTTCCGCCTCACCAAGTAAAGCAGACAGTTCATCATAACGATCGGATAGGTTTTCTAATTTAAACTTAATCGACTCTTTCATTATTTATTCTTTTCATCTGTAAGGCCCAAAACTTGAGAAGCGATCCCTAAAGCCTGTTGATCTTCATTTTCTCCAGCAACTCTAAGGTATTGCGTGGGTGAATTGATCAGCTTATTCATCAAGTTATGCGCGAGTTTTTGTAGAACCTGTTCTGGCGTTTGCCCAGAATCTAGGCTTTTAAGGGCTTTTGTCAATTCTAATTGCTTTATCGATTCAGCTTGCTGTCGGTAATTAACAATAATGTCAGAAACTTTTCTTGATTCGATATTTTTACGAAATGCGGCCACGCCACCATCAATAATAACTTCAGCCTCTTTGGCTGCGTCCAACCTTGCCTTTTGGTTTTCTTGAATTACAGAATGCAGATCATCTACAGTGTAAAGGTAAATATCTTTTACTTCTTCAACTTCAGGTTCAATGTCTCTCGGAACAGCAATATCAATTAATAACATCGGTTTACGACGACGCTTTACAATGGCTTTTTCAATTACCCCTTTTCCGATAATAGGTAACTGACTGGCCGTTGAAGAAATAACAATATCGGCTAGAGGTAAGTACTCAGCAATATCGGCTAATAGAATGGCTTCGGCTCCCATCTCTTCTGCTAAAACCTGAGCACGAGTTAAAGTTCTATTGGCAACAATGATTCTCTTAATGCCGCTTTCTTTTAAATGTTTTGCTACAAGCTCAATCGTTTGTCCCGCACCAATAAGTAGAGCGGTACTTTTTTTTACATCAGCAAAAATTCGCTGCGCTAAACTTACTGATGCGAAGGCAATCGAAACTGGGTTTTCCCCTATCGACGTATCTGTTCGAACCTGTTTAGCAATTGAAAATGTTTTTTGAAATAAGCGATGTAAATTAGCCCCTATGTACTTCCCTTCTTGAGAGACTGCAAAAGCCGACTTTACTTGCCCAAGAATTTGAGGCTCACCCAGCACTAAAGAATCTAAACCAGACGCAACACGCATAACATGGCGAATACTGTCATCTTCACGATGTTCGTAACAAAATTTTTGTAACTCTTCAAATGGAATACCGTGGTATTCGCTCAGCCATTCAATAATACGCACAACCTTCTCATCGCTATCTACTGAGCAATACAACTCAGTACGATTACAGGTTGAAACGATCACAGCTTCTTGGGCGCGTTCTAGATGAACTAATTCATCTAATGCATCGAACATTTTTTCTGGAGCAAAAGCAACACGCTCTCGGATAGAAACTGGGGCAGTTTTGTGGTTGATACCAACCGTGACTAGCGGCATTCAAAAAACTCTTCTTTAGAATTAAACTGTAAATACAATACTTTGCGTTTGCTGACTTAATTGTATGTACATCGAATTTTAGTGCGTGCATTATACGTGGTATTGGTACACTTTCGCACCCCATGAAGCTAATAAAATACAATCTATACGCTTAAGGAAGGTGAGAACACTTTTCTCAAATGAGTGGCATCTTCTTAAAAGGTTGCCATAATGAGAATCAGTTTTAATTGAGATAACTATGTCATTTATTATGTCATTTACTATGTTACGTAATCAGAGCATAAATACACGGCTTTTCATAAAGCACCAGAAAGAGAAGAAAACTCCAATCTGGACGGTCATTTTATGCCTAATTATTTTGTCCGGTTGCAGCTCGTCACCAAATCCTAAAAACACATTGGGCGAACAACCAAACTTTATTACAACTACAGCAGAAAAAACGACCATTCAAAAAACACTCATAGCTGAGTTCGCCTTACTTAGAGGAGAAAAAGTTAAAGCTTTTAACGACTATCTCGCATTGGCAGAATCCACAAAGGATACAGCTTTAGCTGAGAAGTCAACGCGTATTGCCTTGTCATTAAATGACCCTAAGCGCATCATAGAAGCAACCGACCTATGGACTAGAATTGATCCTTCAGCTTATGCAGCTTATCCGATTCGACTGCGCTTTTTTATTTTAGAACAACAAACAGATAACATCTCTAAAACGATATTAAATGCTTACCAGAACTCAATTCCTCTACGATTTCTCAATCAAGTAGTTAATTTTTTTGCATCTTCACCAAAATATTTAGAATCGGTTGAGAGCGCTTTAAACCAATTACCTGAACATTTAAAGTCTCAAGTTGAAATCCAATCAGCACAAGCTCATACAGCCTATCTGCAAGGCGACTTTCAAACGGCTAGAAAAATATCCCAATCTTTAATTGACAACAAACAAGACAAAACAAATTTAGAATCAAATATTTACTTCATTCTCGCCCTCACTCAAAAACAAGAGGGAGAAACTGAAAAAGCCATTCAGACTTTAGAGCAAGGGTTAGCGCTTTACCCAAATGAATACAGCCTTATCTCTTCATTAATTGATTTTGAACTTACTAATGGAAATATTCCGGCCGCAAAAAAATACTACGAAGAGTCTAAACTTCCACCCCTTTATCAGTCTCAACTGGCTATTCACTACATCAGTCTCTTGATTCAAAACAAACAAACGTCCATTGCACTGGAGTCCTTAAAACACATCGACTATCTCTCTTCAGGATTTGCTGATCGCTTCTATTTCCTAGAAGCCAATGCTTTGGCAAATGAAAACAATAAAGAAGAAGCCATAGAAAAACTACAAGAGGTCACAGGACAACTGTACAATAGTGCAACAGAACAAATGACCATTTGGCTTTATGATTTAGAGCAGGCAAACAAAGTAAACGATGTAATAGCATCACGCTTTAATAAACAACAAAATATTGAACAGATATTAAATATTATGCAGCATCATGAGGATAACGCTAAACCTCAATTATCCTTAGAGCTGGCAAACCTTATATTACAGAGGAAGCCTGACGCTGACCCTATACGATATAAAAAAGCGCTTTTAGCGGATTCTCTTGGCCAATGGCAAACAACAGAGTCTGAACTGCGCTTTTTATTAAATAAAGAGCCTGAAAATGCAAACTATTTAAACGCCCTAGGATATACATTACTGGTTCGATCTAATAAACAAGAAGAAGCCATTAAACTAATATCCTTAGCCTACGAAAAAGACCCAGATAACCCAGCTATAGTGGACAGTTTAGGTTGGGGATATTTTTTACAAGGAGACACCCAAAAAGCCGAGCTATTACTCAGTAAGGCATGGGAAGCTCTCCCAGAAGCAGAAATAGCAGCCCATTATGGCGAAGCCCTTTGGACTCAAAAAAAGTACGATAAGGCCATTTCAATTTGGCAACAAGCTCTGGATGGCACATCAATCAATCCAGTACTGGCAGAAACACTAAACCGCCTAAACCCTTCCATGTTGGACTAAACGGCTCGCTACAGGATTTATAAACATGAAAATAGGCTTCATATTATCAACTTTGTTACTTATTACGGCATGCAGTAACACACCTAAAAAAGCACCTATCCCCGATTCGATTGATCAAATATCACAATGGGAAACGGTTGGCAGAGTTGGTATTAGAACAGAAGACGACGCAATTTCAGGCAACTTTAACTGGTTACAAAATCAATCAAGTTTTGATTTATCTATTGTGGGCCCATTCGGCCAAGGTGCTACACATTTAAAGCAAGAAACACCTGGCAGTGTTGAGCTAAAATATAAAGATGTCATCGTAGAAGGCACTTCTGCTCATTCATTACTAAACACGCACTTTGGCTGGCAGTTCCCTGTTAATCAAGTGACCTATTGGATTCGAGGTATACCTTCACCTAACAGTAGTTATGAAATCATGAACCGTTTTAATAGCAACCTTCCAGACGAAATAACCCAAGATGGCTGGACTGTATCTTATAAAGAATTCATCACTGTTGGCACACTGGAACTTCCCAGTAAACTCCAAGCATCCAAACCACCTTTTAGAGTAAATTTGATCATTACCCAATGGAACATCCAATAACAACCTTAACACTGCCTTCTCCAGCAAAAATAAATCGTTTTTTGCATATTGTAGGTAAAAAAGAAAATGGCTATCACCTATTGGAAACACTCTTTCAATTCATTAATGTTTTCGACACCATTGAGTTCTCACCCAACATTGATGACTGTATTCGTATATCCCCTCAAATAGATGATCTTCCAGTTAGTGATAACTTAATATTTAAAGCGGCTGAACTATTACGTCCGTATAGATCAGAGCCCAATCTAGGTGTAGATATCATCTTAACCAAACGACTGCCTATGGGGGCAGGAATTGGAGGAGGAAGCTCAAATGCAGCGACAACCCTACTTGCTCTTAACCATCTATGGCAATGTAATCTAAGCCCAGATAAGCTAGCCTCAATAGGGCTAAGTTTAGGAGCCGATGTTCCCATTTTCATTCATGGAAAAAGTGCTTTTGCAGAAGGTGTAGGAGAGATACTCACTTTTGTAGAGCCTAAAACTCCCATTTACCTCCTAGTCAAACCAAATGCCCATGTCAATACTGGTCAAATTTTTACCGATAAACGTTTGACAAGAGACACCTCGACCATCAAAATGTCGCACGTCTTAACACTGGACGGGCATAACGATTGTTTAGATGTAGTAAGAGCACTTTATCCAGAAGTAAATGAAGCATATCTTTGGCTTAAAAAACAAGGGGATGTAAAACTTACAGGTACTGGAGCCTGTCTCTTTATTGAATTTAAACATATAAAAGATGCTGAACGGGTTAAGCAGGAATTGCCAAAAAAATGGCAAGCTTGGATATGCAACGGATGCAATACCTCATTAACGCACCAAGTACTTGACCAGTGGATAGCAAAAAATGGAAATTAAAATACATTAGACAATCGAGTAGCACTCGAATTATGTATTTTTAGCTGAATCAGCCATTTCCAAACAACACCTCTATTCATCACGAACAATTTAATACAAAGGGTATTCACAGTGTCCAAGTTGATGGTTTTTACCGGTAATGCAAACCCTGAACTCGCTCGTCGAGTAGTACGTCGATTAGGCTTACCAATTGGTAACGCGTCTGTTGGCAAATTCAGTGACGGAGAAATCACAGTAGAGATCAATGAAAATGTTCGAGGTAAAGACGTTTTTATTATTCAATCTACCTGCACGCCTAGTAACGACAATCTAATGGAATTAATTGTTATGGCAGACGCTCTGCGTCGCGCTTCTGCAAGTCGTGTAACTGCTGTTATCCCTTATTTTGGATATGCTCGTCAAGATCGCCGCGTTCGATCTGCCCGCGTACCTATTACAGCAAAAGTTGTTGCAGATATGATTTCAGCAGTAGGTATTAACCGTGTTTTAACGGTTGACCTTCATGCGGATCAAATTCAAGGCTTTTTTGACATCCCTGTTGATAACGTCTACGGCACTCCTGTCTTATTAGATGATCTTCAGCGTCAAGGTTACGAAAACATTACCGTAGTTTCCCCTGATGTCGGCGGTGTTGTTCGAGCACGTGCTTTTGCCAAATTATTAGATGATGCTGACTTAGCTATCATTGATAAACGTCGCCCTAAAGCAAACGAAGCTCAAATCATGCATTTAATTGGCGATGTTTCAGGAAAAACATGTGTGCTAATTGACGACATGTGCGATACTGGCGGCACATTATGTGCGGCTGCAAAAGCATTGAAAGATAATGGTGCAGAAAGAGTACTTGCTTACTGTACGCATCCAATTCTTTCAGGTAAGGCCATTGATAATGTAAATAATTCTGTTTTAGATGAATTGATTGTCACTGACACCATTCCTCTAAGACAAGACGCTCTTGAGTGTTCTAAAATTCGCCAATTATCTATGTCAGATATATTGGCAGAAGCTGTTCGTCGCGTATGCAACGAAGAGTCTATTAGTGCTATGTTTGGTGCCTAACTCAAAACCAAACACCTTGCTCGGGGCCGGTCGCAGTCTTGGGCTAATTGAACTTATTTTAGGAAATTAAAATGTCATTAACTATTAATGCAAATACTCGTGAAAACCATGGCAAAGGTGCGAGCCGCCGCCTACGTAAAGAAAACCTAGTTCCAGGTGTTATCTATGGTGGTTCTTCTGAGCCACAATCCATTTCTTTTGCTGGAAATGAATTAAAGAAAGCAACTGAAAACTCTGCATTTTTCACAAGTGTAATCGAAGTTTCTGTAAACGGTAACCCAGAAAAAGTAATCGTTAAAGCGCTTCAACGTCACCCAGCTCGTACAGAAGTTCTTCATATTGACCTTCTTCGTGTTGAAGAAAACACAACGATCACAACACGTGTACCTCTTAACTTCTCTGGTGCTGCAACAAGCGCAGGCGTTAAAACTCAAGGTGGCCGTTTAGTTATCGAATCTAAACTTGCTGAAGTTCGCTGCCTACCAGGTAACCTACCAGCAGAACTAATTGTTGATTGTTCTAACGCTCAACTTGGCGATATCTATCACCTTTCTGATGCTATCGTACCTGAAAATGTTGAACTTGTTTCATTATTGAAAGGTGAAGATCACAACCAACCAATTGGTCGTATCGACAAGTCTAAACGTTAATACTAATTATTGAAGGCAGCATTGTTGTGAGTTTTAAACTATTAGTTGGTCTAGGAAATCCTGGCGCTGAATATGATAACACCCGCCACAATGCAGGCGCTCAATACATAAAGGCATTGGCTCAACAGAGTCAATGCCTTTTGCGTTATGAGAAAAAGTTTTCTGGTGACTTTGGGAAAGTTTCTATTGGTGGAAAAGAATGTTTCTTACTCATTCCAACCACTTATATGAATTTAAGTGGCTCTGCAGTACTAGCCTTATGCCAGTTTTATAAAATACTACCTCCAGAAGTACTCGTTATTCACGATGAGTTAGACCTACCTCCAGGCACAGCAAAACTGAAAGTGGGTGGTGGACACGGTGGTCATAACGGCTTAAAAGACATCATATCTAAATTAGGTAACAACCGTGAATTCGGTCGTTTACGTCTAGGCATTGGCCACCCTGGCCATGCTAGCAAAGTAGCAGGTTATGTTTTAACCAAAGCACCTTCCACAGAATACCTAAAAATTGAACATGCTATTGATGAGTCCCTTCGATATACCAATGATATCGTTGCTGGGAATCTAAATAGTGTGATGAATACATTACACAGCTTCAAAGCTTAATCACTCTTACACTATTCAGGAATTATTATGGGCTTTAATTGCGGCATCGTCGGATTACCTAATGTCGGTAAATCGACTCTATTCAATGCACTGACCAAAGCAGGCATTGGCGCTGAAAACTTTCCCTTTTGTACTATCGAGCCGAACGCTGGCGTTGTTGCTATGCCAGACCCTCGCCTTGATGCACTTGCAGAAATAGTAAACCCAGAAAAAGTTCTAGCAACTACTATGGAGTTTGTGGACATTGCAGGCCTTGTAGAAGGCGCATCTAAAGGCGAAGGTCTTGGCAATAAGTTTTTAGCTAATATTCGCGAAACCGATGCCATAGCGCATGTTGTGCGTTGCTTTGAAGACGACAACGTCATTCATGTTGCAAATAAAATTGATCCTAAAGCGGATATTGAAATTATTAACCTTGAATTAATTTTTGCTGACATCGAATCCATAGACAGACAAATTGTTCGCACGGCCAAAAATGCCAAAAGCGGTAATAAAGACGCAATTGCACATAAAGCCTTTTTAGAAAAATTAAAAGTCCATTTAGAAGATGGTTTGCCTGTTCGATCTTTAGATTTAAGCATAGATGAACTCAAAGAAGTTAAAGCACTTCACCTACTGACTACAAAACCGACCATGTACATTGCGAACGTTTCAGAAGACGGCTTTGAAGATAACCCTCATCTAGATCAAGTAAAAGCCATTGCTCAATCAGAAGGCGCAATTGTTGTACCTATTTGCAATCAGCTTGAGGCCGAAATATCAGAACTTGATGCTGAAGAAATGCAGGAGTTTCTTGATGAGATGGGCATGGAAGAACCAGGCCTTGATCGTGTAATACGAGCAGGTTACGAACTATTAGGTCTACAAACCTACTTTACTGCCGGTGTTAAAGAAGTCAGAGCATGGACAGTTAAAGAAGGCGCAACAGGCCCTCAAGCAGCCGGTGTTATCCATACAGATTTCGAGAAAGGGTTTATCCGCGCAGAAGTTGTTTCTTACGACGACTTCATCTCTTACAAAGGAGAGAGCGGAGCAAAAGATGCTGGAAAATGGCGCCTAGAAGGCAAAGAATACATTGTAAAAGACGGTGATGTGATGCATTTCCGTTTCAATGTATAAATTTATTAAATTGTTATCGATATTTTCAGAAAAAAGCTTGACCCCATAAGGGGTTATATGAATAATATCGCACCCAGAGACAGGGGATCGCTCAAACGATAAATTGTTTCTGATTTTACAATTGGGGTATCGCCAAGCGGTAAGGCAACAGGTTTTGATCCTGTCATGCGTAGGTTCGAATCCTGCTACCCCAGCCA
>CANLRQ010000008.1 GCA_947493575.1 uncultured Marinomonas sp.
TTACGGCTCGATATCATCAATCTATGATTGAAAATCGAATGACCTATTGAATCTTAGGAGAATGTGAAATATTGTGGATTTAAATAAATTAAACTGGCTGAGAATGAGTAATTCTACAGCCTCGTTGAGGCTGTAGAATTACTCGAAAATAGATATTCAGTGATTTGATTTTTGTGCGGAGAATGTCTAAAAGCCAATTTTTGTATGATAACAACCCTGCTTTTCACGTAGCCGCGTGATTTTAGGTTTCTTTTAACGTTATTTTTGAGGTTGTTTTTCTTGAGTGAGTAACTCTACAGCCTCGTTATACCTTCCTTTAAACCAGCCTTCTCCTTATCTTGAAACTCATATTTTAAAACTTGCGCTATGGCTGATTTGTGACATACTAAAAAAAAACAAAACGCATATTATAAAAAGGTAAGTTATGGCTAAGGTTAGAGTAGAAAAAGCTCCAAAATTCAGTATTCCTGAAGATTTTCAATCCATAACACCTTTCCTTCATAAGTATGATGCTACAGATGATGAAGGGAGATATCTACACTGGAGCCAATTAAAGTGGAGAGTCCCTAAAGCAGATGCTGAAAATATTTGGAAGACTGTAAAGTTCAAAAGAATATCACAGTACAAGAATCTTGATATTAAAGATGAAGCAGGCAACTCTTTTGTATACTGTACCCCTCACTCTATGGAAGCTTTATTATATCAACTAGTGAAAGTCGCAGGAGGTAATGTTGGAGCAGTATCTGATACAGCTGCTAGTGATAACTTAAAAAATAAATTTTTAGTTCCATCTTTAATTATGGAAGAAGCAATAACAAGTGCCCAACTTGAAGGGGCCTCAACTACCCGCGAAGTAGCCAAGAAAATGCTTGAAGATGAAAGGGAGCCCATAGATGAAGATGAGAGGATGATATTAAATAACTATCTTCTTTTGAGGTTTGCGGAACAAAATAAAAACGAAAAATTAACTTTAGATCTTATTTTAGAATTTCATCGGATAGCAACAACAGGGACTACTGAAAATAATGTGATCCCTGGGGAGTTTAGACAAGATGATGGTATATATATTGAAGATGGTGATGGAAATATTGCTCATCAACCCCCTCACTTTAATGTGATTGATGAAAGGCTTCAAAAGTTGTGTGATTTTGCTAATGAAGAGCATACTGGCTTGAATGGCTGTGATTTTGTCCATCCAATTATTAAAGCAATTATCCTCCATTTTATGATGGGCTATGAACATCCATTTAGGGATGGTAATGGCAGGACAGCAAGAGCATTATTTTATTGGTTTATGCTTAAAAGCGAATACACGCTCTTCAAATTTGTATCTATTAGTAAGTTGTTAAAAGAAAAACCTAAAGAGTATGGAATGTCTTATATGTATACAGAGAAAGACGCTAATGATTTAACTTATTTTATTTATTTTCAGTTAGATATTATTCTGCATGCTTTCGAGGAGTTGAAAACATACTTAGGTAAGAAAACAAATGAATTTCAAAAAATCGCGGAGATATTAGAGAAAACCACATGGGGTAATACTCTAAACTTTATTCAAAAAGATTTAATAAAGAAAGCTGTGAAGGAACCAGGAAGAATATTTAGTGCTAAAGAGGTTTCCAATTCATACACTATTTCTTCAAATACAGCTAGAGCGTACTTAGCAAAGTTAGCTGAGCTAAAATTATTTCTAGTAACAAAAGATGGTAAAACCCTAATATATATAGCTCCGTCTGATTTACTTTCTAAACTAAATAGGGGAAAGGTATAACAAGTACTCAAACGGAAAAATAACAGTTGCCCATCGCTTCGCGATTATAGCTAACCATTATTTTCCGCAGAGCGCGGCGTTATATCTTTATTAAGTACTTAACACATGGAAGAACTTTTAGAAAAAATAAATGAATTATCCGAAGATATGAAATCTAGTACTAAACGGTTAGATGAAAAGTCTATCTGCCTATTTTTATCTACCCTTGGTTGTTGGAGTGTAAATATTGGGTGGGTTCAGTTATTTGCTGTGGCAGTGGTATTATTTTTCTTAATAGACCATGTTGTTGATGGCAAGTACAACAAAAAGTCTTTTAAGGCTAGAATTTCAGAAATTGAAAAAGCAAATAATAAGCTAGATGCTGAAGAGCCAAAGAAGAACGAAGTGGCAGGTGCATTACATCGCTATTGCACTAAACAACTAGGGTTTAAGCAACTTGTAAAAACAAATTACAGGTATGTAGTGTCTTCAATTTTTTATTCTACATCGATAGTGATGTTTCTGGACAAGATATAACTAAGGAAATCATATATGTCTAGAAAGCCGCCAGAGTTATTTGCTCTGGCGGCTTATACTTTTCGCAATGTTCGAGTCTACTTTTGCACCCATTGACCATTCGTTTCGATGTAATGGCCCGATTGCGTTTTTTGAATGGTTTTAGTTGCGGCAAGTTTTTCAACTTGAGCAAGGGTTAGGCCATTCTTTTTAGCTAATTTGATATAACGCTCTTTGCGCTTGGCGTTAATAGTGATGACTACTTCTTTAGCTTGTTTATTTTGTACCACTAAACCTAGGTAACCTGAGGTATTTTCCCCAACCAAGCCTTGCTCTTTTGCATCGTTTAAAGAGAGTGCCCATGCGGAAAAAGAGACAGACAGAGCGGTCATTAAAGTAAGTAATTTGAGTTTTCTCATAGTGTGCTCCTTAGAATAAATCACTGTCTTCGCTGAATAAATCGTCCAGCTCTTTGTCTACTTTGACTCGAATTTCATGATCGACTTTGACATTTAAATTAATGGTGATCGGCTCTTTTGTTGCGACTTCAACTCGATGAGTGCAAGCGCTTAAAAGAAACAGTGGCACTAAAACGACTAGCGTTTTTAAGTGAAATGAGTGGTTCATGGTTATGTCCTTGCTTGGCGACTTGGTAGTGACTCGCTTATTTTAGGAATTCTTGCTCAACTCGTTGGGTGATTTCATCACTCAGGCGCAGCGCTCTTAATAATGTAAACACATTTTCTTCATGATTGTAGTTAAAGTTTACTTCTTGAGACTGTTTTTTATTGTAACCTTTTAGCTTCATTCCTAATGTTAGCTCTCCCTTAGAGTCCAGCTTTACACTGCTGCGTAATTGGCTAATGTCTAAATCTTCTAGCAAGCTAAGTACCTCTTGCAGTTCTTTTTGTTGATTTTTAATGGCATTAAACGCCGCGTTATTTTGAATAATGAGCTTGCCTTGGTTCTGATTTAAGAGCGTTCCATTTTGAATGTCTATTTTTTCTCCTTCTAACACTACAGGGAGAATACCACCATATCGCCCTGTTAACAGAATACCTGACTCATCATAAAGGGTAATTAATTTACTGGCATCTATGTTGTCAAAACGAATAGAAACACCTTGCTTAGGTGCATTGAATAGGTATTTGTCTAATGAAAAATACCCATCAAATAACTGTCCTTGTATGTCATTAAGGCTTAACTGATTCTGATTGATTTGCCATTGCCCTTCGATGTTTTGTAATACCACGCCTGTTCGTAATTCGTTGAGGGTAAAGTGTGTTGGGTGAATTGTAACTTGTGTTGTATTTTCAGTTTTGGATTTAGGCGAGTCCGAAGAAAGCGCTGAATGCATGTTTCCTGTAAAATACGTTGAAAATCCAGTGAGTAAATAGTCATTGTACAATGCAGAAAGTTGTTCAACATGCGCCCTAATTTTTGCTGATTGAGTGTTTAGATCCCCTTCTATTACCACACCTAAGTTACCGTTTGTGACCTGAGCTGCGCTATCAAATTGTTGAATAAATGGATTGAGTAAAGCGGCTTCAAAATTAGGGATAGTGACCCTAAATGGATGATTTTTGCTTTGAGTTGTGCTGGTGAAAGTATGGTTGGCAACGGCTTTAATGTCTTTAAGTTGAATTCGATGAGTGGCGGAAAATTTAGGCTCATTTCCAGCAATGGCTTCAGCGTCAGTTTCAATATCTAAGTTTGTTAATGCTAATACTGGATGCTGTATGTTACTTAACCTAGTGACTGCTTCAATATGAATAGGAGGGAATTGATTTTTTTGTGAGTGGGTAGTTGAAGGCGTGATTTGCGCCAAATTCAGTCTTATGTCCGTTGTGTTTTGCAGATCACTGATTTTAGTATCATTAATAAGGCTTTTAATTAAGGTGTTTTTTAACTGGGCATTGGCATTTAGTTGGTCATCAATGTTGATTCCAAGACTCCCTGAATATTGCTCAAAAGAAAATGTTTCGATTGCGCCATTGTTAATCATTATCTGATTGTCTAGCTTCCCTGAGAATGGCGTATTAATAAAATCGAATAGCTGAAATTGGCCATTTATGGCAATTGCTCCAGCGTTTATGTTTAGTTCATCTGTCTTTTTGTCTAGTCGTTTCGGTGCTTTATCTAAATTGATAGCGTAGTTGCCGGATATACTTTGCTCTTTTATGTGGCTATCAAACTGAAAGGATTGGATGTCTTTAGTCTTAATGTCTGCTGTTAAGTGTGCCTTTGCCGATTTAAAGGGGTGATTTAGATTAATTGAGGCGTTGTCTAACTTTAATACGAAGCGATTCTTATCTAGGCTTTCAATATGTGCACTTGGTAGTGTGAGGCTATTTTGTCTGAGGTCAATTGTCTTAGGTAATGTTAATTGCCAGTTTAAAGCCAGTTGATCTAGTAGAAGGTCTCGGTATTGAAAATGGGGGATCAAGGTGACGCATTCATCAGATAAGGACACTTGAGTAAGTAGGTTATTTGCGTCTAATTGGATTACGTCTTTATCCAGTTGGATGCGAGTAGTGACTTTTCCTTTGCTGCTTACTTCACCATGGCAAAGATTATTACTATTAAGGGCACTTTTAAGGGGACTTTGTTGATGATAACCAAATTGGACTGCTATGTTGCTTAATAGCTCGATGTTTTCACCATTGTATTGAACTTGATGGTGAGTATCGAACTCAAGATTTTTGATATTAGCAGTGTGTTGGAATAATAGCTTATCGAGTGCAGTTTGCATAAATGGGTTAGAGGTTAGGTGAATGTCCGCGTTTATGTTGTTTTCTGCTAGGTCAATAACGGCATTCATGTCCCCAGTGATAGAGAATTGATTAACAATGTTTTCTGTTACTGTGAGAGTTATGGGAGAAGCAATTGCTTCGGTATTCACCGTTAATGTCTTGATGCTGATTAATGGTCGGGTATCGGGCAATGATAATTGCAGTGGCTCGGCCTTTTTTTCACTTTCAGACAGATTATCCTGATCAACTAAGTGGCTTATGTGGAGAATGGCATCATCTATGGCTAAATGCTTTTGAGTAAGTTTTATACCTATAAGGTCTAATTTATGACCTTGGTAATGAATACATACTTTCTCAGCTGTTAAGGTTAAGTTTGGGGTGATAGACCAATCGATACAGGATAACTCTACTTTAGCAGATTTAAGCGTTGGTTCTAAAAGCCATTGAGTAATAGGCAAGCGAAAAGTGTAACTCACTGCAATTGTAATCAGGAGTGTAATACTGAATAGTATCCCAAGAGGTTTTAACATTGAGCCCTTTGTCTAACTGATCTATTGAATGAGTATATGTGGGTAACTTAACTTGTGCATACATTATGACAAGGATAAGTGCCAGTTGGGGGATTCTATATTACTTGAGTTCTTTGCACGACTATTAGGCTTGCTAATACTTTGTTTTAAAAAGACCCGTCTTATCATTGGCCATGACTTCGTGCAAAGGTCTCTACTTACATCCGTCTATCACTTAGCTTATATTAATAGTGCGAACCGCCTCTATATTTCCAGAATCTGGCTTATAATGAGGGTCGTAATCATATTGCAACACCTAAGTTGTGAAAAAGGAAATAGTCTTATAATGAAAGAGTTTAACAACAATAAAATCAAAATGGCCGGTTATTTGGCGTGCGGCGGTGCAATCTTGTATTTGTTGCTAAGTCGACCTTTGATGGTGAGTAAAGACAATATTAACTTATCACCTTCGAATAATGCTAATGCCGTGAAGGCCGCCGTGCCTGCTGAAGTTGTTCCACCCGATCCAAAGATACTGGATAAGGTAACCTCGGGAAGCATAGTAGATGGCATTGATGTTTCCCATGATCAAGGACAAGTGGACTGGGGTAAAGTAGCCAAGGCAAATATTGATTTTGTCTATTTAAAAGCTTCGGATGGCATTACTTATCAAGATCCAGCGTTTAATCGAAACACCTTGGCTCTTTCTCAACAAAAGATGCTAGTTGGGGCGTATCATTTTTTTGAAGCTAACGATGACGCTAACAAACAAGCTCAAAACTTTTTAACAACCATAAAAGATAAATCACTAACTTTAACGCCAATGGTCGATATAGAGCTGACAAAAGATGTGCCCTCTAGCGAAATTCAACAAAGACTAAAAACGTTTTTATCTATAGTTGAAAAAGAAACGGGCTGTAAACCTATGCTTTATTCTTATGGGGATTTTTGGACACTAAATATTGGTAAGTCGTTTAATGAATATCCTTTCTGGCTTGCTGATTACAATACGACAATGACAATACCAGCCGGTTTGGAAAATGTTGTTTTATGGCAGTATTCATCCAAAGGTGATGTATCGGGTATTCAGGGCGATGTCGATTTGGATCGTTCTGTAAAAGGCGGCCATCTAAAACAAATTCAATGTTCACCTAATCATGCTGGAAATTGAAAATGGATAGTATTAAGAAATGGTTTAAAGGTCGTTCTGGATTATTGGCGATTACCTTGCTGCTTTTACTTTTGTTGGCAGGGTTTCATTTTGGTCATTTCGCTTCATTAAGTAGTCTGCTTCAACAAGATGTATTGCGTCATAGTAATATTGATTACCTTACTCAATTAGAAGGTCAACTAGGAAAGGAGCTAGGGTACTTATTAACGTTACAAACCCTCGTTGATGTCGCTGCTAGTAGCCAAATAGGTATTTCTTTTATATTGGACATTAACGTTGAAGTAGGGCGGTTGTTAAGTCAATTATCTGATGTATTGGAGAAGGGTAATGAAGCAGTATTGATGTCTATTGCTGCGGTTGGGGTGCTGCAAGCAATTTTGGCTCTTTCGGAATATTTGTCTCCATGGTTTTTGGGTGAATTTTTAGTTTGTCTTACGGTTTGGTGTGGTTTAGCTTGGTTTGATCGTTCGGTACTAAACAATGAATTGTCACACAAATTACTTAGATGCTTGTTTAGTTTATTTTTAATGAGTCATATGATTATTCCCTACAGCATTCACTTTTCTGCAGCTCTGAGCCAAACAGTAGATAGCTACTTCTCAGATAAAGTTAGCTATCAATATTTCTCTCATATGTCTAATGAGTTAGTTGGAACAAATAAGAAAGGTGACTTAAAAGATCACGCTAAGAGCAGTATTCAATTTTTACATAAAGCATCGGCGACAAAACTGCATCAAAAAGCACAACATGGTAGCTATGTAGTTATGCAATTTGTAGCAAAAATGTTGTTAACTCTAGTTGTCATTCCATTTTCTATTTTACTCGGCTTGTATGTTCTTTTTTGTCGATTGATTCCATTTCATCATTCTTGCATTAGAGGGGTTGCAGAAATAGCAAAACGCTAGAGCTATTCCCTATTGGGTTTATTTGAAAAGAGGGTATCGTTTTACGGCATTCTCTTTTTTTTATGGAAGTTAAGGAAGGTGCGAATAAGTCCTCTTGCCTTCCCATGGTTTATATGAATTTTCATTGATGGAATATTTTATCTAATTCAGCAATATATAGCGCTTTGTCAGATGTTGGCAACCAAGCGCCTTCGAAAGCATTTTTGGCTAATTGATAAAGCTCTGTTTCGGTAAGGTTACTGTCTTCAATTAATGCCTTATAGTTTTCATTCATATAACCACCAAAGTAGGCAGGGTCGTCTGAATTCACCGTTGCATTTAAATTAACTTGTAGCATTTTTTGAATAGGGTGATGCTCCATCGTATCCACAACGCAAAGTTTTAAATTGGACAACGGGCAGACGGTTAATGTTAACTTGCGTTTTTGAATTTCTGCGGTAAGTTGGGTGTCTTCCAAAGCTCGGTTACCATGATCAATTCGATCAACCTCAAGGCAATCTAAGGCTTGCCAAATATACTCTGGTGGCCCTTCTTCTCCGGCATGAGCCGTAATTTTTAATCCCAGCTCTCTGCATTCTTGAAACACTCTAGCAAACTTTTCTGGTGGGTGGTTGAGTTCTGAGCTGTCTAATCCCACGGCGTCTATTTTATCTAAAAAGGGCTTTGCTAAATTGAGTGTAGCAAATGCACTTTCTTCACTTAAATGGCGTAAAAAAGACATGATAAGTCTGTAACTCATTCCCCATTTTACTTTTGCGTCCTCAAGCGCTTTACTAATACCATTTATTTGAACATCGAATGGGATGTCTCTTTCTAGGTGGCCTTGGGGATCAAAAAATATCTCTGTATGAACGACATTTTGACTGTGAACTTTCTCTAGATAAGCCATGGTCAAATCATAGAAATCGTTTTCAGTTAGTAAAACAGCCATGCCTTGGTAATAAATATTTAAAAAATCTTGTAAATTATTGAATTGATAGGCGGCTTTAAGCTCTTCGATAGATTGATAAGGCAGTTGTATTTGGTTTCTATTGGCAATTTTGAACATGAGCTCAGGTTCAAATGTGCCTTCGATATGAAGATGAAGTTCTGTTTTAGGCATTTGTTCTGCGAGTTTAATCAGCTCAATTTTTGTGCGCATCTTATACCTCTTTGGAAGTCATGTGGATATCCGTCACGGATTCCTGAGTTGTGATTTTTTGAGTATTCTTTTGCTGCTTGATTTTTAGAATTTGCGATAAAGTTGAAATGGCAATTTCACCCGGTTGCTTGCTGGTAATATCTGCATCTCCCATTGGACACATCATGGAATGAATCGTTTCCTCATGAACCCCTTTGTCCCTAAGTTTATGTTTAAAACGAGCACTCTTTGTTTTAGAGCCAATAACACCTAAATAAGCAAAATCATTTCGTTTTAGTATTTTCTCAGATAAATCTAAATCAAGCTGGTGGTTATGGGTTAATACTAAATAATAGCAGCTTGTTGGCATATCGGTTATTTCATCTACTGGGTAGTCGGATTGAACTTTAATGATATTGGGTGGTAGTTCAGTAGGGAACTCAGCTTCTCGACTATCTATCCAGTAAACTTTACAGGGGATTTGGCTTAAACAGTGAACGATAGCTTTACCTACGTGACCCGCGCCAAAAATGGCAAGTGTGAAGTCTGGTTGAAAAACACCTTCAAATAGAAGTGAAATTTTACCGCCGCAGCACTGTCCAAGAGTTGCGCCAAGCGAATATTTCTTTATATTTTCACTCACTTGTTTTGATATTAAACACTCTCTAGCATACGCCATGGCTTGCCATTCTAAATGCCCACCTCCAATCGTACCAAAGATGGAGTCTTTTGTTATTAACATGCGAGCGCCGAGTTCTCTGGGCGTAGAACCTTTAATAGAAGTTACAGATACCATGATAAAATCGATACCTGCTGTTTCTAGAGATGCTGCTTGCTGTATCCAATGTGCTCTCATGGTGACTCCTACGGATTAATATGATTGAGACCTTTTCACGATTACTACGTTTGCTAAGACTTTGTTAAAAACAGACTTATCATCGCTCATGACTTCGTGCAAAGGTCTCATTTTTGATAATATTACGCCCAATTACTTTATGAGAAAGCGTTCCAGTTCATGCTTCCCTAACTTCCTTTATAGGTGCTATAACCGTAAGGTGAGACTAGTAATGGAACGTGGTAGTGGTCGTTCGGGTTGTTGATGCCAAAACGAATAATAATTTCATCTAGAAAATGCGGGCTATCTTGTTGTATACCCTTATTTTGAAAATATTCTCCAATTGAAAATTCAATTTCATATTTGCCTATTTCAAACATGCTTTCAGGAAGAATCGGGTTATCACAGCGGCCATCATTGTTTGTCATGGAGGCGGCCACTTTGACTTTATTATCTCCTTGAAGCTTAAACAAAGTAATTGCAACACCTGCTGCTGGCAAGCCGCTCATTGTATCGAGTATGTGGGTTGTTAAGTATCCCATGATTTTTTCCTTTCAATAAAGCAAAATAAGAAACATTAGTTTTAGTTTTTTTTGAAAGATATTCAATGGTTTTTTTAATGATTTGCAGTTGTTTGGCGACTATAAAGTAGGAGGGAAAAGAACAGTTGCAAAATTCACAACTGTTCTTTGAGTGGTTAGTTCGGTATAGAGTCTTTAATACCTTCTACATACCAATTTACTTGCGCTAATTCAGCATCAGTTAAGGTATGTCCTGCTTCAATAACAAGCTTACCTTCGTTGCTCATGATCGGGCCTGTAAAGGGATGGAATTTACCTGAACGAATGTCATCATAAGTTGTTTGGATTTTGGTTTTCACATCAGCAGGTAGATTATCGTTGATTGATGCTATGCTTAGCATGTCGTCTTTAAAGCCGCCCCAGAAATCTTGTGGCTTATAGGTGCCATTCATAACGGCTTCAGTAGTGCTGATGTAGTAAGGAGCCCAATCATCACGAACAGAGAATATGTGAGCGTTTGGCCCAAAATGGCTCATGTCAGACGCTTGACCAATTCCACGAACACCGCGCTTTTCTGCTGCAATAAGTGGTGCAGGGCTATCAGTATGTTGTAAAAGAACGTCAACACCTTGATCCATTAATGCATTTGCTGCATCGGTTTCTTTACCTGGATCATACCAAGTGTTAACCCAAACTATTTTCATTTCAACATCAGGGTTCACAGTTTTTGCGGCCATGTAAACAGAGTTAATATCACGAATCACTTCAGGAATAGGGAATGAAGCAATGTAACCAAGTTTGTTAGTTTTGGTCATCATGCCAGCAGCAATACCTGATACATAACGTCCTTCATAAGTACGCAGTGTGTATGTACCAACATTTTTAGAACGTTTGTAGCCTGTCGCATGTTCAAATGTTGTCTTTTTAAAGCGTTTTGCCACTTTAATTGTCGGATTCATATAACCAAAAGAGGTCGTGAAAATAAGGTCGTTACCTGATTTTGCTAATTGAGTGATAACTCGCTCGGAATCGGCACCTTCAGAAACATTTTCAACGTAAGTTGTTTTAACCTTACCTCCAAAATGTTTTTCCAGTTCTTCACGTCCACGGTTATGTTCGTAGCTCCATCCATGGTCACCCACAGGGCCAACATATACAAAACCAACTTTGAATGGATCTTCTGCTTGTGCTGTTGATAACCCAGCAACAAGACCAAGTCCGATCAATAAGCTTTTTAACTTCATCTATTAACTCCTT
This sequence comes from uncultured Marinomonas sp., assembly GCA_947493575.1. Lineage (GTDB taxonomy): Bacteria > Pseudomonadota > Gammaproteobacteria > Pseudomonadales > Marinomonadaceae > Marinomonas. Next base: position 11,338 of record CANLRQ010000008.1, read on the forward strand.
TGCGCTTAATGCGCTCTTCATGGTTGTACTTAATTTTTATGTTATAAGGTAAGACCTTTGCACGATGACAACGCTTGCTAATGACTTTGTGCAAAGGCCTCAAGATAAAAACAGTGCTTTCATAGGTTTTAAGCCATTTGCCTTGGGTCAAATGGCTTGCCTAAAGATCTTGGTGCCAGTAATTTTTCTTTGAAATGATCCGCGCTAATAATAACCATCACAACGACTGTGGCAACATAAGGCAACATTGCCAGTAAATTAGGCGAGATTGACCAACCCATACCCTGAAGTACAAGGTGCATAATGCTGGCTAAACCGAATAGATAGGCTCCAAGCATGATGCGTCCGACACGCCATGATGCAAAAACCACTAGTGCTAAAGCAATCCAGCCTCTACCAGAGGTCATGTTTTCTATCCACATCGGAGTATAAACTAGTGACATATAGGCTCCAGATAATCCAGCCATGCCGCCACCAAACATGATGGCAAGATAGCGTACTTTGAGTACTTTAATACCAATGGCATTTGCAGCATGAGGGTTCTCACCAACGGCTTTAATAATTAGCCCAATGCGAGTTTTTGTTGCTACATAAGATACGAGTGCCGCTAATGCAAAGGAAACATAAACGAGCAAATCATGAGTAAATAAAATGCGCCCTATAAAAGGGATATCTGATAAAACAGGAATGATGATTGGTTGGAAGCCTTGAATCGTTTGTCCAACAACATCGGAACCAACAAAAGCACTGAGTCCTGTGCCAAATATGGTTAATGCGAGACCTGTAGCAACTTGATTGGCACCTAAATGTAAGACTAAAAAGGCAAAAATCAAACTCATGAACATGCCTATTATTATGGCACCGAGTACGCCAAGACCGACAGAACCGGAGCTATAAGCCGCAAGGAAACCAACAACCGCGCCCATGAGCATCATGCCTTCTTGTCCTAAGTTAAGTACACCTGATTTTTCACAAATGACTTCACCTAATGCAATGAGAAGTAATGGTGTGCCTGTTTTAATGGCAGAGAAAAGAATTTGAGACAATAATTCAGCGTCCACACATTACTCCTGAATAGGTTGGTTGGAAATGAAGGTTAAGCGGTAGCGAATAAAGAAATCGCACGCCAGTAAGAAAAACAACAGGACACCTTGGAACATGCCTACAACTGCGGTAGGAACGCCTATTTCAATTTGCGCTAAGTCACCGCCCATATAAAGTACGGCCATAAATGTTGCAGACAATAAAGCGCCAAGAGGATGTAATCTGCCTAGGTAAGCAACTATGATAGCGGAATAACCGTAGCCGGGTGAAATACTAGGAATTAGCTGGCCTATAGGGCCGGTTACTTCAGCAACACCAGCAAGACCTGCTAAGCCACCAGCAATTAACATTACTGTCCAACTGAGCTTTTTGCCATTGAAGCCAGCGTATCGAGCGGCGGGTTCATCCTCCCCAAAAACACGAATTTGAAAACCTATGTGACTCTTATTAAGTAATATCCAAGCAGCGAACGCAGATATAATAGCCAGAACAATACCAAGGTGTATTCTTCCGTCTTCGAAAAGAACAGGGAGAGTAACGGCATCACTAAATAAAGCGGACTCAGGGAAGCCATAACCATCAGGGTCCCTTAATGGCCCATGTACCGCCCATAGCAATAAATAGAGCGCTATATAGTTAAACATGATCGTAGTAAGAATCAGGTTGGAATTAAATTTCAGTTTTAAATAGGTGGGGAATGCAGCCCATACCATTCCTGAAACAACGCCACATAAAATGGCAATAGGTAATGCAAAAATAGAGGTGGAATCGATAAGAGCAAGAGCAGCAGCACCGCCACCTAAGGCCCCCATGAGCAGCTGTCCTTCTGCACCAATGTTCCATAAATTTGCTCGATAACAAAGGGAAAGCCCAACGGCACAAAGTAACAGAGGCCCCATTTTAACGAACATTTCGCCTATGTTATACAAATCAGACAAAGGAGCAATAAGCAGTACGTGCATGGCTTGTATTGGGTCTTTGCCTAAAGTTGAGAATAAAACCGAGCTAAAAATTAAGGTCAGAATAATTGCCAAAATAGGAGAGGCAATTTTCATTAGTGTGCTTTGTTCAACTCGTGCTTGTATGCGAATCATTGCGTTGCCTCCAAAGATTCAGGGATAAAACTACCGGCCATCCACAAACCGATCTGCTCAATGTCTGTCTCATCCGTTTTTATTAGAGGGGAAAGGTGGCCGTCACAGACAGCACCAATTCTATCGGCAAGTAAAAACAGCTCATCAATGTCTTCTGAAACTAACAGGATGGCGGCACCTTCGTCTCTTAATTTAAGAAGAGATTGATGGATGGATAGGGCAGCACCTACGTCCACACCCCAGGTTGGGTGGGCGCAAATAAGCACAATGGGGTTTTGGCCAATTTCTCTGCCCATAATGAATTTTTGTAAGTTACCGCCGCTTAAACTTTTTGCATCGGAAAACTCGCCGTGGCATTTTACTTTATATTGATCGATAATTTTTTGAGCGTGCTGTTGTACTTTTTTCCAATTCACAAGGCCATTACTAATAAAGCCTTTGCTTTGGGTTAGTAGAGTATTTTCTGTTAGAGACATTTCAGGAACAGCTCCTCTACCGAGGCGTTCTTCGGGAACATTTGCCATACCTAATTGTCGCCTTTCTCCTGCATCAAGCTTGCCAATGTCTTGTTGATTAAGAAACAACATGTTGTTTACCAGCCGGCCGTCCTCGCCGCTAATTGCAGCCATTAGCTCGTCTTGACCGTTACCAGCAACACCCGCAATACCCAGTATTTCACCTGCTTTTAAATCAAAATTGATTTTCTTAAGTTCAGTTCCAAAGGGTTGCTTTGTAGGAAGGTTAAGCTCCTTTGCTTGAAAAATAACCTTGCTGCCTTCTTTTTTAGAGTAGCCAGCATCTTGTTCTGCAAGGTCACCCACCATCATTTTTGCGATACTTGAAGGGGATTCTTCACGAGGTGAACAAGTACTAATGACTTTTCCTCCACGAAGAATGGTCGCTTTTTGACAAATTTCAGTGACTTCATGAAGTTTGTGACTAATAAATAAAATACTACACCCCTCTGCGGAGAGCTTATTTAATACAACAAATAAGTTTGCCACTTCTTGAGGCGTTAAAACGGAAGTAGGTTCATCCAAAATAAGCAACTTAACGGATTGAACTAAACAGCGTAAAATTTCTACTCGCTGCCTCTCTCCAATAGATAGGGAATGGATGTAACGATCAGGATCAACATCTAATCCATAGGCTTTGGATAAGTTGCGTATTTTTTCGGGTAAATTTTCGATAGCGATAAGTTGTTTTTTACTTAAACAAAGCTCAATGTTTTCAGAGACGGTCAAGGTTTCAAATAATGAAAAATGTTGAAAAACCATGCCGATACCTAGATCTCTAGCATCGCTTGGAGACTTCACATGAACCTGCTCTCCATCCCATATTATCTTCCCTTGATCTGGGGAGACTACGCCATAAATAGTTTTTACCAAGGTACTTTTGCCTGCTCCATTTTCTCCTAAAAGAGCATGAATCTCTCCTGGAAGTAAAGACAGACTAATATTGTCATTTGCTAAGCAACCAGGGTATTGCTTAGTAATGTTTTCTAATTTTATTCGGCAGTCAGTGGTATCAGTAGATATTGCCACAATGTACTCTCTATCTAATAAGCCATGAAATAATGACCGGGTTTTTGTTTGGTATTAAATTTTGGGTATTTTTAATTCAATAATGCCCATCATTGGTGCTAAAAAAGCACCTAATTAAATTTTTTGATTTTATTGGTGCGTTTGCCCTAACTGTTAATGCCGTTAAATACACTGATGACCTATCAAAATTCAAATCGTTTGAAACTTTTGTTTCAGATAAACAAATTTTGTGCCAATTATTTTGATTTTTAGTGTTTTTTTAAAGTGGCGAAATAATACGTAAATTTTTAATATTTGTCTTCTTGGTCAAATATTAAATGTGCTAAAAGGACAAATAAATTTATGAAAACTGCAATTAAGATGAAAAGTGTAAGAAGAAAATAGTTTATGAAAACATATCAGCGAGACTTTATTGGTTATGGTGACAATCCACCGCATCCTCAGTGGCCTAACGACGCAAGAGTGGCTGTTCAGTTTGTATTGAATTATGAAGAAGGGGGCGAAAATAGTATTTTAGAAGGTGATGAGGCTTCTGAAGCTTTCTTATCTGAAATTGTTGGCGCGGATACTAGGCAGGGTGTTCGTCATATGAGTATGGAATCTATTTATGAATATGGAAGTCGTGCAGGAGTTTGGCGGCTACTAAGTTTATTTAAGCAGTTTGATATACCGTTAACTGTTTTTGCTGTCGCTATGGCTTTAGAAAAGCACCCTGCGATTGCAAAAGCATTTGTGGATGCTGGTCATGAAATTTGCAGTCACGGATACCGTTGGATTGATTATCAATATGTTGATGAAGCAACGGAAAAGGAACATCTACATAAAGCAATTGAAATCATTACCCGTGTGACAGGCTCGCGTCCTTTGGGCTGGTATACAGGCCGAACAAGTCCTAATACCCATCGATTAGTCGCAGAAGAAGGGGGCTTTTTATATAACGCAGATGATTATAGTGATGATTTGCCGTTTTGGCGGGACGACATAAACGGTCCTCAACTTATTATTCCATATACGCTTGATACGAATGACATGAGATTTGCTTCTTATCAAGGGTTTAATACAGGGGAGCACTTTTTTCAATATCTAAAAGATGCTTTCGATACTTTGTATGAAGAGGGATTGCATGCACCTAAAATGCTGTCTATAGGATTACATTGCCGCTTAGTTGGTCGTCCCGCACGTATTGCTGGCTTAAAACGATTTCTAGAATACGTAAAGTCCCATGAGAAGGTTTGGCTTTGTCGGCGTATTGATATTGCTCATCATTGGCGGGCGCATTTTCCATATAAAAAATAGCCGTCTCTCTTTTCTGTAAATCTGATAAAGGCGTAAATCTAGAAGGTATATAAATTATGTCAATGCTTATTAATAAGCCCAGTTGTTTATCACGTGAAGCATTTTTGGAAGAATTTCAGGGCATTTATGAGCACTCTCCATGGGTGGCTCAAAAAGCATGGTCTGAAATAGAATCCGCAGATAACAAAACTTTTTTTGATAATTGTTTGGAGTTAGCTTTAGTAATGCGGAATATTGTCGATAAAAGTAATTACGACAGTAAGTTAGCTCTATTGAATGCTCATCCAGATTTAGCTGGAAAGATCGCTTTAGCAGGGGAGTTAACAAAAGAATCAGCGAATGAACAAGCTGGAGCAGGGTTGGATACATGTACTGAAGAAGAACTGAAACATTTCCATTACCTCAACTCGACCTATAAAGTAAGAAATGGCTTTCCATTCATTATGGCTGTAAAAGGTGCGACGAAAAACGTCATTCTAGATGGTTTTCAAACACGTATAAACAACAATGCCAATGAAGAGTTTGCCTTGGCGATTGAAGAGGTTCATAAGATTGCACTGTTTAGATTGCAAGAAAAGTAGCTTGGAATGAGGGAAATTATTTCTGTACCATTTTAGAAGTTGAATTATAATTGACTAATTGATGTTTGTCATTCACTAACTTTTTAATAATAAAAGATAAATAAGGTGTACCTTTGGATTATATTATAAAAAAAATGGATGTCATATTATATCTAGGTATTGCAGATCGATCTAACGACAGTTTGTATTATATTAAGATTATTAATTTATCTTACTTTCTAACAATATTAAGTATTTCTTTTGTCGGTATTAGTTTTTTATTATTGTCCCAATGGTCGATTTTTTGTTTTAACGCTATTTCTGCATTTATTGCTGTCATGGGGGTTCGCTTTAACCTTAAAGAGGAATATAGCATCGCAGCTATGTTCCTGCCTTACTTTTTAACACTTCATCTCATATTAATTACGGTTTTTTTTCTCGGGTCAAATAGCGAGCTTCATTGGGTCATTTGCTTATATCCCATCTATGCATTTACTGTGTTTCAGCGAGAGCAATTTTATAAGCAGATTTTGGTTGTATTATTAGGCGTATTAGGCTTTTTAATCTGTGAGTTTTTAGCGCCTAATGAGTCAGTGTTGATTACTGCTCAGCATCAAGTATGGTTAAGTGTTTATGCGTTTTTAATTTGTATGTTCTTTGCTTCACTTATCGTAAATCTCGTGATTACACAATTAGTAAAAGCAAATAAAAACCTAAAACATCTTTCTGAAATTGATGAGCTCACTGGTATTTCGAATCGTCGTAAGGTTTTGGCAGATGCTTTAGATGTGTTTTCTAACTCTGTTGAAAATCGAGAGCCCTGTTCTTTTGCAATTTTAGACTTAGATCATTTTAAGAAGATTAATGATACCTATGGGCATGATGCTGGTGACTTGGTTTTGAAAGATGTTGCGCTGGAAATGAGGTGTCAGTTAGGTTCTTTATTTAAGCTAGGTCGATATGGCGGAGAAGAATTTGTTGTTATCATGCCGAATACAAGCATAGAGCAAGCTGAAAAAGATATGGAGCAATTGAGAGGTTCGGTAAGTTGCTTACAAATACAAACCAAGTTAGGTATTATGGTTCCTGTAACCATCAGTATCGGAATATCTTCTATCAGTTTTAATACAGCTCGTTATGAAGAAATTTTATCGGAAGCGGATGATGCTTTGTATGCCGCTAAACATGAAGGGCGGAATCAAGTTAAAACGTACTCTATTTACTAATTTATGAAATCTTTGGAATAGAGCTTTATGAGTAAATTAAATCAAATCCGTATTTTGCATAAAAATGCGGATTTTTTGGTTGTATATAAGCCTCAAGGGATGAGTTTTCATGCTGAATCTGAATCAGAAGGTTTTATTGAGTCACTATATCAAGTGACACCGTATGAAGAACTTTATCCTGTACACCGGTTAGATAAAATGACTTCAGGTCTGTGCCTTGTTGCTTTAAATAAAAAGGCTGCCCAGATGTTTGGGCGCTTATTTGAAGTGAGGGAAGTGCATAAGATGTATTTTGCCATCTCTGATAGGAAGCCCAAAAAAAAACAAGGACAGATTAAAGGTGGAATGGTACCAAGTCGCAGGGGGCAATGGAAACTCACTACAGATAGAGAGAATTATTCTGAAACAAGGTTTGTTTCATGCTCCCTGTCTCCTGGTAAGCGTTTGTACTTCCTTGAGCCAAAAACAGGAAAAACACATCAATTAAGGGTTGCAATGAAAAGTATAGGGGCTCCTATTTTAGGTGATATTCGTTATGCTGGCACTCTATCTGATAGAGGTTATCTGCATGCGGGTTATTTATCCTTTGTTTGGGAAGGAGAAAATAAGTCGTTTTTTCAATTGCCTGATCTTTGTGATGAGTTTAATCATGAGGCTTGTGCACTAATTCAACGGTTTTATGAAAAAACATTATCGATTAAATAAAAAATAATAAGAATATCTGCTCGGCCTTGTGAATTAACATGTAAAATGTCGCCCAGAGGTGTTTTTATGAAAAATGTATTACTTTATTGTCGACAGGGTTTTGAAAAAGATTGCGCAGCCGAAATTACAGATTTATCCAATCAACAAGGATTTTATGGCTATGCAAAAGTAACAAATAATTCAGGCTACGTTGTGTATGTCATGGATGAGCCAGATGCAGGTGAGCGTTTAATTGCTTGCTTGAACTTTAATAATTTGATATTTGCTCGACAAATTATTGCAGTAAACGATGAGTTAGAATTGTCACAAGGTTCTCGTGTTGAAAGTTTATTGGAGGCCGCGCGCTCCTTACCTCTTGCTGAAGATTTATGGATCGAGACAGCGGATACGAACGAGGCAAAATCCCTTTCTAGCTTGATTAAAAAATTTGAAAAGCCCCTTAGATCTGGTTGGAAGAAAGCAGGATTGATTCGTACTAAGGCTGTTGGGGTTAAGCATCATTTATTTTTGTTGGATGGGGAGTCAGCGTATTTAGGGGTGTCTTATTCTGAATGTCGTAGTGAACACTTGATGGGGATTCGCCGATTGCGTTTTCCTGCTTCTTCGCCAAGTCGATCTACACTAAAGTTAGAAGAGGCTTTCCATCAATTTATACCAGCTCAAAAATGGGAAACACATCTATCAGAAGGTTTCGTGGCAGTCGACCTTGGGGCTGCCCCCGGAGGTTGGACGTGGCAATTTGTGCAGCGAGGTATTCATGTTATCGCAATTGATAATGGGCCTATGCAGAAAGAATTAATGGCGACAAACTTGGTTGAACATGAGCAGTCAGATGGTTTTAAATATCAGCCCAAAAATACTGTAGATTGGTTGGTGTGCGATATGATAGAAACTCCAATGCAAGTGGCTTCTCTTATGTCTAAGTGGCTTGTAAAAGGCTGGACAAGAAAAACCATATTTAATCTAAAATTGCCGATGAAAAAACGCTATCAAGAAGTAGATCAGTGCTTGGAGTTTGTGCAATCAGAATTGAAGCAAGCAGGTATTTCATACACTTTGCAGGCAAAGCACTTGTATCATGATCGTGAAGAAGTAACTGTGTGTATTATTACTCGTTAATTTTTTGATTTTGCTTATTTCTGATCTTGCTTAAGTAATGCCCTTCATATACTTCGTCAGTTATGAAGGGCATTTTTTGTTGCTGCTAGTTGTTTCTAGAGGCTATCTTTAGGGTTAGAAGGATAGTACCCCATTGCTTCTTCCATAAGTGCATCCCTATGGTAAATGTCTTGACGGAACTCTGGCATACCATTGTCATTTGGAACAACTGTGAAATACACAAGATAGACGGGGAGTTCCTTAGGGAGTGAGATAACTTTTGTTGCTTTGGACTCTTTCGATTTAACTAATTCTTTCGCACGTTTTGAATTCGCAACTAATAACTCTGCAAACTCTTCTGGTCTTTCAAGTCTAATGCAGCCTGAACTGAAGGCTCTTACATCTTCATTAAAAAGGTGTTTTGCAGGTGTGTCATGTAAGTAAATGTCATTTTTATTTGGGAACATAAATTTATAGGCACCGAGAGCATTTCCTTCATCAGGAGTTTGTTCAAATCGGTATTTAAGATTTCTATGTGTTACTTTTGACCAGTCAATTAATGAGGCGTCTAAAGGCTTTGCTCCAACTGTCCAGCTGGAATAAACCTGATAACCATGCTCAATTAAGTAATTAGGGTCTTTGTGAATTTTCGGCAGTAAAGATTCTTGTGCAATTCTATGGGGTACTCTCCATGTTGGGTTTGTGACCATATAGGTCATTATTCCTTTAAATACAGGTGTTTTGCGTGCATTTTTCCCTATTACGGCTTTCATAGTCGAATGTTGATCATTGAGGTGGGTGTGCACCTTATAATCTGTTAGGTCAACCCATATGCGCTCAGACTCTAATGTTGAAGGGAGCCAGCGCCAGCGTTCAAGGTTGTAGGCGATTTGTTGAGCTCTTATTTTGACTGGAACATTCAACATTTCAATTGTTTGTGCGCCTGCGTGACCATCAGCCAATAGATCGTGGCGCTCTTGAAATTGAATTAGAGCCTGTTGTAGCTTTTCATCAAAAAAGTCTTCTTTGGTTTTTCTAGTTGAAAAGCGGATATCACCTAGTTGAACTAATCTTGCTCTTAGTTGAGCAACGCGCTCACCTTGGTCTCCTACTGTGAGTGGAATACCTGCTTTGATTCGAATATCAGGTTCTTTTTCATTCAAGTTTTGGTAGTAAACAAGCCATTTTTGAAGCACTTGGTAATTACGATGTCTTGGTGCTAACCGAGGCAAGAAACTGATCATGTCAGATGTGTTTTCTAGGAAAAGAATTTCTGACCAGTCATCCGTTGGTGCGTCGAGTTGCCAGTTTGGATCGATAAGCTGGGGTTCGTAGCGGCCTATACTTAAATCATGGGCATAGCTTGAAAAAGCAACGGTTGTGATGACATCCAATTCAGCCAGTTGTTTTTGGCTTGGTGTTGTTAGAGCTAAATACTCTTTTATTTCTTGGGTATGATAATGAATTGGGTTCAATCCATGAGTGTAGGATTCTTCTAAGATGTCTAAGAGTTTGTATATAGAAGGGTCAATGGTGTTTTCTTGAATCCAGAACGGATTATAACCTCTTTGCTTATAGGCATCTAATACGGCTTCGTTTGGTATTGCTTGTCCGGCTACAGGTGTAAATGCCGTTAACATTAATGATACTTGGGCCTGCACATTGGTTTCAATTTGTTCTTGGCTTGGGGGTGTTATGGTGAAGGTGCTTTTGGGTTTTGGCGAGGAACACGCTGCTAACAAGGTGGATGCTAGGAAAATGCCAATTGAATAATGCGCTGTCTTAGACTTCATGAAGTCTTCCTTAATAATTATGTGGCAGAAGATTGAGTAGATTTTTCCAATGTCATTAATAATAAAATAGCCTCACTTCCATTACTACCGCAAGTTTCTTTATCTGCTTGAAAATCATGGCAAACTTTCGGTCGATCTTTAGAATTAAATATAGCACAATTCATATTGGGCAGAAGATGGATGCATTTTACACCAGCTGGTTTGCCTTCAGGCATCCCTGGAATTGGGCTGGTGATGGAAGGTGCAATGCAACATGCTCCACAGTTCGGTTGACATTCCAAGTTTAATTCCTATTAATTGATGCTGTGAATATAGAAAATGTTGTTATACTAGGGATAGTAACATTAAATAACTTTCCATCTATGCACTTAAGAATATAATATTCGTAGTTCTAGTATATTTTGATTAAATTAAGCATAACAAAGAGATGTGATACGTGAATATGAAAGTCCTATTGGTTGAAGACAGTCCTGTTGTACTTAAGGTTCTTCGATATCTTGTATCACAAAACGATTTATTTATTCCTGTGCTTGCTGCCAGCTTTGAAGAAGCTAAAACGTGTTTGGCAGAACACGACGATGATTTCTTTGCGGCGATTGTGGATTTAAATCTTCCTGATGCAGAAAACGGTGAAATAGTTGATTTGGTTTTAGATCGACAAATTCCTTGTATCGTGCTTACAGGAAATTTTGATGATGAATTGCGCTTGAAGCTTTTGAATAAAGGTGTGGTTGATTACATTACTAAGGACAGTAGATACTCCTTTAATCATGCAATGAAGGTATTAGAGCGTTTAGAAAAAAATAACAATATTAAGGTTTTGGTTGCTGAAGACTCATCTACAAGTCGATTGTTTATTAAAATTTTATTGCAGCAATACCAATTTCAAGTTGTCGAGGCGGAAAACGGTCAAGAAGCATTGGCTATTTTGGAGCAGGATAGTTCTATTAAAATGCTGATTACTGATTATAATATGCCTTTAATAAATGGTTATGATTTGGTGCGTATGCTAAGGCATAATGAGCGTTTTAAAGATTTGGTAATTATTGGATTGTCTGCAGAAGGTGATTCATCTTTATCTGCAAAATTTATCAAGTCGGGCGCGAATGACTTTTTGAAAAAACCCTTCTACCACGAAGAATTTCACTGCCGAGTTAATCATAACTTGGAAGCTCAAGAAATGTTGCAAACTATCCGTGATCTTGCAAACATTGATCCTTTAACCAAATTATTCAACCGTCGCTATTTATTTGCTGAGGGGGAATCTTCCTATCAAAAATCCATTGCCTCTGGCAGAATTTTGAGTGTGATAATGTTGGATATCGATTACTTTAAAAAGGTTAATGATACTTATGGTCATATTATTGGGGATGCATTGCTTGAAGAGTTTTCTGCTTGTTTGAAATTGGTGTTCCCAGGAGAGATGATTAGTCGTTTTGGTGGGGAGGAGTTTTGTGTGCTTTTACCTGCTGAGAATGAAGAGAGTGTTATTAGTAAAATAAATGAATTGTTTGAAAAGCTAAAAGGTATGCAATTTACCGAGTGTGAAATTAGTATAACTTGCAGTGGCGGGGTTGCTTGTGAAATGCAACCAACTTTAAGTAAAGCGATAGAAATTGCCGACGAAAGACTTTACTCTGCTAAAAATACAGGTCGAAATAAGTTTGTTTGTGAGTAAGTGGTGTTATTTTGCTGATTGAATTGAATTGAATTGAATTGAAGAAAGCCCTCAATGAAAGTTGAGGGCTTTTTTGGTTTAGTCTTTTAAGAGCTTTGCCAGTATTGGGTTGACTAGGCTAGGGTTAGCCTTGCCTTGAGAGGCCTTCATTATTTGTCCGATAAAGAAGCCGTTCATTTTCTTTTGTTTATCTGGCTCAGAGACGCGATATTGTTCAACTTGAGAAGGGTTTGCATCCAATACAGATTGAATCATTTCTTCAATGGCTTTTGTGTCTGTGACTTGTTTTAAACCTTTGTTTTCTATGATCTCATCTGCTGTGCCTTCTTCGTTCCACATTGATTGAAATACATCTTTGGCTGTTTTCCCATTAATTGTATTGTCTTCAATTCGGAGTAATAGAAGTCCTAGGTTTTCGGCGGAAACAGGTGACTGAGATACATCCATTTGGTTTTGGTTGAGGAATTTGCTTAACTCACCCATTACCCAGTTAGCAGACAGTTTCGCATTTTTTGCTTCTGCTGTTACTGTCTCAAAATAGTTTGCCATTTCTCTAGATGAAGAAAGAACACTCGCGTCGTATTCGCTCAATTGGTAATCGTTCATAAAACGCTGCGTTTTTTGAGCTGGCAATTCAGGAAGTGTTGCTTTAATGCTATCTACATAGCCTTGAGTTAATTCAACAGGCAATAAGTCTGGACAAGGGAAGTAGCGGTAATCGTTGGCATCTTCTTTTGAGCGCATGCTACGAGTTTCGTTTTTCTCAGGATCATACAGGCGCGTTTCTTGAGTGATTTTGCCGCCATCTTCTAAAATATCAGCTTGTCTTTCAACTTCTGTGTGAATGGCTTTTTCAATAAAGCGGAAAGAGTTGACGTTTTTGATCTCGGTCCGTGTGCCGTACTCTTGTTGCCCCTTTGGTCTTAATGAGATGTTTACGTCACAGCGCATTGAGCCTTCTGCCATATTGCCATCACAAATACCAAGATAGGTTACGATTGAGTGAATGGTTTTAACGTAAGCAACGGCTTCCTTTGCTGATCTAATATCAGGTTCTGAGACAATCTCAAGTAGTGGCGTGCTGGAGCGGTTTAAATCTATCCCCGTCATGCCGTGAAAATCTTCATGTAAAGATTTTCCTGCATCTTCTTCTAAATGGGCGCGAGTAATGCCCACGCGTTTTGTTGAGCCATCTTCAAGGGTGATATCTAAATGTCCTACACCAACAATTGGGTCGTCCATTTGGCTAGTTTGGTAGCCTTTTGGTAAATCTGGATAGAAGTAATTTTTGCGAGCGAATACGGATTTCATGCCAATGTCGGCGTTAACTGCAAGGCCAAACATAACAGCCATTCGCAGAGCTTCTTTGTTTAAAACAGGTAAAGAGCCCGGCATTCCAAGGTCAACTAGGGCTGTTTGAGTATTAGGCTCAGCACCAAAGCCAACAGCGGCACCCGAGAAAAGTTTGGATTTTGTTGACAGTTGGGCATGAATTTCAAGGCCGATTACGATTTCCCAATTCATTTTTATGCTCCTTCAGTCAGGCTAGGTGTTTGGGTGTGCCAATCAGTGTGTTGTTGGAACTGGTGGGCAATATTTAGGAGTTTTGCTTCAGCGAAGTAGTTCCCCATTATTTGTAATCCGACTGGCATCTTGTCGATGAATCCTGAAGGAATTGACATGGCAGGAATGCCCGCAAGGTTCGCAGATAGGGTATAGATATCTTCTAAGTACATTGCGACAGGGTCTTGAGTTTTGCTGTTTAAATTGAAGGCGGTTGTCGGTGCTACAGGGCCCATTATTACGTCTACTTCTGTCAAAGCATTTACAAAGTCTTGTTTAATTAAGCGACGGATTTTTTGAGCTTTAAGATAGTAGGCATCGTAGTAGCCTTCGGATAAAGCGTATGTGCCGACCATAATGCGTTTTTGAACTTCTGCTCCAAAGCCTTCAGAGCGAGAGCGCATATACATATCAAGAAGGTCTTTAGGATCTTCACAGCGATAGCCAAAACGTACACCATCAAATCGTGACAGATTAGATGAGGCTTCAGATGGTGCTATAACGTAATAAGAAGGAATGCTTAAATTTAGGTTTGGTAATGAGATATCGACAAGAGTAGCGCCTAGCTTTTCAAATTCTTTTGCCGCATCTAACGTTACTTTTGCAACCTCAGGATCCAGTGCTTCACCAAAGTATTCTTTTGGTAGCCCTATTTTTAGTCCCGTTAGAGGAAGGTTTAGTTGAGCTGTATAATCTTCAGTTTTGGTTTCTGATGATGTGGAATCTTTGTCGTCAAAGCCAGCAATACTATTCATTATGTGTGCGCAGTCTTCTGCAGAGCGTGCCATAGGTCCAGCTTGATCTAGGCTTGAAGCAAACGCGATCATTCCAAATCGAGAAACACGACCGTAAGTCGGCTTAAGTCCAGTGATGCCGCAGAAGGAGGCGGGTTGACGAATTGAACCGCCGGTATCTGTACCAGTTGCTGCAACAGCTAAGTTGGCTGAAACAGCAGCTGCAGAGCCACCAGATGAACCGCCAGGTACAGCATTTAAATTCCATGGGTTTTTCACAGCCCCGAAATAACTGTTTTCATTTGACGAACCCATTGCAAACTCATCCATGTTGGTTTTTCCAAGCATGACAGTGCCTGATTCTAACATTCTCTGAGTAACGGTAGACTCATAGGGAGGAACAAAGTTATGCAATATTTTTGATGCACAGGTAGTTAAGGTGTTTTCTGTACAAAAAAGATCTTTGTGGGCAATAGGGATACCGATTAATGGATTGTTTTCACCATTTTGAATACGTATATCTGCTTGTCTTGCTAAGTCTAATGCGCGCTCTTCGGTTAGAGTGATAAAGCTATTTAAGGACGCATCGTGCTGTTTGATTTGCTCAAGATAGTATTGCGTAAGTTCGACACTGGAAAATTCTTTGTTGCGAAGCTGTTGCGCAAGAAGTGTGATGTTTTGACTGTGCATGTTGAATCCTATTAATCAATAACTTGCGGAACTAAATAAAGACCTTTTTCTGATCGAGGTGCGATCGCTGTATAAGAATCGCGTTGATTTGACTCAGTTACCTCGTCTTCACGCAGTCTTTGTGTCATTTCAAGAGGATTGCAAAGTGGCTCTATTCCATCGGTATTAATGGATTGCATTTGCTCAACTAGAGCTAAAACACTTGATATGGATTCTTGATATTGCTCTGTCTCATTGTCTGATAAGGAGAGACGGGCTAAATGAGCAACTTTTTGCACATCTTGTTTGTTGAATGACATATTTCACCTAAATAATTTTATATATGAATGAAAATAAAATGATGTCCATTGTATCTAGATAGAACTTGAGTAGAAAGCATCTGGGGGGAAAAACTCCCTGTCATGGCTAAAAAACAAAATAATTTTATGAAACAACAAAATAGATAGGGTCAATTTGCAAATTTAGTATCTTTCAGCTTGCTCAAATGCCTGATGGTTGTTACATTTTCATGCTGTTTCGTAATGTATCTATCAGGGTGTAGAAATTCATGTTTAAGAAAATTAGGGGAATGTTTTCAAGTGATTTATCGATCGATTTAGGGACTGCCAATACCCTTATATATGTTCGTGATCGCGGAATCGTTCTTGATGAACCATCTGTTGTTGCTATTCGTCATAACGGAAATCAAAAAACAGTGGCCTCTGTTGGTACCGACGCAAAGAGAATGCTAGGTAGAACTCCTGGCAATATTACGGCGATTCGACCATTAAAAGATGGTGTTATTGCTGATTTCCATGTGACAGAAAAAATGTTGCAGTACTTTATTTCAAAAGTTCACGAAAATAGTATTTTAAAACCTAGTCCAAGAGTTTTAGTGTGCGTACCTTGTAAGTCAACGCAAGTTGAGCGTAGGGCGATTAAAGAGTCAGCGTTAGGCGCTGGCGCACGAGAAGTATATATAATTGAAGAACCTATGGCTGCGGCGATTGGTGCAGGTTTACCTGTTGCGGAAGCATCTGGCTCTATGGTGATAGATATCGGTGGTGGTACAACGGAAATTGCTATCATTTCATTAAATGGTATCGTGGCTTCTGAATCGATTCGAGTTGGTGGTGATCGTTTTGATGAAGCAATTACGACATATGTACGTCGTCAGTATGGCAGTTTGATTGGTGATGCAACTGCGGAAAGAATCAAAACTGAAATTGGTATGGCTTACCATTCAGGTGAAGAGCTGCAAATTGATGTTCGTGGACGCAATTTGGCAGAAGGTATTCCTCGTAGTTTTACTTTAAGAAGTAGTGAAATTTTAGAAGCGTTACAAGAGCCTTTGGCTCAAATTGTGCAGGCAGTCAAAGGTGTGCTTGAGCAATCTCCTCCAGAATTAGCGGGAGATATCGCAGAGTCTGGTTTAGTTTTGACTGGCGGTGGTGCTTTGTTGCGTGAAATTGATCGTTTAATTAGTGAAGAGACTGGCTTACCGGTAATTATTGCTGATGACCCATTAACTTGTGTTGCTCGTGGTGGTGGCATGGCTTTAGAAATGATGGATAAACATGCATCTGAACTTTTTACAGCGGATAACGAATAAGAGCTTAGGAGTTTTTTATCAATAGCTCATTGTTTTTTGAAGGTAAAGTGTCTTCTGTACGCTTTGTCTTCTTAGTTTTTATTTCTGTCCTTATGATATGGAGTGACGTTCGTCATTCCATCTTTTCCCCTTTCAGACCTTACCTTAGTTGGCTAGTAACTCCCATTCAGATTGTTGTCACTACGCCACAAAAAGTGATTTCTTGGTCCTTCGATCATCTTGCAAGTCGAGAGGATTTGGTGGCTGAAAACCAATCCCTTAACTTGGAATTACTGACATTACGCAGTCGATTGCAGAAACTGGATTCATTAAGGGCAGAGAATGTTCGCTTAAGAGAGTTGCTTGATGCTTCGCAAAGAGTGGATGAAAAAATTATTATGGCAGAAGTTATTGGCTTCGATCAAAATGCCTATAGTCATAAAGTATTAATTGATAAAGGATTTTCGACTGGTGCATATGTTGGGCAAGCCGTGCTTGATGCAACAGGAGTATTAGGTCAAGTCATTGAAACGAGTGCTTACAATAGTCGAGTATTATTGATTGCTGATGCCAGTCATTACGTTCCTGTACAGCTTTCTCGCACCGGGTTCAGGAGCATTCTTCGAGGTATTGGAGATTTAAACCGTATGGAGCTTTTGAGTGTTCCCCATTCTACTGACTTGAAGAAAGGGGACGTTTTAACAACCTCAGGGTTAGATACTCGTTTTCCAAGTGACTACCCTGTCGGTGTTGTTAGGGCTGTTCGTCATATTCCTGGTAAGGCTTATGCTGATGTTGATGTTGTTCCTCTTGCGCAATTGGCACGAAGTAGACATATTATGTTAATCGATCAATCTGGAGCGGAAGATAAATGAAGGCCAGTTTCGTCTTTATATTGACGCTCATCGTTGGTTTGATGCTAGAAGCATTAACCTTTCCAGAAGAGTTACTCTGGTATCGACCTGAATGGGCTCTGTTGGTTATTTTATATTGGGTAATTGCTTTACCATTTAGGGTAGGTGTTGGTGTTGCTTGGGTGCTAGGCCTTATGGTTGACCTGTTACAGGGAGGGATAATCGGACAGCACTCGTTAACATATGTCATTATTGCTTATTCATGTGCGGTTTTTTATAAGCGTTTACGTATGTATCATCGTTGGCAGCAAGGTATTTTTGTTGCTTTGCTAGTTAGCTTAAATCAATTGATTGATTTCTGGATTGACTATTATTCAGGCAGTGCAGAACCAACATTAATGATTTTTATGCCGGCACTTATTACTGGTTTATTATGGCCTTGGTCTTTTATTGTATTACGCAGTGTTCGTCGCATGTACTCCATTCGTTAAAGGTGTAAATTAATGGTTATTTTAGGTTCAGCGTCTCCGAGGAGGCAGTCTCTACTAAAGCAAATTCTACCTGAGTTTGATGTGTTACCTGCCAATATTGATGAATCTATTTACCCTTCTGAATCTGCATCTGACTATGTTTTACGTATGGCCAATGAAAAGGCTAAAGCTGCACTTAAAAAATGGCAGTTAACAAATGACCACTTAGATGCGTCTCCTATCGTAATAGGCTCAGACACCAGTGTTGTTGTCGATGATCAAGTTCTGGGAAAGCCTAATTCGTTTGCTGAATCAAAAAGCATGTTAAGGGCATTGTCAGGACGGACGCATCAAGTTATGACAGCAGTTTGTCTATTGGATGGTCGATTTAATCAATCCTATGACATTAATGTTGTCACAGATGTAGAGTTTCGAGTGTTGTCTGATTTAGAGATAGAGCAATATTGGGCATCAGGTGAGCCAATAGATAAAGCAGGTTCGTACGCTATTCAAGGTTTAGGTTCCGTATTTGTTGCATCAATCAAAGGGTCGTATTCATCTGTGGTTGGATTGCCTTTATTTGAAATGGCTAAATTATTTGAGCAAATAGGGATACACCCTTTGCAGGAGAAATGGCATGAGTGAAGATGTACTAATTAATGTTACGCCAATGGAAATTCGTGTTGCCTTGATTGAAAATGGCGGTTTGCAAGAAGTGTATATTGAGCGCTCAAGTCGCAAGGGCATTGTTGGAAATATTTATCAAGGTAAGGTTGTTCGGGTATTGCCCGGCATGCAGGCTGCTTTTGTCGATATTGGTCTTGAAAGGGCTGCATTTATTCACGTTTCAGAAGTTGCTCATCGCGATGCTGTAAATCCAAGTGATCAAATTGGTGATTATCTTCGCGAGGGGCAATCATTAGTAGTGCAGGTGACCAAAGACCCTATTAGTTCAAAGGGCGCAAGACTAACAACTCATCTTTCTATTCCTTCCCGTTATCTGGTTTATATGCCTGATCAAGCGCATGTTGGTGTGAGCCAGAGAATTGAAGATGAAGAAGAAAGGGAGCGTTTAAAGCAATTGGTTTCCGCTGCCTTAACAAATGCAGATGAAACGAGTGGATATATATTAAGGACAGCGGCAGAGGGGGCGGGTGAGGAAGAGATTCTTTCTGATATCAAGTTTTTAACTCGTTTATGGCAATCAGTGAAAACACGAATGACTAAGGTTAAGGCCCCTGCTGTTATTTATGACGATTTACCTCTTCACTTACGCACAATGAGAGACTTGGTTAGTTTAAAGACTGAAAAAATCCGTATTGATTCAAAAGAAAATTATGTAAAGCTAAAATCTTTTGCGGAAGATTTTATTCCTGATTTAGGGAGTCGAATTGAGTATTACCCTGGAGAGCGCCCAATCTTTGATTTGTACAGTGTTGAAGATGAAATTCAAAAAGCGTTAGACAGAAAGGTGCAACTCAAATCAGGTGGTTATTTGGTAGTTGAGCAAACTGAATCTATGACTACAGTGGATGTGAATACTGGTGCCTTTGTTGGTAGTAGGAATCTTGAGGAAACTATTTATAAAACTAACCTTGAGGCGGCAACTTCTATTGGTAGGCAGCTAAAATTGCGTAACCTTGGCGGTATCATCATTATTGATTTCATCGATATGGAAGATGAAGAGCATAAGCGTCAAGTCTTGAGAATGTTAGAGAAAACCCTAGATACAGACCATGCCAAAACTAAAATCACAGGTGTGTCTGAGCTGGGTCTTGTTGAAATGACGCGCAAAAGAACGCGAGAAAGTTTGGGGCAGACACTGTGTGAACCTTGTAAATCCTGTAAGGGGAGTGGATTGGTTAAAACGCCTGAAACTGTTTGTTATGAAGTTTTTAGAGAAATTTTACGGGCAGATAGAGCGTATAATTCTCAAACTTACACTGTTTTGGCATCGGGCTTTGTGGTTGATCGGTTTTTAGATGAAGAAAGTGCTGCTGTCGCTGAGTTGGAGGCTTTTATTGGAAAAACAATTCATTTTCAAGTGGACCCCGTATACACTCAAGACCAATATGATGTGGTTTTAAGGTAATAGGTAATAAAGATGAATAAGGTCGTCAATATAATCACTGGTGCTATTTGGTGGCTGGCGGTTTTATTCTTTTTAGCCTTCATTGCATGTCTAGTATTTTTTAAATACGCCCTGCCGTTTGCTGATGAGTATAAACCTCAAATTGAGAGCAATTTAACTCAGATTATTGGCTACCCTGTTAAAATTGATCAGATTACAGCGTCTCTTGAAGGCATAGATCCTACTTTTTCTGTTCGTGGTATTTCTTTGGACACAGAGGGTGAAGTCTCTGCGATTCAAATGGATGCCTTGTCAATTCGCATTGATTTGTTAAAAACTTTGATGAACTTGACGCCTCATTTTACTTATATTCGTTTTATTCGTCCTAAAGTTGAAGTTGTCGAATCATCTGGGCAGTGGAGTATTGCAGGCGCTCATTCTGGCGGCTCCGGTAATGAAGGTGTTGGCTCAGTAAGGTTGATGGACTACCTTGTTACTCAGAGGCAAATAACATTGTTAGATGGTCAGCTTCATCTAAAGAGTGATACTTATGGAAGTGGCGTGTTTTCAACAGATACTTTCTATATGCAAAGGGTTAATGATGGTATTGGTATTCAAACAGATTTACGGCACGATAAACTCGCTGACCCCTTTTCTCTATCTTTGGAGATTGAGCTGCATTCTGGGGATGACTATCAAGTAAATGCCCATTTAGTTTCTCCAGAAATTCACTTAAAGCAAGAAAGCCTTGAAGTCTTGTCTCAAGTAAATGCTGAATCGGTTGCTGGGCAATTTGAATTATGGGCGAGATATCAAAGTAATCAAATGGTTCAGGTAACAGGTTTTTTAAACTCCTTTAGCCTTGTTGCTCAGAATCAAAAATCACTCGTTGGCTCTTCAAAATTTAAGTCGTTCTATAACCTAAAACAAGAGAGTGGGCGCTTAGAGGTATTTGATTTAGCGCTTTTTGATGAGAATGAAGCCAGCTTTGGTTCGACGAATTTATCGGTTGATTTGAGCTTAAAAGGTAAGAGAAACATTGATGTGCACTTTGATGAAGTGGACTTATCGCTTCTAGGTCAATGGGCATCTCCCTATATTAATTCAGAGTGGTTTTTAAGGAAGTTGCTTGATGAAATGGATTTTAAGGGTAAGGCATTAAATGGCGCCTTGCACTTACCGATAGATAATCCTTTAAATTTTGAGTATGTCAGTAATATCAAAAACGTCGTAGGTAATGGCTTTAATGGAATCCCAAAAGTACGTGGATTAAATGGGATATTGAGTTTATCAGAATCAGATGGGTATATAGAGTTTGACGCTAAAAATGCTGACCTTGGTTTTCCTACTTTATATGATGATGTTTGGAGTGTAGGGGCATTATCAGGTTTGGTTGAGTGGGGTCGGCTAAACGATATTTTCTTAGTAAGCGGAAAAGACTTGCATGTTCATCGCAATGGCGCAGATATTGATGGGGAGTTTCGTTTAGAAGTAAGGAAGGACAGCCCCGATTGGTTCCTACTTGATATAAAAGGAAAGAATATTCCTGTTCAAGACCGTTTGGATTATATTCCTCAATTGGCTTTAAATGACGAGACGATAGATTGGGTTCGTTCGTCATTTAAAGATGGTCAGGTAAATTCTTTAGAGTTGGTTGTACAGAGTGAATTGGCTAAAACATCTGTACCACATGTTCGGTTGGATATGGAGGTCAACAATGTGGATATACAATTTGCACCTGACTGGCCTCTAGCGCAGGACGTAAAAGGGCGTTTTCAGTTAGATCAAGAGGGTATTTCTGTATATGCAGAGAAGGCTGTTGTTGCTTCGTTGAATGTAACTGACATCAGTGTGGTATTACCCTTTGAGGAAGGTAGTAATGATTTGTCTGTATCTGGGCCATTATCTTATGAGCTAAATGATCTTTTACCCGTTTTAAGAAGTACAGATCTGGCTGAAACGGTTCTGTCTCCGTTTAGTGACTGGTCCGCTTCTGGCATAGTGAATGGAGACTTTTCTGTTTCATTACCTTTGTTTAGAGAAAGTGCAGATCCCATTGTTGATTTAAAACTCTCCTTTTTAAAAAACCTACTCACGATAAATGATTTAAGCCTTGATGTAAAAAATGTTTCTGGAAATGTGAACTTTCATTCTGATCGAGGGTTGTATGACTCTTCACTTACTTTTGATTCATTTGGAGGTACCTCTTCTGCGGCTTTAAGCTCAGAGTTGCAGAATGACTCGCTACAGGTAAAAGTGGCTTTAAATGGTGGAGCTGATTTATCGCAAATTATGAGCTGGCAGAATGTGCCTCAGTTTTTGCTCGACTCCTCATCAGGGAATATTCAATATGTGGCAGATTTATCAATTAATAGCCCTAATGTTGGAGATATATTTCTAGATGTAAGTAGTTCTCTAGTTGGAGGTGAAATTAATCTCCCTGAGCCTTTTTATAAAGTTGTCGATGAAGAAAAAAACTTTTCTTTAAACCTTTTTGGTGCCGAAAAAGAGTTCATAGTTACTATGGAGTATGATGAACTGGCTAGAACTCGATTTAATGTTAACGAAAACGGTATCGATGGCGGAGAATTGTTAGTTGGAACCGATCGCTCCCTAAATGATGAGATTGAGTCTGGTTTTGATTTATTTGGACAGCTGCCATTTGTTAGTGTGACTGATTGGATCGATGTTTATGGAAATTATGCGGACACGATTGATAGCACTAAGTCCGGAAGTGTGGAAATTCCCGATTGGTTGAACCAAGTGCAGTTTATAGCAGACTCAGTTCAAATAAACGACGCTAATGATTTTCATAATGTAAAAGTATCTTATGATCGTTTTATTGCTTCTGAAGCACTTCAAATAAGTGCAGATGAAATAAATCTCAAAATTAGTCAGGCGCCGAACAAATACCTTGTGCATGCTGGTTATATTAACTGGTTATCTCCAGAATCACATAACCCTGAAAAAGATAAAATATCACCTATTAAAGCGTCACAAATACCGAATATGGATATCCAGGTGGATGAGCTTATTTATAATGGAGCGAGTTATGGTGATTGGACTATGTCTTTGATCAATGAGGGTCATCGATTAAGAGTGCAGCCTATAACAACGAAGCTATCAAAAGGCCAATTTAGTGGTAATTTATTTTGGCAAGATCAAGACGGGCGCTCAAATGTTGAGTTAGTTCTTGCAATAGAAGGGGAGAATGCTGCTGAATTAACTCAAAAGTTTGCCCCTACTCCTTTTTTAACATCAGACGATTTCCGTATTGATGTGAATTTAAGTTGGCTGGGGCATCCAATGCATTTTGATAAGGAGTCTGTATCTGGCCGTATCGTATTTGATGCAAAAAATGGCAAATTCACTCAAATAGATCAATTGCCGCCTTTTTTGAAAGCATTAGGAATCTTTAATATTAATGCTTTGGCGCGTCGTTTGTCTCTTGATTTTACCGATGTTTATGAGCCTGGGTTAACGTACGATACCTTTAAAGGAGGTCTTTCGTTAAAAGAAGGAATGGTTACTACGGCTACACCAATCGAAATTATTTCTCCAACGGCTGAGTTTATTTTAGCGGGTGAAGCCAATTTGCTTACAGAAACACTTGATGAAAGGCTGACTGCAAGTTTTCCATTAGGTAATAGTTTACCAATTGCAGGCTTACTTTTGGGGGCTCCTCAGGTTGCTGGCTTGTTGTTTATTACGGACAAGCTAATTGGAGATCAATTGGCTAAAGTGACAAGTGTGCAGTATGAGATTAAGGGTTCTTTCGATGACCCAGTCATAAAAACGGTTCCATATCAGCCAATAAAGAGGTGATGTACTATGAAGTTGTGTGCGGTTCAATTGACTAGTGGTTTAGACTGGGAAGCCAATATTACTGAAGTGAAAGCCTGTATTGAGAAAGCAGTATTGGAAGGCGTTCAATTAATCGTATTGCCAGAAAATGCGCTCTTGTTTGATGGGAAAAGTATGAGAAGGCTAGCAGAATCAGCTCCCATTCAGGAAAAAATTTTTAAAATGTTAACCGATTTTTCAATACAATATCGTGTTTGGATTATAGTGGGTTCTCATCCTTCTCTTATGAGGCCTGATGGAAGTATTGTATCTGAAAAAAGGGTTAGGCAGTCTTGCTTGGTGTTTTCTCCCTCAGGAGATATAGAAGGGCGTTACGATAAAATTCATTTATTTGATGTTAATGTCACCGATAAAGTAGGAAGCTATAAAGAGTCTGACTTTATTGAACCAGGTGAGCTCACCCCTGTTGTGGTGGACATTGATGGATTAAAAGTTGGATTAACGATTTGTTACGATTTACGTTTTCCTGAATTGTTTCGAATATTGGTTGATATGGGGGCAGAGTTGATTGTTGTTCCTGCTGCATTTACCTATGTGACAGGGGAGGCTCATTGGAATGTCTTATTGCAATCTCGGGCTATTGAAAATCAGGTTTTTGTACTCGGTGTAAATCAGTGTGGGTACCATACGAAAAACAGACAAACATACGGCCACAGTGTCTGCTATTCTCCTTGGGGGGATACTCTTGGTTTTCTTAAAGAGGAGCCAGATAATTTATATGTTGAAATTGATCGAGATCGGATTACGCAATGTAGGGCGTCTATGCCTGTACTACAACATAGACGCTTTAAGTAACAGTGAAGTAAAGTTGATTCTACAGGAGAGTCTAGAGGTTAATCCCTAACTTTATTTCTTTCACTTCGCGTAGGTATTTAAATAGTTTTTTACGAGAAGTCGTTTTTTTTCCTTCAGATAGCTCTTTTATTGATTGTCTAACAAGTTGTCTGAAGTGTTGAATGTCAATATCAGGGTTTTCTTCTAGAAATTTTTGAACTTCAGCTGCACTGTTTTCGCCAATTAAAGCATCCCTTTCATGTTCTAAGGAGTGGAACAATTTATTATGGGCTGCTGATGAGCTATCAAATAAAGCAATCCTAGCGGCAATGGCTTCATGGTCTTCGGTGCGCATAATGCGGCCAATGTACTGCATATGCCTGCGCATGGCTTCTCTTTGTTTTATTCTTGTTGACTCTAAAAGAGCGGCGCGCAGTGTTTCTGACATTTCCACTTTTGATTGTTGTTGCTTACTTAAAGTGAGTAGTTTCGTGCCAATTACTTGTAAAGCCTCTACTTCTCTTTTGATTTGAGTTTTGCTTTTGTAGTTCTCGTCGTCTTCTAAATGTTCGAATTCTGTCATGTGAACCTAAATAAGAAAGATGGTTGCTAATCCAAGAAAGGAAAGAAAGCCTACTACATCGGTAACTGTAGTTAGGATTACACTTCCTGCGAGGGCCGGGTCAATGCCAAGGCGATTTAGTGCTATTGGTAAAAGTGTACCTGTCATAGCGGCAAACAAAAGATTAATGATGATTGCGCCAGCTATAATATAGGCTATCTGTAAGTTGTCAAACCAGAATGCGGTTAATACAGCGACAACTGTAGCCCAAAGTATGCCGTTTAGCACACCTACAATAATTTCTCTGTGTAATAACCAATGAGTATTGGTTGATCCTATTTGCCCTAAAGCAATCCCCCGTATAACAAGTGTTAATACTTGAGAGCCTGCAATGCCTCCCATGCTGGCAACAATTGGCATAAGTATAGCCAACGCAACCACTTGATCTAATGTTCCTTGAAATAGACCTATTACATAAGAAGCAATGAATGCAGTGATGAGGTTAATGCCTAACCACACAGCCCTTCTTCTAGTGGTTTTCATTACAGGGGCAAAAGTGTCTTCATCATCTTCAAGGCCTGCCATACTTAACATTGAATGTTCGGCTTCATCACGTATGACGTCGACAACATCATCTATGGTTATTCGACCCAACAATTTGCCGTTTTTGTCATCAATTACTGGGGCTGAAACTAAATCCAGTTTCTCGAATAGTTGGGCAACGTCACTTGATGATGTATCTGCTGTGATAATGGTTGTTTCTGTGTCCATTATTTCACGAATAGTAGCATCTGTATCCGCCACAAGCAGTTTGGTTAACGGAAGTGTTCCTAAAAAGCGATCAGAGCGACTGACTACGAGTAAGTTGTCTGTCATGTCTGGAAGCTTGTCGTGTCGTCTTAGAAAGCGAAAAGCAATATCAACAGTAATATTAGGGCGAATAGTGATGGTGTCAGTATTCATTAAGCCACCAGCAGAATCTTCAGGGTAGCTTAATAGCGTTTCAACTCTTGATCTGTCTTGCTCTGACATGGAAGTCAGCACTTTTGTAACAATAGTTTCTGGTAAGTGCTGAAGAATGTCTGCTAGATCATCGGTTTCAAATTGTTCTGATACTGCGAGCAATTGTTTTGTATCCATTTTTTTAAAAAATGGGATACTAACGTCTTCTGTTAAGTACTGAAGAATTTCACCTTCATTTTTCTCATCAACTAAGTCCCAAAGGAGTTGCCTTTCTTTAGGGGGAGATGATTCTAGTAAACGAGCAACATCCTGGGCCGGAAGGGCGCCATTAAGTAAGTAGCGTATTTGAGATGTGGTGCCAGCTTCGAGGGAGTCTGTAACCGTTTTTAAGTGCTTTAAGGCTTCTTGCTTAGGCATACTCGCTGTTTCTTAAGTCAATAATCTATTCTTCTTCACCGAAGCGATTGTTAATAAGGTCAATGATTGCTGTCAGAGCGTTACTCTCGTCTTCACCGTTGGCCTTTATTGTAATTTCGGTCCCTTTACCTGCTGCTAACATCATCATTGCCATGATGCTTTTTCCATCAACATTGCGACCATCTTTTTCAATAGTGATATCGCAACCGAATCGTGAGGTGGTTTCTACAAGCTTGCCTGCTGCTCGAGCATGCAAGCCTAGTTTATTAATGATGGTAATGGATTGCTCTTGCATGATTATCCCTGTAATAATTGTTTAAATGCGGTAAATAATAACTCATCGGTTTGAGCTTCTCTTAGTGAATTTAAACCATTTGGAGATTGAGCTAATTGCGCAATTTGTGCAAGTGTTGAAAGATGTGCATCACACTCATTTGGCGGAACAATGAGTGCAAAAATTAAGTCTATAGGCTTTCGGTCTATTGAATCGAAGTCAATAGGCTCTTCCAAAGACATTACTAAAATAGCGGCATGATTGGCAGATTCCAAGCGGCAGTGTGGGATTGCTATCCCTTCACCAATGCCAGTGCTGCCAAGCTTTTCTCTTGATAATAAACCACTATAAATGGCATTTTTATCGCAATGCAGCCTATCTGATACTGCGCTGGCTATATTTTCAAGAGCACGCTTTTTACTGACTATATTTTGTTTTGCCAGAGTAAGTTCGGGCTTTAACATAGTGATAAGTGACATGAGTCTTTAATCCAATATTAAACTAATCGTTTTCTTTCATTTGATGGAGGTATGTTCATAGCTTCTCGATATTTTGCAACAGTTCTTCTTGCTACATTTATCCCCTGTTCTTCTAAAACAGTAGCTAATTTATTGTCGCTTAATGGTTTTTTTGCAGGTTCATCCGCAATAAGTTTTTTTATCATTGCCCGAATTGCTGTGGATGAGCACTCACCACCTGATGCAGTATTTACATGGCTTGAGAAAAAGTATTTTAATTCAAATATCCCTTTAGGAGTATGCATATATTTCTGTGTCGTAACACGAGAAATGGTGGATTCATGCATGCCTACTTCTTCAGCAACGTCGTGTAAAACCATGGGTTTCATTGCTTCTTCGCCAAGTTCAAAAAAATCTATTTGTTTTTCGACAATGCAACTTGCGACTTTGAGTAATGTTTCGTTTCTGCTCTGGAGGCTTTTTATAAACCATTTTGCTTCTTGCAGTGAATTTTTGATATAAGTGGCATCTTCAGTATTTTTTAATGTGCTTGCCATCGTGGAATAGGTTTTATTAATTTTTACCGGTGGCAGGGCATCATTGTTTAATTCTACTTGCCAAGTGCCATTTTTCTTTTTCACTGAAACATCTGGAATGACGTAGTCGGTATCATCTACATCAATTAAGCTGCCTGGGCGTGGATTGAGCTGCTGAATGAGTGCAATCACTTCTTTTAAAGCGTCTTCTTTCAGCTTTGCTCGGCGGCACAGTTGAGTAAAATCGCGGTTACCTAAAAAGTGTAAATATTGATCGATAACTAAACGAGTGTTTTTGTATAAAGGATGGGATGAATATGCTTCTAGTTGTACTAGCAGGCACTCACGTAAGTCGACAGAGCATACGCCAATAGGGTCAAAGCGTTGTAGTCTGTGTTGAACCGCGAGGACTTCGTCTTCTTCTAGGTCTTCTAGGTGTTCTTGTAATGAAAGCCAAATTTCATTGACTGGCGTACTAAGGTAACCGTCTGGTTGAACACTTTCAATAAATGAGTAGGCAATTTCGAGATCACGATCTGACATTGTGGTGAGATTTAATTGCCAAATAAGGTGATCTTGAATGCTTTCTGAAGCAGAATTTCGGCTTTCAAAATCGAAATCACCTTCAAAGCTTTGAGAATCAGCAACAGCGGCAGAGCTTTGAAAGGTGTCTTCCCATGAACTGTCAATAGATAGCTCATCAGGAATGCTATCAGTCCATTCAGATTCCAGTTTTGCTTCTTCTTGGTTTTGAGGGCTTGGCTCTTCTTGCTTCTTTTGTTCTGATTCTGAGTTCAGTTCGTTTGGAGTTGATTCTGAAGTATTTTGTTCATCATCAATTTCTAATAAGGGGTTTGATTCAAGAAACTCATGGATTTCTTGTTGTAAATCGATTGTAGAAAGTTGCAGCAAACGAATTGCTTGTTGCAACTGTGGGGTCATGGTCAGTTGCTGACCCATTTTCAACTGTAGAGACTGCTTCATATAGAAACGCTTTTTGTAAGATTTTGTTGGAACGAGTTATGCATAGTACTCCCTTTTTAGGGAAAGTTAAAAGGCTAAAGGCGGAAGTTCTCTCCTAAATAAACCTTTTTTACTTGTTCGTTATTAATAATAGTCTCTGCACTTCCAGATGCAATAATATGTCCGTTACCGACTATGTAAGCTTTATCACAAATGTCTAATGTTTCTCTAACATTGTGATCTGTTATTAACACACCAATTCCGCTATTTTGTAGTTGTTTAATGATGGCTTTTATATCGCCTACGGAAATAGGGTCGACTCCAGCAAAAGGTTCATCTAGCAAAATAAATTTAGGGTTAGTGGCTAGTGCTCTGGCTATCTCGGCTCTTCTGCGCTCACCGCCTGATAGGGCCATGCCAAGGTTTTTTCTGATATGGGTAATATGAAACTCTTCTAGTAGTTTCTCTAACTCATCTTTACGTTGTGCTGTGTTTAGGTCTTTACGTGTTTCTAAAATAGAGTAAATGTTATTTTCTACGGACATTTTACGAAAGATAGAGGCTTCTTGTGGGAGATATCCTATGCCTTTTTGAGCTCGTGAATGCATCGCTAAGTGGGTGACAGGTTCTTCGTCTATCAAAATTTCACCCGCATCGTTTTTAACCATCCCTACAATCATGTAGAAACATGTTGTTTTGCCTGCACCATTTGGCCCTAGTAACCCAACGGCTTGTCCAGACTCGACTGCAATAGAGACGTCAATTACAACAGGTCTTTTTTTGTAGCTTTTGGCTAAATTTTTAGCTTCTAATACTGCCATTATGGTGTTTCTTGTTTTTGTGAATCTTGTTTTTGCGGAAGTAATGTCATATTTACTCGGCCTGAATTATCTTTTCGAGCGGTAAAAGTCCCTTCTTCTATCATATATTGAATGAAGTCAGCTTTTATTTCGTCGCCTCTAAGTTTGACATAGCTTTGTCCGCTTAATTCTAATATGGCGTCAGCTGAATGATAAAGAATGCTGTCACCATGACTAACTACTTTGTTCCCATCTTCCATTTCTTGACTAAATTTTGCGGGAGCACCTGTTGCGTTCAGTTGATTAAACTGTTTTGTATCAAGGGTACTGGTAACTTTTAAATAATCGGCTTCGATCAGAATAGAGCCTTGGTTGACGATCACGTTTCCTTCATAAATTGCGGTGCCTGTCTTTTGCTCAAAGTAAGCTTTATCTGCAGCAATCTTTAGTGGGCTTTGTAAATCATTATCTAGAGCATAAGTTAAACTACTGGACGTTAAGATGGTGAGTGCGATCAGTTTGTTACTTAGTTGCTGTATATTGACCATTTACTTCTCCGCTTAATGAAATTGTTTCATCATTAATGTTTACTTTGATTGTGCTCGCTTGGGTAATGCCTTCTTCTGATTGCAATATTGAGTTCCCAGAAGCAAGGAAAATTTCTTCAGTTTCGTTATAAGTTATTTCATCAGAATTCAGGTATATGGTGTTGCCTGTTTTTCCCGTATGGGTGATAGTGCTGTTTTCTTTTAATAAAATGTCTTTTGTAGTTTCATTTATAAGGCCAAATTCGCTTTTTGCTATCCAATTTTGATCTTGTTTAAAACGAACCAAGTCTGGTTTCTTTAAGTGTGACTCATTTGCCTTTTTGTAGTGTTTTAGCTCTTTTGCATTAATTGACTCTACAGCCTGTCCGGTAGAGTCAAACGATGTGATTTTAACATCAATCAAAAAATAGTCAGGGACACTGTTAAGAGACGTTGCTTCAATTAAGGACTTTTTGGGTGTAAGTCCTATATAAAAAACGAAAGAAAGCAATAGTGTGCTACCTAGTAATAAGGAAAGGATACGCCATCTTTTCATTCTTTAACCTTTTTTGTAAATGGGTGATTAGCCAACACTAGATAAATAAAGAAGATATAAATAACCTGCATATCCTGTAACAAAAGGTACGCCAACCCATTTGGGAATGCTCGATTGTTTTTTATTATTAAAGAGAATGATTAGAAGGCAAAATAGGCTAGTTGTTGCAAGAACCCAGATGTAATCGCGGTGTAAAACATTACTAGCAATAATTCCTGGTGCAAGAATCGCTGGTAAAGGTAGGACTGTTGCTAAGTTAAATAAGTTTGATCCTAAAATATTCCCAATAGCAATGTCGTGGTGACCTTTCTTTACGCTGGTTATTGATGCTGCCAGTTCTGGAAGGCTTGTTCCAATGGCAACAATAGTCAGTCCAATTAAAAGTTCGCTTACTCCAAAAAACTCTGCAATGCCAATAGCGCCCCAAACCAAAAGCTTAGAGCTGCCAATTAATGCTGCTAATCCGATAAGAGCTATTAATAAGGATCTAGGGAGGCTGGTTGAATCTGCGTCAGGTAATTCTTCGCTGAGCTCTTCTTCAAGGTTTTCACTGCCTCTTAATAAGAGGGTTAACACAACAACAAAAGCACTAATTAGAATGATGCCATCCATGAAGCTTAGATTCATGTCATATAGCACGGCTCCAACAAGTAGGGTAATAAACATTAAAAGAGGAACTTCTTTTGTAGCCAGACCTTTTTTAATGGGGATTGCACTAATGAACAATGTGGCTCCAAATACGAGTGCAATATTAGCAATATTTGACCCGAGCACATTACCTATTGCTATTTCAGGTGAGCCATCAAGTGAAGCGATTGCAGAAACCACCATTTCAGGTGCCGACGTGCCTAGAGCCACAAGTGTTAAACCAATAATAATAGGGCTAATATTCAGCTTTTCAGCAACTAGGGCCGAATGCTCAATAAACTTATCAGAACTAATAACAAGTATTATTAATCCTGATATCAGTGCTGCAATAAAAAGTAACATTTATGGTTTAACTCTCATTTTTCGGAAGGAGTGTTATTTAATGAAGTTTATGAGTGAAATTCAAGACTTGACCTCGGTTTATCTCTAGATAAATCCTTTCTATTTGCATTCTCTTTAATTAATGTCGATGGTAAGATCAATTTATAGTGTATTAAATAAGGAAAACCCTTTGTCAGAATACTACGTTGATATTCAAGGGATGAATTTTTCTCGAGGTGATAGAGTCATTTATGATGATGTTTCTATTCGTATTCCAAAAGGAAAAATCACAGCAATAATGGGCCCAAGTGGTACAGGGAAAACAACGCTACTGCGTTTGATTGGTGGACAGTTGTACCCTTCAAAAGGTCATATTTTTGTTAATAATCAAGATGTGCCCCTTTTGTCTCGTTCTGATCTTTATCTTTTGCGTAAAAAAATGGGTATGTTATTTCAAAGTGGCGCTCTGTTTTCTGATATGAGTGTCTTTGAAAATGTGGCTTTTCCATTGCGAGAGCATACAAATTACAGTGAAGATATTGTTAGGGATATTGTGCTAATGAAGCTTGAAAGTGTCGGCCTAAGAGGGGCGGCACAGCTTATGCCTTCCGAATTGTCTGGTGGCATGGCGAGGCGTGCGGCATTAGCAAGAGCAATTGCACTTGATCCTGAGTTGGTATTATACGATGAACCTTTTACAGGGCAAGACCCGATATCAATGGGTGTAGTCGTTGAGCTGATTAAGCGTTTGAATGATTCAATAGGCTTAACTTCTGTTTTAGTTTCTCACGATGTTGGTGAGTCCTTATCTATTGCTGATTATGTCTACATCCTTTCAAATGCTAGTGTTATTGCTCATGGTACTCCAGATGAAATTCGCAACTCTGAAGACGAAAGAGTAATACAGTTCTTAGGAGGATTGCCCGATGGTCCGGTTCCGTTCCATTACCCTGCTAGCTCTTATGCAGATGACTTGGGTCTAAAAAAATCATGAAACGTATATCAAAACTAGGTGGTTCTGTATTTGACTGGTTAGAAGCAGTTGGAAGAGCGGGGCTTTTATTGAGCCAATCTGTTTTTCATCTACCTCGTTCTATAGCCGGTGCTTTATCTTTGTTAGGTAAGCAAATATATTCGGTTGGTTATCTATCTCTAATTATTGTTGTTGTATCTGGGTTGTTTATTGGTATGGTTTTATCCCTTCAAGGGTATTCTATACTGGTGAAATTTGGCTCCGAGCAATCCGTTGGTCAGCTTGTGGCTTTAACTTTATTGAGAGAGCTTGGCCCCGTTGTTACTGCACTTCTTTTTGCCGGTAGAGCATGCTCTGCACTAACTGCTGAAATTGGTTTGATGAAAGCGACAGAGCAACTGTCAAGTTTAGAGATGATGGGAGTAGATCCTTATCGACGCATTATTGCGCCACGATTTATTGCTGGATTAATTTGTTTGCCCATTTTAAGTGTTATCTTTTCGGCTGTTGGTATTATTGGTGGAGAGTTTGTGGCGGTTGACTGGTTGGGAATTCATGATGGAAGTTTCTGGAGCTTGATGCAGCAATCTGTGGTATTTGGAAATGATGTTGTAAATGGCATTATTAAATCTTTTTGTTTCGCGATAGCGGTCACTTGGATTGCTGTTTATCAAGGTTATGAATGTACGCCTACCTCTGAAGGTATTGGTAAAGCAACAACAACCACTGTTGTATTAGGTTCATTATCAGTTCTGGCGTTAGATTTTATTTTAACCGCTGCTATGTTTGGGGATTTTTAATATGAGAAACAAGCAAATTGAATTGCTCGTTGGTGTTTTTATTGTGTTTGGTTTTGCCGGACTGGCTTATTTAGCAATTCAAGTGAGTGGGCTAGCATTTGCAGATAAGCAAGACTCTTATCAGGTTGTTGCTAGGTTTGACGACATTGGAGGGTTAACGCCAAGAGCCAAAGTGGCTGTTGCTGGGGTAACCATTGGTAGTGTTGAAAGCATCACTTTTGATAAAGAGTTATATATGGCATTGGTAACAATGAATATAGATCAAGATATAGATAACTTGCCTATTGACAGTACGGCTTCTATTTTAACCAGTGGCTTGCTAGGGGAGAAGTACATTGGTTTATCTATTGGTGCTGAAGACACATTTCTTGCATCAGGAGATGAGGTTTATGATACACAATCAGCTTTAGTATTAGAAAACTTAATCAGCCAATTTCTATTTAATTCAACTACTGGAGATGGTGAATAATGTATAGCCGAATTCATAAATTCGTTTTGACATTTGTTATGGTGCTGTTTTGTGTTCAAGTTTTGGCGAGCGATGATGCAAGAAATGCAGTAGTGAATGTTGTTGATCGTTTTAATACCGAAATCGTTCAAGATAAGTCGTATTTAGCAAACGATAGAGCTGAACTTATTAAGAGGGTTGATAGTATTTTAACCCCTGTCATTGATTTTGATGATTTCTCTAAAAAAGTAATGGGTAAGTATTACCGCAGAGCAACCAGCGCCCAAAAGACTCGTTTTGCAACCGTTACAAAGAAAACGCTTTTAGAGGCTTATGGCGGATCTTTGCTGGAGTTTGATAGTAATAAAATTAAAGTTTTGCCTTTAGGGCCTCAATCAGGGAGAGAGGTAAAAGTAAATGTTGAGTTCATGACAGACGCTGGTGCGCTCATTGCAATTGTTTTTTATATGAAGGCCAATAAAGCTTCAGGGGATTGGTACCTAAGTAATGTTGTTATCAATGATATTAATTTCGGCTTAACTTTCAGAAAACAGTTTGGAATTATGGTTCAGAGAAATAAAAATAACATTGATAAAGCGATTGATGCTTGGCAAGAATCACTTGCTAGTAATAAAGGGTAAGTGTGTGATTAATTGTTCCTGTGTTGATAGTGTTGTTATTCTTAAAGGTGAATATTTTCCAGAGCAATTGAACTCGTTGCAAAATGAGATCTTTAAGTTGTGCTTAGAAAGCTCTGAAGAATGGCGAGTTGACCTTGGTGAAGTGATTGGGAGTGGGAGTGGGTTAGTTGCCTTACTCCTTTCTTGTATGAGGTTGGCTGATGAAAAGGATAGAAAGATTGTATTTTTTGGTCTAAGTCCTCAGTTGGTAGGGCTTATTCAGCTGTCAAATTTAGAGTCTATTATTCATTCTGAGCAATCTGAATTTTAAAAAAAACGCTGTTTTGATTTATTCGTGCTGTTTTATGCGTTTATTTTGGTAAATTCGCATTAGAATGCAAGAATGGTATTAAGGTGTCCCTCTTCCTGATGTAGAATTCATATATTATTTTATAGCATGAATTTAGGAGTCTCTGTGAATTCAAACGAAGTACAAAAACTACTCGAAACGTCCATCCCTAATTCAACTGTTACTGCGCAAGGTGAAGGTTGTAATTTTCAAGTGTCAGTAATTAGCTCTTCTTTTGAAGGGTTGTCCACTGTAAAGAGGCAGCAATTGGTTTATTCTCATCTACAAGAGGCCATTGCTTCCGGAGCCATTCATGCGGTTACCATGAAAACATTAACACCAGAGCAAAATAACGCAACAAATTAATTATGAGCTTCACGCATGCTGTGTTATTCACGCGTGAAGGTTTCATTGCTGAGAAAGAGAAATTGTTATGGATAAACTGCTTATTAATGGTGGTAGAGTATTAAATGGTGTTGTAAGAGCTTCCGGCGCGAAAAATGCAGCGTTACCTATTTTGGCTGCCACACTGTTAACTAAAGATTTAATTACAATTAAAAACCTCCCCCATCTTCATGATATTACAACAATGTTAGAACTTTTAGGTTCAATGGGGTGTGGTGTTGTTGTTGATGAAAAAATGGGAGTGGAACTGGATGTTTCAACTCTGGATAACCATGAAGCGCCTTATGAGTTAGTTAAAACCATGAGAGCGTCCATATTGGTTCTTGGCCCTCTTGTTAGTCACTTCGGCAAGG
Source organism: uncultured Marinomonas sp. (assembly GCA_947493575.1). Classification (GTDB taxonomy): domain Bacteria; phylum Pseudomonadota; class Gammaproteobacteria; order Pseudomonadales; family Marinomonadaceae; genus Marinomonas. The sequence goes on from CANLRQ010000008.1 coordinate 46,939, forward strand.
CTGTAGTGTCGTTGCCAGGTGGTTGTGCTATTGGTAGTCGTCCGGTTGATTTGCATCTGCGTGGTTTGGAAGCCATGGGTGCGGTTATTGAAGTCGAAAATGGAAATATTATTGCGAGTGTCGATGGTCGTTTAAAAGGTGCTCGAATTTTCTTTGATAAAGTGACTGTAACAGGCACAGAAAACCTGCTTATGGCCGCATGTTTGGCTGAAGGTAAAACAATCTTGGAAAACTCAGCTAGAGAGCCTGAAGTGGTCGACTTAGCTGAATGCCTTATTGCTATGGGGGCTGATATTTCTGGCCACGGATCCGATACGATTGTGATTAATGGTGTTGAAAAACTGCATGGTGCTACTTATTCCGTTATGCCGGATCGAATTGAAACGGGCACATTTCTAATTGCTGGCGCGATCACTGGTGGTAAGGTCCGTGTTACTGATGCCGATGTTAGTTCATTAGATGCCGTAATTTCAAAGCTTGAGGAAGCTGGAGCTTTGGTCACAACGGGAGATGACTGGATAGAACTTGATATGGAAGGAAGACGTGCAAAAGCCGTCAATATAAGTACTGCTCCCTATCCTGCTTTTCCTACGGATATGCAAGCGCAGTTTATGGCGCTTAATTCTATAGCTACAGGTGTAGGTAGTATTACAGAAAACATTTTTGAAAATCGCTTTATGCATGTAAATGAATTGATGCGTATGGGTGCAGAAGTTGAGGTTACTGGCAATACTGCTATTGTCCGAGGCTGTAAACATTTGACGGGCGCTCCAGTTATGGCAACAGATTTGCGTGCATCGGCGAGTTTGGTGTTAGCGGCTCTTGTTGCTGAAGGCGAAACAAAAATAGACAGGATTTATCATATTGATCGTGGTTATGAGTGTATAGAAGAAAAGCTGGGATCATTAGGTGCGAAAATCTGTAGAGTATTGAATTAATATGAAAAACACACTGACAATTGCTCTTTCAAAAGGGCGAATTTTGGACGAGACATTGCCGCTTTTAGAAAAAGCGAACATTGTTCCTGCGGAAGACATTAAAAAAAGCAGAAAGCTAATTTTTGATACCAATCATGATAACGTTAAATTGGTTATTTTACGCGCCACCGATGTTCCAACTTATGTTGAGCATGGTGTCGCTGATTTTGGTATTGCTGGCAAAGACGTTCTCATGGAGTCTTCTACAAAAAACCTCTACGAGTTGGTTGATTTAAACATTTCAAAATGTCGACTAATGACAGCTGGGGTGATTGGCGCCGAACTGCCTAATCGTCGTCTTAAAGTAGCGTCTAAGTTTGTTAAGACAGCAAAATCGTATTTTGCAGAACAAGGTATTCAAGCGGATGTTGTTAAGCTCTATGGAGCGATGGAATTGGCTCCTATAATGGGGCTGGCTGACTTGATTGTGGATATTGTAGATACAGGGAATACGCTTAAAGCTAATGGCTTGGAAGCCCGAGATCTAATTGCAAACATCAGTACCCGTTTAGTGGTAAATAAAGCGGCTTATAAAACAAAATATCAACAAATTGAGCCAATATTAGAAATGCTTCGTGATGCGGCAAATAAAGTATAGGGGTTGTCTTGAATATTAATATTAGGCGTTTTTCTGCTTCTGATCTTGATTTCTATAATAAAATAGATAGCTTGCTTGCGTGGGATTCTGTTTCTGATACAGATGTTCAGGCGAGTGTATCTGAAATTGTTAACTCAGTTCGTGCAAGAGGTGATGAAGCATTAATTGAGCACACTAATCGTTTCGATAGGCGCTCTGTTGCTCATGTATCCGAGCTTGAGATTAGTAAATCTGAAATGCAAGCTGCTAAATCACGAGTGAGCTCTGAAATTGTATTAAGTTTAGAGGCGGCCGCAAAAAGAGTTCGCGACTATCATGAAAAACAAGTTCAACCGTCGTGGCAGTATCAAGAAGATAACGGTACGGTTTTAGGGCAAAAAGTGACACCTTTGGACCGTGTTGGTGTCTATGTTCCTGGTGGTAAGGCAGCTTACCCATCATCTGTATTAATGAATGTTATGCCGGCAAAAGTTGCTGGTGTGCAAGATATTATTATGGTTGTGCCAACCCCAGATGGCTATGTAAATGACATTGTATTGGCTGCGGCTGATATTGCCGGTGTTGATCGTGTATTTACTGTAGGTGGTGCTCAAGCTGTTGCTGCTTTGGCTTATGGAACAGAAACAGTGCCTAAAGTTGATAAGATAGTAGGCCCCGGGAATATTTATGTAGCGACTGCGAAAAAGATGGTTTTTGGTGTGGTTGGTATTGATATGATTGCTGGCCCTTCTGAAATTCTTGTTGTCTGCGATGGGAAGACAGATCCAGACTGGATCGCAATGGATTTATTCTCACAGGCGGAACATGATGAAGATGCCCAATCTATTTTGATCTCCCCAGATCAAAGCTTTCTTGATGAAGTTCAACGTTCTATGGAGCGTTTGATAGACTCTCAATCAAGAAAAGATATTATTTTAGCTTCACTAGAAGGGCGTGGGGCATTTTTGCATGTCGATAATATGGATCAAGCTGTTGAGCTTGCAAATTATGTGGCAGCTGAACATTTAGAATTGTCTGTTGACAACCCAGAAGAATGGGTTGATAAAATTCGTCATGCAGGTGCTATTTTTATGGGGCGTCATACTCCTGAAGCTTTGGGCGATTATTGTGCTGGGCCGAATCATGTTTTACCAACATCTGGAACGGCAAGGTTTTCTTCTCCGTTAGGTGTTTATGATTTTCAAAAGCGCAGTTCTTTGATCTACTGCTCTCCTGAAGGGGCAAGCGATTTGGCTAAAATTGCATCTCCTTTGGCAAGAGGGGAGTCATTAGAAGCTCATGCTTTATCGGCTGAGTATCGAATAAAAGAGTCTGAATAATTTATGGAAATGAAAAAATCGAGCGCCTTATATCAATTGCGCTGGGTTACCAGAATACTGGCTGTTGTGATATTGGCTTTGGTTCTCATTGGTATGATGTTATCAAGTCAATATCATATTGAAAGGTCTGTCTATATTAATGCTTCCGAAAAGAATCTTTCTTCATATATAGGTGATTTGGAATCTTGGGGGGAGTGGGTCTACCTGCAGGATGGAACCGTGTTTAAACAACCTTCAAGCACTAAGGAAGGGGCTTCTGATAGACGGTTATTGATAGAAAATACTGACTCTGAGGATGGCTTACTTGAAGTGAGTTTAATGGAGGCGGACAAGGTGGAATTTTCTGTTGTTCCTAAGGTTGGTGTTCTTCCTATAAGTAATCGAATTTCATGGTCGCGAGAAGGGCAGGGTGTTAGAGTTGTCTGGGTGGTTGAAGGTGAGCTTAATGCTGGTTTGATGAGCTCGTACATTGCTCTTTTTGCTAATGATATTGCCGGAAGTAACCTAGAAACAAGTTTGGTTCGTTTAAAAAATCGCTTCTAATAAGGGTTTTTTAAACGATCTTCCTTTGTTAAGGTTTCGTTAAAAAACTTAAACTGCTCATTTATAACGTATAAACTTCGCTTTTTCGTTTGTTTTTTTGCCTCGTATTTTTGCCTTGTTTTATAGTTAGTCGCTTATGACTTCACACAAAGGTCTCTAATAGTATTTTTTTGAATGCCCCATTTCTGGTAGCTGATCGATAGTGATGTTAGCTTGAAAGGACTGGCTTCCTCTCACTCCAATTATTTTTATTTTTGAGAGGGGAGGAAGTTTAGAGATTATGTGTCTGGCTTTTTGTGGGGTGCCTATCTCTTCCTCATTTATTGTGATGATTATATCTCCTGCTTTTATTCCTGCCTCTTGTGCTGGGCTCATATCGTCTATTTCGGATACAAGTAGTCCTTTGGTTATGGAAAGATCTAATGCTTTAGAGGTTTCTGGTGTGACTTTAAGTGCTTTAATGCCTAAATAGCCTCTCTTTACTGCTCCGTTTTGAATGATTTCTTGCATCACATAAAGAGCGTCTTCAATTGGTATTGAGAACCCAATACCTTGAGACCCTCCTGAGTTCGAAAAAATTGCAGAATTAATGCCTATTAATTTACCTGTTGAATTAATAAGAGCTCCTCCAGAATTTCCTGGATTAATTGCAGCATCGGTTTGTATGAAGCTTTCATATTGGTTTAGCCCAATGTTGTCTCTTGCAAGAGCGCTTATTATTCCCATTGTTGCAGATTGTTGTAAGCCGAAGGGGCTGCCTATTGCAAGCACTACGTCCCCTGCATGGGTTGTGTTTGAGGTGTGGACTGTGCTTTGGGGAGTTAGGTGTTGTGGTATTTTTAGAACGGCCAAGTCCGTTGCTGAATCGCTCCCAATTACCGAAGCTTCGGCTCTTATCTGATTTTCTAGGATAACGACAATTTTATTAGCATTAATAATGAGATGTTTGTTAGTGAGTATGTATCCGTTTTCAATAATAACGCCTGAGCCGAGGTTTTTAAGAGTATGCTTTTTTTCTTGGTTGATTGAAACTGGTGATGATGTTGTTGTTGAATAGGTGTCTATGTTGACAACATAAGGCGATATTTTTTTTATGGCATTGGCAAATGAGTGTTGAGCGGTATGTAGGCTTTTAAGTGTCCAACCAATTGTAATGCTCAGAATGACTAAAATGGGTATAGTGATATAATATTTGAAGCGCATAAGAATAAGGTCTTAGAACGAAATGAATAGAGATGAATTAGCTAAAGAGTTGAATGCTATCTTAAATGTCCATCACTTTAAAGACTACGCACCTAATGGTTTGCAGGTGGAAGGTGTTACTGATATAAAAAAAGTGATCACCGGTGTGACGGCATCTAAAGCTTTGATTGACGAGGCAATTAAGCAAAATGCTGATGCAATTATTGTTCACCATGGATATTTTTGGAAAGGGGAGGCATACCCTATTACAGGAATGAAATACAAGCGTATCGCATCATTGATTAAAAATGATATTAATTTATTTGCTTTCCATCTTCCTTTAGATGCTCATCCTTATTTAGGTAATAATGCTGGATTGGCGGATGGGTTGGGGCTAATTAATAGAGTTGGCTTGCAGTCGGGAGTTGAGCTGGAAAAGGCTGTTGGTTTGGTTGGGGATTTACCATCGCCTTTAACAATGGGCCAATTCTCTTCTTTGATTAAGTCTACAGTGGGAAGGGATGTTTTATTGGAAGTGGTTAATGAAAGGTGTGTTTCTAAAATAGCATTGTGTACGGGTGGCGCTCAGGGGTATATAGATCAAGCTGTAGAAATGGGGGCTGACATTTATATAACAGGAGAGGTGTCGGAAAAAACAATTCACACGGCAAGGGAAATGGATATTCATTTTTGCGCTGCTGGTCATCATGCTACTGAGCGTTTTGGGCCAATGTTGCTTGCGGAATATCTAAAAGCTAATTATCAGTTGGATGTAGAGTTTATTGATATAGATAATCCAGCTTAGCTGAATTATCTATAGGATTGTTTTGTATGAGATTACTTGCTTGGGTTTTGTTCTGTTGATTCTGCCTTAAATCCAAAGCCTTCGCTTAGGGTACCAGAAGTGTTTGAAGAATAATCCTTTGGAGGCTCTGCTGGCGTGGCAATGCTTTCTTCATTGTCTTCTTTAATTGGTGTGTCTTTGCTCTCAATTTCAATACTAGCCAGCGAAGAGGCACCTGTTGCAATTTGTTGTTTTAATTCTGATATTACTTTTTCAGTAGAAAGAAGCTTTTCGTTTGTTTGAGAAAAGAAATCGTCTAGTTCGGCTTGTTTTCTCTCTGCCTCAAATTTCATTGCTTCGGTTGTAAGGTTTGCTTGATTAGGTGTGTTGCTGGCGCTTTGCTGGCCTTTTTTTACCGTTAAGCCCACAATTAATCCTAACGCTGCACCAGTAATAAAAATAATAATGTCAAATACTTCTAGGTTCATGACTATCTCCTGAAAATGAATTGCGACATTATAGCGGAAAGATCTTAATATATGACACACCTTATGCTGTGGTTTTAAGGTGATTTTGTTAGAATCATAGAATAAATTAATTGTGTGATAGAGAAAATGACGCCACTAGAACGATATAAGCAAGATCTCGACCGTCCAGACTTTAATTATGACTCTGCTCAAGAAGAAGCTGTAATAGCCTTACAAGATTTATTTTTGAGGTTGACTCAGGATCAAAAGCCCGCGAAAAAGAGTGTATTTAGTTTTTTGAAAAAAGAGCCTCCAGTTCGAGTGGAGAAAGGTTTGTATTTTTGGGGGGGCGTTGGTAGGGGGAAAACCTACTTAATGGACACCTTTTATGACTGCTTACCCTTCGAAAGAAAAATGCGATTGCACTTTCATCGCTTTATGCAAATGGTCCATAAAGAGTTGCGTCAATTGAATGATGTAAAAAACCCTTTAGAAATCGTGGGCAAAAGAATATCGGCAAAAGCTAGAGTAATATGTTTTGATGAGTTTTTTGTTAAAGATATCACTGATGCCATGATTTTAGCGGGGTTATTAAAGGTTTTGTTTGATAATGGGACAGCTCTGGTCGCAACATCAAATATTGAACCAGATGGTTTGTATAAAAATGGTTTGCAGCGCGCTCGATTTTTACCTGCCATAGAGTTAGTGAAAATCCATACTAGCGTTATGAATATAGATGGAGGTGTGGATTACCGTCTGCGAGCCCTTAAGCAGGCTAAATTGTATTACACGCCATTAGGTGAAGGTGCTAATGCCAGTTTATCTGAGAGTTTTGCTCGTCTGGCTCCTGATTTGACTCAGGTGAAACAAGGTGGTTGTGTGGAGATTGAGGGTAGAAAAATACCTTTGATCGAAAGTTGTGAAGATATTGCTTGGTTTAGTGTTTCTGCTTTATGTGATGGACCTCGAAGTCAAGTTGACTATATTGAAATCGCAAAACTGTATACGACTGTTTTATTGAGTGGATTACCCCAAATGGATGCCTCGAAAGATGATATTGCACGTCGGTTTATTAGTTTAATTGATGAGTTTTATGATCGTCATGTAAAGCTCATCATTTCGGCTGAAGTGGCAATACATGAGATATACGTAGGAACCCAGTTGGCATTTGAATATGACAGAACAGTGAGTCGATTGCTAGAAATGCAATCAGAAGAATATTTGTCATTAGAGCATAGGCCTTAATTAAGAGTGTTTTTATTGCTCGATAATAGGAAAAAAACTTTTATTATAGGGTTTAATTAATATATAATTCGCTCGCCTTTTTTAAGGTATATGCAAGTTGCTAAACAGATCATTTTATAAGTGAAAAAGATAGCAACCAATAATAATAGGTATTGAGCACATTCGTTTGTGCAAATTGAAGGGTTTTTGATGAAAACTTTTACTGCAAAACCTGCTGAAGTAACTCGCGATTGGTATATCGTAGATGCTGAAGGCAAGACACTTGGTCGCTTAGCTACAGAAATCGCTCGCCGTTTACGCGGTAAGCATAAAGCAGAATATACTCCTCACGTTGATACAGGCGATTATATCGTTGTCGTTAACGCTGAAAAAGTGCATGTCTCTGGTAACAAAGCGCAAGATAAACAATACTATCGCCACACTGGTTATCCAGGCGGTCTACGTTCTATGAGTTTTGACAAGTTGATTGATCATGCTCCTGAGCGTGTTCTTGAACTTGCCGTTAAAGGTATGTTGCCTAAAGGTCCTTTAGGCCGTGCAATGCACAAAAAAATGAAGGTGTATGCTGGTACTCAGCATCCTCATGCAGCACAACAGCCTTTAGAACTTAAACTTTAAAACGGAAGATCATTATGTCTGCTAATCAATATTACGGTACAGGTCGTCGTAAATCCTCTACTGCACGTGTTTTTTTGAAAGCCGGTGCTGGTAATCTAGTTATCAATAATCGCACTATCGAAGAATATTTCGGTCGTGAAACAGCTCGCATGGTTGTTCGTCAGCCTCTAGAATTAGTTGATGCAACAGAGAAATTTGATGTATACATCACTGTGAAAGGTGGTGGTATCTCTGGTCAAGCTGGTGCGATTCGTCACGGTATCACTCGTGCTTTGATGCAATATGATGAGACATTGCGTCGTACTTTACGTACAGCTGGCTTCGTTACTCGTGACTCTCGCGAAGTTGAACGTAAGAAAGTTGGTCTTCGTAAAGCACGTCGTCGTCCACAATTCTCCAAACGTTAATATTGGATTGTTGTTTAAAACGCCTGGTAATCCAGGCGTTTTTTTTATGCGTTATGTCAGTATATTTATCTGTTAAGGGAATGTTTCCTTGCCAGAAGCGCTTGTTTTTTTTAATATTTGCAAGGCAATAATATTAAGATTGTCAGTTTGATAGCTGATATTTGTAATTTGGTGGGAGAGAACCATAATGAGTCAAAGCGGCGTAAGTACAGGTCGACGTCGATTCCTAATTGGAGCAACCAGTGCAATTGGTGCGGTTGGTGCAGTTGGTGTAGCGACCCCCTTTGTTGCTTCTTGGAACCCGAGTGCTAAAGCTAAGGCAGCTGGTGCCCCGGTCAAAGTCGACATTAGTAAGTTAGAAGTCGGTCAACAGATGGTAGTTGAGTGGCGAGGTCAGCCGGTGTGGGTTGTTAATAGAACACCTGAAACATTGGCAAACTTAGAAAAAATTTCTTCAAAATTAAGTGATCCTGATTCGTTAAAAGAGCAGCAGCCTGCTTATGCTCAAAATGAGCATCGCTCTATCAAGCCTGAGATATCCATTCTTTTAGGAATTTGTACTCATCTTGGCTGTTCTCCAACATATCGCCCTGAAATTGCACCTGAAGATCTTGGTGCTGAATGGGTTGGTGGTTATTTCTGTCCATGTCACGGTTCTAAATTTGACTTAGCTGGTCGTGTTTATAGTGGTGTTCCTGCTCCAATCAACTTATCAATTCCACCGCATCAATACATCAGTGATACTGTAATTGAAATTGGTGTTGATGGAGGGAATGCATAATGGCTGCTTTGAAAAATTTAATGGGTTGGATTGATGATCGTCTTCCAGTAACCCAAGCTTACGAAAAGCACATGAGTAAGTATTACGCTCCAAAAAACTTTAATTTCTTTTATATTTTTGGTGTGTTGTCAATGGTTATGCTGGTTAATCAGATCCTAACAGGGATTTGGTTAACAATGAGTTATACTCCTTCGGCTGAAGCTGCTTTTGCATCTGTCGAGTACATTATGCGAGATGTAGAGTATGGCTGGCTTATCCGTTATATGCATTCAACAGGAGCTTCTGCTTTCTTTGTTGTAATTTATTTGCATATGTTTCGTGGATTGCTTTACGGTTCTTACCAAAAGCCTAGAGAGCTTGTATGGCTTTTTGGTATGGCTATTTATTTGTTGCTTATGGCTGAAGCCTTTATGGGGTATTTGTTGCCTTGGGGACAAATGTCATATTGGGGCGCTCAAGTAATTATCTCTCTATTCAGTGCGATACCTGTGATTGGGCCAGATCTAGCTCAGTGGGTTAGGGGTGACTATTTAATTTCTGGTATTACTCTGAATCGATTCTTCTCTTTGCATGTTATTGCCTTACCTTTGGTATTGGTGGCTTTAGTTGTATTGCACCTTCTTGCTTTGCATCATGTTGGTTCAAATAACCCTAAAGGTGTGGATATTAAAAAGCATAAAGATGAAAATGGTGTTCCATTAGACGGTATTCCGTTCCACCCTTTTTATTCTGTGCATGATCTTGTTGGTATTGCAGTATTCTTGTTTGTGTTTTGCTCTGTGGTGTTCTTCTTCCCTGAGATGGGTGGATACTTCCTTGAAAAACCAAACTTTGAAGCGGCCAATCCATTAAAAACACCTGAGCACATTGCTCCTGTTTGGTACTTTACTCCATTCTATGCAATTCTCCGTGCGGTTACCTTTTCGTTATTTGGTCTAGATGCCAAGTTCTGGGGGGTTGTTGCGATGGGTGGTGCGATTGCTATTCTATTTGTATTGCCTTGGTTGGATCGTAGTCCAGTGAAATCAATGCTTTATAAAGGATGGATTAGTAAAATCTTCTTGTTTGTATTCTGTATCAGCTTCGTTGTTTTAGGTGTTTTAGGTGTTTTACCTTCCACTGAATTACGTACAACGATCGCTCAAATCGCTTCTGTAGTGTACTTTGCATACTTTATTTTAATGCCTTGGTATACTCGTTGGGAAAGTACAAAGCCAGTGCCAGAGAGGGTGTGATAATGAAAAAGTTTTTTGCAACAATTGCTCTGGTTGTGTTGCCATCGCTTGGATTCGCTGCTGGTGGTTCTGGTGTTGAGCTGCAACATATGAGCGTAGATTTACATGATAAATCCTCTTTGCAGCGAGGGTTACAGACATTTACAAACTATTGTATGGGTTGTCATGAGGCTGGTTATGCTCGTTTTGAGCGTGCAGCTGTTGACTTGGGAATTCCAGCAAATTTGTTCGAAGAAAATTTGTTGCCTGCGGGTAAGAAAATCGGTGATCTAATGTCCAACTCTATGGACTCTGCTGATGGTAAAGGTTGGTTTGGTGCTCCGCCACCAGATTTAACAATGGTTGCTCGTGTTAGGGGTAAAGACTGGGTATATAGTTATCTTCAGGCTTTCTATGAAGATGAGTCACGTCCATGGGGTGTGAATAACACAGTTTTTCCAAATGTTGGTATGCCTAATGTTTTAGAGGCTCTTCAAGGTGTTCGTCATTTAACTTGTGCTCAGGCACCTGCACATGATGAAAATGGAAAGCCTTTGTTTGATACTTTAACTGGTGATGCTTTAACTGAAGAGCAATGTAATGTTGTTGTTCAAAAAACAGCAGGTCAATTAACTGAAGATGAGTTTGAGCAAGTGGCTTATGACTTGACAAACTTTTTGGTTTACATGGGTGAACCAAGTCGTTTGAAGAGTGAATCTTTAGGGTTGAAAGTTCTTCTGTTTATAATTTTATTTGGTATTTTTGCATATCTTCTTAATAAAGAATATTGGAAAGAGATCCATTAAGAGTTACCGCGACAATCAATTTCTTATTGATTGTCGCTTTTGTTTTGTGGCCCCGTAAGGGGTTTTCTTTGTTTGTGTGATAGGGGTTTTACATGGGTGTTATTGCTAAACGCTCCTCAATGACTTTCTTTTCTGATGGTGAAGATCATTATAGTCATAGAGTTAGAATAGTATTGGCTGAAAAAGCAGTCACGGTTGATATTATTGATGTTGACCCATTTAATAAGCCAGATGAATTGGCTGATATTAATCCATATAATGAGCTTCCAGCTCTTATAGATCGTGATTTAGTTCTTTATGAGCCAAATGTCATGATGGAATATTTAGATGAGCGTTTCCCTCATCCTCCTCTTCTGCCCGTATATCCTGTTGCTCGTGCTGAAAGTCGTTTGTTTATGTACCGTATTCAGCGAGACTGGGCTAAGCTTGTTGACTTAATTCTTGTCAGCAAAGACGCTACTGAAGTTGAGAATGCTCAGAAAGAGTTGCGTGAAGGTTTGATGAATGTGGCTCCTATCTTTGAAGAGAAGCCTTATTTTATGAGTGAAGAATTTACAATTGTGGATTGCTGTATGGCTCCTATATTGTGGCGTCTTCCAATTTTAGGAGTTGATATTCCTAAAGATCAAGCTCGTCATTTGCATAAGTATATGGATCTTTTGTTTTCAAGAGAGTCATTTGTTGAAAGCTTATCCGAAGCTGAGCAAGAAATGCGCTTAGATTAATTCTGAGTGTTTTAATCTTGTATAAGTATTTAAATAGGAGCTCTTGGGCTCCTTTTTAATTTCAATAGATTAGGTGGAAAAATGAAACCAAAAAGACCTTATTTGTTAAAGGCGGCTTATGAATGGGTTGCTGATAATGATTTAACTCCTTATTTGTTGGTAAATGCTGATGATGAGGCTGCGGTTGTACCAATGGAGTTTGTTCAAGATGGACAGATTGTTTTAAATATTAGTATGGGTGCTGTGCGTAATTTGCTTATGGACCAAGATGGCGTTTCTTTTGAGGCGAGATTTTCTGGGAAGCCAATGCAAGTATTTGTGCCGATTGCTGCTGCCTTGGCATTATATGCTAAAGAAAATGGTGACGGTTTATTCTTTCCTGATGAGGAGTTTCCAAGCGATCCAACGCCAACACCTCCTCCTGAACCTAAAAAAGAGTCCGGTTTTAAGCTGAAAGTAGTAAAGTAAAAGTGCCTTTTTAGATTTATATAGGTTTCACTTTTGCTTTATTTGGCTATGGGGTTTAGTCCTCATAGCCAAATAGTTGCCTTTCTATAAGTTCTATCAAAGTGTGAATTACCAGAGTTTGGCACTCGTGAACTCTTGCTGTTCCTAGTAGGTTTATTTTTATCTCTGTGTCATCTTGTGATGTTAGTGATGAGATGTTTTTTGCCTCTGGGCTAGTTAGGGCGACAACATTTAACCTGCGTTCGTGTGCGGCTTGAATGGCTTGAATAATTGGTGATGTATTTCCTCTGTTGGCTACAACAAACAGCACATCCCCATCATTTCCTAGAGCTGTTATTTGTTTTGAGAATACATCGTGGTAGCTGTCATTATGGCTAATTGCGAGAATGGCTGTTCCATCAGAAGTTAAATTGATCGATGGGAGCCCGGGGCGTTCTCTATCCATTCTATCTATCATGAGTGTGTTGAAGTACTGGGCTAGGTGAGAACCTGTGCCATTACCGCAGCAAATGACTTTGTTTCCCGCCGTGATACTGGAAAATATGACTTGAGCTGCGTGTTCAATATGGGGTGGAAGGTTTTCAAAAGCTTGTTGTTGGGCTTCAAAGCTTTGGGCGAATTGAGTATAGATGGTTTCTTGAAAATCCATAGTATTAAAAGATCGCTTTTATCCAGTTTAAATTATGTTTGCAGATTTCGCCATCGAAGAGAACTGCATCAAATCGAATGGGGGAAAGCTCCAAATTTCTGTTTTTGAGCCAATATAAGGCAGATTTAGATATTTTATTTTGTTTAGATCGAGTAATGCTTTCGGCAGCTGAGCCTCTTTCAAGGGAAAATCGAAACCGCACCTCAACGAAGATAATGTTTTTGGTGTCAGTGAAAATCAAATCAATTTCACCAAATCGACACAAAAAATTACTCTCAATAAATATTAGCCCTTCTTTTTCTAAATAATGTTTTGCTAGTTGTTCTGCTTTATCCCCATTAATTTTACTAAGGGGATGTGAGTTCGTTTTCGTTTGATTCTTTAGCATTGGTTAGTCTTCCTTGACGATATGTAACGAGTTCCGAGCGTTTGTTAAAAACGTGCTGCTCATTAAGAGATAGTATGCCTGTGCTTCCAGATACTTTCGCATTTTTTATTTGTTGGAATATGGGGAAGCGGTTTGCTATTAAATAGGAGTCTTGACCTAAAGATTTAAGTCTCTTTATAAAATTTGAATCTGAGTTTTTATGAGAGCCATGTGTATTATCTTTTTCAATTATTGAAGGGATCTCACTAAAAATCACTCTTTCTATGTCTTCTTTTTTGGTTAAATCATCGAGCTTTTTGTTGTTGATTGTGCTCGTTGAAAGCAATGGAATTGTTTCGGCGAAATAAAAATCTAAGAGAGGTCTTATCTGTTTTGCATCATCAAACCTGCCAGCAAAAAAAACATAATCTAAGTCAGTCCGAGATCGCTCAGTAGAGACTATGTTTTCAGACAATTTGGATTCAAGCCACTTTTTTCTATCTTGACTTTCATTAATAAGAAGAAGTTCTTTTATTGTATTTTGTCTGCCTTGGGGGGTGTTTTCATAGTCAAGTTGAGCAAGAAGCTCCATATTTTTGTCTTTGGCTATCGTTTTAAAATCATCCGATTGGCGTATTGCCCAAGTATCCTGGGTGCTTAGAATTGCTCCTCTTTGTGCTCCTTCATTTTGAGCATAACGAATGAGTTCAATAATTTCATCTGACGAGTTTAGTGAGAAATGGAATAAGTTTGCTTTAGTGTTTTGAAAGTCGAGACGATTAAGGGATATGGTCGGCACGACTAATTCTAGGTTATTCAAACCTGCTACATGATTTTTTTGTAAAGGGCCGATTATTAAGTCAGGGCTAGTAGTATATGCTTCGTTGAAGGCATCTTCTATGGACTCGAAATTCTCTGTATTGACTAAGTTTAACTGAGGTCTTGGTGATGATTGTGAGAAATATGCATAGAAGAAGCCATCTAAAATTGCTCTAGATGCTTTACTAAGTTTGCCTGAAAGAGGAAGAACAAGGGTGATTCTTTTAGGTGCTAACTCTTCTATGCTTGATAAAAGTAAGAAATCTTTGGGTGGGGCGCTAGATGCCGGGTGCAACAAATTCCCTTGTTGCCAATTGTTAAATTCAACTATTTGTTCTGAGGTTGTAAGTGAGTTCTTTCTTAAAATGGAGCTAATATGAAGCCACCCGTTAAGGATGGGGTCATTACCGTTTTGTAAGTAGTTAACTTCAGAGTCTGTTAAGTTTTGGATTCCAGACCATAGCTGATTTTGATTATTCTCAAGCTGTTCTAAAGGAAGAGAAAGGCTAAGTTTTAATCTTTCTTTAACAGCAGCAGGCCAGCTTTCAAGCTTTTCTAATGTCTCGCTGCGCAATAAGCTAATTTTGTTGGAATTGTCTGGATGGTTTGCCATTGATAAGCGCTTGGCTTTGGATAAATTGCTTAAAGCATTAAGAGGGGAATCTTGTTTGTTGTTAATGGATGCGGCTAATAACAATCCTTTAAACGAAGTTAAGGTTTTGAAATTGATCACATGGTTGGTTAGCAATGTTAGCGCTTCAGTGTTTCTATTTTCTTCAGCGAGTAGCTCAGCTGCTTTTAGGTAGTGCTCGGCCGCAGATTTTTGATTTTTATCTGATTGGGCTAGTTTTATCCAGCTCTCAGGTGTGTTTTGTTCAAATGATGTCGTAGGTGTTAGGGGTGTACTTGTTTCTTGCTGAACTTCAATAGAGTTGCAGGCGCTTAACAATACAGCGAATAAAGATAGTGTTATGATGCGCATCATCTAAAAACTCATATACTTATAAATTGACAAAGAGACGATATGGTATCACATAGTTCAGACGAAGCGAGAGGCACCCTTTATATTGTTGCGACTCCAATTGGTAATTTAGAAGACTTTAGTGCTCGTGCAATTAATACATTAAAAAGTGTGGGGTTTATTGCAGCTGAAGATACACGCCATACGAAGCGTTTATTGAATCATTTTGGAATAGATACACGTCTTTTTTCTTTGCATGATCATAATGAAAGAGATAAATCCTCTTACATTGGTGAGCTTTTATCCCAAGGTGTATCAGTGGCATTGGTTTCAGATGCTGGGACTCCGTTGATTTCAGACCCTGGATATCATGTTGTTAATTATATTAGAGGTGAAGGATTTGATGTTGTTCCTATACCTGGACCTTCAGCATTAATTGCTGCTTTATGTGCTTCAGGTCTACCAACAGATCAGTTTTTCTTTGCAGGTTTTCTGCCAGCTAAAACAAAGGCAAGAAAAGAAGTGATGGCTGAGTGGAGAAAGCAATCTGGAACAGTTATCTTTTATGAATCGACTCATCGGATTGTGGAGTCAATGAAAGATGTTGATTCTGTTTATGGAGATTCTGCAAATCTTGTTTTAGCTAGAGAAATAACGAAAACATTTGAAACTTTTCTGATGGGAACTGCTGCTGAAATTTTAAGCCGATTTTCTGATGACCCTAATCAGCTAAAAGGTGAATTTGTAGTTATGTTAGATTGTCAAACTGAGTCTGATACAGAGAGTAAGGATGCTGAAAATCGACGTATATTGTCGCTTCTATTGGAAGATTTGCCTGTAAAGCAGGCTGCTCAGTTAGCGGCAAAGATAACGGGTGAAAAAAAGAATGCCTTGTACCAAATCGCATTAGAAATGCAATCTTCATAGGTAATGATTAATGAGTTTTAAGTCTCTTGGTTTGCATGATTCTCTTCTGCAAACAGTCGAAAGCTTGGGGTATTCTCAGGCCACTCCGATCCAGTTAAAGTCTATTCCTGCTGTTCTTGAGGGTCGTGATGTTATTGCTGGAGCGCAAACCGGTACTGGTAAAACAGCCGCGTTTATTTTACCTATCCTCCATAGACTTATGCAGAAGAATGTTGAATTACAGTCTAACGACACGGCTAATGAAGAAGTGTTAAATGCATCAACTGAACTGCCTTTGGTTAAAGCCTTAGTATTAACTCCGACCCGCGAGTTAGCGCAACAGGTTTATAAAAGTGCAGTTACCTACGGCGACGCGACGGCTATTCGTTCTGTTGTGGCTTATGGAGGGGCTAGCATTAATGTCCAAGTAGACGAGTTAAATCGAGGTGTGGACATTCTTGTTGCGACACCGGGGCGTTTGTTGGAATTGATTTTTAAGAAAATGGTTTCGTTAAGCCAGTTACAGGTTCTTGTGTTTGATGAAGCCGATAGAATGCTGGATATGGGATTTATGGTTGAGGTGAAAAGAATATTAAGAGTGTTGCCGAAAGATAGGCAAACCTTGCTCTTTTCGGCAACCTTTAATGATGAAATTTATGCTTTAAGTAAGTCTTTAATGAGTTCTCCGGTTTATATTGAAGTAGATCGGAAAAATCAAGTTGCGACTAAGGTAGAGCAGACTGTTTATGCAGTAGATGCCAGTCGTAAGAGAGAGCTTGTTTCTTATCTAATCGGTTCTAAAAATTGGCGGCAAGTTCTAATTTTTACTCGTACAAAGCAAGGTGCGGACGAGCTTGCAAAAGAAATGTTAAAAGATGGTCTTAAAGTGCAGTCTATTCATGGAGATAAATCACAGGGTGCACGTGATCGCATTTTGTCTGAATTTAAGGCTGGAGATTTGAGGGCGCTGATCGCAACTGATGTGGCTGCTAGAGGCTTAGACATCCCTTCTCTTGAGCAAGTGATTAACTTTGAACTCCCATATAATGCAGAGGATTATATTCACAGAATCGGCCGTACAGGTAGAGCTGGTAGAGATGGGCTTGCTATAAGTTTTGTATCACCGAAAGAGCAGTATTTATTGAAGGATGTTGAAGAGGTAATAGGTGAAACGCTTGTACAGCAATGGTTTCCCGGTTTTGAACCTAATCTTCAAGACGAAGAGGTGTCTTCAAAAAAACATCGTAATGGTGTGTCGAAAAAGAGAGCAAGAGAGAAGGCGATTCAGCGATCTAAGAAGTCAAAAAAGCAGTAAAATTAATGGGATTTCATGGTTTACGTGATGGGATGTTACGTAAACTGTTTTATAAAATACTAAGCTATGTTTGCTAAATTTAGAATGAACCTAGTCTTTGTTTATTTACGAGTAATAACATGACGAACAACGATGTATTGAGAAAAGTGCGATTTATTTTTGATTTTAATGATAACAAAATGATTGAATTGTTCGGGATGGGCGGGCTTAAAGTAACTCGATCAGAGGTAAGTGATTGGCTAAAGCAGGATGAAGCTGAAGGCTTTCAAGCATGTAAAGATGTGGAATTGGCAAGCTTTTTAAATGGCTTGATTGTTTTAAAGCGTGGAGTTAAAGACGGGGTGGAAAATATTGCAGAGACCCGCTTAACAAATAATATTATTTTTACTAAATTGAAAATTGCATTAAGTCTTCAGGCAGAAGATATTTTAGCAATTATTGATATGGCAAATTTTAAGTTGAGTCGTCATGAGTTGAGTGCGTTCTTTAGGCGACCAACTCATAAGCATTATAGAGAATGTCAAAATCAAGTTTTAAGGCAATTTCTACAAGGCTTACAATTAAAATATCGATCTCTTTAAGATCTGGCGATTGAAATAATAAGGTGGGAATGTGAGTGAAGCGGTGGCAATACGCCTAAATAAGTTTATTAGTGATTCAGGTTTTTGCTCTCGTCGTGAGGCTGACAAACTGATAGAGCAAAAGCGTGTAAAGATTAATGGTCAGGTTCCCGAATTGGGTACAAAAGTAATGCCCGGTGATAAAGTAAGTGTTGACGGCAAAAAGATTGGTGCTACAGCGGCTAATAAATCTGATAGAACCTATATTGCTTATAACAAGCCCACAGGAATTACTTGCACAACGGAGAAGCATGTTCGTGGCAACATTGTTGATGCCATTAATCATAAGGAACGTATTTTTCCAATTGGTCGATTAGATAAACCGTCTGAGGGATTAATTTTTTTAACCAGTGACGGTGATATCGTTAATAAAATTTTGAGAGCTGGAAACAATCATGAAAAGGAGTATTTAGTTACAGTCAATAAACCCTTTGGTGACCGCTTTATAAAGAGAATGTCTCAAGGGGTGCCAATATTAGACACGGTGACTAAGCCGTGTGTTGTTGTTCCTCAGAGTCGAACTATGTTTAAAATCGTACTTACTCAAGGGTTGAATCGTCAAATACGCCGTATGTGTGAGTATCTTGGGTATGATGTTGTTCGTCTGAAAAGAACGCGTATTATGAATGTGCGTCTAGGGAGTTTAAAGCCGGGGCAATGGCGAGACCTCACAGAAGAGGAGATGGGGCAAATAAATGGCGCAGTGAAAGATTCTAAAAAAACAGAAGACGCATAAACTTATATCAGGTGATGGTGTTTATTATGAGCTGGTTGCTTCGTTTTCGACTTTAAGTTCTATACTTTCATCTGATATTTTCTCTGCTTCTAGCTTTGCTCGTTCAGCTTTGGATATATAACGAGGTTTGTTTTTTGGGAGATTTTTCTCGTTTGCTTTCTTGGCTTTTTTGGTCAGTATTTGTTTTGCTTTCTTGCGGCGATTCATTATTTTCTCGAATTTATAGGTGAGGCTTTTCATTCAAATTGAATAAGAAGACTGGATGAATGCTAAAAAAAAACCTGATCACATGGATCAGGTTTTTTTATATGGTACCAGTAGGCGGACTCGAACCGCCACGCTTATTAGGCAACGGATTTTGAATCCGTCGTGTCTACCAATTCCACCACACTGGCTTGAAAACGTGCGCTGTATTATGTCTGTTTTTCTATTTATGTCAAATCTTTTGTGTGACTTCAGGACTTTTTTTTAAGATGTAGCAGCATTCATACCTTTTTGCTCTAATTTTCGCTAGAATGCTGGGTCTTTTTTTTATGAGTGCTGCTAAACCATGCGAGTTTCTGATTATCGCTTTGATTTACCTGATTCTTTAATTGCTCGTTACCCTGCTAAAGAGCGTACTTCAAGTCGTTTACTGCAATTAAGTGGTGAAACAGGTGAATTGTGTCACCGTTCATTTGAGCAAATACTTGATCTAGTTAATCCCGGTGACCTCATGGTCTTTAATAATACTAGAGTTATTGCTGCTCGAGTATTCGGGCAAAAAGCATCTGGTGGCAAATTAGAGATCTTGGTTGAGCGTTTATTGACGCCATATGAGATCTTGGCACATGTTCGTTCTAGTAAGTCTCCCAAAGAGGGGAGTGATATTATTCTAGGCACGGATAATGGTGAGAATGTCCCTGTTAAGATGTTAGGTCGTGAAGGGATGTTATTTAGGCTGAAATTTGAAGAGCCTGTTCTAGAAGTTTTAGAGCGAATTGGGCACATCCCTTTGCCTCCTTACATCGAAAGACCTGATGAAGAGTTTGATAAAGAACGTTATCAAACGGTTTATAATGAGAAGCCGGGGGCTGTAGCTGCGCCAACAGCGGGTTTGCATTTTGATGACATTATTCTGCAAAAAATTAAAGATAAAGGTGTGCAAGTTGCGTTTGTTACTTTACATGTTGGAGCTGGAACGTTTCAACCAGTTAAGGTAGAGACAGTGGAAGATCACCAAATGCATGCAGAATATATTGAAGTAGAGCAAAGTGTTGTTGATCTAGTCGCTAGTACAAAGGCAAAAGGCGGTCGAGTTATTGCAGTTGGTACTACCAGTGTTCGTAGTTTAGAGTCTGCAAGCCAGTCAGGTGTATTAGAGGCTATGACGGGAGATACGAGCATTTTTATTTATCCCGGATACCAATTCAAAACGGTTGATGCAATGGTAACGAATTTCCATCTACCTGAATCGACTTTAATTATGCTAATTAGTGCTTTTGCAGGTTATGCAGAAGTAATGAATGCTTATAAATCAGCAATCGCAGAAGAGTATCGCTTTTTTAGTTATGGTGATGCCATGTTTATTAGTCGGAACCCAAATGCAATCGGGCCGATGAGTGAGGAAATAGAGTAATGAGTGAAAAACGCCCCGAATGTTTTATGGATTTTGAGGTGTCTGCCGAATCAGGTAAGGCGCGTCGTGCAACCTTGAGTTTCCCTAGAGGCAATGTTGAGACCCCTGCATTTATGCCGGTTGGGACATATGGCACAGTAAAAGGAATGCTAACCAAAGACATTGAAGAAATTGGTGCTGATATTATTTTAGGGAATACGTTCCATTTATGGCTAAGACCGGGAACAGAGGTTGTAAAGGCTCATGGTGATCTACATGACTTTACTCAATGGAAAAAACCTATTTTAACAGATTCTGGTGGCTTTCAAGTGTTCTCATTGGGTGAGATGAGAAAAATTACTGAAGAAGGTGTAAGTTTCAGGTCACCTATTAATGGATCAAAAGTGTTTTTGAGCCCTGAAATTTCGATGCAAGTTCAGAAAGACTTGGGCTCAGATATAGTGATGATTTTTGATGAGTGCACGCCTTACCCTGCAACAGAGCAAAGGGCTGCAGAGTCAATGAGGATGAGTCTTCGTTGGGCGGATCGTTCGAAAAAAGAACATGGTGATAGCCCTTCTGCATTGTTCGGCATTATTCAAGGTAGCATGTATGAATCTTTAAGAGATGAATCGTTAGAAGGTTTGGTGGATATTGGCTTTGATGGTTATGCAATCGGAGGTTTATCTGTTGGTGAGCCAAAAGATGAAATGATGAAGGTGCTAGATCACATCACGCCTAAAATGCCAAAGGATAAACCTAGATATTTAATGGGTGTAGGTAAACCTGAGGACCTAGTTGAAGGTGTTCGACGAGGGGTAGACATGTTTGATTGTGTTATGCCAACTCGAAATGCACGTAACGGACATTTATTTACTTCAGAAGGGGTTGTGAAGATTCGTAATGCAAAATATCGTCACGATACAACTCCTTTAGACAGTGAATGTGATTGTTACACTTGCAAAAACTTTTCTCGGTCATATCTACATCATTTAGATAAGTGTCAAGAAATGGTTGGGGCTCAATTAAATACCATTCATAACTTACGTTATTATCAAAATCTTATGGCTGGATTGCGAAAGGCTCTTGATGAAGGCACGTTTGATGAGTATGTTAGTGAGTTTTATGCAAAAAGGGGGCTAGAAGTTCCCGTTTTAGCTGAGTAAAATCTTCCGTAATAAGAAGGGTCGTAAGTATATGACCATAAATAACGTTTAAATAATTGGAGAGTATAAAGATGATCGCATTGATCTCGCCAGCGTATGCTGAAGGCGGCGCACCTGCGGATGCTGGTATTTTTAATATTGTATTGTTAGTCGGTTTTGTCATTATTTTTTATTTTTTGATGTGGCGTCCTCAAGCAAAGCGTGCGAAAGAACATAAAAACCTTTTGTCATCATTAGCAAAGGGTACCGAAGTGGTAACAAATGGCGGAGTTCTTGGAAAAGTAACTCGTGTAGATGATAATTATGTTGCTCTTGAAGTATCTGAGAATGTTGAGTTGAAATTTCAAAAAGCTGCTGTTGCTGCTGTGTTGCCTAAAGGCACACTCAAGTCGATTTAACCTCTTTAAAAGCGCCTCCAAATGAAGGCGCTTTTTTTATGTTTCTAATTCTTTCTTTAGGTGTAAAGGAATATTTATGCTTAACAAATACCCCTTGTGGAAGTATTTGCTGATTGTTTTTGTGTTATTGCTTGGTGTGTTTTATGCGTTACCAAACTTATATCCAGATGATCCAGCGTTACAGGTTTCTAGTCAAAAGGCGACAGTTGTTGTCGATGAGCGTGTTTTAGAAAAGGCGTCAAAGGCTTTAGAAAAAGCCAATATATCGCTTAAAGCGGCAGAATTAACATCTGTAGGTGCTACGTTCCGTTTTAATAGCGGAGAAGATCAATTGGCTGCAAATCCAGTTCTTTCTTCAGTCTTAGGTGACGATTATGTGAGTGCATTAAATCTGGTTCCAACAACGCCAGATTGGTTATCGTCGTTTGGTGCTGGCCCTGCAAAGCTGGGTCTTGATTTGCGTGGTGGGGTTCATTTCTTACTAGAAGTTGATACACCTGCAGCATTGCAGCAGCGCTTCGTTGTTGCGGCTAGTGAAATGAAGACATTGTTACGACAAGAAAGAATTCGCTATCGTCGAGTTGATGTCGATGGTGGTGTTTTATCAATTCGTTTCTTAAAGCAAAATGATTTGGATTTGGCTCTTGATACTTTAGAGAACGAATTCGAAGAGTACTTGTATTCTACAAAAGAACAAGACGGTGAGTTTTTCTTAGAGGCGCGTTTTACAGAAGCATCAAAGTTAGAAATTGAAGCTTATGCCCTTCAACAAAACCTAACAACATTACGTAATCGTGTTAATGAGCTTGGTGTGGCTGAACCTTTGGTACAGAGACAGGGCAGTAATCGAATTGTTGTTGAGTTGCCTGGTGTGCAGGATACGGCTGCGGCAAAACGTATTATTGGGGCAACAGCCAACTTAGAGTTTCGTTTGGAAGCAACGCTTGAAGAGACTTCTTCAAATGTTGAATCAATGACTTTTAGGAATGGATCAGGCAGAACGGCTCGACTAGAACGTGACATCATTATTACTGGTGAGAGCGTTTCCGACGCAAACTCCTCTTTTGACGAAAATGGCCAGCCTCAAGTAAACATTAGCTTGGATACGAAAGGCGGCAAGCAAATGAGTAAAGTCACGCGAACAGCTGTTGGTCGTAGCATGGCGGTGGTGTTTATTGAGCATAAGTCGCGTACTAGATTTGTTGAAGTGGATGGTGAGTTAGTTGAAGAGCGTCAGTCTTTTAGTGAAAAAGGCATTATCTCTTTAGCAACAATACAGTCTACTTTAGGAAATTCATTTCGTATCACTGGGTTAGATGGTCCAAGAGAATCTTCTGATTTGGCTTTGCTGCTGCGTGCAGGTGCATTGGCTGCGCCTATTTACTTTGTAGAAGAAAGAACGATAGGCCCTAGTTTAGGCGCTGAGAATATTCGATTAGGAATGGTTTCTGCTCAAATAGGCTTATTGGTTGTTATGTTGTTCATGTTGGTCTATTACAAGGTATTTGGGATTTTTGCGAACGTATCGCTGATTATGAATATCGTGCTTTTGATGGCGTGTATGTCTTTGTTATCTGCAACATTAACCTTGCCTGGTATAGCTGGTATAGTGTTAACAATGGGGATGGCCGTTGATGCAAATGTGTTGATATTTTCTCGGATAAAAGAAGAGCTGTCGGCAGGTACTCCCACTCAGCAGGCCATTCATTCGGGTTTTAATCGTGCTTTTACTACCATTCTTGACGCAAATATAACGACTTTATTAGTTGCTGTGATTTTGTTTGCAGTAGGTACTGGCCCAGTAAAAGGCTTTGCTGTGACCTTATCTTTAGGGATTTTGACGTCTATGTTTACGGCTATTCTTGTAACACGAGCACAAATTAATCTAGTGTACGGCGGGCGCAAAGATAAGCGTTTGTTAATTTAAGGGGCATATTGTGAAAGTACCTAATATTCAATTTATGGCCTTGAGAAAAGTGGTGGCCCTCTTTTCTCTTGCGCTAATTGTCATTTCACTGGTTTCGTTAGCTACCAGAGGGCTTGAGTTTGGCTTGGACTTTACTGGCGGAACATTGGTTGAGGTGGCATACGATGTTGCTCCAAACCTAGATGAGGTTAGACGCTCTCTTGCTGATAATGGTTACGATGATGTTGTGGTGCAGAACTTTGGTTCTTCTACTGATGTTGTTGTTCGTCTGGCTAATGTATTTACGCCAACATTAGGGGATGAGGTTCTTCTTGCTTTACAGGCTGAAGACTCTGGCGTTGAACTAATGCGTTCTGAGTTTGTAGGCGCTCAAGTTGGAGAGGAGTTAAGAGAACAGGGTGGCTTAGGCATGTTATTGGCCTTGGCTATCGTAATGATGTACGTGGCTGTTCGATTCCAATTTAAGTTCTCTCTCGCTTCTGTTGCTGCGTTAGCTCATGATGTTGTTATTACTTTGGGTGTCTTTTCTGTTTTAGGAATGGAGTTTGACCTTACAGTGCTTGCAGCATTGCTGGCCGTAGTGGGGTATTCATTAAATGACACCATTGTTGTATGTGACCGTATTCGTGAAAACTTCAGAATTATGCGTGAAATAGAGCCTGTTGAATTGATAAATGAGTCGATTAACCAGACTTTAGGTAGAACTTTAATAACCTCTTTGACAACAATATTTACGCTACTAGTGTTGTTCTTTTTTGGTGGAGAGGCGATTCATAGTTTTGCATTTGCGCTATTGGTAGGTGTCGTGATTGGTACTTACTCTTCGGTTTTCGTTGCAGCAAATTTGCTGTTAGCGCAAAATATCTCGCGTGATGATTTAATTCCACCACCGAAAGAAGAGTTTGAGGATGAGCTTCCTTAGGGTATCAGTTTTATTTTGAAGTGAATGTTGCTCTCGTATGAGAGGTTTTAGATCAGATGCAAATTTAAAAACAACCGTATTAGCATATCTAATGCGGTTGTTTTTTTATTATAGGTTAATTTCTTGTTGTACCGAACTGCATGCCCATTGTCGTAGGCGTTTCAGCAGACAAGCTTTCTTCCCATTCAACAGCGTCTTTCCCAAATAATACAATCGCAGTAGAGCCTAATTTAAAGCGCCCCATCTCTTCGCCTTTCTTTAAATTAATTTGACTTAACTGGTTGTAGTCCCAAGTAGCGACGTCTTTGCTCATGGGAGTAACTTGACCTGCCCATGTTGTTTCAATGCTTGCTACAATCATTGCGCCAACGAGAATGACAGCCATTGGCCCTGCTTCTGTTTCAAATAAACAAATGGTTCTTTCGTTTCTGGCAAAAACGGATGGGATTTCTTCGGCCGTTACTTTATTTACTGAGAATAGTTTGCCGGGTACATGAATCATTTTTGTTAATTTTCCATCTAAAGGCATGTGTACTCTGTGGTAGTCCTTAGGGGATAGATAGACAGTTGCAAATTTTCCTCCAAGAAATAAATTCGATAGCTCCGTATCGCCACCTAATAAAGAGGTTAGGCTATAAGAGTGACCTTTTGCTTGCATTATAGTGCCGTATTCTATGTCACCTATTTGGCTAACTGCGCCATCGGCAGGGCAAGCAATACTGTTTTCAGCATCGGTAATGGGTCGAAGTTCGGGTTTAATCGCCCGAGTGAAAAAATCATTAAAATTACGATAGGCAAATGGATCACTTTCAATAGCTTGGGACATATCAACTTTATATTTGTTGACGAAATGCTTAATAAAAGTATCTTTAATAAAGTCTGTTTCACATTCGGCAATGCGTCCGATGAATCGAGAAAGTGATTTTTGTGGGGTGATGTGTTGTGCGAACGCAAAAAGTTGATTTTTATTCACTGGAGGAGTCCTGTTCAATGGTAAATGCGTTAGTTTTTGGCTAACGCTTTGCTCACTGTTAAAATTATAGATTTAAATTTATTAAAGTCTACATCTGTGAATTTGGCTCGGGTATCAAGCCAAATTATAAATGTGCTACCAGAGTTTTCTGGGCAAGAGCCAATAATCATATGACCTCGCTCATCTAGGATTTGCTGAACTGATAGCGGGAATTTATCAATGGTTGTTTTAAGCTTGTTACTCGGTAGGTTAGATACACTTTGTTTCTTTGCTAGACGAGATAGTACGATCGAAGGTGTATTCCAGTTAATTTGTTTTAACGTATTAATGTCATAACCGAATTGAAGTATTGGAGATATTTTCTTTGATTGATGTTTGTAAGCTAAAACAAGTGCATGCTGGGCGTTTGGAATCACCGTTTTGATTGCTTTTAATGTTTCTTTGATTAGTTGCTTTTGATCGCCAGTATAGTTCTTATAAAGTTGGTTTATAATTTTTGTTGGCTCGATTTTAGGGGCCGTTTTTTTCGCGTTAGCTTGTGTGTTTTTCGTGGCAAATAAATTTGGAGAAAGTAACTGGCAGGCTATTGGAAGTTTGTCTGAGTAAGAGTAAAGCTGGGCAGCCTCAACAGTTGCATAGTGTGTGGCTTGCACAACACGCCCTTGTTTGCAGTGAAGTACACAGGCAAGAACTTGGTAATAAAGGGTGAGATTTTTTGATCCCCAGCCAATGTTGTTCGCTCCATGAGCAACTTTAGTGGCGCAAAATGCGAGTAATAGTTGACTGTTTGCCAATATGGTTAGCCGTTTGTCTTCAGTGAAGCCTGGCATTGAATCTGGATCAGACGCTAAATTAGCCAGTTTTTGCAGCTCTTTTGAATTTGGAATATGCTCTGATAAAAAAGAATGGATTATCATGTTAGGTATTTGCCATATTTGAAAAAGCTTTACGGATAATTCATCCAACCTACACCCAATTGATGATTCTTCAGCTTGTTTTAATGATTTCCCTTCTTTTAAGTGGTTTACCATTAGACTCATTTGCGGTTCAGCATAAAACCACATCATCCACCTTACGGCGTCTCTGAAAAATGTAACCCAAAATATATCGTCGTAGGTATTGCTACGTTTTTCTATGGCCCACCTTCTGGCAATAGATGCTGCTTCATAGCTTATTTGTACTTGACGTAGAAATTCCTTATGGGCAGGATTCTTTTTAGAGTACTCACAAGGTTCTAATCGGCTAAGTGCTTTTGATAAGCCATTCATTCCCACCATAGATGCTGCGTGGTTGGGAGTCTTTATGTCCGAGCGTTTGTTGTGGACAACTCTATTTGCTTCGGAAAGTATGGTAAATGCCAAAAAAGGTTCTGATGAAATGTTGTTTTGGAGTTTGTCTAGTGTTTCATCTGGAGACTTTATTTGCTTTTTAAGGCGAGAAAAATTGCCAGCACTGACTGGTAATTTTTTGCTTTGTAAAAAAGTTAGCCATTCTTCTAGGCCAAAGGGTGACTTGTCGCTCATAGCTGGTTACATTAATGGCTCTAATTAATTTACTACAGACATCATGATATAGAATCATGATGTCATTTATCATACTGTATAATCTTGGTTGAGCATACACTAAGAAAGCTTAGGGATTAAAAATATGTTTGCAGTACTGGGTATGTTGGTTGTTATTGTTAGTGTTATTACAGGTTATCTTGCTTCGCATGGTAATTTAATTGCGCTTTGGCAGCCTTTTGAAGTGTTGATAATATGCGGTTCTGCTCTCGGTGCTTTTATGACGGCTAATCCGTTGTCCTTGCAGAAAAAAGTGTTCAAAATGCTGCCTCAGGTTTTGTTTGGCAGTAGGCATAATAAGAATTTTTATTTGCAATTATTATCGCTTACATACAGGCTGTTTCAAAAAAGTCGTCAAGATGGTTTTTTGTCAATTGAAGAGGATATTGAGGACCCATTCAATAGTGACTTGTTCTTGGAGTTTCCTGATGTGTTAAGAGATCATGAAATGATTCATTTCCTAACAGACAATTATCGTATTTTCACACTTACAGGATTACCTGCGCATGAAATGGACGCGATGATGGATGCTGAAATTGAGCAAATAGAAGAAGAGTTGGTAGCGCCTTCTCATGCAGTTAATAAAGTCTCGGAAGCTCTACCAGGCTTTGGAATTGTTGCAGCTGTGCTGGGGATTGTTATCACGATGGGCTCTATTGGTGGGCCGATGGAAGAGATTGGTGCACATGTTGCGGCTGCGTTAGTAGGAACATTTTTAGGGGTGTTCTTTGCTTATGGTTTTGTAGGGCCTGTGGCATCACATTTGGAGAGTTTAGGGCAGCACGAGGTGAAAGCGTATTTATGCATTAAAACCTGCCTTGTATCTTCTGTTGCAGGTTATTCCCCGCCAGTTGCGGTTGAATCTGGACGAAAGTTATTGCCAGTTGAATTACGACCAAACTTCTCAGATCTATCCGATTATTTAAAGCAATATCGCTAGATAAATACATTAAATGGATTTTATAGCTAATAAAATTGACTACTTAGGCATTCATTATGAGTAATGCAGAGAACTTAGTTATTCGTAGGGTTAAAAAAGTAAAAAAGCACGGTGCGCATGGTGGTGCTTGGAAAATTGCGTTAGCAGATTTTGCTTTGGCTATGATGGCTTTTTTTCTCGTGTTATGGATTCTTAATACTTCTTCGCCTGAAGAATTGGCAGTAATTGAAGGGTATTTTAATGATCCCTTGGGACCCGCAACGGCAGGCTTTAGTGCAAACCCGATTGATTTGGGTGGAAGCCCGGCAAAGAGTATAGAGAAGAAGCTGCAAATTGACTTAACCGAAGCTGGTAGTACTCAAGAGCTTACTCGGGAGAAAGATAAGGGAGAGGGTAACAAAGGGGATGAGTTGGAAAAACTGAATGCCTTAGCAGATGACTCCCTTACTAAATTAAAGCAACTTGATGAATCTGAGAAAAACGTAAAACTTGAAATTACTCCTGAAGGTGTAAGAGTGACTTTCTTGGATGATCCTGAAAAACCAATGTTTGAAAAAGGTAGTGACATCATGCTGCCTGATGTAGAAAATCTTATATTAAGTATGGGGGGAATTATTAAAGAAATTGAAAATCCAATTGTTATCTCTGGTCATACCGACTCTTCTCCTTTTGGTAAGGGTGAGTTGAATAATTGGGATCTATCGTCAAGAAGGGCGAATGCAGCAAGACGTATTATGGAAGAAAGTGGTGTTTTTGGTTTGAGGATTGCGCAAGTTGTTGGATTGGCTGATCATATTCCATACGACCAATTTAACTTAGAAAGCCCTCAAAATAGACGAATTACCATAACAATACTTAATGACGACTCCTATCAAGCTTTAGTTGAAAGGAATCGAAAGCGGTTTGGTTTTGAGGTGTTTGAGCAAGCAATAAAGCTAGACCCAGAGTCCGTGTTTTAATCGATTGTTAAGTGTTTTCTAATATGGATTGTTTTATTCTTAAGTAGCTTTTAAAGCGTTTTTGACTGATTTTATTTTGTTCTAATGCTTCAAGGATGGCGCAACCAGGTTCTTTTTCATGAGAGCAATCCCTAAATCGACAATAGCCTAGGTGATCTTTGAATTCTATAAAGCCGTTTAAAAGCTGATCTTCAGATATGTGCCAAAGACCAAACTCCCTGATTCCTGGGGAGTCAATTAAATCCCCGCCTTGCGGTATGTGAAATAACCTAGCAGTTGTTGTGGTGTGCGTACCTTTTTTGCGTTTTGTTGAGAGTTCCCCAACAGCGATATCAATGCCAGGTAGGAGTTTGTTGATTAATGAGCTTTTGCCAACTCCTGACTGGCCAACAAATACGCTTGTTTTTTGTTTTAGAAATGAATAGAGGCTGTCCATTCCATTTTGGTTCTGGATGGAGGTTCTGATTACGTCGTAACCAAGGTCTTGGTAGGTCGACAGAAGTTCTTCTAATTCGTCCCGGTTTGAGTCGTTTATTAAATCGGTTTTATTGAGCAAAATAACAGGTTGAATACCTACTGTTTCAGCCGCAACGAGATAACGATCAATTAGGTTTGCATGAGCTAATGGTTCAGTGGCGATAACAATCACTATGTGATCAATGTTTGCAGCAACGGGTCTTAACCTTCCATGTATATCAGGCCTTGAAAGGGAGCTTGATCTATCTAGTGTAGCAACAACAACACCGCCCTCACTTTTTTGTGGGCGCCAAACAACTCTGTCTCCTGTAACAAGTTGCCCTAAATTGGCTCTTAAATTACATTTTGTAGATAGGCCTTTGTAGGGTTCCGTTAGACCTTCCACTTCGACCTGAGTGCCGAAATGGGAGATGACTAAGCCTTCAGTTTCAGCCCCTAAATCTGAGGACTGTAAAACTTCTTCAGCTCGTTCGGATCTTTTGAGAACTCGCTCTGAGCGTTCTTTGTGTATTTTTTCAATACGCCAAGCTTGATGTTTTGTAAGTTTTCTTTTTGACATTCTATTTCATGGTCCATTATTTTGTGGCATAGAGTATAATGCTTGGCAACGTTAATAAAGGATTTGGCAAAAATGAGTTTAAACAAAGAGAATCTTATTTGGATTGATTTAGAAATGACCGGATTAGATCCAGAATCAAATACGATTATTGAGATTGCAACCATTGTTACGGATAAGAACTTAAATGTTCTTGCTGAAGGCCCGAATCTAGCAATAAGTCAGTCGAAAGCAACAATGGATGCGATGGATGAATGGTGTACGCAGCACCATGGTGAATCCGGTCTAACGAAACGAGTGCTTACGACTGAAATTGATATGGAAGAAGCGCAGCGACAAACGATAGAATTTTTATCTCAGTATGTACCCAAAGGCGCTTCTCCAATTTGTGGTAACAGTGTTGGTCAAGATAGGCGTTTTCTTTGGAAGTATATGCCTGAATTAGAGGCTTTTTTCCATTATCGTTATATTGATGTTAGTACGATCAAAGAGCTTGCGCGTCGTTGGCAGCCTGAAATATTGGATGCATTTAAAAAGCAAGGTGCCCATTTGGCTTTAGACGACATTAAGGAATCTATTGAAGAGCTTAAGTATTATCGAGGAACTTTCTTCAAGGTTTAGTGTGTTGGCATATGTAAGAGGGGCTTTTTTGTGTTAATGCAAAAAAGTCTTTTTTATTTAAGTTGAATGGGTTTGTTGAGAAAGTATTTGTCTGAACCTTAGGTGAATGAAATGAGAGTTGAATATACAGTTTGTGGTGAAGAGGCTATGGATACGTTAGGTCAGAGTCTAGCTTCTCTTTTTACAGAATTAAAGTCTGTTCACTTTAATGGCGACCTAGGGATGGGGAAAACGACATTGGTTAGAGGTGTCTTAAAAGGGTTTGATTACTTAGGGCCAGTAAAGAGCCCGACTTATACGATAGTCGAGCCTTATGAAATAGAGTCTAAGACAGTATATCATTTTGATTTGTATAGATTAATGGATCCAGAAGAGTTGGAGTATATGGGAATACGCGATTATTTTCAGGACACATCTCTGTGTTTGGTAGAATGGCCCGATAAAGGGGATGGTGTGCTTCCAAATGCGGATTTAATTATTGATATAGCATTTTTGAAAGATGGCAGGCTTGTCTCAATTGAAGCAAACTCGCTTGTTGGTGAGACTGCACTAAATAAATTTAATTCCTTGTAAGGGAAGGGTAATGTTTCATCGCTTTATTGAGCTCTTTGTTGGTTGCCGTTATAGTGAAGGCATTATTAACTCTAGCTGTATGATATGAATGTAAAAAATAGTATTTTCCTGTCACAAATTTTGTTTTTAGTGTTGGCTATATTTTGTGGCGGAAAGGCTTTTGCTGTTGAGGTTAAAGATGTTCGCATTGCTGAGCAACAAGGCGTAATTCGTCTTGTTTTTGAGCTAACTAAATCCACTGAGCATAAAATGTTTTCTTTATCTGCTCCTGATCGAGTCGTCTTGGATATAGAAAATTCCACTTTCCCTAAGTCCTCTGAAGGCATTTTGAAAAAACTCCCCTCTGGCGTACTAAATCGAGTGCGATTTGCCCAAAGAGAGAGCGGAGTGCGTTTTGTTTTAGACTTATCAAAGAAAGTGAAATCGAAAAGTTCTACTCTTTCTGCTTCCGGAAAATTTGGTCCTAGGATATTGGTCGAATTAGAGTATGGCGAAACTAAAAAAGTCTCTGTCCCTAAAAGTGTATCCAGCATTGGTGGAGGGAAGCGAGATATTGTCATTGCAATTGATGCTGGCCATGGTGGAAAAGACCCTGGTGCTATAGGTAAATATAAAGTTCGTGAGAAAGACATAGTGCTTTCTATAGCAAGGGAGCTTTCAAAAAACCTTTCTAAGGTTCAAGGTTTTAAACCTGTTTTAACCCGTTCTTCTGATGTTTATCTTCCGTTAAGAAAACGATCTCAACTGGCGCGTGAATCAAATGCAGATTTGCTTATTTCAATTCATGCGGATGCATTTACTAAATCAAGTGCTAGAGGTGCGTCTGTCTGGGCTCTGTCATTAGGTGGTAAGACGAGTGAGATGGGGCGCTGGTTGGCTGAACAAGAGCAATCAGCCGAGCTGGTTGGAGGTATTTCTCTTGATGATAAGGATCAGCTTCTTGCTGAAGTGTTATTGGATATGTCAATGAATTCTACGATCCAATTTAGTTTAGATGTTGGGTCCAGTGTATTGAATCAAATGGGTGCTGTGGCTAGATTGCATAAAAATACTGTTCAGCAAGCAGGTTTTGTGGTTTTGAAATCTCCAGATATCCCATCTATCTTGGTTGAAACTGGGTTTGTTTCGAATGCCACAGAAGCCAAAAACCTAGGTAGTTTTGCTTATAGGAAAAAATTGGCCTCAGCTATTTCGAAAGGTGTCGTGGCATCATTTTCAAAAAACCCACCAACCGGTACTTTATTAGAATGGAAGCAAAGGCAGTCTAGATTGCGAGTCTATACTGTTTCTAAGGGTGATACTTTGTCTGAAATAGCAAAGAAAAATAATGTTTCTCTTAGTCGGTTACGCAATGCGAATAATATCAAAAATGATGTGATTCGTATTGGTCAAAAACTCACCCTCCCAAGCAGTTAATCAGTGTTTTAGATTCAGCGTTTTAAATGCTAATGAGTCTGAGCAATGTTATAGGTTCTAATTTATATGCAAAGAATACATTTACTTAGCCCTAGATTGGCAAACCAGATTGCCGCAGGTGAGGTTGTTGAGCGACCAGCATCTGTTGTAAAAGAACTACTGGAAAATAGCTTGGATGCGGGAGCAACTCAATTAGACGTTGAGATTGAGCAGGGTGGTGTTCGACAAATAAAAATACGTGACAACGGTTATGGAATTGAAAAAAACGATTTGGCTTTGGCTCTAAGTCGTCATGCGACAAGTAAAATTCATACGTTAGATGATCTGGAATCTGTCCAAACGTTAGGCTTTCGTGGGGAGGCTCTTGCAAGTATCAGTTCTGTTTCGCGTTTATTGTTGACTTCTAAGTTTCAAGATAGCAATGAGGCTTGGAGGGTTGAGGCAGAAGGTAAGGACATGGCGACGGCGATTAAACCTGCGTCACACTTGCATGGAACAACCATAGAAGTCAGGGATTTATTTTTTAATACTCCCGCAAGAAGAAAGTTTTTGCGAACAGAGAAGACAGAGTTCTCACACCTTGAAGAGGTATTAAAGCGTATTGCCTTAAGTCGCTATGATGTTGGGTTTCGTCTGAGTCATAATGGCAAACAGGTTTATGATTTGAGGGCTGTAGGGGACCAAATGAGTGCTGAGCATCGATTGGCGTCTCTGTTGGGGAAAAAGTTTATTGAAAACTCATTAACATTGGATGTTGAGGCTGCGGGTTTAAGGTTATGGGGCTGGATAGGTTTACCTACTTTTTCTCGCTCTCAGGCTGATTTGCAGTATTTCTTTGTAAATGGTCGTGTAGTAAAGGATAAATTAGTTGCACATGCTGTTCGTCAAGCGTATCGAGATGTTTTATATAATGGCAGGCATCCTACGTTTGTCTTGTATCTAGAGTTGGACCCGGCAACGGTAGATGTGAATGTTCATCCTACGAAACATGAGGTTAGGTTTCGTGATGGGCGTTTGGTCCACGATTTTCTGTTTAGTAAAATTCATAAAGTATTGGCAGATGTGAGGCCTCAATCTAGCGAATCTGATTTGGGCGCTGTTGATAATAGAGGTGCTTCCTCTCAAGAGGGTGAAATTAAAACGCAATCCAATTTATCATTAAATCCTACTTCAACGGCGGGTTACTCTGGCTCAGGAGTTGTAAGTGGTTCTGGTTCACGAAGTGAAGGTTTTTCTGATTATCAACAGCCTTCTATTAGCTCAAGAGACATACGAGGGCAGCTTTCTACAGTTGGCGAGTTGAGTCGATTTGCTGAAAGTGTCAGTAGTATTGATACTCAGCAAGAGTATGTTAACCCTGAAACAGGTGAAATTCAGAAAGTTGATAATGTCTTTTCAATTCAAGAAAATAGATCTGTTATCCCTCCTTTGGGTTTTGCTGTTGCTCAATTACATGGGGTATATATTCTGTCAGAAAATGCAAATGGGTTGATTGTTGTTGATATGCATGCCGCACACGAAAGAATTATATATGAGCGAATGAAGGAAGCGTTTTATAAAAATACTATTGTCTCTCAACCTCTATTGGTGCCAATTAATGTGTCGGTTTCTCAAAGTGAAGCCGATATTGTTGAAAGTGATGGGGGCGTATTTAATCGTTTTGGTTTTGTAGTTGAGCGCACAGGTTTAGAAAGTGTAATGGTGAGAGAGGTTCCTATTGTTTTGATTGATTCAAACGTCGAGAGCCTTGTTCGAGATGTTATTAGCGACTTGAATGAAAATGGTGGGACAGACTTATTAGAAGCAAGGGCGAATGAATTAATGGGGTCAATAGCTTGTCATGGCTCGGTTCGAGCGAATCGTAAGCTAACAATTACTGAAATGAACAGTTTATTACGTGATATGGAAATAACGGAGAGAAGTGGGCAGTGTAATCACGGGCGACCTACGTGGACAGAGTTAAGTATGACTGATTTAGACAAACTTTTTTTAAGAGGTCGCTAGTGAAAAAGCCTTCTGTTGTGTGTTTAATGGGGCCAACGGCATCTGGTAAAACGGGTCTTGCTGTTGATCTGGTACAAAATCATAATTATTCAATAATAAGTGTTGATTCCGCTTTGGTTTACAAGGGAATGGATATTGGGACGGCGAAACCGGATAAAGACATGTTAGAGGTAGCGCCCCATCGTTTGATTGATATTATTGACCCTCTTGAGTCTTATTCCGCGGCTGATTTTTTAAGAGATGTTAAAGTAAATATTGAAGAGATCCTAGCAGAAGGTAAAACGCCTTTGCTAGTCGGTGGGACTATGATGTACTTCAATGCTTTGAAAAAGGGGTTGGCTATCATGCCCCAGGCGAATCAGGAAATTAGAGCCAGTATTGAGCTTGATGCTGAAGCCAATGGTTGGGCTCATGTTCATGCAAAGTTGGCAGAAGTTGACCCTATTGCAGCTCAGCGAATTCACCCTAATGATCCTCAAAGGCTTCAAAGAGCATTGGAGGTTTTTTTGATTAGTGGCAGGACTATGACGGATTTGTGGGCTGAGCAAATGGCTCAAAGCTTGCCTTTTGAAACTCTTGATATAGCAGTCATGCCAGTTGAGCGCTCTATTTTGCATCAACGTATTGCTGAAAGGTTTGACATTATGATGGAGCAAGGTTTTTTAAAGGAGGTCGTTACTTTATACGAAAGGGGGGATCTTCATATTGATTTACCGTCTGTTCGTTGTGTCGGTTATAGGCAGTTATGGATGCATTTAGATGGGCAGTGTTCTCTAAATGATGCTATAGATAAAGGGGTGATTGCAACTAGGCAGTTGGCAAAGCGTCAGATTACTTGGTTGCGAAGCTGGGAAAATTTGCAAGTGTTTGATAGTTTATCGAAAGATCTTTCAGGGCAGGCCTTGAAATACATTGAAAGCAGGATTATATAGGGAAATAGAAAAAGAATTCGTGTACTATCTATAATATTGTTTTAATGGCAATTAATTGCTTTTTTGCCTATTTTTTTGTTTATTTAAGGAGATTCCAATGTCAAAAGGGCAATCATTACAAGACCCTTATCTTAACGTTCTACGTAAAGAAAGAGTACCCGTTTCTATTTTTTTGGTAAATGGTATTAAATTACAAGGGCAAATTGAATCATTTGATCAGTTTGTTATTTTGCTGAAAAATACAGTGAGTCAGATGGTATATAAACACGCTATTTCTACAGTGGTACCATCTCGTACAATTCGTATCCCATCTCCTGATGCTCCAGAAGATGCAACTGAATAGTCTGCTATTAGTCGGGCTAGTATAGGAAGTGTAATTTGTTTTTTGAACGCCCAGAAAGTGGTGATCTAGCTGTTCTTGTTCATATCGATTTTAATGACCCATTAAATTCGTATGGACCTGAAGAGTGTGTGGAACTCGCAATATCAGCTGGTGCTGATCCTGTTGCTGTTGTAACGGGGTCTCGTCAAAAGCCTGATCCTAAACATTTTGTAGGTAAAGGTAAGCTTGAAGAAATCATGGAAATTGTCGTCCGTGAAGAGGCGCAAGTTGTTATCTTTGATCATTCACTTACACCATCTCAAGAGCGTAATCTTGAAAGTTTTTTAAAATGTCGAGTTCTTGATAGAACTGGCTTAATTTTAGATATCTTTGCGCAAAGAGCCAGAACTCATGAAGGTAAGCTTCAGGTTGAGTTGGCTCAATTGCATCACTTATCTACTCGATTAATTCGAGGTTGGACTCACTTAGAGCGTCAAGGTAGTGTTGGTAACCGCGGCCCAGGTGAAACCCAGCTTGAAAGTGATCGTCGCTTGATTCGTGATCGTATCAAAGCGATTCAGCAACGTTTAGATAAGGTCGGTGTTCAGCGAGATCAAAGCCGTAGAGCTAGAGCTCGTTCAGCAACGCCAACAGTTTCTTTGGTTGGTTATACAAATGCAGGTAAATCTACGTTGTTTAACCGAGCCACTGGTGCTGAAGTTTTTGCAGCGGATCAACTTTTTGCCACGCTAGATCCCACTCTTCGCCGTTTGGATATGCCTGAAATAGGTGCCATTGTTTTGGCTGATACAGTGGGTTTTATCAGGCAATTGCCTCATCGATTAGTTAAAGCGTTTCAGGCAACATTAAAAGAATCGTCTGAAGCTGATCTTTTGTTGCATGTTGTTGATGCAAGTGATTCATCTAGAAATGAAAATATCCAGCATGTAAACGATGTTCTGCATGAAATCGGTGCTTATGAAATACCGACACTTGTTGTGTTTAATAAAGTTGATGCTCTTTCTGGGGTTGAACCTCGTATTGATCGTGATGAAAGTGGTAAGCCATATCGTGTTTGGTTGTCAGCTAAGACCGGTGAGGGGGTGTCTTTATTAAAAGAGGCAATTTCTGAACTTCTTGGTGTTGATGTTATCGAAGAAACTCTGGTGTTACCTAGAGACTCCGGCAGGTTTAGAGCGTTTATGTTTGAACATGGCGCAGTTGTTTCTGAAGAATTTGGAGAGGATGGTCGTTCAATTTTAAATGTTCGTCTGCCTGAAAAAGATTTTTTACAGATTTTAGCGAAAACAGGCTTAAGTAAAGAAGAATTGCTTGTAGCTTAGTTTTTTGAGATTTTTGAATAGTAATGGAGAGGTTTTATGGCCTGGAATGAACCGGGTAATAACGACAAAGACCCTTGGGATTCTAATAAAGATCGTAACTCAAGTGGTAAGTCAGATACCGATAAAAGCAACGAATCCCCAGAAAATGATCCATGGGGAAGAAAAAAACAAAATGAACAAGGGCCGCCAGATTTGGATGAAGCCTTTGGTAAGTTAATGGAAATGCTTGGCGTTAAAAAGGGTGGTCGAGGTGGCGGCTCTTCTGGTGGCGGCGGTTTTTCCAATAAACTTGGTGGAAGTGTTGTTACTATCGCTATCATTGGCCTTTTAGGTTTGTGGGGGGCGTCAGGTGTTTATCAGGTGGATCAACAAGAGCGTGGTGTTGTTCTGCGATTGGGTAAATACCATGAGACTGTGATGCCGGGCCTTCATTGGAATCCACCAATGATAGATACGGTTAGTAAAGTTAATGTAACAAAAGTACGTTCCCATGATCATAAAGCATTGATGCTGACGGTTGATGAGGCCATTGTAGAGGTGGGTGTTTCAGTTCAGTACTCTGTTAGTGAACCTAAAAACTACCTGTTAAATGTGCGTAATCCTGAGGGCAGTTTAGCTCAAGCAGTTGAGAGTTCGCTAAGGCATGTTGTTGGTAGTTCTGAAATGGATCAGATTCTAACCGAAGGTCGTGAATTGTTGGCTGATGATGTTAAAACTCGGTTGCAGAACTACATTAATGTATATGGCACGGGTTTGTTAATATCAAAAGTTAACGTCGAAAATACTCAAGCACCGACTCAAGTGCAAGAAGCATTTGATGATGTTATTAAAGCGAAAGAAGATGAGCAGCGTGTTCGAAATGAAGCTGAATCGTATGCAAACGGTATAATTCCTGAAGCACGTGGTCGAGCGCAGCGTATTCGCGAAGAAGCAGAAGCTTATCGTTCTGAGATTGTTGCAAGGGCTTCTGGTCAAGCGGATCGTTTTGATCGCTTGTATCAAGAGTACTTAAAAGCGCCAGTTGTTACTAAGAAGCGTTTATACATTGAAACCATCGAGGAAGTGTATTCTAAGTCGAGCAAAGTGATTGTAGACGTCGAAGGTGGAAATAATATGATGTATTTGCCGCTTGATAAGATAATGGGCAGTAAACCGGTTGAATCATCAACTGCTTCTAGCTCAGTACTATCATCAAATATCGGTAATATCACCGATCAGGTTATAGAGGAAATACGCAAGAGACAGGGTGTAACACGTAGAGAGGGTCGCAATTAATGAAAAATTTATCTGTTTCTTTATTGTTTGTTGTCCTTGTTCTGGTTTTGGTCGCTTCACAAACTCTGTATGTTGTGAAAGAGACTGAGCGTGCAGTTGTATTAAAGTTTGGTGAAATTGTCGAAGCGGATGTTGAGCCTGGGTTGCACTTTAAACTTCCTATTATGAACGAAGTTAAAAAGTTTGATGCGCGTATATTAACAATGGACTCTCGTCCTCAACGTTATTTAACGCTTGAGAAAAAGGCTGTAATTGTTGATTCATATGTTAAATGGCGTATTGAATCTGTTTCCAAATTCTACACCGCAACATCTGGTGATGAAGTGATTGCTAATCGTGTATTGTCCTCACGAGTGGATACTGGATTGAGGAATCAGTTTGGTGAACGTACCATGCATGAAGTTGTTTCTGGTGAGCGTGATCAGCTGATGGATGAGTTGCGTGTCGGTTTGGATGGCGTTGCTAAATCTGAGTTGGGTATTACCATTGTTGACATTCGGGTTAAGCGAATAGATCTTCCTCCAGATGTTAGTGAGTCTGTATATCAGCGTATGCGTACAGAGCGTGAGCGTGAAGCCAGAGAGCACAGATCAAAAGGTCTGGAGCTTGCTGAAGGTATTCGTGCCGATGCCGACAGACAGCAAGTAGTATTGGAGTCTGAAGCGTACCGTGACTCAGAAATTATTCGAGGTGATGGTGATGCGGTTGCAGCGAATATCTATTCGAGTGTTTATACTCAAGATCCTGAGTTCTACGAGTTTTATCGTAGCTTACAAGCTTATAGAGAAAGCTTTAGTTCTCAAGGTGATATTTTTGTAGTGAAGCCGGATAGTGAGTTCTTTAAATACTTAAATAAAACTGACCCTTAAAGCTTTATATTTGATCTGATTCTTATTTGTAGTCTATTTGTTCAAATAGGAAACATGTTATGATTGGGGAAACCGGGATCTTACCCGGTTTTTTCATGTTTAGAAAATGAGAATATATGCACGAACTGTTTCAATCGCTGCTTGTTGGAGCAAGTCTTCTATTGATTTTTGAAGGTATCTTGCCATTTCTTATGCCTGATGTTTGGCGAAAAATAATGTTTAAAGCCATAGCTAGCTCAAATATGAATTTGCGTGTATTGGGTGCTGTAAGTATGTTATTGGGTTTGTTGCTGCTTTATTTGGTACGAAGCTAAGAGGAAAAATGAATGACATTAGCTGATCGTTGGTTACTCCCTGATGGGGTCGATGAGTCTTTGCCTGCGCAAGCAGAAAGAATTGAGCATTTAAGAAGAACTTTGCTTAACTTACATCATTCTTGGGGGTATCAGCTGGTTATCCCTCCTTTGTTAGAATATCTAGACTCTCTTTTGACAGGTGCTGGTTCTGATTTAGAGAATGAGACCTTTAAAGTGATTGATCAGTTGTCAGGTCGTATGATGGGTATTCGTGCAGACTTTACATCGCAAGTTGCTAGAATTGATGCTCATTGCCTAAAAGGTGAGGCCATCCAAAGATTGTCTTATTGTGGTAGTGTTTTGAGGACTGTGCCATCAGGATTGGATGGTACACGTAGCCCAATTCAAATTGGCGCTGAATTGTATGGTCATGGGGGTATAGATAGTGATGTTGAAATCTTGTCCCTAATGATCGACACCTTATTTGCATCAGGTATATATTCGCCAGTACTGGACTTAGGGCACGTTGATATTGTCCGTGAGTTACTTTCATTTTGTGATTTGTCAGATAATCAAAGAGATGTGATTTCTGAGTTTTATAAAACAAAAGACCTTCCTGAGTTAGCTATTTTTGTTGCCTCTCTTGACCTTCCTGCATGTCAAGCTGGTTGGTTGAATGTATTGCCTCGCTTGTGTGGGGATGAATCTGTAATAGCTCAAGCGCGTGAGTTAATTGGTGGGGTAAGTGAAAAAACAGACGCTGCATTGGATCAACTTCAATGGATAAAAGAGACGATTTCTCTGCGTTATCCAAGTGTTCAGTTTCATTTTGACTTAAGTGATTTGGTTTCATATAGCTACCATACCGGGTTGGTTTTTGCTGCATATTTGCCGGGTCAAGGCAATGCAATAGCTCGTGGTGGGCGTTATAATAATATTGGTGAGGTTTTTGGTCGTTCGCGCCCTGCAACTGGGTTTAGTGCTGATTTAAAAACATTGGTTCTGTTGTCCGATTTCGATCTGCCTCTAAGCAACGTCGTCTTGGCTCCTGCTGGCAACGATGTTGCTTTATGGAGTGCCATTACTAAATTACGGTCAGAAGGCTATAAGGTTATTCAAGATTTAGGTGATGTGAGCTTAGATCAGAAAGCCGATTTCAAATTGGTTTGTGTTAATGGAGATTGGCAGACACTTGCTGCTAATCTGTAAAATTTTGTTGATAATTAAATGAGACCTGAAATTATGGGTAAGAACGTAGTTATTCTAGGCACCCAATGGGGTGATGAAGGTAAAGGTAAAGTTGTAGACTTGCTAACTGAGGAAGTTGCTGCTGTAGTGCGCTTTCAAGGTGGTCATAATGCAGGACATACCCTAGTTATTGATGGGAAGAAAACTGTTCTGCATCTGATTCCTTCAGGGATTTTACGTAATAATGTGCAGTGTGTTATCGGTAATGGCGTTGTTCTTTGTCCTGAAGCTCTGCTTAAAGAAGTAAATGAATTATTAGAGCAAGGTATTCCTGCCGTAGAAAGGTTGCGTATCAGTGGGGCCTGTCCTTTGATTTTGCCTTATCATATTGCTATGGATCAGGCTCGTGAAGTTGCTAAAGGTGCTAAAAAAATAGGCACTACAGGACGTGGTATTGGGCCTGCGTATGAAGATAAGGTAGCTCGTCGTGCAATTCGTGTGGGAGATTTACTAGACCCAGTGCGTTTTGCTGAGAAGTTGAAAGAGGTTCTATCTTACTATAATTTCATGTTGAAAAATTATTACAATGTCGATGAAATCTCCTATGAAGAGGTTTATGAAAACGGCTTAAAAATGGCTGAATTCTTACGGCCAATGGTTACGGATACGATTTCTCTTCTTCATGATTTACGCAAATCTGGCGCAAATATTATGTTTGAAGGTGCTCAAGGATCGTTGCTGGATGTTGATCACGGTACTTATCCATATGTTACCTCTTCTAATACAACAGCTGGTGGGGCGCCTACAGGAACTGGTTTTGGACCTTTATACTTAGATTATGTTCTTGGAATCACTAAGGCCTATACGACTCGTGTTGGTTCAGGTCCGTTCCCTACAGAATTGTTTGATAAAGACGGTGAAACCTTGGCTGAGCGTGGCCATGAGTTCGGTGCTACTACTGGGCGTGCACGTCGTTGTGGTTGGTTTGACTCGGTTGCTTTAAGGCATGCTGTTCAAATCAATTCAGTTTCAGGTTTGTGCCTAACTAAATTAGATGTTCTTGATGGGTTTGAAACGATTAAGGTATGTGTTTCTTATTCAGATGATCAAGGCGAAGCGGTATCTGGCTCATTGATTGATAGTGAAGGCTATGAAGCGGCTCGACCTGTATATGTTGAGCTTCCGGGTTGGTCTGAATCTACTGTAGGTGCTGCAGATTTTGAATCTTTACCGAAAAACGCTCAAGATTATATTCGTTTTATAGAGGCTCAAGTGGGTGTGCCGATCGATATCATTTCTACCGGTCCAGACCGTGTAGAAACAATAGTATTAAAAGACCCCTTTAAGCATTAATATTGTTTGATAAAAAAAGCCGATTTATTCGGTTTTTTTTATGTCAAAAAACAGGCTGTGTTCTGCTTTTCATTGTAAAAAGTTTGAAAATCAAAGGTGTATCTGAGGTTTCGTGAGATAGAATACAGAGAATAATAGGCTTTTCTTATGTGGAGGTGTTTATGGTTAAGCTGTTACTAGCGGATGATGATGCTCGTTTGTCTGAGTTGATAAAAGAATATTTCAATGGAGAGGGATATGAAGTTGTTCATGCTTGGAATGGGCGTGAAGCAATCGAACTTATGGCACAGACCTCACCGGATGCCGTTATTCTGGATGTAATGATGCCAGAATTAGATGGCTTTGAAACCTTAAAGCAAATTCGAGTTAAAAGTAAAATCCCTGTCATTATGTTAACTGCAAAAGGGGATGACATAGATCGTATTTTAGGGTTAGAAATGGGGGCTGATGATTATCTATCAAAACCATTTAATCCAAGGGAGTTGCTTGCCCGTATTAAAGCCATTTTACGCCGATCTTCGAATGAAAAGTCGGACGATTTAACAGGTGATATCGAGCTTGATGGTCTCTTGTTAAGGCGCAAAGATAGAAGTGTGTTTCTTGAAGGTGAGTTGGTTGAGCTGACGACGTCTGAATATACCTTATTAGAATGTATGCTCTCTTTACCTGGTCAAGTGTTAACGAAGCAAGAGCTATCTGAAAAAGCACTTGGTCGGAAGTTGACGCTTTATGATCGAAGTCTTGATATGCATATTAGTAATTTGCGTAAGAAGATTGGCTTGTTACCAGATGGAGAGCCAAGAATAAAAACGGTTCGAGGAGTTGGCTATATTTTTGTTGAGCATGGCAAAGGTAACTCTCTTCTATGAAAAATACTTTTTTTAGAGTGTTTTTGGTTATTCTTTTATCCAATATCGTTGTAATAAGTATTGGCTTTGGTGTGGTTAAACTGGTTCAGAAGCCACAACAAGTATCAGCTGATGTATTGGGTGATGTTGGTGTGCAGCTTGTTTCTGTATATGAAACCCTTGGTATGGCACCAGTAAAAGAATTAGCTCATACATTCGAGAAAAAGCTTTCAGGTAAATTGTTTTTGTATCAGGAAAGCGGAGTATCTTTGTTAAAACCACTGCCAAGGAATTTGCCAAATAAAAAAGATGGTCGTATGGGGCGCCCTCTTGCTGACTTTTTAGACAGTCAGTTTATTCAGGTTATAGGTACAAGTAACGTGCAATATTTACTTATTTATCGCCCCAATCCTCATTTAAAGTCTTCAAACCCTGAGTTGATTCTACCTTTTTCATTTTTAGGTTTGTTGGTTTCTAGTGCGATTGTAGCTTATTGGTTGTTAGGTCCGCTTTTAAAACTGCAAAAAGCGACTCGATCTTTTGGCCGAGGTGATATGGAAGCTCGGGTTGATGTTAAGTTGGCTCAACGTGCAGATGCAATTGGTAAGTTGGCTCAAGAATTTAATGAGATGGCTGAGCGTATTGAAATTTTACTGTCTTCAAAAGAGAGGTTGATGAGGGATGTGTCTCACGAATTAAGAACTCCTTTATCTCGAATAGAGGTGGCTTTAACCATCGCGGAAGATAAGCAGGGTCAATCTGTACAGCAGAACTATCTTGATAGAATTCGAACAGAGTTGCATGAGCTGGATGAGTTGATTGGTCAAGTTCTTACTTTAAGTCGACTTGAGGCAGCCTCACTTAAGAAAGAAAAGATAGATCTTCAAAGTTGGACAAA
Source organism: uncultured Marinomonas sp. (assembly GCA_947493575.1). GTDB lineage: Bacteria > Pseudomonadota > Gammaproteobacteria > Pseudomonadales > Marinomonadaceae > Marinomonas. The sequence continues at coordinate 90,861 of CANLRQ010000008.1, forward strand.
TGACATTGTTGATGACGTGAATTTTGAGTCGCAACTTAAGAATATTCATGTTGTGAAAGTGGGGACAGCGCCAAAGTTTCTTTTTGGCGACCCTCTGCAGCTACGACATGCTATTGAGAATGTTCTCAGGAATGCCTGCTTTTATGCTTCTTCTGGAGCAAGAGTGGAGATTGAAACTAGCGAAGTCTCGGGGTTTGCAAACATTACGATTAGAGATGAAGGGCCTGGAGTGGATGAGGATAAATTAGAGAAAATCTTCCATGCATTTTATCGTTCCTCCTCAGCAAGAGAGTCGAATAGTGGAGGGTTTGGTGTCGGCTTGACTATTGCTCAGCGTATTATTCGTGCTCACAATGGAACAATTGAAGCACGCAATCGTCCTGAAGGGGGGTTAGAAGTACGTTTTTCTTTACCGATGAGTGAATAGGCGTTAGTTCTTCTTGTTATTCTTAAACTAATTAAGTAATATTCGCGCCGCAAGTTGGCCAGGCAGTCGCTGTTTCTTTTTAGGAATGGAGGAAAGTCCGGGCTTCGCAGGGTAAAGTGCCAGGTAACGCCTGGGGGGCGAGAGCCTACGGAAAGTGCAGCAGAAAATATACCGCCTAAGCAGTTTACTGCCGGTAAGGTTGAAATGGTGCGGTAAGAGCGCACCGCGCGACTGGTAACAGCTCGTGGCATGGTAAACCCCACTTGAAGCAAGACCAAATAGGAACTCTTTGGCGTGACCCGCGCTGAGTTCGGGTAGGTCGCTAGAGGCATGCAGTAATGTATGTTCGAGATGAATGACTGTCCACGACAGAACCCGGCTTATCGGCCAACTTGCTCTTCTCATTTTTTCACTTCACAAGTCAAAACTCAAATATTTTCTATTTAAGTGCTCTATCTTTTGTCGATGGGGCTTTTTTATGGCCTTTTTTTGCTTTTTTTGTAAAAAAATGAATAAAAAGTCAGTTTTTTTTATTCTTTCTTGTGAAAAGTGTTAAATTGTGGGGAGAAGTGTCGATAAGTGGGTTATGGGAATGTTTAGAGGTCTTCATCATGTAAGTATAGATGCGAAGGGTCGTATGGCTTTACCTTCTCGTCTGCGTGATGAGTTACTGCATTATGATGATCGCAAGGTCGTGGTGACAATTGATCCAATGTCCCGTTGTTTGTTGATGTATCCACTACTTGAATGGGAGCAGATTCAGGAGAAGTTGGATAAATTGCCATCTTTTCAGCCCCAAGCCCGTAAGTTGCAGCGACTTTTGGTTGGACATGCTACTGATTTAGAAATAGATACTGCTGGTAGAGTGTTACTCCCAGCACCATTAAGAGAGTTTTCCCAGTTAGATAAGAAAGCTGCATTATTGGGGCAGGGTAAGAAAATAGAAATTTGGAGCCAATCTAATTGGGAAGCTCAAAGAGAAGAATATTTAGAGCTTAGCTCTACTGATAAACAACAATTTGAAAGTTTAATGGATATTTCGTTATGACAGACTCTGTACCACAGCATATTAGTGTGATGCTAAATGAATCAGTAGACATGCTTATCACTGATAAGAATGGACTATATATTGATGGCACATTTGGTCGAGGTGGTCATTCTAAGCTTATTTTATCAAAGTTGGATGAAGGTAAGTTACTTGGTTTTGATAAAGACCCTGTCGCTATTGAACATGGTTGTGCATTACAAGCCGAAGACAGCCGTTTTCAGATTGTTCAAGATAGCTTTGCCAATATGCTTGAATCTATAGATGCAAAATTTGACTCTGCTGAGCGTGTAGATGGTGTATTGATGGATTTAGGTGTTTCTTCTCCTCAAATTGATGATGCCCAACGTGGATTTAGCTTTATGAATGATGGTCCATTGGATATGCGAATGAATCCTGATGAAGGGGTGAGCGCTGCACAATGGATTAAGTTTGTTGACGAAAAAGAATTGGCTGATGTTATGTATCAGTATGGCGAAGAGCGCTTCTCTAGGCGAATTGCTAAAGCCATTTGTGAATATCGTACACATACTGAGATTACAACAACGCTTCAGTTGGCAAAAATTGTCACCGAAGCAAATCCCGCATGGGAAAAGGGTAAAAACCCTGCGACGAGAGCTTTTCAAGGTATTCGAATCTTTATAAATAATGAGTTAGGGGATTTGGAGCAGGGTTTAGAAGCCGCTGCAAAGTCCTTGAGGATTGGAGGGCGTTTGGTTGTTATCAGCTTTCACTCATTAGAGGATCGAATCGTTAAGAGATTTATGAAGCTGAAATCAAAGGGGCCTGAAATTCCGCGTTATTTACCGATTCAAAATGCGCATCTAGACGTGAAATTTCGCTCGATTGGTAAAGCGAATAAACCGTCAAAACAAGAGGTTGAGGAGAACGTACGGTCTCGAAGCGCTGTTATGCGAGTATTGGAGCGCATAAGTGACTAGGTCCATGTTAATAACTGCATTTTTGACAGCAATTTGCCTTACCGCTGTTTCTATTGCTTTAGTGTCACAAGTTTATGATTTTAGAAAAGATTTTGCTTATTTACAGAAGTTAAAGAAAACAGAAACAAATTATGAGGTTGTGTGGGGGCAATTGTTGTTAGAACAAAGTGCTTTAACTCAACCGAGTCGATTAGAACAAGCTGCAGTGAAGGATTTAAATATGCGTGCTCCTACACCAAATCAGATGGTAATTGTAAAACCATGAAAACTGAAGAGACTTCATACGTACCAGAAAATTGGCGCTTTTATATTGTATATGGCATCGCCTTAATTTTATTTTTGATGGTGGGTGGGCGACTGTTTTTCTTGACGGTTGTAGATAAAGACTTTCTACAGAATCAAGGAGATATACGTGCGGAGCGGACAGTAAAAATACCAGCGACTCGAGGCATGATTTTAGATCGTCGCGGAGAGCCTTTAGCTGTGAGTACGCCTACTTGGACAGTAATCGCAGATCCTAAAAAACTTTGGAATGAAGAGTTTAAAGGCGGAGCAACTGCTGAGTCGGAAATTGTTCGATTATCTGAGGTGATGGGAGTAGGTTCATCTTGGTTAAGAGAACGATTTGAAAAAAATCGCAATAAATCATTTATGTATTTAAGACGTCAATTGCCGCCCCATGAAGCAGACCAAATTATGGCGGCTAAAATTGTTGGTGTTACGCGCACGAAAGAATATAAACGTTTTTATCCTGCAGGAGAGGTCGCATCTCATGTTGTAGGGTTTACTGATGTTGACGATTCAGGTCAAGAAGGTATTGAGCTTGCGTACGATCAAGCATTGCAAGGTAGAGCTGGAGAGCGAAGCTTTGTTAAAGACTTAAGAGGGAATGTCATTCGTACAATTGGAGAAGAAATTCCTGAGCAGTCTGGTGAAAATATAGAATTAAGCATTGATCTAAGGTTGCAGTATTTAGCATATAGGGAATTAAAAGCAGCGGTAACTGAGCATAGGGCAACCTCTGCGTCTGCTGTAATTCTAGATGTTCAAACAGGCGAAATTCTCGCTATGGTGAATCAACCGTCTTTTAATCCGAATGATCGCTCTACCTTAGAATATGATCAATTGAGAAATAGAGCGGTGATTGATTTGTTTGAACCCGGCTCAACAATGAAGCCTATAACATTATCCGCTGCGCTTTCATCGGGACAATATACGACAGAAACTAAAATCGATACAGCACCCGGCTATATTCGCTTTGGGAGGCAAACTATTCGTGACTTAGGTAATTATGGGGAGATCGATTTAGAAACCTTGTTAGTAAAGTCCAGTAACGTAGCTACATCAAAGATTGCTTTGGCTCTTCCTCAAGATGCTGTTTGGAATATGTATTACAAACTAGGGATTGGTTCTTTAGTTGGAATTGGCTTTCCAGGAGAAGTAACAGGTGTATTGCCAGTGCACACTCGTTGGAGACCGGCAGAAACGGCCACATTGGCTTATGGATATGGCTTATCACTATCAACCTTGCAACTTGCTCAAGCCTATATGGTGCTAGCGAATGGCGGCTATAAAGTACCAGTGAGTATTTTTAAACAAGACGGACGCCCTCAAGGTGAACAAGTAATACCTCGTAAAGTAGCGAAAGACATTGTTAAAATGATGGAGTCTGTTGTCGAGAAGGGTTCGGGTAAGGCTGCCAAAATTCCTGGATATCGCATCGCAGGCAAAACCGGAACAGTGCATAAAGTAGGTGCCAATGGTTATGAATACGATCAATATATTTCATTATTTGCAGGTGTAGCGCCAGCGACTAACCCGAAACTCGCCATGGTTGTTATGGTTAATGATCCTAAGGGAAGAGAGTATTACGGTGGTGAAGTTTCAGCTCCGGTTTTCTCGCGCGTAATAGAGGGAGCAATGACAATTTTAAATATTTCACCTGATTTACCTGATGGTTTAAGAGAAGTACGTTTAGATAAAAAGTCTTCAGAACGAGTAGCTTTAGGAGGGTGAATGTTTACATTATCCGAGTTTTCCTGTGCTACTGGATTGATTGTAGATGTTGATCAACTAAATTGTGTTGTTTTAAATGTACAGACTGACAGTAGAAAAGTGTCAGAAGACAGTCTGTTTTTTGCTTTGCCTGGGGTGTTGAATCAGGGGTGGGATTATTTACCCAATGTTGCTGCCCAAGGTTGTAAATTTGCGGTTGTTCCTAATCATCTTCTTGCTTCTTTGCAAGAGTCCCTCCCAATAGATTCAATAAGACTCATACCATCAGATGATGTGGTTAGTAGTTTGTCTAAGTGTTTGAGAACGCTGGTTTGTAATTACCCCAATACTCTTGTTGCCATTACTGGTACGAATGGCAAATCCTCGATCAGCTACTATATTGCCCAGTTAGCTGATTATTCTGGTGATAAAAGCGCTTTAATCGGCACTTTTGGTATTGGACAATTGGGAAATTTAAAAGAAGCGCATCAAACTACGCCTGATAACCTTTCTTTGCATGCATTATTAAATGAATTTCATCAAGAAAAAGTGGGGACGGTTGCTTTTGAAGCCTCTTCACATGCATTAGATCAAAGGCGAGTTGATGGTGTGCCTTTTAAATGTGCAGTTTTTACAAATTTGTCTAGAGATCATTTAGATTACCATGGAACGATGGAGCACTATGCTCAGGCTAAAAAAAAGTTGTTTCATTATCCTGATCTAAAGAGAGCCGTTATTAATTTAGATGACGACTATTTTGAATTTATGTCCCAAGGTTTAACCTGCCCTATTTATTCTTATAGTGTCGTGGACGCAAGCGCAGATTTTTACGCCGACTCCATTAACTTCGATTCACAAGGCTGTTATTTCGATTTGTATTACCCTGGGGGAAGTCGCAATATCTTTCTGCCATTATTGGGAGTCTTTAATGTATCTAATGCTTTGGCTGCCATGGCTTCTCTTTGGGATTTCATGGCCGATAAAGACAAGTTACTTGAAGGTCTTGTTCAGCTTAAAGGTGCTCCAGGAAGAATGCAGAAATTAAGTTATGAAGGACAGCCTCTAGTTGTTGTAGATTATGCTCATACTCCTGATGCTCTATCCTATTCTTTAGAAGCGCTGAAAAATCATACTAGTGGTCTAGTGACATGTGTTTTTGGGTGTGGTGGAGATAGGGATAAAGGTAAACGGCCTCTGATGACAAAGGCTGCACTGTCTGCTTCTTCCTTAATTTGGTTAACTTCCGATAACCCTCGAACTGAAGACCCTATGGATATTATTGGTGACGCATTATTTGGGATACCGGAAAACTTGATTGATAAGCGTTTATTTGTCGTAGCCGATCGCCAGCAAGCTATCAATGATGCGATTTGTTCAGCGCAAAAAAGTGATGTTATTTTAATTGCAGGAAAAGGTCATGAAACCTATCAAGATGTGATGGGAGTAAAGCATTTCTTTGATGATGTATTTGAAGCGCAGAAGGTGTTAGAAAAAAATGCTAAGTAATCTTTGGTTGAGTGAAGTCGCTGATATCTGCAATGGTCAACTTATCGGTGCTGATGGTTTGGCGTCGTCTGTATCAACAGACTCTAGGGACATCGATGATCAGGCTATTTTTGTTGCTCTAAAAGGTGACACCTTTGATGGTCATGATTTTGCCTCAAAAGCACTGGAAGGTGGGTTTTTGGCGGTATTGGTTGATAGAGACCTCGGTACTTATCCTGCAATAATAGTTGAAGATACGCTTAAAGCTTATGGAGACATTGCTCATTATGTTCGAGAGCAGTTTGCAGGCGGTGTTGTTGCTATAACAGGGAGTAATGGCAAAACCACGGTAAAAGAATGGCTTTCTCAAATTTTGTCTCAAGACATGATGGTTTTGAAAACGCAAAAAAATGAGAATAATCAAATCGGTGTACCGAAAACGCTGTTAAACCTAGAGAATAATCATCAAGCTGCCATTATTGAAACGGGGACGAGCTACCCGGGCGAAATAGTGAAAATGGGGGCGGTTATTGCTCCTAGTGTTGCTATTATTACGAATGCCAGTGGTTGCCACTATACGGGCTTTGGTACTTTGGAGGCAATTGCTCAAGAGAAAGGGTCTTTATTGTCGTCGGTTGTTCCTGATGGGACGGTTGTCTTAAATAGGGATGACCCTTTTTATTCTTATTGGGAGGGCTTGTCTGAAGGGCGTCAAATTAGAACATTTGGTTTTCAGTCGAATGCTGATTTGTATGTTGATGAGCTTGTGTTGTCTGCCGATTATTCATCTGCAAGGTTTCACTACGATGGAGTAGGCCTACAAGCGATTGTGGGAAGTCCTGGAAAGCATCAAATAGCTAATGCAATGGCCGTTGTACAAACATTGATCGCTTTGGGGTGGGAGTTTGTTAACGCTGTTAACGCTTTATCTACACCATTAATTATTTCTGGTCGTTTGCAAAAAATAACCGCATCGAACCGCCCCCTTTTGCTTAACGATTGTTATAATGCCAGCCCAAAATCAGTTAGTGCTGCAATTGATGTTCTTATGTCTCAAAAAGCAAATGTTCACGTTTTGGTTTTAGGTGCCCTTGGCGAATTAGGTTCTCTAGAGACTGAAGTGCACCAAGAAATTGGACGTAATGCGTATGATTCGGGAGTTAAAACTTTAATTGCTTTAGGGCCTGTTGCCGGAATTGCCGTTCGTGTATTTATTGAACTTGGTGGTCAGGGCCATATTTTTGATACTCATGCTGAAATTGCCAGCAATTTAAAAGAACTAGATGATTCGTTCGCTATTTTAATAAAGGGATCTCGTTCATCTCAAATGGAAAAAGTGATTGAAAAACTCCATTATTAGGAAAAAATTACCTTATGTTACTTTTGTTAGCTGACTATTTAAGTCAGTACGATGCTTTTTTTACTGTATTTAATTACCTTTCCTTAAGGGCCATTTTGGGTGTATTAACGGCCCTTGCAATTTCATTACTCATTGGTGGTAGGGTTATTACTTTATTACAGAAGTTGCAAATGGAACAAGCAATTCGAAATGATGGGCCTAAGAGTCATTTAAATAAAGCAGGTACTCCTACCATGGGAGGCGCTTTAATTATTTTCTCTATTTCTGTGAGTACCTTGTTATGGGGTGATTTGAGTAACCATTATGTATGGGTTGTTTTGTTAACCATGATCGCGTTTGGTGCGATAGGTTGGGTTGATGATTATCGAAAAGTAGTAGAAAAAAACCCAAGGGGTCTTCCTAGTAGATGGAAGTACTTTTGGCAAAGTGTAGTTGGATTATGTGTTGCTATTTATTTATACACTACCGCTATAACACCTGCGGAAACGGAGTTGATCGTACCGCTATTTAAAGATGTAGTAATTCCTATGGGGATTTTCTATGTTGTTTTAACTTACTTTGTGATTGTTGGAACCAGTAATGCGGTTAATCTTACGGATGGTTTAGATGGCTTGGCCATTTTGCCAACGGTGCTTGTGGGTGGTGCATTAGGGCTATTTGCTTATTTAACAGGGAATGTAAAATTTGCCGAATATCTTTTGATTCCATATGTTGATGGGACAGGTGAAATTATTATTTTCTGTTCTGCTTTGGTTGGTGCTGGTTTGGGTTTCCTTTGGTTTAATACTTACCCTGCTCAAATTTTCATGGGAGATGTAGGTGCACTTGCTTTGGGTGCCGCATTGGGTGTAATCGCAGTAATTGTTAGGCAGGAAATTGTATTATTTATTATGGGTGGGGTCTTTGTTATGGAGACAGTGTCCGTTATTTTACAAGTAGCTTCATATAAATTAACTAAGCGTCGAATTTTTAGAATGGCACCAATACATCATCATTTTGAATTAAAAGGTTGGGCTGAACCTAAAGTCATTGTTCGATTTTGGATTATGACGGTTTGTTTGGTGTTAATTGGAATAGCTACGTTAAAAGTACGTTAGGAGACATTATGTCCGTTATTTCCTCTGATAGAGTTCGTGCTGTAGTTGGCTTAGGCGTTTCTGGTGTCTCATGCGCTCGTTTTTTGGCCAGTCAAAATATTGATTTTTACGTTATTGATTCTAGAGAACAGCCTCCTGGTTTGGAGGAAATAAAAAAAATATGTCCTCAAAATAAAATATTTCTCGGTGATTTGGATGTATTACTCACCCTACCAGTAACTGAATTATATGTAAGTCCTGGTATTCCTCTTAGTCTTCCTGTCCTAAGCCAGCTTTCGGCAAAAGGTGTGTTGATGAGGGGGGATGTTGATTTATTTTGTGACTATGCAAACGCACCTATTGTTGCTATTACAGGGTCTAACGCAAAGAGTACGGTGACGACTTTGGTTACAGATATGTTAGTCGTATCTGGTTATAAAGCTGTTGCTGGAGGGAACTTAGGCGCAGCAGCATTGGATTTGTTGTCCGACTCGGTAGATTACTATGTGTTAGAGCTATCAAGTTTTCAATTAGAAACTATCTCATCTTTAAAAGCCGCCGTTGCTACTGTACTGAATGTTAGTGAAGATCATATGGATAGATATGATTCGCTATATGATTATCAAAGGGTAAAGCAGCGAATATATAAACATTGCAGGGCCGCAGTATGTAATAAACAAGATATTCTGACTGTTCCGTTACTCCCTGAGAGAACTCCTGTCAGTACTTTTACAACGGGAATTCCTGATCTCAAAGAATTTGGTCTCTTATCGGATGGTGATGATCAATGGCTTTGTCGTGGAGTTGAAAGGTTAATTAATTCGTCCTCCATTAAATTGAAAGGGAAGCATAACTACTCCAATATTTTAGCTGCATTGTCTATTCTTGAAATGTTAAATGTGCCTTTCAAGTTAGAAGCTATTACTCAGTATTTGTCAGAATTTGAAGGCTTACCTCATCGATGTCAAACCATAAGAAAAATTAAAGGGGTTACCTACGTTAATGATTCTAAAGGTACTAATGTTGGCGCTACAATCGCCGCTCTAGAAGGTTTGGGTGCAAAAGAGCCCAACATCCATCTTATTTTAGGTGGTGATGGTAAAGGTGCCGATTTTTCACCTTTAATTTCCCCAGTAAACCAGTTTGTAAAACACGCGTATTTGTTTGGTGCCGATGCAGACAGTTTAGAGTTTGTATTGGGTGCTGGTGTAAGTTGCCATCGACACGAAGATCTTGCTTCTATTGTTAATGCTGTGCACTCTTTTGCACAAGTTGGGGATATTGTCTTATTTTCACCTGCATGTGCCAGTTTTGATATGTATGAAGGTTATGTTCATAGGGGGGAGCACTTTATGCATTTGGTTCGAGCCCTATGAATTTTCTAAGTATCTTTGATAAGGTGTCCGCGAAAGAGTTTTTTGCGATCGATTCTTGGTTCTTTTTTTCCTCATTATTTATAATCGCATTGGGTTTAGTGATGGTAGCCAGTGCGTCTGTCGCCGTGTCAGACAGTATACATGGACACCCTTATTTTTTTGTGACTCGACAAATTATCTATTTAGCCCTTGCCCTTATTGTTGGCAGTATTGTGGTTCATTTGCCTACCTCATTGCTGCATCGATGGGGTATTTTTGTCATGTTTTTCTCTTTGTTTCTTCTTGTTCTTGTTCTTATTCCTGGAATCGGTAAAAGCGTAAACGGCAGCCAGCGATGGATTAACCTTATTGTTTTTAATTTACAAGCTTCTGAAGTGGCAAAAGTGTGTATGGTTGTCTATATGTCAGGCTATCTTGTACGTAGGTCTGATCAGGTGAGAGAGAAATGGAGTGGCTTTTTGCTGCCCTTATTTCTGAGTATTATTTTTCTCTTCTTATTATTGATGGAGCCTGATTTTGGGGCTTCTGTTGTATTGCTTGGTACTGTGATGGCAATGCTGTTTATTGGCGGGGCGAAAATTTATCAGTTTTTGCTATTACTTTTGGGCGCTTTTGTTGCTTTGGGGTTAGTCGCTATTTCAGAAAGTTACCGAATGAAAAGATTGATGAACTTTATTGATCCTTGGGCAGACCCTTTTAATGAAGGCTATCAATTGAGCCAAGCTCTTATAGCATATGGAAGAGGCGAATGGTTTGGGTTGGGGCTTGGAAATAGTGTGCAGAAACTGTCGTACTTACCTGAAGCTCATACAGATTTTGTGTTTTCAATTTGGGTTGAAGAAACTGGCATGATTGGGGGGCTTTTATTAATTTTATTATTTGTCGTAATGATCAGCCGAGCTTTCAAAATTGGAACAACTGCTTTGTCTTCATCTCGGCCTTTTTCTGGTTATTTGTGTTATGGCTTTGCTATTTTAATTGTTGCTCAAGTGGTTATTAATATTGGTGTTAATACAGGAATTCTCCCAACTAAAGGTTTGACATTGCCTCTCATTAGTTTTGGTGGAAGTAGTTTGATTATTACGGTGGCGAGCTTATTTGTTATTGCTCGTGTTGATATTGAAAATAAGCGTATTACCATGGCTGAAAATGGTTTAGGTGAGAGAGAAAAAGTGGAGCAAAATCTTGTCGAAGGCGCGTAAAGTATTAATTATGGCTGGTGGTACAGGTGGGCATATTTATCCTGCGTTAGCATGCAATGAAGAATTTAATCAACAGGGGGTTGAGACTGTTTGGTTGGGTTCTAAGGGTGGTATGGAAGAAGCTTTAGTAGGTGATGATTCTGATATTCGTCTGCACTTATTATCTATCAAAGGCGTTAGAGGGAAAGGTTTTAAAGGGCTGTTATTAGCGCCATTTCGAATTGTTTATTCCATTGGGCAGGCCCTGTCGATATTGAGGCATGAAAAGCCAAATGCTGTTTTAGGTATGGGAGGCTTTGTTGCTGGGCCAGGTGGTGTTGCAGCAAGAATATTAGGTATACCGCTAATTATTCATGAGCAGAACGCCATAGCGGGGACAACCAATCGGCTGTTGTCTCATATTAGTAGCTTGTCGCTATGTGCTTTTAAAGGTGCTTTAAATAACGGGGTTTTGGTTGGTAATCCAGTTCGTTCAACATTAAAAGAGTCTGTTAGTAAAAAAACTAATGCCGATAATGCTAGGCCATTAAGGGTTTTGGTTGTAGGTGGTAGTTTAGGTGCTCAGGCAATCAATCAAGTTATTCCAAAAGTATTAAGCCAGTGGAATGAGTCGCAAAGATTAGACGTATGGCATCAAACTGGAAGTGGTAATTATGAAAGCGTGGCTAAGCAGTATAACTCGCTTGAGGTTGAGGCGAGAGTTGTTCCCTACATTGAAAAAATGGCGGACGCTTATTATTGGGCAGATTTGGTCGTATGTCGCTCGGGGGCGATGACGGTTAGCGAGTTATCATTGTTAGGTCTACCATCCGTGCTGGTCCCTTATCCACATGCTATTGATGATCACCAAACTGAAAATGCAAAATATTTAGAGCAGTGCCATGCAGGGACACTAGTGCCTCAAAAAGAGTTCACGGTAGACAAACTTACAGATTTATTAAAAGTATTTGTAAATGATCGCGAGCAGTTGCAAAAAATGGGGGAGAATGCAAAGAAAATGAGTTTTCCTAATGCAACTAAAGAGGTTGTTTCACAGTGTTTAGGGCAGATGAAAAATGATTGATTTAACAGCTCAGTACAATATTCCCACAATGAGGCGCATTCAAAAAATCCACTTTATTGGAATAGGTGGAGTAGGTATGTGTGGGATTGCAGAAGTGCTTCACAATCAAGGCTATATAGTATCTGGCTCAGATTTGAATGTATCTTCTACAACAAAAAGGTTGGAGAAATTGGGAATTACTGTTGTTATTGGTCATGAAGAGAAAAACGTTCATGATGTTCACGTAATAGTGGTGTCTACAGCAATTAATCCAGAAAACCCAGAAATTAAATGGGCAAAAGAAAATCGTGTGCCTATTGTTAGGCGTGCAGAAATGCTTGCTGAGTTAATGCGATATAGGCATGGAATTGCTGTTGCAGGCACACATGGTAAGACGACTACAACGAGTTTAATGGCATCTGTATTAGCTTCTACAGGTGACGCTCCAACTTTTGTAATAGGAGGGCGTTTAACCAGTGCCGGCGCAAATGCTCAATTAGGTAGTAGTGCTTATCTTGTCGCGGAAGCCGATGAAAGCGACGCGTCTTTTTTACATCTGCAACCTCAAACAGTCATTGTTACTAACATTGATGAAGATCATATGGATACGTATCAGGGTGACTTTGAGAATGTCAAAAAGGCCTTTATAGAGTTTATTCATAATTTACCGTTTTATGGTTTGGCGGTTCTTTGTGTTGATGACAAAAATGTAAGAGATATTTTGCCTCATATTAGTCGTCCAATTTTAACTTATGGAATTGACGAAACAGCTGACGTCTACGCAACTGATATTGTTCAATCAGGGCGTTTTTGTGAGTTTATAGCGCATCGACCGGACAGTGAGCCATTAAAAATTCGTTTACCAATGCCTGGTAGGCATAATGTATTAAATGCCCTATCTACAATTGCTGTAGCAACAGATTTAGGCGTGAGTGGTGCCGAAATTCAAGCGGGATTAATGGGGTTTGAAGGAGTAGGCAGGCGTTTTCAAGAGCAAGAATCTTTAACCTTGAAAGATTCGAGTAAAGTCATGTTTATTGATGATTATGGACATCACCCAAGAGAGGTTGATGCAACAATTAAAGCAATCAGAGCTGGTTGGCCTGAGAAGCGTTTGGTCATGATTTATCAGCCTCACAGATATACAAGAACTCGCGATTTATATGAAGACTTTGTACAAGTCCTTTCGCAAGTGGATGTCCTTCTATTGCTAGAGGTATATTCAGCAGGGGAAGTTCCAATCAATGGGGCTGATAGCCGATCCTTGTGTGGTAGCATTCGGCTGCGAGGTAGTATTGATCCAATATATGTTGGCCGTACTGAAGATTTATCGTCCATTCTTAGTAATGTATTAAAAGGCGATGATCTTATGATTACTCAAGGTGCTGGTGATATTGGTGTTATATCCAAAAAACTTTCTGTAGATGGAGTTTAGTATGGTTGATGCGCCCCTTAAAGAGCGAATAATAGCTGTTATATATGGTGGTAAATCTTCAGAGCGAGCTGTTTCATTGCAAAGCGGGCAATTGGTTGCTCAGGCATTATTGAGTAAAGGCTATCGAGTTGTTGAAATTGATTTATACGGTGAAAATGGTGAGCTTGACCCTGTCGTTCAATTGTTAGAAACAGAGTATCATTTGGCCTACATTGCGCTTCATGGAGGCGAAGGGGAAGATGGTCGGGTTCAATCTTTACTGGAAATGTTAAACAAGCCTTACACTGGAAGTCGTCCTCTTGCATGTGGCTTTGCTATGGATAAGGTGTTGAGCAAAAAATATTGGCAGGGGATTGGTATCCCGACACCTAAATATGTGTCGTTTAACTCAATGCCATCGGTTACTGATATTGAACAAGAACTCTCTTATCCTATTATTGTCAAACCCTCTCGGGAAGGTTCTACTTTTGGCATAAATAAGGCGTTAAATCGTTTTGAGTTAGAGTCTGCTTTGAAAGATGCATTAAGTTATGATTCTGAGATTTTAGTTGAGCAGTTTGTTGATGGACCTGAATTTACTGTAGCAATTATTGGAAATGAGGCTTATCCAGTAATCGGTTTAAAGCCGGCAGAAAGTCATAGATTGTATGATTATGATGCTAAATACATAGCGGATGATACTCAATATTTATTGCCATGTGGTTTGAGTGAGTCTGAAGAATCTTATGTTAAGAGCATTGCGTTGCAGGCATATTTGTCTGTTGGTTGTACTGGTTGGGGGCGTGTTGATGTTATGCAAGATAAAACGGGAGACTTTTGGGTGCTGGAAGTAAACACATCTCCTGGTATGACTTCCCACAGCTTAGTGCCTATGTCTGCAGCTCATGTCGGAATTGATTATGCCGATTTAGTAGAGAAAATCGCACTTTCAGCTTGGGCGGTGGCATAGCATATAATGAGAATGTTGGCTTTGTTTGGCGCATCTTTGCTCGTGATTTTGGCAACATTTCAAGGTTACATTGAAAAGCAGAACTGGTTCGCTATCGAGCATGTTTCTGTTACTGGGAACTTCACGCACACTTCTGATGCACAGTTATTAAACTTTTATAATAATGTGTTAGGAGAGAGCTTGTTGTCTCATTCCTTAGAAAGCCTTTTGGCTCTGGCCATTACTCCTGAATGGATTAAATCCGCCTCAATAAGAAAAGTGTGGCCTAATAAAATACAAATCCATGCTGTAGAACATACTCCTTTAGCTATATGGCGTGAAAGGAGCTTAATTACCTCTAATGGGCAAATTATTACCCCTTCTGCGGTGCCTAATCTCTCTCTTCCCAACTTGTTTGGCCCTGAAGGGGCTCATCAAATTGTTTTGGAACAGTTTGAATTGGTAAGTCAGGTGCTTTCATCTACTGATTTACGTGCTATAAATCTCACTCTTGAAGCTAGGGGGGCGTGGTCGATCACATTATCGAATAATCTTGTTGTTCGTCTAGGGCGAGAAGAGGTTTTGGCGCGGCTTCAGCGTTTTATTGCCGTGTATAAAAGTGATTTATCAGGTAGAATAAGTGAAATTATAAGTATCGATGCACGCTATCCTCATGGTGTGTCAGTAGATTGGAAAAAAGAGATTCAGTAATTGGTCTGGGTTTTGCTTTTATCTGGTTGGTTTTTGAGCGATTTTTTTAGGAAATCTAGATGATAGTCGGTTTGGATGTAGGCACATCAAAAATAGTATGCTTGGTTGGTGAAGTGACTGATGAGGGTTATGTTGAAGTTGTTGGCATAGGCTCACATGCTGCTAAGGGTATGAAGAGAGGTGTTGTAGTTAACATCGAATCGACAGTGCAATCAATTCAAAGAGCCGTTGAAGAAGCTGAATTAATGGCGGGATGTAATATCCATTCTGTGTTTGTTAGTGTATCGGGAAGTCATATTAGATCATTGAACTCACATGGCATAGTCGCTGTAAAAGATGGCGAAGTTCAAGAAGCGGATATTGAAAGGGTAATTGATGCTGCCCAAGCCGTTCCAATCCCATCTGACCAACGTGTTTTACATATTTTGCCTCAAGAATACAGTATAGATTCTCAAGAAGGGATTAAAGATCCTTTGGGTATGTCAGGCGTTAGATTAGAGGCAAATGTTCATTTGATCTCTGGCGCTTCTAATGCAGTAATGAATATTGAAAAATGTATTAAGCGATGTGGATTGGGTGTTGATGGCGTTATATTGTCGCAATTGGCGTCAAGTCATTCATCATTAAGTGATGATGAAAAAGAGCTGGGTGTTTGCTTGGTTGATATCGGAGCTGGAACCGCAGATTTGGCAATTTGGATTGATGGGTCAATCCATCATACTTCGGTTGTTCCTGTTGCTGGTGATCAGGTTACAAATGATATATCTATGGCGTTAAGAACACCTACTCAACATGCTGAAAATATTAAAACTAAATATGCCTGCGCCTTATCTTCTATGGCAAATTCTGACCAGTCTATAGACGTCCCTAGCGTGGGTGATAGGCAGTCAAGAACAATCTCTCGTCATGCGTTGGCTGAGGTGGTTGAGGCAAGGTATGAAGAAATTTATAATTTGGTTCTTGATGAGTTAAGGCGAAGCGGGTATGCCGAAAGAATTCCTGCTGGGATCGTGTTAACTGGAGGAACCTCTCAAATTGAAGGGGCTATTGATTTAGCAGAAAAAGTGTTTGATATGCCTGTTCGGCTTTCATTTTTAGAGAAAGTTAATGGTGTGTCAGATGTTGTTGATAGTCCTATTTATTCAACAGGTGTAGGTTTAATTACACTTGGAAGTAAAGATTATGATTCAGATGGTATTTCATCGTCTAGAATTCAGAAAGTGATTAGTGAGACTCCTGACTCTAACAAGGTTGATTCTAAGTTATCTGTAAATGTCACTGATGTGTGGCGTAATATGAAGAATTGGTTTCAGAGTAATTTATAGTCAGGAATGGTAGCGAGCGTATAAGTTGAGGAGCGATAAGCCCATGAGTGTTTTTGATCTGGCCGATGATAATGTATCTGATAATGCTGTTATTAAGGTGATTGGCGTTGGCGGCGGCGGCGGTAATGCTGTTCGCCATATGTTGGAAAATCGCCTTGAAGGCGTTGAATTTATTTGTGCTAACACTGACTCAAAAGCGTTAGTAGGATTCGAGACTGGTGTGTCATTGCAGCTTGGTTCGACTATTACTAAGGGTTTAGGTGCTGGCGCTAATCCGAGTGTAGGTAGAGATTCTGCATTAGAAGATGAAGAGAAAATCACGCAATTGATTTCTGGTGCTGATATGGTATTTATCACGGCAGGAATGGGAGGTGGTACTGGAACAGGTGCTGCACCTGTAATTGCGAGGGTGGCGAGAGAAATGGGGATATTGACTGTTGCAGTCGTAACTCGTCCATTTCCTTTTGAAGGTCGCCGTCGAGCTAAGGTTGCGGATGAAGGTGTGAGGGAGCTAAGAGATAATGTAGATTCTCTTATAATTGTTCCAAATGAGCGCTTACTTCCTGTCTTAGGTAAAAACATTTCGTTACTGAAGGCGTTTGGTGAAGCTAATAATGTTTTGTTTAATGCTGTTCAAGGTATTACCGATTTGATCATGCGTCCTGGCTTAATTAATGTCGATTTTGCTGATGTTCGTACAGTTATGTCGGAAATGGGTATGGCGATGATGGGGACGGGAACGTCAACAGGAGAAGAGCGTGCTCGAATTGCAGCTGAGTCTGCTATTCATAACCCATTGCTTGAAGACATTAACCTTAAAGGTGCAAGGGGTGTTTTGGTTAACATCACGGCTAATGAAGAAGTTGGTCTTTCTGAGTTTACGGAAGTGGGTGGAATTATAGAAGAGTATGCTTCTGAGGATGCTACCGTAGTGATAGGGTGTGCAATTGATCCTGCTGTTGGTGATGAAATGAGAGTAACAGTTGTTGCAACAGGTTTGGAGCGTTCTGAAGGTTCTGTCTCTGTGTTGTCTGGAGCCTCAGTTGCTAAGGCTGTTGGGGATTCTGTTGTTTCTCCGGTGTCAGTTGCTGCAGCGCCTCAATCTAATGAAACGGTATCTAGTCCTGTTATTACTCCAAAAATTGTAACTGAGTCTGTGGTTCAGTCGCCAAAAAATGAAGTAGAGAAATCAGATTCTGAGCTTAGTTCTAAATCTTCTTCAGATGAAAAGTTGTCTTATTTAGATATACCTGCTTTTCTACGCCGACAAGCAGATTGAAAATGGTAAGCAATGTGCAAAGATGTTAATGCTGTTTGTGTAAAATTAGTTAAATTGATATCATGGTCATAATATTTTGGTCTTTAAAATTGTAGGAAAGCAATGATACGTCAGCGAACCCTTAAGAATATTATTCGCGCTACAGGAGTTGGTTTACATTCCGGTGAAAAAGTCTATTTGACACTTAAGCCTGCACCAGTAAATGCAGGTATTGTGTTTGTTAGAACTGATTTGGAACCAGCTGTGGAAATTCATGCAAATGCTGAAGCGGTAGGCTCTACTAATTTGGCAACAGCGCTTTGTAGTAATGGCGTAACAATAAGTACTGTTGAACACCTTTTATCGGCAATGGCTGGGCTCGGTGTTGATAATGCTTATGTAGAAGTAAGTGCGAGCGAACTTCCTTTAATGGATGGCAGTGCAAGCCCATTTGTATTTTTGTTGCAGTCAGCTGGGCTTGAAGAGCAAGATGCTTATAAGAAATTTATCCGAATTAAGAAGCCGGTTGTAGTAAGAGATGGAGATAAGTTTGCGTCTCTTGAGCCTCATTCAGGCTTTAAGCTTTCTTTTTCAATTGATTTTGATCATCCGGCAATTGGTGAAGATGTTCAGTCTACGGTGATGGATTTCTCTACAACAGCTTTTGTTAAGGAAATAAGTAGAGCAAGAACATTTGGCTTTATGAAAGACCTTGAGTATTTTAAAAGTAACAACTTAGCGCGTGGCGCAAACATGGAAAATGCAGTTGTACTTGATGAATATCGTGTTTTAAATGATGAAGGTCTAAGATATCATGATGAGCTTGTCAGGCATAAGGTATTAGATGCAATAGGTGATCTATATCTTTTGGGGCACAGTCTTATTGGTGAGTACAAAGCAAATAAATCTGGACATGCATTAAATAATAATTTGCTTAGAGAGTTGTTGGCTCAAGAAGATGCTTGGGAATATGTTGTTTTTGAAAGTGAGAGTCAGTTGCTTCCTATCTCTTATTCTGAGCCAGTTACTGCTTAAGTTTTCGGTATAAAAAATTTATATAAATATTGAAGGTTGGTATAGCAATGTACTGGCCTTTTTTATTGGCTATAGCGTGTGAATTTGGAGTGGATTGTTTATATTGTGAGTTGTAGAGGTCTTTTTCTGAATTTTAAAATCGATTAAGCAAAAAAAAACCCACCTTATGGTGGGTTTTTTGTAATTGCTAAGAAGACTTATTTTTCTTCTTTTTTGGCTCTTTGTGCTTCAATTACTACTTCTGCTACAGAGTTCGGGCAAGGTAGGTAGTGAGAGAATAGCATAGAGAATTGACCGCGTCCGGAAGTCATTGTACGTAGAGTACTGATGTAACCAAACATTTCAGATAGAGGAACGTCAGCTTTAATTCGCACGCCTGTCACGCCTTTCTCTTGGTCTTTGATCATGCCGCGACGACGGTTAAGGTCACCGATTACATCACCAACGTGGTCGTCAGGAGTAAATACATCAACATTCATGATAGGCTCAATCAATTGAGGGCCAGCTTTTGGAATAGATTGACGGAAAGCGCCTTTAGCTGCGATCTCAAATGCAACAGCAGAGGAGTCAACTGCGTGGAATCCACCATCGTATAGCTCAACTTCTAGATCCAATACAGGGAAGCCAGCTAAAGTACCTTCTTCCATCATAGACTTGAAGCCTTTTTCTACAGCAGGGAAGAATTCTTTTGGTACGTTACCGCCCACTACGGAAGAAGAGAACTTGAAGCCTGAGCCTGGCTCACCTGGTTTGATGCGATAATCAATTTTACCAAATTGACCGGAACCACCAGATTGCTTCTTATGAGTGTAAGAATCTTCAACTTCACGAGTGATAGTTTCACGGTAAGCAACCTGAGGTTGGCCAACAACTAAGTCAACACCGTATGTGCGCTTAAGGATATCAACCTTGATGTCTAGGTGAAGTTCACCCATACCTTTAAGGATTGTTTCGCCAGTTTCTTGATCTGTTTCAACTCGGAATGTTGGATCTTCAGCAACCATCTTACCGATCGCGATACCCATTTTCTCATTACCGCCTTTATCTTTAGGAGTAACAGAGATAGAGATTACTGGATCCGGGAAAACCATTGCTTCAAGTGTGCAAGGGTGTTTAACGTCGCAAAGGGTGTGACCAGTTTGAACGTTTTTCATGCCTACGATTGCGATAATGTCGCCGGCTTGTGCAGTGCTGATTTCTTTACGGTCATCTGCTTGCATTTCAACCATGCGGCCTACACGTTCCGTCTTGCCTGTGAAGCTGTTCAGGATTGTGTCGCCCTTGTTTAGTGTGCCAGAGTAAACTCGAACAAAAGTCAGTGCGCCAAAGCGGTCGTCCATTATTTTGAAAGCAAGAGCTTTGAAAGGCTCGCTAGCATCAACAATTGCTTTCTCGCCGTTTGGATTACCTTCTTCGTCAGTTAAATCTTGTGGGATAACGTCAGTAGGGTTTGGTAGGTAATCAACAACAGCGTCAAGAAGAAGTTGCATACCTTTGTTTTTGAAGGCAGAACCACAATATGTTGGGAAGAATGCAAGATCACGAGTACCAGTACGGATACAACGTTTGATTTCTTCAACTGAAGGCTCTTCGCCTTCCATGTAAGCCATCATTAGGTCGTCATCTTGCTCAACCGCAGTCTCGATAAGCTTTTCACGATACTCTTCTACTTGATCAGCCATATCTGCTGGAACGTCTTCAACAGAATAGTTTTCTGGTTGACCGGTTTCGTCCCAGATGTAAGCTTTGCGGCTAAGTAGATCTACAACGCCACAGAACTCATCTTCCGTTCCGATTGGTAAAACCATCACTAATGGCGTTGCACCAAGAACGTTTTCTACTTGCTTTGTTACACGGAAAAAATCAGCACCTAGACGGTCTAATTTGTTTACAAAAATAATACGTGCAACTTCTGATTCGTTAGCATAGCGCCAGTTTGTTTCAGATTGAGGCTCTACACCGCCTGATCCACAAAATACACCAACACCACCATCAAGTACTTTTAGGGAACGGTATACTTCAACTGTGAAGTCAACGTGCCCAGGAGTGTCGATAACATTGAAACGGTGATCTTTCCAGAAACAACTTACGGCAGCAGATTGGATAGTAATACCGCGCTCAGCTTCTTGAGTCATGAAATCTGTTGTAGATTCACCTTCATGAACCTCACCGATTTTATGGATCATACCGGTAAGTTTAAGAATACGTTCTGTAGTTGTAGTTTTACCCGCATCAACGTGGGCAAAAATACCGATGTTTCTGTATTTTGATAAGTCAGCCATTGCTCTACTCTAATAAGTGAAGGACAAAAATTTCGCGAAAAGGCCAAGGTCTTTTACCTGTGCCCTTCGCGTTGGTTATTCCATTATTTTCTTACTCCTATAGGCGATAAATCGACTTACTAAAGTGAGTGAAGAAATTGATAATGTAAATTCACGGGGGATTATAGAGTAAAAATGTCAAATGAAAAAGCGATCCTTTGCTAACTAAGTAATAAGAGTGTGAATCTTCACATATTACTTGGTTTTTTCTGCTTAATCTTTGCGCAATTTGTCAGAAATGGCAATCGGGGAGGGGTAGTTTAGAATAACCACATAAGTAGATAGGGCGAAACTCAAAATTGCTGTGGCCTGTATGACGTGTGATGCTAGATTTCCAATTAGTCCAATGCTTGTTGCCAAGTAGGCTATTAATAAGGAAAACTCACTTACTTGGCCTAATCTGAAGCCAACTTCCCAAGAAGTACTTTTGTCTTCTTTTAGGCCCTTGAGTAAGTATCTAAAAACAATGGGTTTTAATATGACGCTGCTTATTGCTAATGCTGCGGCTGGAATTATTACTGCACCCAATAAGCTTAAGTCAAAACTCGCTCCTATAGTGAAAAAGAAAAGGATAAGAAAGAAATCTCTTAAGGGCTTTAAATTGGTTGCTATGTATTGAGAAATTGGACTGGTTGCAAGTGCTACTCCTCCAATAAAGGCGCCCATTTCTGCTGAAAGACCAATTACTTCTGCTGTGATGGCTGTTGTTAGGCACCATCCAATCGATATTAAGAAAATATACTCATGGAAGCGATCAAAACGTGAAATTAGTTTTAAGAGTATGAATTTAACAAATAAGAAGGCAATGCCAATGAGAATGGGGAGGCCAAGTATCGGTAACACGAATTGCATCATACCGGCATCGCTATTGCCTTCGATACTGTATAAAACAAGTAGTGCGGCAATCGCAATAATATCTTGTAATAAGAGTAGGCCTACAACAAGCTCACCTGTATGTTTGTGATGTAATACTGTAGTTGGTAGAAGCTTAATACAAACAATTGTACTGGAAAACATCATTGCTACACCAATAATAATGCTTTCCGTTTGAGAGTATCCAAATGCTTGTGAAATAGCATATCCAAAACTAGCAAACACTATTGATGAGAGGAGGGCGATCCACGACGCTTTTTTTAGCATGTTTATTAGATGGCTTGGTTGCATATCCAAGCCTAATAAAAATAATAAAAAAATGATGCCAATATGGGACATTTCGTTCATTAGTTCCGGTTCATTGATTAGCCCTAGTGCATAGGGGCCGAGTAGGGCTCCAAGAGCTATGTAGGCTATAATCAATGGTTGCCTTGTATAGAGTGCAAAAGTAGCAATAACTGTTGCACCGGCAAATATTAGAAAAAACGAATGAACTATGGATGCTTCCATGTTAAGACCAAGAGCTATTGTTTACTTTTTTACGTTTGTTTAGTGGAATTAGAATTCCTATTAATAACCCGCCGAGGAGTGTGCCTGCTCCAATCGCAAACCATTTTTGTTCATGTGAAGATTGTAGTTTGTCGGCTTTTTCTTGAGCTGTTATTAGCCTTTGTTCAAGGGATTTGATTTCAAAAGCATTTTCATCGTTACGACTAACTATTTCTTGTGCTTTTTGTGTTAATTGGTTTAATGAGGCTAAATTTTCTTCTAGTTCTATTTTTTCAGTAGTTAGCTGGTCTACGTTTGATTTTAATGTGTCAGCAAGGGTTGTCGCTTCATCTAATTGGTCTTGTAAGGTTATTTTTGTTTCAGACAGTGTGGTTATTTGAGTTTGAAGGCTAACGAGCAGATCTCTGCTTACCTTGTCATCACTTAAAAAGTAATCAGCTACCCAGCCAATGTTGCCAGAAGGGCTTCGTACCCGTGTATAGCCATTTGATTTTGATAGTACTTCTAAAGGGGTGCCGCTTTTTATCCCTCTTTCTGTTGCTCTTGTGTTGTTGCTTTGGCCTTCACGAATGGCGACAAATTGGATATCGGAAACGTACACTGTATCAGCTAGAACAGATGAGGTAAGTGCTACAGAAATGAAAAAACCAGAAATTATTTTATAAAACACAATAAGACCCTTAACAATCAACAGCTTCAGTCAAATCATACGATAAAGAGGAGTGACTAAATACGCAATAGAAAAAAGGCTCAGAAGGAGCCTTTTTTCTATCTATCTTGCTTTTGCAGGTAATTCCTAAGCTAAAAAGAATTATCTACGTAAGAAGAGGGGTCTTGGGTCGTTTACATCGCCTTGATATTTTACATCGAAAGGCTTGTGTAGTTTCAGGGCGCTTTCAAGGTTTACTTCAGCGGAGAAGTCAAAGCTATTAAAACCTACTCTTAATAAATAGCCGAGTTGATCTGGGATAAAGTTTCCTAGAGCTCTCAACTCTCCTGTGAAGTTATACCTTTCGCGCAATAACCTAGCGTAGGTAAAACCTCTGCCATCAGCAAAAGCAGGGAAGTTTACACCGATTACTTTGAATTGGCTTAAATCAATACCTTCTAATAGGCTTGGGTTTTGGTCACTTTCAAGCCAAATTCCCGCAACATGAGTTGGGTTCGCAAGCCATTTGTCTGCGGGTATGATGCTATTTTCGTTTATAGGTGTATCTTCGTCGTTAATTAGAGAGTATACATTCTCAACAATTAAACCATCTTTAATTAGCTTTTGCATAAGCGGCCTCTTTAAATTGTGTGATCCCAATGCGACGGTAGGTATCAATAAAACGCTCTTCAGGTGTTCTTTGTTTTATATAGACATCAACTAGTTTGTGAATCACTTCGCTAATATCTTCTTGTGCAAATGAAGGGCCTAAAATTTTACCAATACTTGCATCATGGCCAGAAGCTCCACCAATTGAAATTTGGTAGAACTCTTCCCCTTTTTTGTCAACGCCAAGGATGCCAATGTTTCCTACATGATGGTGTCCGCATGCATTCATGCAGCCCGATATGTTGAGATCTAATTCGCCTATATCATATAAGTAATCAAGATTTTCAAATTCTGCTTGAATTTGCTCAGCTATTGGGATGGATTTCGCATTTGCTAATGCACAAAAATCGCCCCCAGGACAACAGATCATATCTGTTAAAAGTCCTAATGTCGGAGTAGCGAATCCTGATTCTTTGCAGTCATTCCACAGATCGATTAGTTGATCTTGTTTTACATCGGCTAGAACTAGATTCTGTTCATGGCTAACTCTAAGTTCACTGAAGCTGTATTTATCTGCAAGATCGGCTGCTTTATCCATTTGTTCAGCGGTTGCATCTCCCGGTGCTTGACCTGCTTTCTTTAAGGTTAAAGTGACAATGCGATAGCCTTCTTTTTTATGAGGGAATGTATTGCGCTCATACCAGCGTGCAAAGCCTGTGCTACTTTCTAGTTTTTCAGTTAGTTCTGAATTGCTATTAGTAAGTTGCTCATAGGATGGTTCAGTAAAGAAGCTTTGTAATCGAGTAAACTCTGTATCAGGTACAGTGCTTTCTTTGCCTTTAATGTGTTTCCATTCTTCTTCAACGCGTGAACGAAATTCGTCAATGCCTAGGGCTTTAACTAGAATTTTAATACGTGCTTTGTATTTGTTGTCACGACGTCCGTGTTGGTTATAAACACGAATAATGGCTTCTAAGTAAGTTAATAGATCGGCTCTTGGTATGAAATCATTAATTGTTGATCCAACCATAGGGGTACGGCCAAGGCCTCCGCCAACTATAACTTTAAAGCCTATGTCGCCATTGGAGTTTTTCTTAAGATGTAAGCCAATATCGTGAACTTGAGTTGCGGCCCTGTCAGCACTTTCCGTTGCATTTACAGCAATTTTAAATTTTCGAGGTAGAAATGCATACTCAGGATGGAAGGTGGACCATTGTCGAATTAATTCACAATATGGGCGAGGATCAGCTATTTCATCAGAGATAACACCAGAATATTGATCGGTCGTAGTGTTGCGAATGCAGTTACCGCTGGTTTGGATTGCATGCATTTCTACATCAGCCAGTTCTGCTAGAATGTCTGGAACATCTTCAAGTTTTGGCCAGTTGAATTGTAAGTTCTGACGTGTGCTAAAGTGACCATAGCCTCTATCGTAGCGACGACTTATATCAGCAAGTGTTCTTAATTGAACGCTTGAAAGCATGCCGTATGGAATTGCGACGCGAAGCATTGGAGCATAGCGTTGAACGTATAAACCATTTTGAAGACGTAATGGTAAAAATTCTTGTTCACTGAGTTCTTTATTTAAAAACCTTTCAGTCTGATCGCGAAACTGAGCAACGCGCTCTGCAACCAGTTGGTGATCAATGGTGTCATATTGATACATAATTAACGGACCGTTTTATAATGGTATTAAAGGAGTAAGTATACTGTAGCAAAAATCCCTTATTCTAAAAATGAATATTTATCTATATGTTTAGGGGTTTTTCTAATAAGGCATATTGATCAATAGGTGGTAAAAATAATACCTTACTTTTTTACTGGGTCTTTCGTAGGGGGTATGTTTTGAGTTAGTATAGGTCCATTGATTACACAGATTCTGATATAAGGTTTTATATGAATATTACAATTACTGAGAGCGCACAAGAATATTTATCTTCATTATTAGAGAAGCAAGACGTTGATGGTATGTCTGTGAGAATGTTTATTCAGCAACCGGGTACCCCTTATGCGGAAACATGCTTGGCTTATTGTCGCCCTGAAGAATCTATTGATACCGATGAAGTGCTTAATTTGCCTAAGTTAAGAGTGCTGATTGAAAAGAATTCAGTGGCTTTTTTAGATGAAGCGTTTGTCGATTATTCGAAAGAAAAAATGGGTGGTCAATTAACGATAAAAGCACCAAATGCAAAAATGCCAAAAGTTTCTGCTGATAGTCCTATAGAAGATCAAATTAATTATGTGCTTTATTCTGATATCAACCCTGGTCTTGCTGCTCATGGGGGGGAAGTGAGTTTGGTTGAGGTGATTGACGGACAAGTTGCTGTTTTGATGTTTGGTGGTGGTTGTCAAGGTTGTAGTGCTGTTGATTTAACACTTAAGGAAGGTGTTGAAAAAACACTAATTGAAAAAGTTCCTGGATTGACGTCGGTGAAGGACTCTACGGATCATACTGTAACTGATAATGCATTTATGTAAATGATAAGTTTCCTTTTAATTGAGTGAGAGCTTTTCTTGCTCATAATTGTGTTGATTGTTTTTTTAAGCCAGTATGGATTTCATGCTGGCTTTTTTGTGATTTGAAAGACTGCATCAGAGTATTTATGTTTGAGTTTGTTTTTGGTAACTGCTGGTTATGTATATAAATATTTTAAGGCTGGGGTGTGTTTTTGTTCCTTAAGTCTTGAATATTTTATGTTTTGTCTATATTGATCTGATAGACTCTATTTATTATTAATTGGCGGCGTTGGATTTAAGATGTTAGGAAATGTCATAAAAAAAATCATCGGTACAAAAAATGACCGAGAAGTGAAGCGACTCAAAAAACTTATAACGAAAATTAATCAACTTGAATCCTCTTTTTCAGATATTTCAGACGATCTACTGACGCAGAAAACGGTAGAATTTAGAGAAAGGTTCGCTGCTGGTGAAACGCTAGACTCAATGATGTCAGAGGCTTTTGCGGTTGTTCGTGAAGCGAGTAAACGAGTGATGGGTATGCGTCACTTTGATGTTCAGCTAATTGGTGGTGTTGTTCTTCATGAAGGTAAAATTGCCGAAATGAGAACAGGGGAAGGTAAAACACTAGTTGCTACGTTGGCTGTGTATTTAAATGCGATTGCTCAAAAAGGCGTGCATGTTGTTACGGTTAATGACTATCTAGCAAAAAGGGATGCGAATTGGATGCGTCCTCTTTATGAATTTCTAGATATGTCTGTCGGTGTGGTTTATTCAGGGCAATCTAGAGATGAAAAACGAGCAGCGTACAGAAGTGATATTACTTATGGTACCAACAATGAGTTTGGTTTTGATTATTTACGAGACAACATGGTCTTCAAGCTTGAAGATCGTGCGCAAAGGGATCCATTTTTTGCTGTGGTAGATGAGGTGGATTCAATATTAATTGATGAAGCTAGAACGCCATTAATTATTTCCGGTGCTGTAGAAGATAGCTCTGAGCAATATCGTAAAATTAATATTTTAGCACCTCTTTTAGTTAAGCAAGAAGAAGGAGAAGATGCTGAAGTTGGCCATTACACTTATGATGAATCTCAAAGGAATATTGAATTAACAGAAAGTGGTCACACGTTTGTTGAAGAATGGTTGTTTGAACAGGAAATGCTATCCGAGGGTGATAGTCTTTATGCCGCATCTAATTTAACTCTCTTGCACCACGTGCATGCGTGTTTAAAAGCGCATGTTATCTTTCAGAAAAACGTAGACTATGTAATTCAAGATGGGCAAATTGTCATTGTTGATGAGCATACTGGTCGTACTATGCCGGGCCGCCGTTGGTCTGAGGGTATTCATCAAGCTGTTGAAGCTAAAGAGGGTGTGACGATACAAGCAGAAAGTCAAACTTTAGCCTCTACAACATTCCAAAATTACTTCCGTTTGTATGATAAGTTGTCTGGGATGACTGGAACAGCTGATACAGAGGCGTTTGAGTTTCAGCAAATTTATGACTTAGCTGTGGTTGTTATACCAACTAACAATAAGATTCAAAGAAAAGATCATAATGATTTAATCTTTATGACAACGGAAGAAAAGTATGGGGCCATTGTTAAAGATATTTTGGAAAACGTTGCATTAGGTCGTCCTGTCTTAGTTGGTACAGCATCTATTGAGTCTTCTGAGCTTTTGTCTGCTCATTTAGATAAACAGAATATGAAGCATAATGTGCTAAATGCTAAACAGCATGATAGAGAGGCTCAAATTATTGCTGAAGCTGGCCGCCCTGGCTCGGTTACTATAGCAACTAATATGGCTGGTCGCGGTACGGACATTGTTCTTGGTGGTAATTTGCAGATGGAAATTGCAGAGCTTGGTGAGTCTGTCTCTGAAACGCAAATTGAATCCCTAAAAACTGAGTGGCAATCGAGACATGATGCTGTTTTGGCTTCTGGTGGCCTTCATATAATTGGTACTGAGAGGCATGAATCCCGTCGAATAGATAATCAGTTAAGAGGGCGATCTGGGCGTCAGGGGGATGTTGGGTCATCTCGTTTCTACCTTTCTTTAGAAGACAGTTTGATGCGAATCTTTATGTCGGATCGTATTAAAAAGATGATGGTCGCTCTTGGTATGGAAAAGGGTGAGGCTATTGAGCATAAAATGGTCTCAAATGCGATTGAAAAGGCTCAAAGAAAAGTCGAAGGTCGCAACTTTGATATTCGTAAGCAACTTTTAGAATATGATGATGTTGCAAATGATCAGAGGCAAGTTATTTATAATCAGCGATTCGAAATGATGCAATCAGATGATTTGTCTATGGTTGTTGTAGGTATGCGTGAGGAAGTTGTTGAAGGTGTTATTAATGAATTTATACCGCCTCAGAGTGTTTTTGATCAATGGGATCTTAGTGGTTTAGAAGATAAGTTAAAGCAAGATTTCTCTCTTGAATTACCTATTCAGCAGTGGGTAAGTGAAGATAAGAAATTATATGAAGAGCCGCTTAGAGAAAAAATATTGGCAGGTTTTATTAGTGACTATTCAGAAAAAGAGGAAGTTGCGGGCCCTGAGTCTATTAGAATGTTTGAAAAGCAAGTTCTGCTACAGGTGCTTGATTCTTTGTGGAAAGAGCACTTACAGACAATGGATATGCTGCGCCAAGGGATTCATTTGAGGGGGTATGCTCAGAAAAACCCTAAGCAAGAGTATAAGAGAGAGTCGTTTGAGTTATTTCAAAACTTATTAGAGCAAATTAAGTTTGATGTTGTTCAAATTGTGACTCAGGTTAAAGTTCAATCTCCTGAAGAGTCTCAAAAAATTGAACAGGCTCGCAGAGAAAGTGAAGAAAAAATGAGATTAAGTATGTCTACAGGTCTGGCTAACAATGATGCTCAAGATGCTGATGTGGATTCTGGTTCTCAAGAGTCGATGACTAAAGTAGGTAGAAATGAACCTTGTCCTTGTGGTTCGGGTAAAAAATATAAACATTGTCATGGTAGTCTTGTTTAAATAGGGGGTGTTATATGGCTGTAGGTAAATCAGAGTTTCCAACCATTCCTTCTATTGATGGTGTGCGTATTGGTTTTGCAGAAGCGGGGATAAAAAAACAAAATCGCAAAGATGTTGTTTTGTTTGAGGTGTGTGAAGGGGCATCTGTTGCAGGTGTTTTTACTCAGAATGCATTTTGCGCTGCTCCTGTAGAGCTTTGTCGAGAGCATATGTTGGTTTCTCCTTCTCGTTATTTACTTATTAATACTGGCAATGCAAATGCTGGTACGGGTGCGAGGGGAATGCAAGATGCTCGTAGCTGTTGTGATGCTATTGCTGGTTTGGTTGGTGTGGGTGCTTCTGAAGTGTTGCCGTTTTCTACTGGGGTGATTGGAGAGCACTTGCCTATAGAGAAACTGCTTTCTTCTTTGTCGGTTGCTGTTGATAATTTATCGGTTGGAACTTGGTTTGATGCCGGTGAAGGCATTATGACTACCGATACTCGCCCTAAGGGTGCGTATCGTTCTTGTGAATTTGAAGGGCAAGCATTTCATATAGCGGGCGTTTCTAAAGGTGCTGGAATGATTCGTCCTAATATGGCGACAATGTTAGGGTTTATTGCGACGGATGTGTGTATTGATCAAGGCCTTCTTCAAGTCTTGTTAAAAGAGGTGGCGAATAAGAGTTTTAATCGCATTACTATTGATAGTGATACATCAACAAATGATTCTTGTATGTTGATTGCTACCGGTAAGGCTGGCAATGATAAATTGTTGGATCTAAATTCCGGTTTTGCAAAATATTTTGTGGAGCAATTGACGTCTATAATGCAAGAGTTGGCGCATGCTATTGTAAAAGATGGTGAGGGGGCGACAAAATTTGTGACTGTAACGGTTGTTAATGCTTTAGCCACGAAGGATGCGACAGATATCGCGTTTGAAATTGCTCACTCTCCTTTGGTTAAAACAGCGCTTTTTGCATCTGATCCGAATTGGGGGCGTATTTTAGCTGTTGTAGGTCGTGCTGGTGTAAAGTCTTTAGATGTTCATAAAGTTGGAATACATATTAATGGCGTTGAGATTGTGAGAGATGGAGCTCGATCTCCGTCTTATAGTGAAGAGTTGGGTCAATCCGCTA
The DNA here is from genome assembly GCA_947493575.1 of uncultured Marinomonas sp. GTDB lineage: Bacteria > Pseudomonadota > Gammaproteobacteria > Pseudomonadales > Marinomonadaceae > Marinomonas. The sequence goes on from CANLRQ010000008.1 coordinate 121,040, forward strand.
TGTCTCCTGAAAATATTGAAATTAAGATTGATCTAAACCTTGGTGGTTCGCATGATACTGTTTGGACTACGGATTTGTCTCATGAGTATGTAACAATTAATGCGGAGTATCGAACTTAATGGTAGTTAAAGTATCTGCTGGAGCTATTTTGAGGGAAGGTTCTGTTTTTATTGCGTTAAGAGGTGTTGGTCAGCATCAAGGTGGTTTGTGGGAGTTTCCTGGTGGTAAATGTGAGTTTGGGGAATCTGCTGAGTTGGCTTTATCGCGAGAGTTAAAAGAAGAAATTGGGATTGAGGTTTGCTCTTCTTTTTTGTTGATGGAATTGGAGCATGATTATGGAGATAAGACTGTATGTCTTAGCTTTTTTGTGGTTGATGATTTTAAAGGTGAGCCTAAAGGTGTCGAAGGGCAGTTAGTTAAGTGGGTGCCGTTGAGAGAGTTGCAAGGCATTTCTTTTCCTAAGGCAAATGTGGCTTTTGTTGATAAGTTATTGGATTATTATTCTACTGTTTAGCCTCCTTGTTTGTTTAAAAAAAGCGCTCTAGGCGCTTTTTTTAATTGAGTATATTGGCGAGTAGCTCTCGGACAGTCGTTGGGTCGAAGGGTTTGTCGCAGATCGCATCCACTCCGGCTTGGGCGATATTTGAAAGATGTGACTCGTTTGATTCTGAGCTTACCATAAGAACGGGTATGTGCGCATGCTCAGAGCTCATTCTGACTTTCTCTGTAAGTTCTCTGCCATCCATTTCTGGCATGTTGTAGTCGGTGACGATTAGGTCATATGTTTCTTCTGCCAGAAGTGCTATTGCTTCCTTTCCGTTTTCGGCTTCGTCAAATTGCTCTATTCCCATGCTGCCCATGGTGCGCATTATGTGTTTCCTTGCTAAGCGACTGTCGTCAACAACCATGACTTTTAAGTCTTTAGGGTCGAAAAACTCTAGGTCAATATCATTGTTGCCGATATAAGACATTGTGGCTTTAATAGCTCTGGTGAGATCTTTACTGTCAAAAGGTTTTGGTAGTATTGCAAGTACTCCAGATTGACGTAATCTTTCTAAGTATGATTTATTATGCTCGCTAGAAATTAACATAAATGCCTGATTTTCTGTATCTGGGCTGTTTCTGATTTCTTGTAATAAATCATCTGCCGTGCCGTCTGCTAAATACATTGATGATATGACAAGGTCTGGGGTGTAAGTAGTAAGTGTGGTTAATGTTTCATTTATGTTTGATGCGTATTCAACTGTTGGGATTCCCGCATCGGACAATGCTCTAGAGATGACTTTCCTTTGTACATCGGAAGGTTCAATTAGTAGTACGGATAAATCTTGAGTAAATATTTGAGTGGTCATTGATATTCTCTAGTCGATAAAATGTTCGTCTTAATTGAGATTATCATAATGTTGTAAGGTATGCTTTACTGTTTATATTTGTTAATGCGTAAATAGTTGCTGAGTTTGGAGGGTTGATGAGTGTAGCGAGTGCATGTCACATATTGGTTAAAACTAAATCTGAGGCTGAAAGTATTAAGGATAAGTTGGACCAGGGTGGAGACTTTTATCAGTTGGCTAAAAAGCATTCAACGTGCCCTTCTGGTCGAAAAGGAGGGGATTTAGGGGAGTTTAAAAAAGGCGATATGGTAAGGGCATTTGATCAGGCTGTTTTTAAAGGGCCTTTGTTGCAGGTTCAAGGTCCAATTAAGACAAAGTTTGGGTTTCATTTGATTAAAGTTTTGTATCGAAATTAATTTATTGTTTCTAATAATTAAGGGGTGTTTGTGTTTAATCCTATTAAGTTATCTGATAATTATTATATTGCGCCTCAAATTTTTGAGAGTGATATTCAGTCCATTAAAGATATGGGATTTGATTTAGTTGTTAATAATCGTCCTGAAGGTGAGTCAGAAGATCAGCCGAAAGGGGAGGAGTTAAAGAAGGCTCTTGAAGAGGTTGGTTTGAAATATGCTGAAAACCCAATAGTGCTTTCATCTTTATCATTGAGTGAGTTAGATGTGCAGTCATCGACGTGTGTTAATGGTGATAAAGTGTTGGCTTTTTGCCGAACTGGGACTCGCTCGTCAGTGTTGTGGGTCCTTAATAATGAGGGTGAATTAAACTCTTTTGATAATCTTGTTGGTCATGTGCAGGCATCTGGTATTGACTTAGCGCGCTGTATGGCTGTAATGGAAAAGTTGCGTTAAGTTAGTAGCGAACAAAAGAATGGGTTTTGAAGAAGAGGCGAAAGCCTCTTTTTTGTGTTTAGCTCTTATTATTTTGAGTTGTCTTTTTAGTACCAAAGTACAGTAGTTTTGTTTGTCGTAATGGTCTATTTTATGGGGTAATGAAAATTATTTTATAAAGGTTTGGTACGGCTATGAGTGATAATCAGGTTTCATTTGCAACTTTAGGCAACGCTGTTGGTTTTGTAGTTCAAGTTAGTGGTGCGGTACGGGTTCAGTCTATTGACGGGCAAGAGCGCTCTGTAAATGTTGGAGACCCGATATTTTACGGTGAAACGATTGCCTCAACGCTAAACGGTGCAGCCATAATAGAGTTTGTAGATGGAACTCAGGTTGTCATTGAAAGAGACTCTTTTGTAGAAATAACGGATGAAGTCTACGCAATTGGAGAAACAGAAGAACTTATAGCTGACTCGTCTTCTGATGTGGATGCTTTACAACAAGCAATCTTGGCTGGGGTCGATCCGACCTTGGTTCAAGACGCACCTGCTGCAGGTTCACAAGCTGATGATGATGGTGGTTTAGGTAGTTCAGCGTCTGTTGATAGAATTGGTGGAACAGCATTGCCTGAGTTTGGATATGATACTCAGTCTAATGATGTAACTCTAAACGGCACTGATTTTGGTAATGCGGATATTGTTGAGGTTGAAAATGAAGTTAATAGACCCTCATCTTCTAGTGGTAGTTCGTCGAGTGTAGACCCTGACTCCGCTGTAGGGAGTATTAGTGATCCAACAGAAGCTCCGACTGAAGCTCCAACAGAAGCTCCAACAGAAACCCCGACTGAAGCTCCAACAGAAACCCCGACTGAAGCTCCAACAGAAGCCCCGACTGAAGCACCAACAGAAGCTCCAACAGAAGCCCCGACTGAAGCTCCAACAGAAGCCCCGACTGAATCTCCAACAGAAGCCCCGACTGAAGCTCCAACAGAAGTCCCGACTGAAGCTCCAACAGAAGCCCCGACTGAAGCTCCAACAGAAACCCCGACTGAAGCTCCGACTGAAGCTCCAACAGAAGCCCCGACTGAAGCACCAACAGAAGCCCCGACTGAAGCACCAACAGAAGCCCCTCTTCAGGCACCATCAGTAATCATTACAGAAGATGTTAATGACGATGCTTTGCTTAGCGCAGCAGAATTAGATGGTGATGTGAATGTAACTATTTCTTTAACGGATACTGGTGCGGTTGAAGGTGATGTTTTAACTGTCAACGGCTCAGATATTACATTAACGGCTGCCCATATTGCGTCGGATGAAGTGTTAACTACTGTAGTTGCACCAGCTGAAGGGGATACATTAACAGTCGATGCTACTATTACAAATCAATCTGGCGTGGAGTCAGAAAAAGGAACGGATAGTGTTGTTTTAGACACCGTAGCTAGCTCTGGAACAGTTACAGTAGATGCAATTACATCTGATGATGTAATTAATGCAGCAGAAGCAGCCGAGACGATTACGGTGACAGGTTCCGCTACTGGTGGTGACATATCAGAAGGCGATGTTGTTGCTATGACAATTAACGGTGCAGAATATAGTACTACTGTTGGTAGTGACGGTGTTTGGTCTGTTGATGTCTCTGGATCTGACTTAGCTGAAGACACTGCTTTTGATGCAGTTGTAAACTCTAGTGATGCCGTAGGTAATACAGTAGAAAGTACGGGTTCTTCTTCTCATACTATTGATCAAAGTGATTTGACGGTGAGTTTGGATATTGACCCTGTCACTGAAGATTCTATTTTGAATGCTGCTGAGGCTGGTGCAGATGTCATTATTACAGGCTCTGTAGTTGGTGATGACTTTGATAGTGGAACGGTTACTCTTACTGTCAATGATGTTGTTTATACTGGAACTCTTTCAGGTAATAGCTTCTCTATTTCTGTTGCGGGTAGTGACCTTGCTGCTGATTCTGATTCTACAGTTTCTGGTAGTGTGCAAGTGTCAAACAGTTTGGGTCAACAAGGTGTTGGTGACAGTACAGAAGTGTATTTTGTTGATACATCTTCAAGAGCAACTATTAGAGTTAATTCAATTACATCGGATGATGTGATTGATGCAGGAGAAGCGACTGAAGTCGTCGCAGTTAGTGGTAGAGTAGGCTTTGATGCTTCTGCAGGTGATGTCGTTGTATTAACAGTTAATGATGTCACCTACTCTACAACAGTAAATGCAAACAAAACATGGACAGTAGATGTATCTGGGAATGATCTTGCTGCAGATACAACAATTGAGGCTAGCGTTTCTGGTATCGATGATGCTGGTAACCCTTATTCTGCAAACACTACCTCAACTCATACGGTAGACCTTGCTGCGACAGCGGGTACGGTGACGGTAGACGACATCACATCTGATGACGTGATCAACAACGCGGAAAGTGGTCAAACGATCGCGGTGACAGGTACGGCAACAGGTGGCGACATCGCAGAAGGCGATACGGTTACGCTTGAAATCAACGGCGAGACTTACACAACGACAGTCGGAGCAGACAATACTTGGTCTGTGGATGTTGCAGGTTCTGACTTGGCAGCGGATACGGCGTTCGACGCGGTTGTGAGCTCTTCTGATGACGCGGGCAACACAGTCGATACAACAGGTTCTTCAACTCATACGGTTGATACGTCTGCGACAGCGGGTACGGTGACGGTAGACGACATCACATCTGATGACGTGATCAACAACGCGGAAAGTGGTCAAACGAT
>CANLRQ010000009.1 GCA_947493575.1 uncultured Marinomonas sp.
CCTCAAGGTCGCTGCGGCCTCCCGATAATGGTTAAATAATATACCTCAATAACCATTAAAATCATCATACAAGGTCGTTAGGTTTATAAATGAAACAAAATATTTTAATAGCAGGCGCTGGTATTGGTGGTTTATGCGCAGCTGTGTCATTAATTAAGCAGGGTTTCTCTGTTTCTATTTATGAACAAGCGAGCTGTTTAGGTGAGGTTGGAGCAGGCTTGCAAATCAGCCCAAATGCGATGAAGGTTATAGAGGCTCTTGGAATTTCAGAACAAGTACGCCAAGTCTCTTTTACTCCAGAACATGCAGTATTGAGACACTACCAAACGGATGAGGTTTATTTAAAAGCTGAGTTAGGGGCGGCTGCATTAGCTCGATATCAATCATCCTATTTGCATCTACATCGTGCAGATTTACATAAGATTTTGTATGAAGAGGCGAAAAAATTAGGCGTTGTGTGCCATTTGAACTCAAAAATTACGCATTTTGAACAAGATCAGCAGACCGTTAGAATAATGTTAGAAAACGGTTCCTCTTACACGGGGGACTTGCTTATCGGTGCTGATGGCATTCGTTCTAGCGTATTAGAGCAATTGCAAATGTCCCCTCGTTTTCAAAGCAAAAAAGAACCACCGACCTTTACTGGTCAAGTTGCTTGGAGAGGCGTTGTACCTGCAAACAAACTGCCTAAAAACTTGATTAAGCCGGATGCCACAGTTTGGGTTGGTCCTGGGCGTCATCTAGTCACTTACTATTTACGTGGTGGTGATCTGGTGAATTTTGTGGCGGTAGAGGAGCGTAAAGAGTGGGTGCAAGAGTCTTGGAGCACGAAAGGTGATGTTCAAGAGTTACAAAAGACTTTTGCTGATTGGCATCCTGAGGTAACACAATTGTTGTCTGAGGTAGAGCATACGTTTCTATGGGGGCTGTTTGCTCGCAAACCTTTGAAGAAATGGCATTTAGATCGTGTTGTGTTATTGGGAGATGCTTGTCATCCAATGTTACCTTTTATGGCTCAAGGTGCTGCAATGGCTTTGGAAGACGGCTTTGTTCTTGCCCGAGAATTATCTGCATTTGGTTTAGACAATAACCAAAATGTGGAGCAAGCTTTAATGCGTTATACAAACCTACGATTACCTAGAACAAGTAAGATACAAGCTATGTCGAGTGCAAATGCAGGCTTATATCATATGAAGGGTGGAGCCTTGGGACGTTTGCACTTGAAAATGATTCGTATGGTATCCAATGCATTACCTTCTGTCGTCTCAGCGAAGCTTGACCCAGTTTATGGTTTTGACGTCACATTGTGAAAAGCCAAGAGAGTAACGAGTTAAGGAAGGTGCGGCTAAAGGTTTTATTGTTTTAATAATGATTGTCTGTGGATAAAATCCTTCCTTAAAAATAACCATGCGATTCAATGTATCTTGCATCAATGTTTTATCAATATTCAGTTCAAATTTATCGGGCAAATCATGAAATAAGGTTGCTAAATTCTGTTGTAACCAATCAACGGGGATATACAGCTGACGGTAAGTGAAGCCTGTTTCTAGAGGGGATTCTCCATCGTGTATTTCCCCCGGTTCAAGTAAAAAACTTCCGCCAGCTAGAGAAGTACATAATTGTTTACGGCAATTGAACTGCTGCACACCCATTTCAGTGAAGCCAATAAGGTAAGAATCATGCCAGTGTAAATCATAGGCATGGCCGGTAAAGTGGGCTCGAAGGGTCTCGATGCCTGTTATTGGATCTTTCTTAAGATCTATCCAACTGTCATCTGGCATGATGACTTGCCTCCTTAAAAGTGTGCTGAAATAAAGACATAGTTATTAGTACAGAGATATCACTCCCCATAGTGTAATTCACTGTAGTAACAATTTTTATCCCTATCAATTACCTTTTGACTCGTAAATTAGAGTTATCAACAGGGTATTTTTCAGTAATTGATAAGGGATATACAGATGACAGCTTACAAAAGTCGCGCCGATTTCTTAAAACAAAACCCACAGGCTTGTGCCTACTCTGCTTTAGCCAATGCTACGAAACAACAAAAAACCGTCACAGACAGTGCTATTAAATTACAGCCTAATCAATTAGCAGGCAAAAAGGTTGTCATTATTGGTTCGGGTGTGGGTGGTTTAACAGCCGCTTATGAGTTGCTTGATCAAGACAGTGGTGCTGAAGTGACTGTGCTTGAAGCGCTTAATCGCACGGGAGGCCGCTGCCTAAGTCTTCGAACTGGGGATACATTGGTGGAGGACATCAACAGTGATTTGTTTGATTCTACGCCCGGTGAACCACAAGTTGTTCGCTTTAAGCGCCCCGTTGGAGATGCTGAACCCTACTTAAATGCTGGGCCGGGTCGCATTCCAAGCAGTCATAAACGCTTATTATCTTATCTTAAAAAATTCTCTGTAGATGTTGAAGTCTACGTTATGAACAGCCAATCAAACTTGGTACAAAAAGACAGCAGTTTTAGTGGTCTTCCAATGGTATATCGCCAATTGGATAACAATACTCGTGGCTGGTTAGCTCAGATGGTTTATAACAGTGCCGAAGAGCTTTTACAGAAAACCGATGTGTGTATCGATCAAGATGAGTTAGAAGACAGAGTTGATGCTTTAAAAAGTTTAATGATTGATTTCGGTGAATTAGATGCGGAAGGCAATTATCAAGTAACTGCGGGATCTGAAGGATTTGAAAACGGTAGATCTCGTGCTGGTTATAAAGTGCTGCCGGGTGTAGCAACGGGTGTGGTCGCGGAAGCATTGAGCTTTGATAATTTGTTGGAATCACGCTTTTGGGAAGGAACTCGTTTCTACCAACCGGCGGATTTTTTATGGCAACCGACCTTGTTTCAACCTGTTGGCGGTATGGATCAAGTACAGCATGCGTTTGCGCAAAATGTTGCATCTCTCGGTGGCAATATTCATTTGAACAGCCCAGTGAAAAGTATTGATTGGGATGAAGATAATCAGCAGTTCAAAATTTATGTCTCTCAAGTGGGTACAGAAGAGTTAATAGAATACACCGCAGATTACTGTATTTCTAATGCTGCTATGCCATTTCTAAGCAAAATGTTAACAGAAAAACTACAGGGCGATGGTGAGAATACGGGTTTTGAAGCGCGTTTTAAAACGGCGTTAAATGCGGTTTTTGTGGGACAATTTGATCCAACGAGTGCACCGGGCTACAAGGACAGTGGTGACGGTTATGTTTCGAAATTTCTAGCTTGCACGTCGAAAGTGGGTTGGCAAGCCGATCGATACTTGTGGCAAGGCAGTCGCATGAGTACTTCGACAACAACACATAATGGTATTGAATCAAGTGCTATGGGCGTTGAGCCAACGGAACAGGGCGTTGTACCAATATTTGGTGGGATTTCTTGGACTGACAGTGATATTCAACAAATTTGGTATCCGTCTACGGCGTACCAAGATAAAAAAGGTGTTCTTACTGGTGCCTATAATTTTGACAAGATTGCTTCTCAATGGGGGATATTGTCTGTCAATGAACGTTTGACGAGAGCACGTACAGATGCCGCTAAATTTAATAAGAACTTCGCTCAAGGATTAGATGATGGTGTTGCCATAGCGTGGCAAAACATGCCTCACATTAAAGGCGGTTGGTCATATTGGCAAGCGGTTGGTGATGCCGAGTATGCGACCAAACAGTTTAATGCGATTGCTCAAGGAAGCGGTGTTTATAACCGTGATGGTTCACTTAGCCATGCCAATTTCTTTGTTGTGGGGGATCAAATTTCATCTTTGCCGGGTTGGCAAGAAGGTGCCATTGCTGCTGCTCTCAACGTGATCAGCCGTATAGCAAGACCTGATGTAGAAATTGCCCATGTAGCGAACTTACCAGACACTCGCTTAATGGTTCAGGGTGTGTAATTAAATTTTTTGTATTGTTAATTTTGCTGATAAAAATAGGATTTGATTATGAAAAAAAGTGACATTGTTAAAAAAATGAAAACCAGTGGCCGTCATTTAGCTAAGGCGAAAGTCGGTGATGAGGTATTAGGTCCTTTAGGTCTATTGCCGGGTACTTGGAGAAACGTGCCAGACTTGAATGGATTTGGTTGGAATATGATTGCCTTACCTTTTGCCGATGGACCAAGTCATTACCGATTACTCTGTAACCAATATAATGAAACGCTGACCTTTACAACTGTGTCGGATAGTGTTCCCAATCGTGGTTTACAAACGACAGGGTGTGAAAATGGTAATGAAATACTTCCCGGTAATGATGGAGATCAGTTTGTAGCGGCGCTTGATTACGCTCAATCCATTACTCAAATTGATCAAGATGATTTTCCTCAAAGTGGCCTTGCCGGTAATAAGTGTGATGTGATTCACCATGAACCGGGGTTATGGTTGAACATGTTGAACCACGAGACAAACTGCTATGATTTAGCACGTTTAGCAAGCGTTCCACATGGGGATTCTGTGCTGGCTCTCGGTACTAGTAGTGAGATAAATGGTGCTCCTGTTATCCCTGATTTTTCAGGTTTACCTGAAGGGACGACAACAGATTTAAATAGCCCTTACTTGGCGCCGTATAAACATTTTAATGATAACCCGTTCGGTGGTGTGTTTAACCCCGTTGATCCAAACGAACTGTTGAAAGAAGCGAACAAAGGCGTGAATATTGTTAAAACCACAGTGTTAGATGTTGATACAACACGAGATGGTGCAGGTATTAACAATATTCCGTTTATTGTCAAACAAGCCAATGCTGGTGATATGAAATCGACGTTCTGGATTCAAGAGTTGGCTGAAAAAGACGTCAATGGTGATCCTATTTTGCGCTTACAATATTCACAAGTCATTTTTATTGATTTCTTTGCGCGTCGTGATGGTGCGCCGGGTCTGATTCGCTGGCCACATGTGAGTATTAATACGCTCCAAAAAGTACCTGAAGGTGTTGAAGATGACGCTCCAGATTGTCCTGTATAAAACACTCTAGCTCCTCTTTTAAAGCCCTCTACTTTTAGGAGTAGAGGGCTTTGTTGTCTGAGAACGATCTTATAGAGTTATCCATATGCAGGCGTATTTTTATGCGTCATATTGTATAGTGGTGCTTCTTAAATGTAGGTGTTGATTGTACTTTTTTAGAGCAATCTACATTTAAGTGATTCAGCCCTCATTCAAATTATAGAAAGTATAAATAGAAGTCCATGAATACAGTGTCAAACAAAGCAACGAATTGGTCTACCTGTAAAGAATGCCAGGGGCGAGGGAAAAAAAGCCAAAGACTGCGTAAGAAAGTTCGCCTTAACTATCTTCGAGAGGTGGAAGTATTTGAAAAATCGGGAAGTCAGGGTGTTGCTCCTGTACGCCCTAAAGGTCACCTTTCATTATGTTTGGCGTGTTCGGGGTCGGGTTTAATTCCTGCGGATAGTCATCCTTTACCAGATAAAGAACACTACCCCCATGTGGCCATTATTGGTGGTGGGATTGGTGGTGTGGCTTTGGCAGTAGCCTGTTTACACAGAGGCATTCCTTTTACTTTGTATGAAAGAGACAGTAATTTTGAAGCACGATCTCAAGGATATGGACTTACCTTACAGCAGGCAAGTAAAGCAATTGAAGGGTTGGGGGTTTTCTCATTAGCGGATGGTGTCGTATCAACTAGGCACCTAGTACATACAACTGAAGGAAAAGTAATTGGCGAATGGGGGATCAGGAAGTGGGTGCCATCCGATGTAAAAAACTCACCAAAGAGAACCAATGTCCATATTGCACGCCAATCTTTACGCTTAGAATTACTGACACAACTTGGTGATCATGATTCTGTGAAATGGGGACATCAGTTCATGGATTTTAAGATGAACGAAGGCTCTGTTGACTTGAGCTTTCAAGTAGATGGTTCGATAAAGCAGGCAAAAGCGAATATTGTGGTAGGGGCTGATGGCATTCGTAGTTCGGTAAGGAAGTTACTGATTGATGAAGACGCTACGCCTTTACGTTATCTTGGTTGCATTGTGATTTTAGGCATCTGCCCTCTTAAAAGCTTGGATATTGAGAGTGATTTACTGGATTCGGCGACGGTATTTCAAACGGCTAATGGTAATGAAAGAATTTATATGATGCCTTATACGGCTGATTCTGTAATGTGGCAATTGAGCTTTCCTATGGAAGAAGAAGAGGCCAAAGCATTGAGTGCTCAAGGGGCTCAAGCACTGAAAGACGAAGCTTGCCGAAGAACTCAATGGCACAACCCTATTCCCCAAATTCTAAGCGCTACTTTAAGCGCTCAAGTGTCTGGCTATCCTGTGTATGATAGAGAATTATTGACGCCTGAGCGATTGGCTCACGGGTCTAACGTAACCTTAATAGGTGATGCTGCTCACCCTATGAGTCCATTTAAAGGTCAGGGAGCAAATCAAGCTTTATTGGATGCGCTCTCCTTAGCTCGCAGTATTACAAAAGAGTGCGGTCCATTTTCTAACTGGAAAGACGTGGGTGTAAGAGAGAGTGTATTAAGTTTGTTTGAAGCAGAAATGTTAGAACGTAGCGCTTCTAAAGTAAAAGGTTCTGCTGAAGCGGCTGAGTTCCTTCATTCTGACGTTGTCTTACACGAAGGTGATGAACCTAGAGGGCGCTGTCTAAAAAGGCATGGCTCACAATAAGGAAAAAACCGCGAACGCGATGAATGAGGGTGTCATTTGTTCTTGTCTGATATGCTTGCCCTATTTCTTCCTTTGCTTATAACCGCAGTTTCTAGAAAAATGATAATACGATGAGTAACTTACAGACTGTTTATAACAAAATTTTACTTTTACTGCACTCCCTTGAACCGATTGACAATTTTTTGAATCAAATCAGGTTGCCAAAACTCACCGATAAAGAGCTGTTAGCCTTAAGTCTAGCGGCAGAATGTTTGGGCATTGATTCTGAACACTTTCTTTTTAAACAGTTACCTCCAGATGTTGTTGGGCGCATTGAACGCTTTGTTTATAACAGAAGAGTTCGAAGGCTTAGCTTTAAATTGGAAGAACTTAGACAACGTATTGTTCAGGAAATTTGCCCTGAAAGTGACCTGTATATTGTGGATAGCATTCCACTAGAGATTTGTCGACTCAGCCGAGCTAATCGAAGCAAAGTGTGCCAAGAATACGTTGAAAGCGCCCCTAATTTTGGTTACTGTGCAGCCCAAGATATGAGGTATTTCGGATACAAACTTCATGCAGTTTGCACACCTAATGGCATTCTAAAAATGTTTGATATATCAAAGGCTTCGCTGCATGATATACATTATTTGAACGATATCAAAGGGGAGCTGGAGAACTGTATTTTAGTGGGTGATAAAGGATATTTAAGTCGGCAATGGCAATATGATTTGTTTGAGCACTCTTTAATTAACCTAAAAACTCCCATGCGCAAAAATTAGCTCAATTTTAAAGAATTTCCTAGTCATTATCGTAAGGCTAGAAAGCGGATTGAAACGTTGTTTTCTCAATTATGCGATCAGTTTATGATTCGACGCAACTACGCTAAATCGTTTGGCGGGATCAGTCGAAGAATAGTCACAAAGATAGCCGCACTTACCATTATTCAGTGGTTTAATCATTTAGAAGGAAACAAATTAAACAATTTAAAAATTGTAATTTCCTAAATGCACCACGGGTTAAAAATTGTAATTTCCTAAATGCACCACGGGTTTCTTTTTATTTATTTGGTAACAATTGGTAAATATAAATATTTATTTATGTTTTTATTTTGGTATTATTTTGGTGCGCTGATGTGTTTTATTTTGGTGCATCATGTTTGGTATGATCTCATTATTACTTAGTTTTAGTTGGCTCTTGTCGAGATTAAGTTTTTAGATGTCGAATTAGTTAATAAGAAAAGTCTAAATAAGAAAAATAATATATATAAATATTTCGTTATTTTTTTGATATTTCTTATAAATAAATAAGGATAAAAATATATGTTGAAATTTCAAAAATTAAATCAAAAGCTGATTGCGTTATTTTTGGCTCTCTCCCTAATTCCTCTCATTGTGTTTGCCGTTATCAATCTTAATATTGCGAATAATGCACTGAAGAATGGTGCATTTAACCAGCTTGAGTCCATTCGTGAAATCAAAAAGTTAGAGCTTTCTAATTATATTGAATCTCTAAAATCAAGCTTAATCGTTTTACAGAATGACCCTTATGTTGCCGAAAGCTTTGTCTCATTTAAAAGTGCCTTTGATAAAATGGGCCTAGAGAGTGCGGATTGGATTAAAGCTGAAAGTAATTATGCAGAACGTTTTAAAGAAATTAATGATGTGAATGCTTGGTACGATCTCTTTTTTATTGATCTAGATGGCAATATTATTTTTACGGCTGCAAAAGAATCCGATTTAGGAGCGAGTATTCAATCGACATCCTTAAATCAAACAAGTATGGGAGATGTTTTTAGAAAAGCACAATCTACTTCAACAAAAGAAGTATCGATTAGTGACTTTAAGCCTTACCCACCATCCAATAATGAACCTGCCGCTTTTATGATGACAAAGTTATTAGGTGAAAACGGTCAACACCTTGGTTATGTCGCTTTGCAATTTCCAATTGGGAAAGTAAATCACATTATGCAACAGCGTGATGGAATGGGTGCGTCAGGAGAAACCTATCTAGTTGGTCAGGATAAGCTGATGCGTTCTGATTCTTATCTTGATCCGGAAGGTCACTCTGTAATTGCTTCTTTTGCTGGTGATGTTGCCAATAATGGGGTTGATACCGATGCAGTAACCGCAGCATTTCAAGATAAAACAGAGAATCGAATTATTATTGATTATAACGGCAACCCAGTATTGTCATCTTATACCACTCTCAACGTGGACGGCTTCAAATGGGCGTTAATTGCAGAAATTGATGAAAGTGAAGCGTTTGCTTCTGCGAATACATTAGAAAATGTTTCTTATGGTGTGATATTTGCGACTACTGCGTTAATTATAATCTTTGCTTTATGGATTGCGAGAAGCATCAGTGCGCCTATTATTCTTTCATCGCAAGCTGCACTGCGTGTTTCTGACGGTGATCTAACCAGTTCAATTGATGTGGACCAGCACAATGAACTTGGGACTTTACAACAGTCCATGCAGGATATGATTGAGAAATTAAAAGCAATGATTGGACACATTGCGGATTCTGTCACCCAACAAACCCTCTCCGCAGAAAGGCTGTCTGTTATTACCGAGCAAACAAATCAAAATATGATGCGTCAACACAGTGCTACAGACCAAGTCGCAACCGCAATGACGGAAATGAGCTCTTCTATTGACGATGTGTCAAATAATACGAGTGCCGTATCTAAAGCGTCGGACAAATCCAAAAAACTTGTGCAACAGTGCTCCGTAGTGGTTCAAGATACAGTTGAATGTGTTGATGAACTGTCTGGTAACTTAGAAAGTTCTAAAAAGTTAATAGGTGATGTACAAGAAGGGACGGAAAAAATAGTAAGCATTTTAGATGTGATTAAAAGTATTGCTGATCAAACGAATTTGTTAGCGCTCAATGCTGCAATTGAAGCGGCAAGAGCAGGAGAAAACGGTCGAGGCTTCTCTGTTGTCGCTGATGAAGTGAGAATGTTGGCTCAAAATACACAAAATTCGACTGTTGAAATCGAAACTATGATTCAGTCTTTAGTTGTCAAGGTAAATGAGGCTACAGAATCAATGGATAAAGGTGTTGAGCAAACGGAAAATATTGTCGATCAAACCAATAAAGTGACGGACTCTTTAAATGGCGTTAATCATGCGGTTAATGAAATTGCAGATATGAATATTGAAATCGCCAATGCGACACAACAGCAATCAGAAGCCTCAAAAGACATTAGTAAACAAACTCTTGAAATTAGTGATATATCAGTTGAGACAGAGCAAAGTACGAAAGAAATTATGGAAACCAGTAAAGAATTAATGCTGTTAGCTAATCAGTTATCTGAACAGGTCAAACAATTTAAATGGGCATGAGTGCCGTATAAAATATTACAAACCTTATAAAAAATGCCAAGTGAATAGCAGGTTTACTTGGCATTTTTTGTTTCTTTTTAGGTCGTGACGTGTTGAATGAGAATAACAGCTCTATTTTTGAGATACTGATAAAGAATGCAGACTGGGTAGAATTATTCGCACTTTATTTAGGTAATAGGCTTACTTAGATGAGTTGCTATGCCATCTCAATAATGGTCTCTATTAAAAATAGATTGTACTTTTATTTAAAAGGCTGATACTGGTAGTGTTACTGTAAGTCTGCTTTATGATAAAGAAGTCATTTACGGTTTACCTTTTCTTGATACCTCAACTCTCACTCATAGGTGAAAAGGCCATTATGAAATTATTCAATTGTCAGAAATGTGGTCAGATTTTGATGTTTGAAAATACCCTTTGTGAACAATGTCATTCCCCCTTAGGCTTTATTGCGAATCAAATGGTATTAAGTGCATTAATACCTAAAGGCGATTGTTTTCTGTCCATGTCTGATGAGTTTAAGTCACAAAAACATTGGCGCTATTGTGAGAATAAACAGCACAATGCTTGTAACTGGTTGGTTGATGATGACAGTGATGAGACCTTTTGCGAAGCCTGTGAATTAAATAGACATATTCCTAATTTAGGGAAAATTGAAGAGTTACAAGCATGGCAGAAATTAGAGTTTGCGAAACATCGATTAGTTTATTCTCTGTTAAAGTTAAATTTACCGTTAATTAGCAAACAAGATGAACCAGAAACAGGACTGTCTTTCGACTTTATTTCAGAAAATAATGTGGTGCCTGAAGGTGCTCAGTCAATGACAGGGCATGCTTTTGGTCAAGTGACGATTAATGCTGTTGAGGCAAATTCGTCAGATAGAGAACAAATTCGAGAAGACTTACAAGAATCGTATCGAACGTTAATTGGGCATTTTCGACATGAAGTGGGGCATTATTATTGGGATCAACTGATACTGCCTAATCCGCTACTATTAACGGAATTTAGAACGCTTTTCGGCGATGAACGAGCAGACTACTCAGAAGCGTTGGAGAAACACTACGACGCCCCCGTTGAAAACTGGCAAGAAAACCATGTGAGTGTTTATGCCTCATCTCACCCTTGGGAAGATTGGGCAGAAACATGGGCGCATTACCTGCATATAGTCGATACGCTAGAAACGGCAATTCAATTAGGGTTCAGCCTTTATCCGACCATTGCGGGAATGCAGAGTCTTGCACTTTCTTACAAAATGGACCCTTATCAACACGAGGATTTTGAAGAAGTGATTGCGCAATATCTACCTTTAGCCTTTGCCATTAATAATGTGAACCGTAGTATGGGACAGCCTGATCTTTACCCTTTCATATTGGTTCCAGCAGTAAGGGAAAAGCTAAGCTTTATTCATAAAGTATTAAGTACTAAGTAGTAGGCCTAATTGAGAATGCCAATTAAGCACTGAGCTTACTTGGCATTTTTTTGAACTTAATTTACGAAAATAGAGAGTACACCAAGGCAAATAAAAACAATCGCGGCGATCATGCGAGTCAAATTTAAAGGGATTTTAGACATAAGCTTCTGTCCTGCGTAAATAATAGGCACATTAGCAATCAGCATCCCTAGAGTCGTTCCTAAGATTACTATTAGGGTTGATTGAAATTGAGCGCCTAATAAAACAGTCGCAATTTGTGTTTTATCACCAATTTCAGCGATAAAAAAGAGCAGAGCGGAAACAACAAAAGCACCATATTGATCAAACTGGCTATTGGTTTCTTCATCTTTGTCTGGAATCAGTAGCCAAAGCCCCACAAGCATAAAGCTTCCTCCTATAATCCATCCTCCCCAAAAACCTATGAAAAAATCAGAGAGCCAGACTCCGAACGCGGCAGAAACTGCATGGTTTGCTAATGTCGCAACGAGAATCCCGAGAATAATAGCGAGTTTATTACGGAATTTAGCGGCAAGTAATAACGAAAGAAGTTGGGTTTTATCGCCAATTTCGGCAATGGCAACGGTAATTGTTGAGGTGATTAAGGCTTCCATAGAGGCTTTCCGGACGGGATTAACAACCAAAGGCATATGACCACCTCCCGCCTGAAAATGGTTATTTGCCTTAGGTCTCGCCAGTAATTGCATCGCAATCACAAACTTGCCACGAACTGTTGCTCGATTATGTTGACAAGCTTTCTTATTTTGTTGCAAAGGGTGCTGCTTGCAGAAATAAGTTGGCTACTCCCCTAAGAGTGGGGCAATCATAGTCAAGCCTTCCTAGATATTCAAATACTTTTTCCTCTAATTGGATTGGTGGTTTTTGTTTTGCTCAGCCATAAGGTTTCTACTTTTTCTTCTATAGCGACGAATAAATACAAAGATTTTGGTTAAAAAAGCTTCACATATAAAAATTATGTCATTATACGGTAATAAATATATATTGTTTCCCGAATTACGGAATATTGTCTTTATCAATGAATGTCATTCTTTATAAAAATAATCGTCGAGAATCATCATGTATCAATTATTAAAAGAAAAAGTGTTAGAAGCGAATTTACAATTACCCCAATATGGGCTGGTTACTTTCACTTGGGGCAATGTGTCTGAAATTGATCGTGAAAAGGGTGTTATTGCAATTAAACCGTCAGGCGTGAGCTATAAAAATATGACGGCAGATGACATTGTAATCGTAGATTTAGAGGGGCAGAGAGTTGAAGGAAGTTTAAACCCTTCGAGCGATACAGCCACTCACATTGAGCTTTATAAAGCGTTTTCGGATATTGGTGGCATTGTTCATACTCATTCACGTAACGCGACGATTTGGGCACAAGCTGGTATGGACATTCCGGCACTCGGTACTACCCATGCTGATTATTTCTATGGTGACATTCCATGCACTCGTATGTTGACGGCAGAAGAAATTGCAACCGATTACGAAAAAAATACCGGTACAGTCATTATCGAAGAATTTAACAAACGTTCTATCAGTGCAGCCGCACTTCCTGGTGCAATTATCTCAGGCCAATGGCAATTGGCAATAGTAAAGCCGTATCTAACCCATTTACTGGGATCAATTGAAGAAACGGTGAACTTCTTAGCTTTTGATGGCGATAATATTATCTTCAAAGATAAGCTAGAGCCCAGCAATGCTTCTTTTCGTACTAGAACGTACGTGGGATTACACTCTCCTGCATATTGCTCTGCGGCTGGGAAGTGCTTTTTGGCTTTTGCGTCTGACCAAATTAGAGAGGCGTATTGGCAGAGAAATACTCACATTATGACGCGACTAACAGAAAATACGATTTTAGAAAAAGGGGCATTTTTTGATGCCTTAGATAAAGTAAAAGAACGTGGCTTTGCTATTGATGATGAAGAGAATGAAGCAGGGATTTCCTGTGTAGCTATTCCTGTTTTTAATAAAGATAAAATGCCTATTTATGCGATAAGTGTGTCTTCATTATCGCCTAAGATGGCTCGGCTAGGTGTTTCTGAATTAGCAGTACGTCTCAGAGAAACCGCCGTAAAAATAGAAGATAAACTTTTTTAAGGAGAAACTCTTTGAGGTGAAAGAATGATTCATTTCGATAATAAATTCCGCTTAGGTCTCAAATTAAGAAACTTAATTCTTTCTTCGGGTGTTTTTTGAAAAAAAATGAAAAAGTGAATAAAAAAGCTTCACATTCTCTCTGCGTGTCATTGTGCGGAAAAATAATAATCAATTATTCTGTAATTCGGGATTAAGTGAGGGTTGCCAAAATGCCTATAATTTCTTTAGATGAGTTACAAAGCACATATGAAACCATACTAGTTGGTAGAGGGATGTCATTAGATAAGGCATCTCGTTTAGCAGGTGGCTTTGTTGAAATGGCAAATGAAGGGGTGTACTCCCATGGGATTAATCGATTCCCAGTGTTTATCAGTCAAGTAGATAAAGGGCAGATTGAACTTAATGCGATTCCTGAATGCGTTAATAGCATGGGCGCGTTAGAGCAATGGGATTGTCAATATGGTCCTGGTGTTCTTAATGGGTTGATTTGTGCGGATCGTGCAATGGAGATTGCACGAGAATATGGTATTGGTATGGTTGGAATGCGTAATTCAAACCATTGGATGCGTGGCGGTGCTTATGTGTTGAGAATGGCGCGTCAAGGCTTTGCTGGGATTGCTGCAACCAACTCCATTGCTGTTATGCCTGCATGGGGTGGAAAAGACCATAGGATTGGTACTAACCCTCTTATTATGGCCATTGCCGGTGACCCACCAGTTGTGGTTGATTGTTCTATGTCCCAGTACTCTTATGGTCAGTTACAAAACTATGTATTAGCAGGTAAGGAATTACCTGTCATAGGTGGCTATGATGATAGTGGTGAACTGACTAAGGACGCAAAAGTTCTATGGGAAAATAAACGCATTTTACCAATGGGATTTTGGAAAGGGTCATCTATGTCCATTGTTTTGGATATGATGCTGACAGCGATTACCGGCGGCAACTCTGTGCCAGCAATTACAGAAGATCAAGACGGAGAGTTTGGTGTTTCTCAATTCTTAATAGCAATCGACCTAAGTAAAACAATGGAGCAAAGTCAGTACGCAGCGGAAATGAAGCGTATTAGAGACTATGTAATGTCTTCCGAGCCTGCTGAAACAGGGCAGGTATCTATTGCAGGTTCTAAGATTCAAGCCTATATAGATAACCATAAAAACGCTGGTGGTATCGAAATACATGAGCAAATTTGGACACAGATAACTGAATTAATGGAAGGTGTATCTTAATTCAAATCGATCCCTAGTTACTGAATGAGACTTTTGTACGAAATATTAGTAAGCCTAGTAGTGAAAAAGTCTCTGCATCGAATAAAAACAATATTAGTGGGGTTTGCTTATGACAGTTAAAAGCAAGACAAAAACAGCGGAAACAGCATTATTACAATTTCGCAATATCACTAAAAAATTTGGAAATAGTATTGCAGTAAATGATGTTTCATTTGATGTGCATTCCCATTCGGTAGTCGCTCTACTTGGTGAAAATGGAGCTGGCAAGTCTACTTTAATTAAAACCCTAGCTGGTATTCATCAAGAGAATGAAGGTGAAATCCGTTATCAAGGCGAAATCCTTGATAAGAAATCGCGTCAACATGATGAGATTGCCTTTATTCACCAAGATCTTGGTCTAGTGGATTGGATGACTGTATCTGAAAATATGGCGCTTTCCATGGGGTATTGTAAAAAAATGGGCATGATTGATTGGAAAGCAACCAATGATCGTGCCGCTGCTGCATTAGCAACCGTTAATGCAGATATTGACCCTAGAACACGGGTATTTCGATTATCCCGTGCAGAACAGTCACTCATTGCGATTGCCAGAGCAGTATATTGCAATGCCAAAATTTTAATTTTAGATGAGCCTACAGCCAGCCTTCCTGCGGCAGATGTTGAACGTCTGTTTGTTGTTATTAGAGACTTACGTAAGAAAGGTGTGGGGATGATCTACGTTTCCCATCGGTTAGATGAAGTAATGGAAATATCCGATAGCATGGTTGTAATGCGTGATGGTTTTCTTGTTGCTGAATGTGAAACCGAAGGTGTAGAAACCAAAGAATTGGTAGAGATGATTGTTGGCGATGAACAAAAAGAGTTTGAACCTTCGCATATAGATCAAAATGCCGCAACGATACTGCAAGCAAAGAACTTTGAAGCAGGTAATGTTGGGCCAGTAAACTTCAATGTTAAGAAAGGCGAAATTTTAGGACTAATAGGGTTGCGTGGTGGTGGTCAAGGAGAGGTTGGTCGAGCAATTTTTGGCGATTATCCTGTTTTTGGTGGCGAACTTCACCTTGAAGGTACAAAAATAGAGCTTGGATCTCCTCAGGAAGCAATCGATGTTGGTATTGGTTATGTTGCCGGAGAGAGATCAGAAAATCTTGCCATGTCTATGTCTGTTCAAGACAACCTATTTTTGAATCCATTGCTGGGTGATACCTCATTCTTTTCTATTAATGGTCATTCGAAAGAAACGGATGCATCAAAAGATTTGATAGAGCGTTTCGATGTACGACCTAGTGATCCTGATCAAGCTGTAGAAAACTTAAGTGGTGGTAATCAGCAAAAAGTGATCATGGCTCGTTGGTTAAATTTGGATAAGAAAGTTCTAATTCTAGATGAGCCTACAGCCGGAGTGGATGTAGGTGCAAAATCGGAAATTTACGATTTACTAAAACAGGCAGTTCATAACGGATTAACCGTCATAGTAGTGTCAACAGACTTTGAAGAAGTCGAGAAGATTTGTCATCGCTGTTATGTATTTAGTAAAGGCAGGATTCATAAAGAACTGACCTCGGATGAAATTACTTTTGCAAATATGTTGAAAGTGGCTTCAGCGGATGGTGAATAAAAGTTGTCATTGATTTTTTATTAATGATGAGTTTTGAAAATGATAATCATAAAGAGAGTATACAATGAGTACTTCAATTAAATCGACGGCTTTGGAGCCGGATTACAACGATAAAAACGAGGACGAAGGTGGCATCTTATCGCACATTGGTCGCTATTTACCTGTGTATGGTTTGCCTGTTCTTACGTTATTATTGATCGTATTTTTCTCTGTCTTGTTACCGGACACTTTCCCTACTTTACTTAACCTTAGATCTATTTTGAGTGATAAATCCATTATCGCAATTTTAGCTCTGGCAGCAATGATTCCTATGCTCACAGGTAAAATTGATCTGACTGTTGGGTATGGCATTGTGCTTTGGCATATTTTGGCCATCAGCCTTCAAACTCAGTTTGGTATGAGTTGGCAAATGGCTGTTGTTGTTGTTCTTGTTTGCGGCATGGTGTTTGGATTGCTTAATGGCCTTTTGGTTGAAATGGCGAAAATCGATTCATTCATCGCTACTTTAGGTACTGGTACGGTTATTTATTCTGTTGCACTTTGGTATACGGGTGGTCGTCAGGTCATTGGTTCCTTAGAAGCCGACTTCTACGCCATCTCTAACTCTTTTATTTTTGGTTTACCTGCTCCGGCTTTTTATGTTTTAGGTATATCCGTCATTCTTTGGATTATCACCGAAAGATTGCCTTTGGGCCGTTGTTTATATGCCATTGGTGCAAACCCAAGAGCCGCTGATTTAAACGGAATCCCTTCTCGTAAGTATGTGATTGGTGCCTTTGTTACTTCTGGATTATTGACTGCTTTAGCTGGTGTTATTTTGGCGGCTAAATTACGTATTGGACAAGCGAATGTCGGTCTAGAGTTTTTACTTCCAGCATTAGTCGGCGCATTCCTTGGTTCTACTACGATTCGCCCGGGACGTGTCAATGTATTGGGAACAATTATCGGTGTTGCAATTCTTGCGGTAGGTATTTCTGGTATTCAACAACTGGGAGGGGCTTTCTATATTGAGCCTTTGTTTAATGGTGCAACTCTATTGATATCAATTGGTATTGCTGGTTATGCCCAACGTCGAGGAGGAAAAATAAAAAGGATGATTAAAAAAAGCGACGAGTAAAACGATGTTAAATGAATAAGCATGTTAGTAAGTCGAATTAATCTATTTTTAAGTAATAAAAAAATAAACTAAATGAGGTTATGATGAAAAAATATACATCAATTCTTAGATACAGTGCGATCTCTTTATCAGTTCTATTAGCTTCAACTGCTCAAGCGTCTGAAGCGGATGACTTTGTATCTATGGCGAAGGAGAAAGTTAAAGCGGCAACTGTACCTTATACTGAATGGGATGGCCCAACGACAGGTCCAAAAGCTCAAGCGGATAAAACGGTTGTTTTTCTAGCCTCAGATATGAGAAACGGTGGTGTACTAGGTGTAAGTAATGGCGTTCAAGAAGCCTCTATTTGGACTGGTTGGACTGTGCGTGTATTAGATGGACAGGGAACGGTTTCTGGTCGTACATCGGCATTTAACCAGGCTATGGCATTAAAACCTGACGGTATCGTATTAGGTGGGTTTGATGTTCAAGAGCAAGCGACCGGTATTGAAGCTGCTGCGTCTCAGGGCATAAAAATCGTAGGTTGGCACTCAGCTTCTAAACCGGGTCCTATTCCTGAGAAAAACATTTTCTCTAATATCACTACAGATGCAGATGATGTCGCTGAAATTGCAGCGTTAGCAGTCATTGCCGAATCTGATGGTAAAGCTGGTGTGGTTATTTTTACAGATTCCGCATATGAAGTCGCGATTGCGAAATCCGATGCGATGGCGGAAATAATTAAACAGTGTTCAGGTTGTACATTGATTTCTGTGGAAGATACGCCGCTTTCCGACACGTCTACTCGTATGCCTCAGCTAACAACGTCTTTGTTACAGCGTAATCAAGGTAAATGGACCCACTCTTTAGGTATTAATGACCTGTATTTTGACTATATAGGTTCGTCATTAAACTCTTCAGGTTTACCAATGGACGAGTTGCCGCGTAACTTATCTGCTGGGGATGGTAGTCAATCTGCATATGCTCGTATTCGTACTAATTTTAATCAAACTGGGACAGTACCAGAGCCATTGAACTTGCATGGATGGCAAATTGTGGATGAATTGAACCGTGCCTTTACAGGTGTAGAACACAGTGGGTTCTCTACTCCTGTGCATTTAGTTACTCCAGAGAACATTCAGTTTGATGGTGGTGAACAAGATATTTTTGATCCAGATAATAAATACCGCGAACATTATAGAGCCATTTGGAAATAATTTAAGGCTCTCTCTTCCTGCACGCTTTACTTGATTGTAAAGCGTATCAGGAGCTCCTGTATAACAGACAAATAGAGAATAAATGTGATGTTATCGATTGAAAAATTTGATTCAAGGGTAGAGTGTGTCCTATTGCCTGACTCCATACTTGAAAAAGTATGTACTGGAGCGAAGGTCCAGTTTGGTTAGAGTCCCAGCAAACTTTATTGTGGAGTGATATTTCCAATAATCGCATTGTAAGTTGGAATGAAAAAGACGGGATGACTGTTTGGCGTGAGCCTTCTAACTTTACTAATGGGCATTACCTAGATTTGACAAGGCAATCTGCTTCATTGCAGCCATGGAGGACTCGATTATAAAAACAGACCTACCAACCGGCGTAGTGACGACTGTTGTTGATCGTTATCTTGGGAAGCGTTTGAACTCTCCTAATGATTTAGTGGTTAAATCAGATGGCACTATTTGGTTTACCGATCCACCATATGGGATTCTGTCAAACGATGAATTAGGTTGGTCTCGTATTCCTGTTTTGGTTGTTCCTTTGTAATCAAGAGGGGAAATGCAATAACCAACAAATTAAGGAAGGTGTAAGCCAATCCTTTTGTTTGATTTCTCAAGTAAAAGCGATTGAATTACACCTGAGACCTTTTTCTTTTCTTACCGCTAATTCATACTCTTTATAATGCCTGCCAGTTTTTTAATTCCCGGTTCAATCTTATCTGTTGATATAGAAGAAAAGCCTAAGCGAAAGTAATTTTCCATATGACGCGAGTCATAGAAGTGAATATGCCCCGGCTCTATTAATATGCTTTCTTGTTTTGCTTCTTCTTGTAAGTGCTGAGAATCTAACCCTTCAGGCCCTCGTACCCAATAACATGATCCACCAAAAGTGGGGACATCGTGACTACCGGGTAAATACTTGGTTAGTGCTTCATCCATAGTGCGCCAGCGTGATTGGTAATTACGAGCAATATTCATAATGAGTGCGTCGTGATAACCTCTTTCTAAGAAAAATGCAGCGGCTCGTTGATTGTTAGCCGCTGGATGGCGAATCATTAAACGGCGTAATGCGCGAGCTTCTTCTATTAATTGTTCTGAAGCAACAACGTAACCTAGCCTTAACCCCGGAGCGAGTGTTTTTGAAAGGCTCCCTATATAGATAACTCTGTCATTGTGATCCAAACTTTTTAATGCTGGGTTTGGTTGTGTATCAAAATTTGTTTCACTTTCGTAGTCATCTTCAATAATTAAAAAATCGTGTTCACAGGCTTGATCTAACAATTCATAGCGACGTTGCAGAGGCATGGTGACCGTTGTAGGGCATTGATGGCTAGGTGTTGTATAAATTAAATCACAGCCTTTTAATTGATCATTAATGATCAGTCCACCCTCATCAATAGAGAGGGTTTTTGTAGGGCACTTATGTAACTGTGCAATATTACGCACATCTACGTAGCCCGGGTCTTCAATTCCTAATAAAGAGTTTTTATCCAGCAATAGCTGTACCAGCATAAATAAAGATTGTTGTGAGCCAACGGTCACTAAAATTTGTTCAGGTGACGCCCAAACTCCTCTGCGTGGTAATAGACGGGTACGAATTTGTTCTATAAGTCTTGGGTCATCATGATCTAGGCTATCAGCTGCCCAATCGCTTACTGCTGCATCACTGGCTGCATCCCGGCAACATTCTCGCCAATTGACGCTAGGGAAAATTTTCGCATCAAATTGACCGTAGATGAAAGGGTAGTCATAGGTTTGCCAGTCTTGAGCCTTGATAATATTACTTTGAGTAGTGGGGCGAATCTTGAAACGTTGCTCCCAATTAGGTAACTTTTTTTCGATATTCGTTGGATAAGATAGAGCCTTTACTTGCCCTTCTAAAATGTCAGGATTAACAAAATACCCACGTCTTTCCCGGGCAATTAAATAACCATCATCAAGTAGGTGTTCATAGGATAAAACCACTGTGTTACGAGCAATTTCTAATTGTTGTGCAAGTTTTCGGCTTGATGGTAAGGGTTTATCTAAAGGGATATTGCCGTTTAAAATGGCGGTTGCTATTTGTTCTCTGAGCTGTTTTTGCAAGCTACTACCTTGGCCTTGAGTAAGATGGAAGAGCTGGAACATATGAAAAGCCTTTAAAGTAGAAAAGAAAGCAGAAAAATGAAATATGAAATGATATCGCTTTAATAGCAAGTATTACGCCATCTTGATACTCATTAGAAATCATTAGACACAGAAATACTAAGACATAGAAAAAAGAAAAAGCTGGAATGGCAAAGACCACCCCCACATGGCAGTAACGCTTAGGAGGTCGATCTAGAGGGTAGTAATGGGCCGCCATTCCAGTTGAAAGAGTCGTAATTAATAGATCTAACTATTAGAGACCTTTGCATGACGACTACGTGCAAAGGTCTCTATCAAGTACATTATTTTACGAGAGGACTTATTTCCGTTAACGCCTCGTCTAATGCATTAACGATTATATCAAGCTCTTTTTTCGTTGCTATTAAAGACGGGCTTAAGCAAATCGTATTGTTAAGTTCTTTAAAGCAGCGGTTCGTACGTCCGATGATGACGCCATTTGCCATGCAGTGATTAGCAACAGCGATTACAATGCTTTCATTAACAGGTTTTTTAGTAATTCGGTCTTCAACGAGTTCAAAACCAACAAATAAGCCTTTACCACGAACGTCTCCGATTAACGAATGTTTATCCATTAATTGATATAAACGTTCTTTTAAGTAGCTTCCTTGAATTTCTGTATTTTCAAGAAGATTTTCATTTTCTATGATTTGCATATTGGCTAATGCTGCGGCTGGACCGGCTGTACAACCACCAAAGGTAGAAATATCTCTAAAATAGCCTAAGCGAGGATCATCATCTTTAAATGCTTCAAAAACTTCTTCTGTTGTTACTGTGCAGGAAATTGCAGCGTAACCAGAGGCAACGCCTTTTGCCATTGTGACTATGTCAGGTTTAATGTCATAGTGTTGGTAACCAAACCATTTCCCAGTACGGCCTAATCCACAAACCACTTCATCAATATGGAGTAATATGTCGTATTGTTTACAGATTTCTTGAACACGAGCCCAATAACCTGTTGGTGGTTCGATAACGCCGCCGCCTGCTGTAATAGGCTCTAAGCAAAGCGCGCCAACGGTCTCTGGGCCTTCTTCAAGAATAACTTTTTCAATTTGGTTTGCTGCCCAAACACCATAGTTTTCAGTATCTGCACCTTCTTGAGGGCGATATTCACAGCAATGAGGGACTTCAATAAAGCCCGGAGTGAAAGGGCCGTATTGTTCACGTCGTTCAAACTGTCCTGTTGCACTTAACGTGGTAATGGTTGTGCCGTGGTAATCTCGTTCACGATATAAAATTTTATTCTTTTTACCACCGTATTTTTTATGAGCAATTTGACGAACTATTTTAAATGCCTTTTCATTGGCTTCAGAACCAGAGTTAGAGTAGTAAACTCGATTTAACCCCGGCATTTTTTCAATCAGTTTTTTGGAGAATAATGCAGTTGGCACATTGCCAGCTGTTTGAGCAAAATAGTTTAATGTGACTAATTGATCTCGCACGGCATCTGCAATCTCTGTACGTCCATAGCCTACGTTAACTGTCCATACAGCACCAGAAACAGCGTCTAGGTACTCGTTTCCTTTTGCATCCCAAACACGCATGCCTTCGCCTTTAACAATCACCATTGGATCGTTCTTTTCAAATGGCTTATGTTGAGTAAGGTGGTGCCAGACATGTTGACGGTCATTATTAACCACTGCTAAAGAATCAAAATCATTTACGTTATAAGACATGTTAGCCCCAATGAAAAAGTGAATGTATGAATGCTAATTTTTACTCGTTTTGTCTTCATAACATTGAATTTGTTGCATCAAACTCAATGTTATGAAGGCAAAGGTGGCGTTTTAAAAAAATAAATAGTGCCGAAAAGTAAAAATCAATGAATAATTGATACATCAAAATTACGCTTCTATTGACGTGCCTGTTAGAGCCAGATTAAGTCTTGTATTGAGGCCAATAGCATTGAACTTAAAGAAGATTTTATAATAAAGTAGGGGCAGTATAAAAACAGCAAAAACGAGACTCTCTTAATTAGAAAACCTCGGTATAAAAGTGATTTGAAGTTATATCACAAGTGTTTTTGTATAACTCATTTCGCGAATGGCGTATTTAATACCTTCACGGCCAACACCACTTTCTTTTACACCGCCAAATGGGAAGTGTTCTGTGCGGAAACCAGGGCCATCATTAGCCGCCAATGTACCCACATCCAATTCTTCAAAAAGGTGACGAATAACAGACAAGTTCTGGCTGAATATGCCTGCTTGAAGGCCATAGGCTGTGTTGTTAATGATAGGAATAATTTCTTCTACATCATCAAATTTGTACAAAGGCATCACAGGGCCGAAAGTTTCTTCAATCATGACTTCGCTGTCAGCCTGAACGTTTTCTAAAATCGTAGGGTAAACAAAAGCACCTTCGTATTTGTTGCCTAGTGCTACGGTTGCGCCTTCTTCGATAGCGGATTCGATACGGCTGCGAATTTCATTTGCTGCTGCTTGATGGATAACTGGACCAACAAAAGTGTCGCTTTCCATTGGGTTACCTACTTTCAATTTAGCGCTTTTTTCTACAAGAATGTCTCTAAACGCATCATAAACAGCGCGGTGAATAAACAAACGTTTAGCCGCAGTGCAGCGTTGTCCCGCAGTGGCAAAACGGTGATTAATTGCGGACGTTGCCGCCGCATTAAGATCCGCATCATCCATAATAATTAGCGGATCATTTCCGCCTAGCTCTAGTAATAACTTTTTATAACCTGCAGCGGCTGCAATAGCATTTGCTGCGGCAGTGCCACCCGTAAAGTTAATAGCATTTACTTTTGAATGGCCATTTAGACGATCAAGATCAGACAGAGCGGGCATACAGAATTGTAGAACTTCTTTAGGAATGCCCGCTTGATAGCATAATTCAACCAAAAACAAAGACGATGCGGTGTTTTGTGGGCTAGGTTTAAATAAAATAGCATTTCCCGCAGCATAAGCAGGGCCAATTTTATGCATAGCAATATTAATAGGAAAGTTAAACGGAGTAACGCAGAAAATGGTTCCTAATGGTCTCCAGCAGACAACACCAATTTTCCCACCAGCCGGAGCATAAGCATCAGAATCTAGGCTCTCACCAGAAATTTGACGAGCTTCTTCTGCGCTGGCAATGGTTGCGTTCACTGCTCGTACCATTTCAACACGTGAATCAGAAATGGTCTTGCCAGTTTCAATGGTAATAAGTTCCGCCATTTTTTCGGCATTTTCTTTTAACAAAGCGGCTAAAGACATTAGAGTATTCGCTCGTTCAAAAGCAGCGGTTTTTCGCTGAATTTTTTGTCCCGATTCTAGTAAGGTCAATTGCTCTTCAATTGTCTCCCAACTTGTGTATTCATATTCACCTAGTGCGTCATTATTGTATGGATTGGTTAATGAATAAGTTTGACTCATGATTAGATTCCTATTTGAAAAAGTTGATAAATTAGACGCCCCATCGCGATAAGCAATGCCAGTTTCATTAAAGCGAAAAAGACGCGTGTATTGATATAATTGAGAATCATTATGCCGAGCTTAGCGCCGACCACAGCGGCAAGGCTGAGAGTTATGATGAGATAAGCATTATCTAGAAAAGAGAATCCAAGAAATAAATATGCAGGTATTTTTGTGAGATGAGCGAACAGCTGCATCATGGATTTATTACTAACGACTTCTTCTTTTGTGAGGTCATCACGCAAAAAGAAAACCGCTAGTAGAGGATCTATAGCGCCCACAATAATTCCCATTGATCCTGTTGCAATGCCCACCCAGAAAAAGTGTTTATCAGGAATTTTAAAGGATGGCATTCGCTTAGGTTTAAATAAAGTATAAGCAATTAAGCCAACTAGAATTAATAAGGGAAAAAACTCACCAACGTATTGCACGATGAAAAGCGTCGTTATCGCTGCTCCAATGGCAGCCCCAATAGCAAAGGGTAAGCACATGCTCCAACGAATGTGCTGACGTAAAAACCAACCTCGCGCAGCATTATTAAATATCTGAACCGTACCATGTATAGCGACTAAAGAGCGTACCGGCATAAAAACGCTCATGGCAGCAAACATGAGCACACCTCCTGCCATTCCTGTAATTGAGGTAATCATTGACGCTAGTGTGATTTCTAGTGATAACCATATTTGATTGAAGAGAGATAACTCAATTACATCCACTTTTATATTTACTCTTACCTTGTTTGATTCTCAGAATAGAAAGAAAGTCGGGTAGAGCATAGATCCAGTTAGTCGAGTTATTGGGGCCAGTTTAGCCGCCTAGATATCTTGTACCAGCAGTCGTAGTTTGAGTAACGTTATTTTTGAACAACACCTACCCAACTAATGCCTTATCTTGTGTGTTTTTTGTTAAACACTTCCACACTGTCTCCTGTTACAATAACAACGATTACTAGGTCAACTAGCACTCTTGATTGTTTATCAAGTTAATATCGGTGAAAATAGCGGCCAATTACGATTAACACGACGGATTTGACAAGCGAAGAACTGAAAAGAGAGTACTTCCAAAAGTGTGTACAAATCCGTGTACAAACTAAAAGAATTTATACATGGCAAACCAAGATTTTCTTAATGAAGTCGAAAAGCGTAGAACTTTTGCGATTATTTCTCACCCTGATGCAGGTAAAACCACCATTACCGAAAAGTTGTTGTTATTAGGTCAATTGATTCAAACGGCAGGTTCTGTAAAAGGTCGTAAAGGTGATAAACATGCTACATCAGATTGGATGACGATGGAGAAGCAAAGGGGGATATCCATTACCTCTTCTGTAATGCAGTTTCCTTATAATGACCGTATCGTTAATCTATTGGATACACCTGGACATGAGGACTTTTCGGAAGATACCTATCGTACCCTAACTGCTGTGGATTCCGTATTAATGGTTATCGATGGTGCTAAGGGTGTGGAAGATAGGACCATTAAGTTAATGGATGTTTGTCGTTTACGTGATACGCCAATTTTAACCTTTATTAACAAAATGGATCGTGATATTCGAGATCCGATTGAGCTATTAGATGAAGTTGAAGAAGTTTTAAAAATTAAGGCTGCGCCAATAACATGGCCAATTGGAATGAGTCACTTCTTTAAGGGCGTGTATAACTTATATACCGATACTATACATGTTTTCGTACGTGGTCGTGGTCATACTTTAATGGATGATGTTCGTATTCAAGGTTTGGATACAGAGGAAGCCCGCGAGCATTTGGGTGATTTGTATGATGACTTTGTGGATGAAATAGACCTAGTTCGTGGTGCTAGCCATGAGTTTGATCTTGATGAGTATTTAGCGGGTAGAGTGACACCTGTTTATTTTGGTACGGCTTTATCGAATTTTGGTATTCGTGAAATGTTAGATGGCTTTTCTGAATGGGCGCCAGCACCAATGGGAAGAGACACTCTTAGCCGACATGTTGAAGCAAAAGAAGAACCTTTTTCTGGGTTTATTTTTAAGATTCAAGCCAATATGGACCCAAAACATCGTGACCGAGTTGCATTTATGCGCATCTGTTCTGGCACCTATCGTAAAGGTATGAAAATGCGCCACAGTCGTTTAGGTAAAGACGTCAAGGTTACTGATGCCGTTTCTTTTACTGCCGGAGATCGCGATAGTGTTGACGAGGCTTGGTCTGGCGATATTATCGGCTTGCATAATCATGGAACCATTCAAATTGGCGATACTTTTACTGAAGGTGAAGAGCTTAAATTTACAGGAATACCTCACTTTGCCCCTGAATTGTATCGTCGAGTTCGATTAACAGATCCATTGAAAATGAAAGCATTGCAGAAAGGTTTACAGCAGTTATCCGAAGAAGGGTCAACTCAGTTGTTTATGCCGTTGCGTAATAATGAATTGATTGTTGGTGCGGTAGGTCAGTTACAGTTTGAAGTGGTTTCTTATCGATTAAAAGACGAATACAAAGTGGAATGCCTTTATGAGGCGGTTAATGTAAACACCGCTCGTTGGGTTGAATGTGATGATTCGAAAAAATTTGAAGAGTTTAAACGTAAATGTCATGACAACTTAGCAATTGATGGGGGCGGTCATTTAACTTATTTGGCGCCAACTCGTGTTAATTTAATGATGGCCGAAGAAAAATGGCCTGAAGTGCGTTTTAGGGCAACTCGAGAACATTAAGATTGTTGTGATTGTCATTTGAAATGTCTAAGAGGCTCTATACTTGACTAAATTAGTAGGATAAGATTGCTTTATTCTAGTTGGACTAATTTAGGTAACGATTGTGGTAGTAGAAATGAGTGATATTGAATCATCAGAGCCTTTTGAATTTACTTCTGCAGCGGCATCAAAACTTAAGGCTTTAATTGAAGAAGAAGAGAATGAGAAGTTAATGTTACGTGTTTATGTAACAGGCGGTGGTTGTTCTGGTTTTCAGTATGGTTTTACTTTTGATGACGAATTTCAAGAAGACGATACGTCAGTGATGAAAGATGGTGCAACTATGGTGGTTGACCCTCTTAGTTTTCAGTATTTAGTTGGATCAGAAGTCGATTATAAAGAGAATTTAGAAGGCTCACGCTTTACAGTGCAAAACCCAAATGCAACAACGACATGTGGTTGTGGGGCTAGCTTTAGTATTTAAAGCAAAGCAGTAATCTAGTGTGAATTAAAACCTTAAAAGGTAACCCTTTTGAGGTTTTTTTATATCTAAGGAAGATGTGTTTTTTAGATTAAACTTCAATATCAAAATGCGTTGCAGTTTCATCATACACAAGGCTGTTTTTTGATGTGTCTTGGTGTTCTCGTTTCATAGGGAAAATGTTTTCTACGAATACAGCGCCAAACTGTTCATCTCCCATAATATGTAAACGTAAACGATTATGCTGCAAACGCCAAATTCTTAAACCGTTAAGCAAGCTGGGATTTTGAGTTTTAATTGAACGCTTGAATGAGTCTGTATCTGTGTCTGATAGGGATAGAGCGCTTAATTGATCCAGTTCTCCATCTGAGTCGAGTATAAAATGTAAGCTTGGAGAGAGCTCAGAAAGAAAATCATATGTGTACGGCACAGAGG
This sequence comes from uncultured Marinomonas sp., assembly GCA_947493575.1. GTDB lineage: Bacteria > Pseudomonadota > Gammaproteobacteria > Pseudomonadales > Marinomonadaceae > Marinomonas. The sequence continues at coordinate 27,804 of CANLRQ010000009.1, forward strand.
TTGGTTTTACTTTGATTTGTGGTGTGTGTTGGGCTTTATATAAATGGGTTTCCGAAAAAAGCCGATTACAATGAATGACAACGGTAAAGGTAATGGTTTTATTGTCTTGGCATAAAATCGGTACAAGTAAATTATACTGGATTTGGTCGGTGCTTTTTTCTGGATGTTGTTCAGAGTAAAGAGCCACTTCTGGTTTCTTTTCTCTTGGCGGTGGTTGAATGGTTAATTGCCAATCATTAGCTATATGATCTAACTCATTGATAGATGATACTGAAAAGTGCTTCTGAGTCAGTTCTTCCATGGTCGTTTGTAAAATTAGCACATTAATGCTCATTTGAGCAGTTAATGAACGTGCTCTTTTAGGTGTAAGGGTAAACTCATAGCTGTAATCCACTTCTTCGCTTAGCTCTAAAGACTCTTGGCTTACATGCTGCCCTTGCTTTGATGAATGCTTAAGAAAATATTTGAGCTCTTTTCTTGGTTGCATTTTATTAACAGGGTCAATGAATATCATAATAGAAGCACCTATTACTTATTTTCATACTGGATACCATGTTAACGGTAGAGTGAAGTCTTAGTTTAGAGCTTTTGCTCTCTTGGTGAGTTTTTTTAAATGTTCGAAATAGTGTGATTGAGAGGCGGAGCGTGATTCAGCCCTATTAAACAAAAAAATAAAAATAGGGCTGAGGTGTTATTTATCAACTAATTTACTAAGATTATCTTAATAGATTAGATAACTTTGGGTTTGGTTTTAATGCTGCACGATAAAGAAGAGCAACTTTCCCAATTGTTTGAATGATGTCGCATTTCATGATTTTGCTTGTTTGACCAATTAGGTCGTCACGCATTTCGCGATCAGCTATGCTATAACGTACTTTAATGAGCTCGTGATCTTCTAATGCTCTATCGATTTCAGTTAATACGTTTTCAGTTAAGCCATTACCTGCGATCGTTACTACAGGATTAAGAGCATGACCAATTAAGCGGTATTGCTTTTTTTGTACGTTTGTTACACTCATAGTTAAAATTTCTCATGTTTAGTTGATCCTCTTTATTGGAGGCTTTCGAGTCTACGGGATATTATAGCGGAATATAATCTAATTTAGGTATTATGACATAGTGGCCAGATCAAAAAGTAGTGAGCGTTGGATGAAAGAGCATTTCGACGATCAATATGTTAAAAAATCTCAGCAAGATGGTTATCGCTCTCGTGCGAGCTTTAAGTTATTAGAAATTAATGAAAAAGATAAGCTGATTAAAGCAGGAATGAAGGTTGTTGACCTTGGAGCCGCTCCAGGAGGGTGGTCTCAAGTTGTTGCGAAATTAATTGGTGATAATGGTATTATTGTTGCCTCAGATATACTGGAAATGGCTCCTTTACCGGGTGTTCGCTTTGTCCAAGGTGATTTTACCGAAGAGGTTGTTTATGAAGAAATATTATCTGAGATAGGAGATATGAAAGCAGATCTTGTAATTTCAGATATGGCCCCCAATATGAGTGGTAATGCTGCTTCTGATCAACCTCAGGCAATGTATTTGGTAGAATTGGCGCTAGAAATGGCGACAATAGTATTAAGACCTGGAGGGAATTTCCTTGTGAAAGTATTTCAGGGAGCAGGGTTTGATGAGTATTTAAAATCAATGAAGTCAGAATTTGCTAGTGTCGTTACTCGTAAACCGGATGCTTCAAGGGCAAGAAGTCGTGAAGTCTATTTACTTGGAAGGCAATACAAAGGTTAATTTAATGTGATCCTGATTTTTTTGGGATTTGATTCTAACCGTTAAGAGGTGTTCTCTTGAACGATATGCTTAAAAATATACTGTTGTGGTTGGTTATAGCCGCTGTGTTATTAACTGTGTTTAACAACTTTAATTCTACACCTGATACCAATCGCATAACTTATTCTGAGTTTGTGAAAGAAGTTCATGATGGACGAATTGCCAGAGTAATTGTAGATGGCTATACCATTAGTGGTAGTCGTACTAGTGGGGACACGTTTGAGACTGTTCGTCCTGCCGCTGCTGATCCTAAGATAATGGACGACTTATTGAGTAATAACGTTGTTGTTGAAGGTCGTATGCCTGAAGAGCAGAGCATCTGGACTCAGCTTTTGGTTGCAAGTTTCCCAATACTGATCATTCTTGCAATATTTATGTTTTTTATGCGTCAAATGCAAGGCGGTGGCGGTGGTAAAGGCGGCCCTATGGCATTTGGTAAATCTAAAGCCCGTTTATTGCCCGAAGATCAAATTAAAACGACATTTGCGGATGTTGCTGGTTGTGATGAAGCGAAAGAAGACACAAAAGAATTGGTTGATTTCTTACGCGAACCAAGCAAATTCCAACGCTTAGGCGGTAAGATTCCACGTGGTATCTTAATGTGTGGTCCACCAGGAACAGGTAAAACATTGTTAGCAAAAGCCATTGCTGGTGAAGCTAAAGTACCTTTCTTTACTATTTCAGGTTCTGACTTTGTAGAAATGTTTGTTGGTGTAGGTGCTTCACGTGTTCGTGACATGTTTGAGCAAGCTAAGAAACATGCTCCATGTATTATTTTCATTGATGAAATTGATGCTGTTGGTCGTAACCGTGGTTCTGGTATGGGCGGTGGCAATGATGAACGAGAGCAAACGCTAAACCAGTTATTGGTTGAAATGGATGGTTTTGAAGGTAATGAAGGCATTATCGTTATTGCCGCAACGAACCGTCCTGATGTTTTAGATCCAGCTCTATTGAGACCCGGTCGTTTTGACCGTCAAGTACAAGTTGGTTTACCTGATATTCGCGGTCGTGAACAAATTCTTAAAGTGCATTTACGTAAAGTCCCTTGTGATGATGACGTTGAGCCAAAAAATATTGCGCGTGGTACTCCAGGTTTCTCTGGTGCAGAGTTAGCAAATTTAGTGAACGAGGCAGCTCTTTTTGCCGCACGTTCGAATCGTCGTGTTGTTAACATGGAAATGTTGGAGCTGGCTAAAGATAAAATCCTTATGGGTGCCGAACGTAAGACGATGGTAATGAAGGAAGAGGATAAGCTAAATACCGCTTATCATGAAGCAGGGCACGCAATTATTGGCTATTTGATGCCAGAGCATGATCCTGTATATAAAGTTACAATTATTCCGCGTGGCCGTGCTTTAGGTGTCACTATGTACTTGCCTGAGGAAGATAAGTACAGCATTAGCAAGCGTGGATTAGAAAGCCAAGTATGTAGCTTGTATGGCGGTCGTATTGCTGAAGAAATGATTCACGGGTTTGATGGTGTATCAACGGGTGCGTCGAATGATATTGAGCGTGCAACAAGTATCGCTAGAAATATGGTAACTAAGTGGGGGCTTTCTGAGGCACTTGGACCATTTGCTTATGAAGAAGACGATAATAGTGGTGGCTTTGTTGCTGCTCCAACGGGAAGTAAGGCAAACTATTTCTCTCCTGAAACCGGTAAAATAATAGATGCCGAAGTTCAGGATATTATTAGTCGTTGTTATGCAAAGTCTACTCAAATATTAGAAGATAATCGTAGCAAACTGGATGTGATGGCTGATGCTTTGATGCAGTATGAAACGATTGATGCAAAACAAATTAAAGAAATAATGGATGGTAAGAAGCCTAGTCCACCAGAGGGTTGGTCAGATTCAGCGGATAATGACTCAGGTCAGGATGGTGATCTTGCTCAAGAAACAGCTCAGAAAGACGATGTTATGCCTGATGGAGCCAGTTCTGATTCTGCAGGTGAAACGCCTCCGCCGAATGTGGCTAATGTTGATGGGCATGAATCAAAATAACGATCATTTATCAATGTAAGACCTTTGCATGACTATTGCGCTTGCTAATACTTTGTTAAAAACAGACTCGTATTATCATCGCTCATGACTTCGTGCAAAGGTCTCAATATGATTTTAAGGTTGTCGCATGTCATTAATGCGTTTCGGGGATAAGTCGTTAGACTTATCCCTTCCTCATGTTATGGGGATACTAAATGTTACTCCAGACTCTTTTTCTGACGGTGGGTTATACTCAAATATTGATAATGCATTGAAGCATGTTGAATCAATGATTGCAGATGGCGCTACTATTATTGATGTAGGGGGAGAGTCAACTCGTCCTGGTGCTGAACTAGTTGGTCTATCTGAAGAGCTTGATCGAGTGGTGCCGATAATTGAGTCTATAAAATCACGGTTTGATGTGGTTGTCTCTGTAGATACCAGTCAGGCCGTTGTTATGTCTGAAGCTTCACAGGTCGGTGCCGGTTTAATTAATGATGTTAGAGCTCTTACTAAAGATGGGGCTATACAGGCTGCTGTTAAATCAGGATTACCAGTTTGCTTAATGCATATGCAAGGCGCGCCTAAGAATATGCAAGCTAAGCCAGTTTATGATTCTGTAGTAGAAGAAGTTTTTGATTATTTAGAAGAACGCGCCCACTTTTGTGTCAATTTAGGCCTGAAATCAGAAAATATTATGTTAGATCCAGGTATCGGCTTTGGGAAATCTAAAGATCATAATTTGATGTTACTTAATCAATTGGGCGCGTTGGTTGATAAAAAGTGGCCGGTATTGATTGGCGCCTCACGAAAAACTGTAATCGGTGATGTTTTAAATCGACCTGTCAACGATAGGTTGTTTGGTACTCTTGGTATCCATGCGTCAGCTATGGAGAGAGGGGCTAGTATTTTTAGAGTTCATGATGTCAAATCACATGTGGATTTATTGACAATGATGTATCGAATTAAACAAGAGTCTTAATATGCGTAAGTATTTTGGTACGGATGGTATTCGCGGAAAAGTGGGTGAAGGTGTTATCACCCCTGAATTTATTCTAAAGCTTGGTTGGGCTGCTGGGAAAGTTTTCCAAAAACATGGCAAAAAAATACTTATAGGTAAAGATACTCGTATTTCTGGATATATGTTTGAGTCGGCACTCGAAGCGGGAATTGTCGCTGCCGGAGTGGATGTTCGCTTAGTTGGCCCTATGCCAACTCCTGCAATTGCGTATCTAACTCGAACTTTTCGAGCGAGTGCTGGTATTGTCATCAGTGCATCTCATAACCCTCATATGGATAATGGTTTTAAATTCTTTTCTTCAGAAGGTGTAAAGCTCTCTGATGAACTTGAAGAAGAAATTGAATATTATCTTGAGCAACCTCTTGAGGTTGTTGAGTCAAGCTTAATTGGTAGGGCTAAACGAATAGACGACGCGGCTGGTCGTTACATCGAATACTGTAAAGGTACTTTCCCTATTGGTTTGCAGTTGTCTGGTTTGAAAGTTGTAGTTGATTGCGCTGATGGTGCTACTTACCATGTTGCCCCTCGTGTATTTAATGAATTGGGGGCGAATGTTATAGCGATAGGCGCATCACCCGATGGTTTTAATATTAATGAACACAGTGGTGCAACTAAGCCTCAATTACTACAAGAAACCGTTGTTGCTGAAGGGGCGGATATAGGTATTGCTCTAGATGGCGATGGAGATAGGCTGATCCTAGTCGATAAAAACGGGCAGGTGCGGGATGGCGACGACATACTTTTTATTATTGCTATGCATCTGATGAAAACAGGCCGCTTTAGTGGTGGTGTTGTTGGGACCTTAATGAGTAATTTTGGTCTTGAGCTGTCGTTTTCAAAAGAAGGTATTGGTTTTAGTCGTTCTTCTGTCGGTGACCGATATGTTAATGAAAAATTAACCCAACATGGTTGGAGCTTGGGGGGGGAAACCTCAGGGCATATTGTTTGTCGTTCAATAACAACAACTGGAGACGGTATTGTCGCTGCGCTTCAGGTGTTACAAGCAATGGTTGAAGAAGACAAAGATTTGGATCTCCTTTTAGAAGGTCTAACGAAGTTTCCTCAAAAATTAAAAAATATTCGTGTCAAAGAGCGTTTTGAACCTACCGAAATCCCTGCTTTACAAAAAGCCATTGCCGTAGCAAATGAAAGGTTGAATGGGCTGGGGCGAGTGTTGTTAAGAGCGTCTGGTACAGAGCCACTAATTCGAGTTATGGTTGAAGGGAGAGATGCTGATATGGTGGATGAATTGGTAGAATATCTCTCCAAAGAAGTTGAAATGGTTGCTGATTTAGAAAAATAAATCAGCATTTTAAAAATGCTTTTAAGTAATGCTTGAAACTCACCGCGTCTTTCCTTTAGAATGAGCGCCTCGAATTTAAGGGTGTTGATATGACTCGTAAAAAAATTGTTGCAGGAAACTGGAAAATGAACGGTTCATTAGCTTCTAATGAACAGCTTTTGGAAGGCATTATTGCAAAAATTGAGTCTAGCAGCGATTCCTTGGTTATTGTGTCTTCTCCATCCCCTTATTTAGGGCAGGTAAGTGAATTAGTTAAGAATACAACAGTATCGTTAGCTGCTCAGAATGTATCACAACATTCTTCAGGTGCTTATACTGGCGAAGTTTCTTTAGATATGCTGAAAGAGTTTTCTGTTGAGTATGTTCTAGTTGGGCATTCTGAACGACGCACTTATTACAGTGAAACTGATTCTATTGTTGCTGATAAAGTCAAAGCGGTACTTGAATCTGGTATGAAACCGATTCTATGTATTGGTGAAACATTGGAAGAGAGGCAGGCTGAGCAAACATTAAATGTTTGTGTGAAGCAGATTGATGCTGTTCTTAACACTGTTGATGTTTCAAATTTTGAAAATGTTGTTATCGCTTATGAGCCAGTATGGGCTATTGGTACTGGATTATCCGCAACGGCTCAACAGGCGCAAGACGTACACGAATTTATTAGAAAGCACATAGCAACTTATAATGCGAATGTTGCTGAAAAAGTTCAAATTCTCTACGGTGGTAGTGTGAAAGCTAATAACAGTGAAGAGCTGTTCTCCATGGCTGATATAGATGGAGCATTGGTTGGTGGCGCATCGCTTATAGTCGATGAATTTGTTGGTATTATTAAGGCTGCAGGTTGATATCATGGAATCTTTAATTTTAATTGTTCACGTATTAGCTGCTGTTGCGATTGTTGCTCTTGTTCTTTTGCAGCAAGGTAAAGGTGCTGATGCTGGTGCTGCATTTGGTGGCGGTAGTGGTGCTTCACAAACTGTTTTTGGAAGTCAGGGCGGAAGTAGCTTTTTTGGCCGTCTAACTGCATTTTGTGCATTGGTTTTTTTCTTGACAAGTTTTGCTCTTGCTTTTGTTTCAAGTGAAAAAGCGGGTCATGTATCTGGCTCGTTGGATTTTATTCCTACAGCAGTTGAACATACTGAGTCAGTAGATATTCCTCAACTAGAAACAAATCAAACCAATGAAGGTTCTGATTTGCCTTCAGTTAATTAAGCGTTTTATGCCGATGTGGTGGAATTGGTAGACACGCCACCTTGAGGGGGTGGTGGCCTAAGGCTGTGCCGGTTCGAGTCCGGCCATCGGTACCATTTGTACAATTCGATTTTGTGTGTATAATACCGCACAAGAAAGAATGGCTTAATACAGTTACCTTGTTTTAAGCGCATGTTTTAATAAATAATATGATCTGGATCTATTATTTATAACGTTAGTGATTTTTTAAGTTACTAACGAATTTAAAGGCCCCTATATGGGGTTTTTTGTTATCTGTACAGTGATAAATGGGCCTAGTGCCCGTTTTTTGTTTCTGAATTTAGCTCGTTTTCGGAGAAAGTGATTGTCTGGAAAATACACAGTTTTAGAAGATTTGGTGCGCCCGGTCGTTGAAGGTTTGGAGTATGAGTTTTGGGGGATGGAGTACCTAGCTCAAGGTAAAGATTCTGTATTAAGAATTTTTATAGAGACAGACCATGAGAACGGTATTGGTGTTGAAGACTGCGCGAAAGTAAGTCGCCAAGTAAGTTCTATTTTAGATGTTGAAGACCCAATTACGGGAGAGTATAACCTAGAAGTATCCTCTCCTGGGCTTGATCGTCCTTTATTTAATTTAAGTCAATATGAAAAATACATAGGTTCCATTATTTCGCTTCGCTTACGCGTTCCATTTGATGGAAGACGGAAGTTTAAAGGGCAATTAACTGCTTTAGAAAGTGAGGACGTTGTTGTTCGTGTTGATCAAGAAGAATACCTGTTGCCAATCGATTTAATTGAAAAAGCAAATTTGGTTCCACAATTTTAATATTTAACTTTTTTAAGAGAGGCTGAAAGAATGAGCAAAGATATTCTTTTGGTGGTTGAAGCTGTTTCAAATGAAAAAGACGTGCCAAAACAAGTCATTTTCGAAGCGGTTGAAATCGCCCTTGCAAGTGCGGCAAAACGTCGTTTCACAGACGAAGTATTTATTCGAGTTTCAATCGATCAACGTACAGGTGATTATAAAACATTCCGTCAGTGGTCAATTGTAGCGGATGAAGATTATTCTGATCCTGTTAATGAGTTAACGATTGATGATATGGAAGAACGTAATCTTCCTATTTTAATCGGTGAATTTTATGAAGAAGAAATTGAATCGGAAGCTTTCGGTCGTATTGCAGCTCAAACAGCTAAGCAAGTAATTGTACAGAAAGTTCGTGAAGCTGAACGTGCCAAAATGGTTGCCCGTTATGCTGAAAAGGTTGGACGTTTGGTTCATGGGCAAGTTAAAAAAGTTACCCGTGACAGTTTAATTGTTGATTTAGGTGAAAATGCTGAAGCAGTTATGCCTAAAGATCAATTGATTGGGCGTGAAACTTTCCGAATTAATGATCGCATTCGTGCTTTGTTATTAGAAATAAAAGATGAAGGTCGCGGTGCTCAGTTAATCCTAACTCGTAATCAACCTGCGTTTCTTATTGAGCTTTTCCGTTTGGAAGTGCCTGAAGTATCTGAAGAAGTTATCGACATTCGCGGTGCTGCACGTGATCCAGGATTGCGTGCAAAAATTGCGGTTAAAACAAATGATCGTCGAATTGACCCTATTGGTGCTTGTGTTGGTATGCGTGGTGCGCGTGTTCAAGCTGTATCTAATGAAATGAATGGCGAACGTGTTGATATTGTGCTTTGGGATGATAATCCAGCTCAATTGGTTATTAATGCAATGGCTCCTGCTGAAGTAGATTCAATTGTTATTGATGAAGATGCACATTCCATGGATGTAGCTGTTAATGCGGATAACCTCGCTCAGGCAATTGGTCGTAATGGACAGAATGTGCGATTGGCTTCGGCATTGACTGGTTGGACATTGAATGTCATGACAAGTGAAGATGCTGTTGCTAAGCAGCAAGAAGAGTCCAATAAGTTAGTTGATTTATTTGTATTGAATTTGGATATTGATGATGATCTAGCTGAGCAACTTGTTAATGAAGGCTTTGCCACATTGGAAGAAATTGCTTATGTACCAATGGAAGAAATGCTTGATATTGATGGTTTTGATGAAGATTTAATTAATGAATTGCGTGCAAGATCAAAAGAAGCTCTTCTTAATATTGCGCTTAAAGCAGAAGAAAAACTAGATGGAGCAAAACCAGCGGCTGACCTTCTTGAAATGGAAGGCATGGATAATCATCTAGCACTTGTTTTAGCATCAAAAGGTGTTATTACGATGGAAGATTTAGCCGAACAATCTGTCGATGATTTGATTGATATTGAAGAAATGAGCGAAGAAAAAGCGTCAGCACTAATCATGACAGCCCGCGCACCTTGGTTTGCGGAATCCGAATAATCTGAGTAGAGGGGGAACTTAATGACAGTTCAAACCGTAAAATTACTATCAGAGTTGGTTAAAACACCAGTTGAGAAACTACTTACTCAGATGAAGGAAGCTGGACTTCCTCATTCGAGTGGCGATCAAGAAGTGTCTGACGTAGAAAAGCAGGTACTATTAAATTATTTAAAACGTTCTCATGGCGAACAAGGCCAGAGTGACGGTTCTCAGCGTATTACACTTCAACGTAAGAAAACGAGTACCTTAAAAGGTGGCGACAATAAAACGGTAAATGTTGAAGTTCGTAAGAAACGCACCTATGTTAAACGTAGTGAAGGCGACGAAGATCTGCAACAAGAGTTGTTGGCAAAAAAACAGGCTGAAGAAGCTCGTATTCTTGCTGAAGAACAGGCTCGCAAAGAAGCAGAGCAAAAAGCAGAAGCAGAAAAAGTTGCTAAAGCGGAAGCGGCTGCAAAAGCTGAAGCAGAAGAACGAGCTAGACTTGAGGCTGAAAAAGCAAAAGCTAACTCTCAACCTCAAGTAAGAAATGCACCGGAGACGTACATCTCCAAAACAGGAGCGGACGAGCCCGTGGAAACAGTTAAAAAATCTAAGCCAGCACCTAAAAAAGTAAGTTCACCAGCAGGTGATAATGATTCGGCTTCTAAGGCTAAGAAAGGTCCTGCAAAACAGGATAAGTCGAAAGGTCGTTACAATAATGAAAATAAACGTTCAAATAAAATTGACGTTTCTCGTGATGACGAATATGGCCGTCGCGGTGGTAAGCTGAAGCGTAAAAAGCCAGTTAAACAAGAGCACGGTTTCCAAAAACCGACTGCTCCAATTGTTCACGAAGTTAGCATTCCTGAAAGTATTACTGTTGCAGACCTTGCTGAGAAAATGTCAGTTAAAGGCGCTGAAGTAATTAAGGTAATGTTTAAAATGGGAGCAATGGCTACCATTAACCAAACAATTGATCGTGATACTGCAACGCTAATCATTGAAGAAATGGGCCATACAGTAAAATTAATCGATGAGAATGCCGTAGAAAACGACATGATTGAAGCGATTGATTATGAAGGTGAGTCTATTAAAAGAGCGCCTGTTGTAACTGTTATGGGCCATGTTGACCATGGTAAAACATCGTTACTTGATTATATTCGTACAACACGTGTAGCCGCTGGTGAGTCTGGTGGTATCACTCAGCATATCGGTGCCTATCATGTAGAAACTCCTCATGGAATGGTGAGCTTCTTGGATACTCCAGGACATGCTGCGTTTACGGCAATGCGTGCTCGTGGTGCAAAAGCAACGGATATTGTAATTCTTGTTTGTGCTGCTGATGATGGTGTTATGCCTCAAACAGAGGAAGCAATTCAGCATGCTCAAGCTGCTGGTGTTCCAATGGTTGTTGCTATCACTAAGATTGATAAAGAAGGTGCAGACTTAGACCGCGTCAAAAATGAACTGGTCGCTAAAGAAGTTGTACCTGAAGAGTGGGGCGGTAACATTCAATTTGTTGGTGTGTCCGCTAAAACAGGTGAAGGTATTGACGCGCTTCTTGAAGCGGTACTGCTTGAATCTGAAGTATTAGAATTAACGGCTGTTCCTAGCTCTCCTGCTAAAGGTGTGGTTGTTGAATCTCGTTTGGATCGTGGACGTGGTTCTGTTGCTACGCTATTAATTCAGAACGGTACGTTAAATAAAGGTGACATCGTTTTGGCTGGCCTGCAAATGGGCCGTGTTCGTGCTTTGCTGGACGAAAATGGTAAGCCAATTAAAACAGCGGGCCCTTCAATTCCAGTTGAAATTCTTGGTTTAGATGGTACTCCTGAAGCCGGTGAAGAGTTTATCGTTGTTGCTGATGAGCGTAAGGCGCGTGAAGTTGCTAACTTCCGCCAAGGTAAATATCGTGAAGTACGTTTTGCACGTCAACACTCTGCGAAATTGGAAAACCTTTTCTCTGAAATGGGTAAAGGCGATATTCGCACTCTAAATGTTGTGATTAAAGCGGATGTTCGAGGTTCTCTAGAGGCCTTGATTAAGTCTCTAAACGACTTAAGTACTGATGAAGTTCGAGTAAATATCATTTCTAATGGTGTTGGTGGTATTACTGAAACAGATGCGTCTCTAGCATTGGCTTCAGATGCTGTGATCTTTGGTTTCAACGTGCGTGCTGATGCATCTGCTAAGCAGTTGATTGAGCGTGAAAGTGTTGATTTACGTTATTACAGTATTATTTATAACATCATTGATGATGTTAAATCGGCATTGTCTGGCATGTTATCTCCAGATCTACGTGAAGAAATTCTTGGTACTGCGGAAGTTCGTGATATATTCCGTTCTCCTAAGTTTGGTTTGATTGCAGGTTGTATGGTATTGGATGGTACTGTATATCGTAGTAAACAAATTCGTGTGCTTCGTGACAACGTTGTTATTTTTGAAGGTGAGCTTGAATCATTACGTCGCTTCAAAGATGCAGTTAATGATGTGCGTCAGGGTATGGAGTGTGGTATCGGTGTTAAGAACTACAACGATGTGAAAGAAGGCGACAAAATCGAAGTCTTTGAAACCATCGAAGTGGCTCGTACACTTTAATAGGATTAGATCATGGCAGGCGAATTTAGTCGTACTAGTCGGATTGGTGACCAACTCCAGAAGGAGTTGGCCTCTATTATTCAATTCGAAGTAAAAGACCCAAGGCTAGATATAATTACAGTTAATGAAGTCAGAGTAGCCAAAGATTTAGGCTACGCTGACATTTATTATACGGTATTGGGTAAAGATGATAATCCAGAAGCGCTAGCGGAAAATCAAGCTGCGTTAGACAGTGCGCGAGGTTTCTTGCGCCGTCGTTTATCTCAAGAAGTAAAGTTGCGCGTTATGCCTCACTTACGTTTTCATTATGACAACAGTGTTTTGAATGGAGCGCGTATGTCGGCTCTCATTGATGAAGCTGTCCGTGCTGATAATAAAAACAGTGATAGTGAGTAAATGATTTAATGGCAAAGTCTAAATGGCGAACAGTTAATGGCATTGTGCTATTAAATAAACCTTTAGGTCTTAGTTCAAACCAAGCATTGCAGCGAGTTCGACGTTTATTTCGAGCGGAAAAAGCAGGTCATACCGGTGCTCTAGATCCTCTAGCGACTGGTATGTTGCCACTTTGCTTTGGTGAAGCGACTAAGTTTTCACAATTTCTGTTAGACTCAAATAAACGTTATTTAACCCGTATATCTTTAGGTACTCGTACAACTACGGGTGATAAAGAAGGGGAGATTTTAACTCAACAAGCCGTTGACCCTATTTCTGATCATGATTTAAATGACTTATTAAATCGTTTTCGTGGTGATATTACTCAAATTCCACCTATGTATTCTGCATTAAAGCATGAAGGTAAACCTTTATATGAATATGCACGTCAAGGAATTGTAATTGAAAGAAAGAAACGATCTGTTCACATAAGTAATTTAAGTGTTCTTGAAAGAAGTGATGATTCACTAACTTTGGATGTATCTTGTTCTAAGGGTACTTATATTCGAACGATTGGAGAGGATATCGGAGAAGCATTAGGGTGCGGCGCTCATCTTGATACTTTACATCGAGTCTCCACTGCATCATATCAACCTGAAAATATGATGACGTTAGAGGAATTTGAATCTATATTGGAGAACGGAGGAGAAGACGCCCTAGATGAGTGTCTTTTGCCAATGGACTCTGCGGTAGATTATTTATCTGCAATTTACCTTTCAGATTCACAAACGCGTGATTTATTGTTTGGTCGACCAGTTTCTGTCGAAGAAATTAATGAATCGAGTGACCTTGTTCGTTTATTTTCTAAAAATAATCAACGTTTTCTAGGGTTAGGCTCAATAAATGGTTTGATAATTAAGCCTCATCGTTTGATTAATACCAGTGAATTGACATAAACATGGTGGTATAATCCACCGCTTAGGGTGCCTGAAAATATGCTCGGCCACCCTATATATTTAATAGCATATTATCATTGGAGATAAGATTATGGCATTGACTGCAGAAGCAAAAGCAGCATTGGTAAAAGAGTTTCAAGTAGCTGAAGGCGATACTGGTTCACCAGAAGTTCAAGTTGCATTGTTGACTAAGAACATCGAAGGTCTACAAGGCCACTTTAAAGCTCATATCCATGACCATCATTCTCGTCGCGGTTTAATCCGTATGGTAAACCAACGTCGTAAGTTGTTGGATTACCTAAAGCGTAAAGATGCAGCGCGTTACACTGGTTTGATTAAAAAACTAGGTCTACGCCGCTAAGACTTAAAAAGGCCATAGTTTACTATGGCCTTTTTTTATTAGATCTCCCAGAGGGCAGCCTGTACTTCATATTGTTTTTTATCGGATCGTTATAGAGTCCGTTTATATAAAAGAAATAATTTGAGTACTGGCTTAAAAAGATTGTCTTTGGGAGCAATCCATTTAATTTTTTAAAAGGAATATTTGTGAGTATTACGACAAAAACTTTTCAATTTGGTAACGATACTGTTGTTTTAGAAACAGGTCGTATTGCGCGTCAAGCTACTGGTGCAGTTCTTTGTACAATTGGTGACGCTCAAGTTCTTGCAACCGTTGTAGGTGCTAAATCAGCGAAACCTGGTCAAGACTTCTTCCCATTATCTGTTCACTACCAAGAGCGTGCATATGCAGTAGGTAAGATTCCTGGTGGTTTCTTGAAGCGTGAAGGTCGCCCTTCTGAAAAAGAAACACTTACTTCTCGTTTGATTGATCGTCCAATCAGACCATTGTTCCCAAAAGGGTTCATGAATGAAGTACAGGTTGTTTGTACAGTAATGTCTACAAATACAAATTTGGATGCTGATATTGCAGCGATGATTGCTACATCAGCAGCGCTGACTATTTCAGGCATTCCATTTAATGGCCCTATTGGTGCTGCTCGTGTTGGTTTCAATGATGAGTCAGGTTATGTACTAAACCCAAGTTATAGTGATTTAGATTCATCATTATTAGACATGGTTGTTGCTGGTACAAAAGATGCGGTCTTGATGGTTGAATCTGAAGCACAAGAGTTAACTGAAGATGAGATGTTGGGTGCAGTTTTGTACGCCCACAAAGAAATGCAAGTTGCAATTTCTGCTGTTGCTGAGTTTGCTGCAGAAGCAGGTAAGCCTCGCTGGGAATGGGAAGCTGAAGCTGCGAATGTTGCTTTAACAGACGCATTACAAACAGGCTACTCTTCACAAATTGAAGAAGCATATGGCATTAGTGAAAAAATGGCTCGTTACACGAAGCTTGGTGAAGTGCGTGACGCAGCAGTTGAAGCTTTAGTTACTGAAGAAGGTGATTTTTCAGAGTCTGATGTTACTGCGGCTTTTTCTAAGTTCGAAAAACGCATCGTTCGTCGCCGTGTTATCGATGGTCAGCCACGTATTGATGGCCGTGATAATAAAACGGTACGTCCAATCAATGTTGAAGTTGGTTTATTAGAAAAAACTCACGGATCATCTTTATTTACTCGTGGAGAGACTCAAGCAATCGCAACTTGTACTTTAGGTACAAGCCGTGATTCTCAAATGACAGATGGATTGACTGGAGAAAGCAAAGACAGCTTCATGCTGCATTATAACTTCCCTCCATATTCTGTTGGTGAGTGTGGACGTATGGGCGGTGTTGGTCGTCGTGAGATCGGCCACGGTCGCTTGGCTCGTCGCGGTGTTCAAGCAGTATTGCCAACTGAAGATGAATTCCCGTACACAATTCGTGTTGTATCTGAAATTACTGAGTCAAATGGTTCCAGCTCAATGGCTTCTGTATGTGGTGCGAGTTTGTCAATGATGGATGCGGGTGTGCCTCTTAAAGCTCCAGTTGCTGGTATCGCAATGGGTCTTATTAAAGAAGACGATGGCTTTGCTGTATTGACTGATATCTTAGGTGATGAAGATCACTTAGGTGATATGGACTTTAAAGTTGCAGGTACTTCTGAAGGTATTACTGCTCTTCAAATGGATATCAAAATTGAAGGTATTAACGAAGAAATTATGGATATAGCATTGAGCCAAGCTCGTGATGCTCGTGTCCACATTCTTCGTGAAATGGCTACAGTAATTGGTTATGCACGTCCTGAAGTTTCACCAAATGCGCCATCTATGGCTAGCATTAAAATTGATCCTGAAAAAATTCGTGACGTTATTGGTAAAGGCGGTGCAACAATCCGTTCTATTACTGAATTAACTGGCGCATCAATTGATCTTGATGACGACGGCACAGTGCGTATTTTTGCGGCTGACAAAGCTTCTTCTGATGCTGCTCTTGTTCGTATCTACGAAATTACTGCGGAAGCAGAAGTAGATAAAATTTACCGAGGCACAGTTGCTCGTTTAGCTGAGTTTGGCGCTTTCGTTAATATCTTGCCTGGTAAAGATGGGCTTGTTCATATCTCTCAAATTGCTGATGAGCGCATCCGTGCTGTATCTGACTTTTTGAAAGAAGGCCAAGAAGTTATTGTTAAAGTTCTAGACGTAGATGCTCGTGGCCGTATTAAGCTTTCTATGAAAGACGTTACGGAAGAAGAAAAAGTAGCGTTTGCTGCGGCTGAGTAATACTTTTTTGAGTACTGTTATTGAATAGTGCAAAGGCACCAATATTATTATATTGGTGCCTTTTTTGTACTTTGCTGCTAGCCTTTTAAATGATATTAATTATCACAGTCTTTTTATAGGAGAAAACAATGGCTCGAAATATGAAAGCAACATTGGCAACGGTATTTTGTGGTGCTCTGGTTTTAGCAGGTTGTAGCTCTACGCCTGATAAAGCGCCTGTAGCTGAATGTTTGTTTGCTGATGGATCAAATAAAGAAGCACCAAATTGGGTTTGTGGAGCGCCTATTGAAGGTGTTGAATTATCTGCTGTTGGTTACAGTGATAAGTCTGGCGCTGGCCCTAACTTTATGAAGCAAATGGCGTCAACCGCAGCTAGAGTTGAATTGGCTCAAGTGCTTAGCCTTGATATTGAAAACATGATCAAACAGTATGCAGAAACCACAGGTGCTGGTGATGCTGAAACGGTTGATCGTGTTAATACTGCGGTAACTAAGCAAATAACAAACCAAACATTAATCGGTTCTAAGATTATTAGACAAATGCCTACACCAAGTGGTGGTATTGTTGTGTTGGTTGGATTAGATCCTGCTGGAGTTGATTCTATTGCAAAAGAGTTATTGCGAACATCTATGAATAACGAACAAGCGCTTTTTCAAAAGTTTCAAGCTGAGAAAAGCTTTGAAGAGTTAGCGGATGAAATTGCTAAACGTCGTAGATAATTGAATAAAAAGAGCAAACTGACCTGTTTGCTCTTTTTATTTTTAAGGTTTTATTGTATTTCTCCCCACCCATATATGACGTCTTAAATAGACTTGCTGAGATCTTTGTACTACTTTTTTAAAACGGTGCGGAGGTACAAGGCTTCAACTTTATCTCTAGCCCATTGTGTGCGGCGTAAAAATTTTAAACTAGACTTAATGCTTGGGTCTTTTGAAAAGCAGTTTATGGGGATTTGAACTGCCATTTCTTCCCAACCTAATGTTTTTTCAAGATCTTTCAGGATCTGTTCGAGCTTTATTCCATGTAATGGATTATTTTGTTGTGACATAAAAGGTCTGTTCTATTGTTCGGTTTAATTGAAAAAAGAGGTTTGCTTCTGTGAAAAAAGCAAATCAAACTCTGAAGACGATCTTGTATTTTTGTTTTGCTCTACTTTTAGGGTGCGATGACAGAAATGCCGCTGAATTGGCTTTCGAAAATTACATTAATGACCTTAATCGATCTACATGGGTTCACGTTACTTCAAAAGAAACATCATTTGATTTGCTCTCTATTCCTTCACCAAGAAGTAGAAGATCTGAGTTGACTCAATTCGATATTGGTATTATTGATTTTCTGTCATTGCAACAATGCGATATTGGTGCAATTGTCGGTCATAAAAACAGTATTCTAGGTAAAGTCATGCCAGACAGCCAGCGTTTATTGTATGAACTCGACATAATTAGGGCAATTGATGAATGTTCTATTGAATCGGATGCGCTGAGAGCGGAATTATCTTTAGTCCGAGATATAAAAAAAACGGAATTAACCAAAGCATTTTCAAACAGCTTTTGGGCGGGGAAAGAAAGCGGCGCTTTTTTTAGTTTATCAAATGGGCTTATTTCTATGTCCCCAGATGAATCGGCATTTACATCACTTCAGGATTCATTGGCTTATTTAGTCGGTCTGATGAATAACCTGCAAAATGTTCCTAAAATATCATCCGAAAGTTTAGAGGGGCATTTCCAACAAATATATGAAAGTGAGTATGCTGGCAAGTTATTGCTTACTCTTGTAATGCTAACTCGTAAATTGGATGAAGTATCCGATGCACTAGAGTCTATTCGTCCAACAAATGATTTCTGTTCTGGCCCCATGAAATTTTTAAGGCAACAATTCAAGGCTCATTATGTTGATAAAATTCAGCCTTATATGGCAAGAGTAAATGCCGTTGCATTTCGTATATTGCCTAAAATCAACCTGATTCAAGATAATACGCAACCTCTTACAAATGAGTTTAATGATTTTTTATCACAGTGGTCTATGGCTGCTGCTTCATCAAATTGGGTTGCATATCAGTCTGCTTCAAAACGGCATGCTCTTATATGGAGCGCATTATTTCAAAAATGCAGTATTAAAGTTGGAAATAAATAAAGTATTAGCAAGCGTAGTAGTCGTGCAAAGGTCTTAAATTGGATGAAGACTTTGTATTATTAAGCTTCTGTTGGCGGTAATAGGGACTCTATGCTTTTTACTGGGTCGTAAGGTGTCCCTGAACTCTCAGCAAGTGGTTCTTCACCTAAGGCTTTTAAAAGGGCGATATTAGCACTAGGATTGACTGATATATTATGAGAGAAACTGATGGGTCGATTGACCGCATGTACTTCCTGATGAGTCAATGTGTCAGGTGTGTTTTGGATTGATGGTCCTGGTTGTGAAAATAGGCTCATCATAAGCGCGAACTGGGCGTTACCAGATACAGATTTACCCTTTTGGGTCGCCTGTGTAATCTGTACTTCAGCAACGTCTCTTATATTCATCTTATACGCATAATTTATTGATATGCCTATATTATCGATATAAATTAAGAATTCTTTAATTTTTCATTTATATCGATAATATAAAATAGAGGAATCTGAATTTGGAGAAAGTTGAGCATTATCAATTCTCTAGATGTGTCGCTAAAATAAGTATCTTTAGAATTGCTCTGGTGTGTGTTTTTAGGAAATGAAGAATCGTCTAATTCCTAAATTCAGATAATAAGTGATAGATAAGTTTTCGTGAGAGATTTAGAATTGTACTAGGTTTAATGCAATTATTGTAATTTCAGCCTTATTATAGAAGTGGATTTAAGTGCATGCATGATATACAGCAGTTGATCGAGAACGTGAGGGAGAACGAGCGGATTGCTTTAAAGTTCTTTGAAATTGAGCGTTGTATCTTGTCAATTGGCCGTTGTGATCAATTTGTTTCTACTTTAACTCGAGAAGTTCAAAAGCAGTTTAATGTGCCTTATGTGTGGATTAATTTGATCAACGAGTCACCGTTGTCACATGTCATTGAGAATCTTGAGAAAACAACGGATCTGAAAGATAGGGTGCTATTCACCAGACGTACTGCCATTGTTGATATTATCAAATCTGAAAATAAAACTATCTTAATTAATGAAGGCATTAGCGTCTGTAGAGAGGTTATTCCTGCATCTTATCGTGATGTGGTGAGTTCAATGGCAATTTCTCCATTGACGATGGATGGAGTATTAGTTGGGCTGTTCTGTCAGGCGGATTCTAATGCAGATCGCTATAATCCAGGGACAAAAGATACTTTTCTTCTAGACCAGCTAGCGATAAAAATCTCTATTTGTTTAAGCAATGTAACTGCTAGAGAGAAATTAGAGTACTTAGCAACCCGGGACCCTTTAACTGGTCTTTTAAATCGCCGTCAACTTGAATTAATGCTAGAAAGTGAATTTACGCGCTCCAAACAGACTGGGCGCGATTTGACGGCTATTTTTATTGACTGCGATGCTTTCAAAGCTATTAACGATACTTTAGGCCACAATTGTGGTGATGAAGTGTTGGAGTATATCGCCAGACGTTTACTTAAGCATGTTCAAAAGCAAGGATTGGCATTTCGTTTCGCAGGTGATGAATTTGTTTTTGTTTTGCCTGGTAAAAGCTTGGAACAAGCGTTACAAATCTCCGAATCTCTACATAACTATTTACAATCTAATCCTCTTCGTTATAAGACAAACCTAGTGCCTATTACAGTAAGTTATGGCGGTGCAAGTGTTAATGCAGATAAACCAGGGTCTTATAAACAATTGTTAAAGCTTGCTGATGAACGCCTTTATAATTATAAAAATAATAGAAAAAGAAGTGTTCCTACCAAAGTCCTGAAATTTTTAAATAGAATACGCTAGCTTGTAATTTAATTACAAAAATAAAATAATTAGATTGCATTTAGAGTATTTTCGAACTTATTTTTGTTGTAAAATTTCAATAAATTATTCAAGGTCCAATATATGTCCTATGCCTTAATTGCAGACTTAGGTGGAACCAATGCACGATTTGCTGTGGTTTCACTTAATGAATATCAACCTCAGAAAGTAGAGGTGTTTGCTTGTAACGAGTTTGACTCTTTTTTTTCGGCAGTACTAAAATATTTGGAAGTGTGTTCTTTATCCATTGCTGACTTCAACGCAGTGGTATTGGCTATTGCCGGCCCAGTAAATCAAGAACTTATCAAGTTTTCTAATAACCCATGGAGCTTTACCAAAAAAGAAATTGAAGCTTTTTTTGGGGAGAAAGCTCGTGTTGCACTATTAAATGATTTCGATGCGATTGGTCATTCTTTAGAAATACTTTCTGCTGACGAGTATGTTCAAATTGGCGGTGGCGATTCTGTCGAATCCATGTCTCCTGCTTGGGTATTAGGCCCTGGTACAGGCTTGGGAGTTGCATGTATTGTTCCGCAAGAAGGTATTAATCTTATCTTGCCGGGAGAGGGTGGACATGTCGATGTTCCCAGCTGCACTTCGCAAGAAGACTACATTCTGCAATTCTTAAGAAAGCGCCATAGTCGTGTTTCCGCTGAAAGAGTGTTATCAGGTATGGGGCTGGAAAATATTTATGAAGCCCTTGCTGCACGTGAAGGAATAGAGCAAAGGCTAAATGCTAAAGAGATTGGTGATGCCTATTTAAATAAAGATCCATTAGCCAATGCTGCTTTTGAACAACTCTTTGTGTATTTAGCAAGAGTTGTTGGCGATTTGGTTTTGAATGTTGAATCTCGAGGTGGTGTTTTTATTGCTGGAGGTATAATACCTAGGTATTTAGAGCAATTTAAAAACAGCAACTTTCGCCAAGTTATGCAAGAAAAAGGAAGAATGTCTGCCTTTGTTGGGAAAACACCTGTTTTTGTAATAACTGCAGAATATCCTGGTTTGATGGGGTGCGCTAATTATGCATCCTATTTAGCTAACTAAATAGTTGGCTAAGTATCGCAATAGTTTGTCGTAAACGCTTAATTTTTCGGAGAAAATAATGAATAAGTCCAGTTTAAAAGCCTGCGACGTTATAATTTTTGGTGGGGGTGGTGATCTAGCAATGCGAAAATTGTTGCCAGCTTTGTATCATCTAGATATGGATGGACTGCTTGCACCAACAACTCGTATTATTGGCGCTTCTCGAAGAGAGTTAACAGCGGAAGAATATCAAACTAAAGTTCGAGCAGCGTTAGATGAATTTGTACCATCTAGTGTTGGTGATGATGATACTTGGTCTCGTTTTAAAGAGCGTTTAAATTACGTTTCTGTTAATGCTCAAGAAGTATCCGATTTTTCACGATTTAATGATAACGGTGTAGGAGATGATGGTCGCGATGTTGTGTTCTATTTAGCAACATCGCCAGATTTATTCGGCTCTATTTGTTCATCTTTAGCTACGCATGGGTTAAACCAAGAAAGAATGAGGGTGGTTTTAGAAAAGCCACTTGGAAGAGATTTGGTATCTTCTCGAGCAATCAATACCGAAGTAATGCAAAACTTCAGTGAGTCGCAGGTATTCCGAATTGACCATTATCTAGGGAAAGAAACGGTTCAAAATCTATTGGCAATACGTTTTGGTAATACACTCTTTGAACCGCTATGGGATAGTGCTCATATTGATAATATTCAAATTACTGTTTCTGAAACTGTTGGAGTTGAAGGGCGCTGGGGCTATTACGACAAGGCGGGTGCTTTAAGGGATATGGTACAAAATCACCTTGTTCAATTATTGTGTCTTGTTGCGATGGAGCCTCCAAGCCGAATGGATGCAGACTCAGTGCGAGATGAAAAAATTAAAGTATTAAAGGCTTTGCGCCCTATATCTGGAGCAAATGCCTATAATAAAACGGTCCGTGGACAGTATGCTAAAGGTGTGGTTAATGGCAAATCAGTTCAAGGTTATTTTGATGAAGAGGGTAGTAACCCTGAATCAAGAACTGAGACTTTTGTTGCTTTAAGGGCAGATATTGATAATTGGCGTTGGGCTGGTGTTCCTTTCTATTTGAGAACGGGTAAGCGTTTAGGTCAGCGTTATTCTGAGATTGTTATTCAATACAAAGCTGTTCCTCATAGTATCTTTAGTGATGAAAGCAATCGTCAGTTGCAAAGAAATCAGTTGATTATTCGTCTTCAGCCAGAAGAAAAAATCTCTCTGACTGTAATGAATAAAGTGCCTGGAGCCAGTGAAGGTATGAACCTTCAACCCGTTGACTTGAATCTTAGTTTAACTGAGGCGTTTCAAAATAAACGCAGTCCAGAAGCATATGAGCGCTTATTGCTAGATGTAATGCGTGACGATGCAACCTTGTTTATGCGTTATGACGAAGTGGAAGCTGCTTGGAAGTGGGTTGACGGTATCATGGAGGCTTGGAAGCAAACAAGTGAACGACCGAAGGAGTATGCTTCGGGTTCATGGGGGCCTGCTGCCTCTATGGCGTTACCGATCAAAGATGGTAAAAATTGGCACGATTATTAATAAAAGCTCTCATTAAATTACTCAACTATTATTAGGAATGTAATATGGCAACTCACTTAACATCTGAACAAGTAATGACAGCAACTTCTGTTGTACCGGTTATTGTGGTTGATAATGTGGAAGAGGCTGTAAAGCTTGGTAAAGCGCTTGTTGCGGGCGGTGTGCCTGTTCTAGAAGTGACTTTACGTACTGCTGCTGCTTTGGATGCAATTTCTGCTTTGAGAAAAGAAGTTCCTGAAGCCATCGTCGGTGCGGGAACAGTTTGCTCTCGTGAGCAATATATTAAGGCGGTCGAAGCGGGTTCTCAATTTATCATTAGTCCAGGAATGACTGTGGACTTGTTGTCCGTTGGTAAAGAATACGACGTACCTTACTTGCCTGCTGTGGCTACAATCTCAGATATTCTGTTGGGGATGGAGCATGGGTATGATCATTTTAAATTCTTCCCTGCTGAAGTGAACGGCGGTGTTAAAGCTCTGAAGGCTTTTTCAGGTCCTCTTCCAGATATTCGTTTCTGCCCAACAGGTGGTATTGGTGCGAATAACTTTCAAGACTATTTGGCACTACCGAATGTATTGTGTGTTGGTGGTTCTTGGATTGTACCGACAGATTTAGTGAAAGCTGAAAAGTGGGATGAGATTACTGAGTTAGCTAAATCAGTGAGCAATTAATAGATTCTGAATAGTGTTTTGAGACCTTTACACGACTACTAGGCTTGCTAATACTTTGTTAAAAACAGATTTGTCTTATCGTCGCTCATGACTTCGTGAAAAGGTTTATTTTTATTAAAAGCCTTCTAAATCGTTAGTTTAGAAGGCTTTTTTTGATGCTTTTGTATCTCTCAGGTTTTATAGATTTTCTTCGGCAAATTCAGCCAGTCGACTTCTTTCTATACCATTTATGTGCATTACGCTGGCGTAATTAAAGCTTTTACAGTTCTCCACTAAATAAGTGAGTCCAGATGTTAGAGGGTTAATGTACTTGTTGTCTATTTGAGCGAGATTTCCAAGTACTATTATTTTAGAGTTAGTACCAACGCGCGTTACAATAGATTTTAGTTGGAATTGGGTTAATCCTTGAGCTTCATCAATAATGATAAGGGCATTATTAAAGGATCTACCGCGCATAAAGTTTAACGACTTAAATTGGATGTTGGCTTTTTGCTTTACATAATCAATGCTGCTAAAAGCGTGTTCATCTGCTCCGTGGAGGATTTCTAAGTTGTCGTCGAATGCGGCTAACCATGGGGCCATCTTTTCTTCTTCTGTACCAGGTAGAAAGCCAATATCTTCTGCCATTGGTGGAGTGGAGCGAGCGACAATGATTTTATTAAAACGTTTCTCCTCCATTGTTACTTGTAATGCATAGGCTAGGGCCAATAATGTTTTACCTGATCCTGCTGGCCCCGTCATAATCATTAAATCAGAGTTTTCATGACGCAATAGATAAAATGCCATCGCCTGTTCTAGATTTCTAGGGCTGATTCCCCAGAAGCTTTGATGCATTAGGCTTTGTTTATTGATGTCTAGTACAAAAGCGTGTTTTTCATCTAGGTTACATATAAAGCCGACAAAATCCATGTCATCAATAAGAAACATATTTGGGTAAAGTGGGTCTATTGAATGTTTGGGGATTAAATGGATAGTATGTCGTCCGTGCTGTTCGGTTTTTACTTTTTCTATAGAGTCCCAAAAGCTGCCTTCAAAGTGAATGTAGCCTTTGCTTAATAAATCTACATCGTCTAAAACTTTATCTTTACGATAGTCTTCAACACGTTCAAGGCCTGACCCTTTGGCTTTTATTCTCATATTAATGTCTTTCGTGACTAGACAAATGGCTTCTCTTGGGCGAGTAGCTTGAAGGCTTAGTGCAACATTAATTATACGGTTATCGTTTGCATGATCGTGATTGCTATTTAAAAAAGGGACATTGTCTATTTTGGTTATTTGTTGATCTGGATAAATAGCAAGAGTCCCTTGACTGGTGGTAGGTTCGTTTTCTTTGGTTGGCTGACTGAGTATAGGTACGCCTTCAAGGAGTTGTTTAGGGGCTGCATTGCCAACAATGCGATCAATTGTGTTTATGGCCATTCTCGCTTCGCGGCTTACATCTTTGTCGCGTCTATCCTTAATCACATCCAGCTCCTCTAGAACTGTCATAGGGATAACGACTTTATGTTCTCCAAATGCAAAAATTGCTAATGGATCGTGAAGTAGAACATTGGTGTCAAGTACGTATATTTTTTCCATAATGTATCGCTCCTGTAAAAATTTAAAACTGAGTTCAATACAAGTGCTGTTATAAGTAATTAACGAGCCCCTATGCTGTTTATAGGGAGTTGCTGGAAACAGTTAAGCGAAAGGGCTTTCTGTTTATCCTCCTTAATAATATGAAATAAGTTTATGACAGTTTTGTTATTTTGGTAGGAGGGATTTGTTAAAGATCTGTAAACCTTAATGATTTTGAGTTTGCAGAAATAAAAAAAACCGCCAAAGACTTTAAATTGTCTTGGCGGTTTTTTTATGCAGTATGCTGACTCTTAATTATTCGTCAAGGAAACTGCGCAAGTGTTCAGATCTGCTTGGGTGACGAAGTTTACGTAATGCTTTAGCTTCGATTTGACGAATACGCTCGCGCGTTACATCAAATTGCTTACCAACTTCTTCTAAAGTGTGATCTGTATTCATATCAATACCAAAGCGCATACGAAGAACCTTAGCTTCTCTGGCTGTTAGTCCAGATAACACAGACGTTGTTGCTTCACGTAAGCCTTCGATAGTTGCTGTATCAATAGGGGATTCAGCTCCATCGTCTTCAATAAAATCACCTAGATGAGAGTCTTCATCGTCACCAATAGGTGTTTCCATGGAAATTGGTTCTTTAGCGATTTTCAGAACTTTACGGATTTTGTCTTCCGGCATGTCCATTCGTACTGCTAATTCTTCAGGTGTTGCCTCGCGTCCCATCTCTTGTAACATTTGGCGAGAAATGCGATTCAATTTGTTGATCGTTTCTATCATATGTACTGGGATACGTATTGTTCTTGCTTGATCGGCAATAGAACGAGTAATCGCCTGACGAATCCACCATGTTGCATAGGTCGAGAACTTATAACCGCGACGATATTCAAATTTATCGACGGCTTTCATTAGGCCAATATTGCCTTCTTGAATTAAGTCCAGGAACTGTAGTCCACGGTTAGTATATTTTTTCGCAATCGAGATAACCAAACGTAAATTGGCTTCAACCATTTCTTTTTTCGCACGACGAGCACGTGTCTCACCAATAGAAATTCGGCGGTTGATTTCTTTTAGTTGAGTTATGGTTAAACCGCTGTCTTTTGCAATGTTACGAAGCTTTCGCTGGCTGCGCATAAATTCAGCTTCGTTCTCTTGTAGTCTGCTAGAGTAGTTAGCGCCTGAATTTACTTGATCAGGGAACCAGTTGATATTAGTTTCATTTCCTGGGAAACGTTTTAAAAACTCGGTTCTTGGCATGCCAGATTTACGAACGCAAACCTGCATAATATTACGTTCTTGTTCACGTACTTTATCCATACGGGAGCGAACGCGATACACCAGTTCATCAAACATTTTTGGGACAAGTTTAATTGGTGCAAAGTTCAAGCTTAGTTCTTCTTGTTTTTCTTTAACAAGAGGATCTTGCCTATCTCGTGTTTCAAGAAGGACTTTTAGTTCGTTGTAAACTCGACTGATTTCGTTGAAACGAATGGCTGTCTCTTCAGGGTCAGGGCCACTTTCAGTTTCTTCTTCCTCATCATCGCTTTCAGCTTCTTCGTCTTCGACTTCCTCGGCTTCTTCAGGCTCTTCGGCAACGGGCTCATCAAATATAAGTTCTTCACCATCACCATCAATAAAGCCGCTAAAAATATCACTTAAACGACCTTCTTCTTCTTTTACCCTAGCGTATGTATTAAGTAATACATCTACCGCACCTGGATAATAAGATATGGATGACATTACTTCGCGTGTACCTTCTTCGATACGTTTCGCAATAGCAATTTCACCTGCTCTTGTTAGTAGTTCTACTGTACCCATTTCGCGCATGTACATGCGAACAGGGTCTGTTGTGCGAGTAACATCGCCTTCTACCGCAGCAAGTGCAGCAGCAGCTTCTTCGGCGGCCGCTTCATCGGTAGAATCACCTTCTTCCATGATAAGGCTATCTTTATCTGGAGCATATTCAGAAACCACTATGCCCATGTCATTAATCATGGCAATGATTTCTTCGACCTGTTCTGGGTCAGAAAGGTCATCAGGAAGGTGATCATTTACTTGGGAAAAGGTTAAGTAGCCCTGTTCCTTACCTTTGGCGATCAGCTCTTTGAGACGCGACTGTTGAGTGTCTGGCATTCGACAACCTATCGTTTGAAATTCGTTGGGATAATAGCAAGCCGCGCATTATAGCAAGAACAAGCAGCCTTATCTAGATTCTTTATTGTTTAATATAAAGAAATGCCTGATTTAAGGGCGCTTTTTCTTGCGCATTTGCTCCATCCATTGAAGAAGCTCTGTACGGCTTTCACTATCCTTTATGGTCTCTTTTCCTTGGTTTTTCAACCTCTGACTACTGGCATTAAGGCCAAGTTTTTCTTCCATGCTATCGATTACATCTTTAACTTCTTGTTTTGCATTGCTTATTTTAAGTTTTGTATGCGCATCTGGATGATTTAATAAATACAAAATCACATCATAATTTTGACTATTTAACCAATGCCCAAGTAAATGCCCTGCATTTTTTGTAGGGTATTTATAAAAATAGCGCCATACTTTGCCAAATGTTTGTGTTTCTGGTTCGGGCTGTCGAAGTAAGGGGTCGCTTACTTCTAGCTCTTGTGCTGTTTTAGGGTGAAGTAATAAGCATAAAGTTGCATTTTCAATTTGTGATAAGGGCTTTAAGTTGTTTTGCCTTGGAAAATTGAAAGAAGGCTCGTTCTTGAATGCGTTGTTTTTCTTCTTGGAGTAATAAGCTGGTTGGTTAATTGAATCTGGATTTTGTAAGGGGGGCGTATAATAGTTAGATGGATCGTCGTGATAAGTCGGTCCACTATCCATCGGGTAAGTAGATTCATTTGGAGTGTGTTCTTGGTGTTGGTACTTTGGTTTTTGTGTTGTGATGGAGAGTGCTTCTGAATTAATGCCTGATTGTTTTGTAAGTTGTTTAATTAGGACGGACTTTAGCGTGCATTCAGGCATTTGCTGAATATGTTTCATGGCATTTTGGGCGAACTGGGCTTCCCCTTCTTCATCGGATAGGGTGACTTCTTGCCGTGCATGATTAAATAAAACGTGTGCTAGGGAAGAAGAATCATCAAGACGATTTAAAAAGAGTTTCTTGCCTTCTTTTCTTATTAGAGAGTCTGGGTCTTCTCCTTCTGGTAGAAACAGGAAGCGAATTTGTTTTTGATCCTGCATCACGCTAAGGCTTGCTTCTAATCCTCTAATTGAAGCGGATCTACCTGCTTTATCGCCATCAAAACAGAGGGTGATCTTACTCACTAATTTGAAGAGCTTTTTAATGTGCTGGCTGTTAACCGAGGTACCTAGTGTGGCCACTGAATAAGTAATGCCATGTTGTGCTAGCACAATGACATCCATATAGCCTTCAACCACTATTATGTGGTCTAAGGTTGGCGTGTTTTGCTTGGCTTCGTATAAGCCGTAGAGCTCTTGATTCTTGTGAAATATAGGCGTTTCAGGTGAGTTTAGGTATTTAGGTTTTTCATCTCCAAATGCTCTGCCTCCAAAAGCAATGACTCTTCCGCGAGAGTCTCTAATTGGAAACATAACTCGATCACGAAATCGATCATAAAAATGCCCAGCATTGTCTTTCTTTTCAACTAGCATGCCAGCCTGAAAAAGGTGTTCTTGTGTTTCTGCATTCTGTGCAAGGCTTTTTAATAAATTATCCCAGCCAGGAGGAGCAAAACCTAAGCCGAAGACTTTTGCTATTTGTCCTGAAAGGCCTCTTTCTTCGGCTAAATAGTGTTTGGTCTTTTCTTTGTCTGGGTGTGTTGTGAGCTGTTGTTGAAAGAAAGTAGCGCTTTGAGTGAGTATGTTTAATAAGCCAGCATTTTGCTCGTAACGATCTGGTGCTCCTTGATCACGAGGCACTTCTAAGCCTGCATCTTTGGCTAATACCTCAATGGCTTCAACAAAATCTAAATGATCGTGCTCCATTAAAAAGGAGATGGAATTCCCGCCGGCACCGCAACCAAAGCAATAGTAAAACTGTTTATTTGGATTTAGGCTAAATGAAGGTGACTTTTCGTTATGGAAGGGGCATAAGGCACTATAGTTTTGCCCTGTTTTTTTTAGGCTAATACGGGACGCGACCACATCAGTGATATCAGTTCGAGCAAGGAGTTCGTCAATAAATTGATCTGGAATACGACCCGCCATAAAGAATGCCTTTAAATGATTAGCCTAAAAGTTTTTTCACAAGCTTACTAACTTGAGATACGTCTGCACGACCCTGTACTTGAGGCTTTACAATGGCCATAACTGCGCCCATTTGTTGCATGCTGGTTGCGCCAGTTTCAGTAATGGCTGCCTTTACCAAGTTTTCAGTTTCTTCTTCAGTCAGTGGTTGAGGTAGAAACTCGCGAATAATATTCATTTCTGCTTGCTCAACTTCCACTAGGTCTAAGCGCCCCGCATCAGTAAATTGTTGCGCAGAGTCTTTACGTTGTTTCAGCATTTTGTCTAATACAGCAAGTACACGTGCGTCATCTACTTCAATGCGTTCGTCCACTTCTATTTTCTTGAACTCGGACATGATGGTGCGAATCACTGTAACGCGTGATTTTTCTTTTGCGCGCATAGAAGCTTTTAACTGATCAGATATGGTCTTTTTAAGTGCTGACATTGTGGTCTCCTGACTGAGTAGTGAGTGTTTAAAACAAAAAAAACGGCAAGTAAAAATACTGGCCGTTTTCTTGGTTTATCTTGAGTAAATCAAAATAAACTGACGTTTGAGAACATTTCTAAGTTTCAA
The DNA here is from genome assembly GCA_947493575.1 of uncultured Marinomonas sp. Taxonomy (GTDB): domain Bacteria; phylum Pseudomonadota; class Gammaproteobacteria; order Pseudomonadales; family Marinomonadaceae; genus Marinomonas. The sequence goes on from CANLRQ010000009.1 coordinate 57,522, forward strand.
TTTAAATTGAACTAGAAAGTAGCAGTCCTAGTACAAACGTTGGAATTTACGCTGTTCACGAGAAACTTTCTTAGCGTGACGTTTAACCGCAGCTGCAGCAGCACGTTTACGCAAAGTAGTTGGTTTTTCGTAGCATTCGCGACGACGAACTTCAGCCAAAACGCCTGCTTTTTCGCAAGAACGTTTGAAGCGACGTAGAGCAATGTCAAATGGTTCGTTATCTTTAACTTTTACAGCTGGCATGTATTTACCTTTAAATAATTAATGTTATGAATTTTTGCGATCACAAAAACACGGGGATAATACCTGTATTTTGTGGTGCTTTCAAAATATAAGAGCACTCTGTGATCGAAGTGATCTTTGTCTCTAATTTTTAGATCTGTTTCATGCTGAAATAGAATGCATAAAAGAGATATATAATTGCTTAATTGAGTCGTCCGATTCCGTATCGGAACAAAAAAAGATCACCTGCCTTTTAATTCATAATTAAAACGTGCGGTATTATAGGACTCTAGTATAGGGAAGTCTATAGGAAAACAAAAAACAAAGGGACTCATTGAATATTGAAGGCTTATTTTATGTGATTTTCATATACAATATGTGCAAAATTATCTAAAGAGATTGATGTAAATGATAGTGCTAGGTTTAGAAACCTCATGTGATGAAACTGGGATTGCAATTTACGATACCAATAAAGGTTTGTTATCCCATAAAATTTATTCTCAAATCGAAAAGCATGCGGAATATGGTGGTGTTGTTCCTGAGTTAGCATCACGGGACCACATTCGAAAAACATTGCCTTTAATTGATGAGGTGTTATTGGATGCTGGCCTATCAAAACAAGAATTAGAAGGCATTGCGTTTACCAGTGGCCCTGGTTTGGCGGGTGCTCTGATGGCTGGAGCGACAATTGGACGTTCTTTGGCTTACGCCTTAAATATACCTGCCTTAGGTGTGCATCATATGGAAGGGCATTTATTGGCACCTATGTTAGAAGAGCGACAGCCCGAAATGCCTTTTATTGCTCTGCTTGTTTCGGGTGGTCATACGCAATTAGTAAGAGTGGATGGTATCGGTCAATATCGCTTATTGGGGCAATCTTTAGACGATGCTGCAGGTGAAGCATTTGATAAAGCTGCAAAAATGATTGGTTTACCTTATCCCGGTGGTCCTTACATTGCTGCTCTAGCTAAGTCTGGACGTGCTGATTCTGGATTAAAATTTCCTCGACCTATGACAGATCGCCCAGGTTTGGATTTTAGTTTTAGTGGGTTGAAGACGGCGTTTTTAACGGCTGTTCATGCAGCATTAGACAATAACTCCTGTGATGAGCAGTTTAAAGCCGATGCAGCTTTGGCTTTTGAACAGGCAGTAGTGGACACACTTGTGATTAAATGCCGTCGCGCTTTAGAGCAAGAGTCTTTAACTCAGCTTGTTATAGCGGGTGGAGTGAGTGCTAACACTCGATTGCGAGCTCAATTGGAAAAGCAGTTAGCAAAAATGAAAGGTAATGTATTTTATGCTCGCCCAGAGTTTTGCACCGACAATGGAGCCATGATTGCTTATGCCGGAGCGCAACGTTTATTAGCTGGCCAATCCTCTCCTTTAAATTTGACAATTCGTGCACGTTGGCCACTGTCTGACTTACCACCAGTTAAGGAATCAAAATGAAAGACATTGTATTTATTGAAGGGTTGAAAACCGAAGCGGTTATTGGTGTGTACGATTGGGAAAAAAAAATTAAACAGGTTTTGGTGTTTGATTTAGCAATGGAGCACGATAATCAGCTCCCTGCCGCAACCGATGATTTAAGTAAAACATTGGATTATGAAGCCATTTCAAACTACATCACGTCTTTTTGTTCTGAACATGTTTTTGAGTTGATTGAAACCTTGGCGGAGCGCTTATGTGCTCTGTTGATAAATGATTTTAATATTAATGGATTAACGATGACATTGAGAAAGCCCGGAGCGGTCCCATCTGCAAATGCCGTAGGGGTAAAAATATACCGTCAAAAATAGCTGATTAGGTGTTTCTATTAAATAGTTGGCGAAGAGTGGTTGGTGAAGAGAGTAGAGAGTTTAAAAAAAGAGCTGATGGTGAATTCCCATCAGCTCTTTTTGTCTGTGGACGGCTTTATTACTAATACATGAGTTATTAACAATCATTCTGTATCAGTGGACTATTGAGAGCTTCTAGAGCGTCTTTTCTGGCTTGTTTCATTGCTAAGCCTAACTCTGCACCAGTAAATCCCTGCTTTATTAACTGACCACTGCTCACACTGGCGGCTTGAGTTCTTAAGTCTTCCCAGTCTTTTATATTGCTTCCTGTTAACTCTGAAAGTACTTCAATTAATCGCAAATAAGGTTGAGGGCGTTTAATTGCCGACATACGAGTAAGCCATTCTTCCCATTCAGTTGTTGATAAAGGCAGTATTTTGTTGTGGGTAAATTCGCTAACTTGTAAGGCGATGTTGGCAAACTGGTTAGGTACTTTGACTCTAGCATTCAAAATCTTTAGTGAGTCTGGATGAGAATTTGAGCATAGAAAGGCCCATTTTTGTGATGTTGTTGATTGAGAAAAACCATGCCAGTTCCGCGTATCTATAGGCCATGATAATTCAGGAAATAAGGTTTGAAGGGCGTCACATTGATGAAGTATTGAAAAAAAGCAATGTGGGTCTGGTGCTTGTAAAGCTTTCTCTAGCTCTTTCCATATTCGTTCAGACGGTAGGGTATTTAATTCACCTGAATGGCTTATTGTGCGCATGAGTTCAAGCGTTTCTGGAGCAAGGTTAAAGCCAAATTGAGCAAATCGGGCTGCAAACCGAGCCACACGTAAGACTCGTAGGGGATCTTCAACAAAAGCACTAGAAACGTGTCTAAAGACCCGGTTTTTTATATCTTGCAATCCACCAAAAGGGTCATGGAGATTACCAAATGTGTCTTTTGCAATGGCGTTTATTGTTAAATCTCGTCGAAGCAGGTCTTCTTCTAAAGAAATTTCGGGGGAAAAATCACAAATAAAGCCAGTATAGCCAACCCCTTGTTTTTTTTCTGTTCGTGCTAAAGCATACTCTTCTTTGGTTTTTGGATGTAAAAAAACAGGAAATTGTTTGCCTACTTGGGTGTAACCTTCTGCTAATAAATCTTCTGGAGTGGCTCCAGTTACAAGCCAATCCTTATCAATGACGTCAAGTCCGAGCAATTCATCGCGGACAGCACCACCAACTAAATACACAGTATGTTTAGGCATTAAATAGCACTTAATGAAAAATTAATTTTGTGAGCATTGCTCTGGAAAGACAGCGCTCCATTGACTGAATCCACCATTCAGCGAATAGACGTCTTGGAAACCTTGATCTGCTAAAAATGCAGCGGCATTTTTACTGCTGTTTCCATGATAACAGCAAACAATAAGAGGTAAGGATTTGTCCGCATCATCAATATAGGCGGCAATATTGTCATTGTTAAGGCTTACTGCATTATTAATATGGCTTGTTTGAAAGCTAATGTTGTCACGAATATCGACAATTTGAGCGTCGTTTTGAATAAGAGGCAGAGCGTCATTTATGTCGATGCACTTATAAGTCATTTCAGTATCCTTTATAGTGAGCAGGGTGTGCTAAATAGTTGTCGGTCATCAAGGCGCATGGCAGTTAAGCTTCCTCCCCAAACACAACCAGTATCTAAAGCATGTATATTAGGGTGATTAACTTTTCCTTCAAGTGCTGCCCAGTGACCAAAAACCACTTGGCAATCTTTTGGAAGCTTTGAGGGGTAGCTAAACCAGGGTGAGTAATGCTTTTTCGCTGTACTAGGTCCTTCTTTCGATTTTAAATCCAATTTACCTGATGCAGTACAAAACCTCATGCGAGTTAGATAATTGACAATGATCCTTAACCTCTCCATACCTGAGACGCTGTTATCCCATTGATGGGGGTCACTGCCATACATTATATTAAAGAAATCATCTGCATGGTCACCTGTTAAGGTATCTGTTACTTCCTGCGAATAGGATAGTGTTTGTGATAAATCCCAACATGGAGGGATACCAGCATGGGTCATAACAGTGTTTAGTGTTTGGTCAAAATAACAAAGAGGTTGGGATTGAAGCCAGTCAAGTAGCTGGTCTCTATCTGGCGCGTTAAGGATTTCTTTTAATGTATCGCTTTTCTTTAAACGGCCAAAGCCACGCGAGAGAGCAAGCAAGTGCAGATCGTGATTACCAAGTACGACTCTTGCTTTATCCCCTAATGAGTACACAAAACGAAGTGTCGCAAGTGACTCGGGCCCTCGATTAATCAAGTCCCCAGCAAACCAGAGCTGATCTTGCTCTGGGTTGTATTGAATGGTATTTAACAGATTTAGCAAGGGGGTTAAGCACCCTTGCAGATCACCAATTGCATAGGTTGCCATAAGCGCCTCTTAATGTACTTGATTCGGTACAGCAAGAGTAAATGGCTCGATGACAGCAAGAAATGTTGTGCCGTCCTCAGCAAGCATTTGATAGTTACCTTGCATCGTGCCGACAGTCGTCTTTAATATGGCACCGCTGCTGTATTCAAATTGCTGGCCCGGTTGCAACAAAGGCTGCTCCCCGATAACGCCTTCACCTTTTACTTCTTGCACTTTTTCATCGCCATCGGTAATGATCCAATGCCTAGAAAGAAGTTTAGCGGCTTGTTGACCTTGATTTTTGATCGTTACATGATAAGTAAAAACAAAGCGTAACTCTTCTGGGAAGGACTGCTCTTCAAGGTAATTACTGGTAACGCTGACAGTTACGTTGTTGGTCATTTTACTGCTCTTTCTGATTTATATGATTGGTTATATTCACATAGTCGCCGACATCCAGTCTTTCAGGTCTAAGTGTTGGGTCGATACTGAGTTGCTCGAAGTCTTCATCATTCAGTACACCCTTAAAATTATTGCGAAGAGTCTTTCTGCGCTGTTGAAAGCCTATTCGAACAGTATCTTCTAATAGTTTTACATCACTTGCCACATGAGGTTGTTCTTTGTAAGGGGTCATTCTTACAATAGCAGAATCTACTTTTGGTGGTGGATCAAAGGACTCAGGGCCTACAATAAAGAGTGACTCTACTTGGCAATAATATTGAGCCATCACACTTAAGCGACCATAGAGTGAGTCTCCTGGCCTTGCAGCTAATCGATCAACTACTTCCTTTTGCAGCATAAAGTGCATATCTTCAATGTTATTTGCTTGGCTTAAAAGGTGAAAAATAAGAGGAGTAGAAATATTATAAGGTAAGTTTCCAACCACTCGGATCGAACCATTTTCAGCTAATGAGGAAAAGTCAAATTTCATCGCATCAGCTTCGTGCACTCTCAAATCAGGATAGCGAAATAAATTGACCTTTAGTATAGGGATCAAGTCGCGATCTAGTTCAACAACATCCATTTCTTTTGTAACACTAATAATTCCTTCAGTTAAAGCACCTTTACCTGGGCCAATTTCAACTAATCTTTGGCCTTCTTTAGGTGCAATACAGGCAACAATTCTTCGAATAACACCGTAATCATGCAGGAAGTTTTGTCCAAATCGTTTTCTTGCTTTGTGTACTTGTGGTTTGCTCATTTAGGAAACTTTTTTGAGTTATTGGCCATATCAATGGCGTAATTTATAGCAACTTCAAGGCTGCCATGACTTGCCTTTCCGCTACCAGCTAAGTCGAGTGCTGTGCCATGGTCAACGGAAGTACGAATAATGGGTAGGCCTAAGGTAATATTTACCGCATTGCCGAACCCTTGGTATTTTAACACAGGTAGCCCTTGGTCGTGATACATTGCGAGAACACAATCGCAACTCTCTAAATATTTTGGAGTAAAAAGCGTGTCTGCGGGTAAGGGGCCCACTAGATCCATGCCTTCTTTTCTTAGAATATTCAACGTAGGTATGATGGTTTCTATTTCTTCGCTGCCTAGGTGCCCATCCTCTCCAGCATGAGGGTTTAATCCACAAACTAATATTCTGGGTTTTTTAATGGCAAACTTATGAATTAAATCTGTGTTTAGGGCGCGTATAACTTCTATCAGACTGTCCTGTGTAATGGCATTAGCAACATCTTTTAGTGGCAAGTGCGTTGTGGCCAATGCAACTCGCAAAGAGGGTGTTGCAAGCATCATAACAACTTGGTCTGAGTGGGTAAGTTGCTGGAAAAACTCAGTGTGTCCACTAAAGTGCACCCCAGTGTCACAGAGAACCCCTTTATGGACAGGTGGTGTGACAATGGCGTCAAATATGCCGTTAACACAACCATCACCTGCCACCTTGAGCGTTTCAAGTACATACGGTGCGTTTAATACCTCTAATTCTCCTGCTACCACTTGCTTTGATACATTGAGTGGTAATACATAGATGTTACCGGCGGTATGTTCTGGCAAGGTGTTGATGTCTTCAATAAGATGAATAACAATTGATATGCCTAGCGCTTTAGCTCTATTCTCCAATAACTCTGGATCAGCTATTACAATTAAACGACCTTTAAAGGGGGTTTGTAATGCGCTAATAATAATATCTGGGCCGATTCCAGCAGGCTCTCCAGAAGTGATTGCGATAGTGGGTAACGTCATTATGAGTGCTCTATAAATTATTTAATATCAATAAACGCTTGAGTTTTAAGCTCGTCAAGCCAGTTGCTCAGGACAAGATCTTGCTTTTGTGCAATAAGCGCATTTTCAGCATTTTCTTTTTTAATTTTGTCGCTTACATCCGCATTACGGCGGCCATCTACTTGCACGATATGCCAGCCAAAATTACTTCTAAATGGTTGGCTATATTGACCTACAGAGGTTTGATTCATCATTTGTTCAAATTGAGGAACCATCGCACCTGATGCGACCCAGTCTAAATCTCCACCTTTGAGTGCTGAACCTTCATCTTCACTGTACTCTTTCGCGAGTTCGGCAAAGTCGGCTCCTTGCTGTAATTGTTTATAGAGCGTAATGATAAATTCGTGACTTTGTTGAATATCCCTTATTACATTGGGCTTTATTAGGATATGACGCGCTTTTGTTTGCTTCTGTAATTCGGCATCAGGGACTCTTTTATCGATAAGCCATAATAAATGAAAACCTGCGTTGCTTTGAATTGGGCCGTAAAATGGCCCTTTGCCAGTTGTCATTTCTCTTATGAAAAGTGAGGGGAGTTGGTTAAGTGGTCGCCATCCTAAATCTCCTCCGCGAACCGCAGAAGGGCCGTCAGATTGACTAATTGCTAAACGTATAAAGTCTTCTTCTGATTGAATATTGCTAGCAATGTCCTGAATTTTATTTTTTGCTTCCAATACATTTTTAGAACGGACTAATAAGTGTCGTAAACGTACTTCGTCTTTGGCTTGTGCAAGGCTTTCAGAGGACTCAAGAAAATCATTGATTTCTTGCTCTGTTATTTTAATACGTTCTCTGACAACTTGTTTTTTTACATTTGTCATGAGAATTTCGTTTTCAATTTGAGCCCGGTAGCGATTGTATTCAATTCCTTGTTGTTGTAACACGGTCTTGAAGCCAGATAAATTTGTTCCTAATTTGGAGGCAACACTTAATATAGCCCGATCAACGTCGGCTTCGTTGACTCGAATGCCAGCTCTATTGGCGTAATTCGCTTGCACAAACTCATCGATCATTGAAGTGAGAATTTGTCTTCTTATATCTGCATTATAAGTACCATTGGGGATGCGATCACGAATGATTCTAAAGCGAGTTTCAATATCGCTTTCTAAAATGGCTTCAGAGTCAATAATGGCCGCTATACCATCTATTTTTACTGGGGCAGCTATGTTTGTGTTAAACGGCGCTAATAAAAACAAAGTGCCTAAAATAGGAAGTATTTTTTTCATATCTAATATCCAGTTTTTCCATCATTCCAGTATTCTGTAGCAATGCTGTCGGTGCTGTTTGCCCCGCCAACGCCACTTAAACTGCGTAAAATAAATTGTAAATAGATGCCGCTATCGAATTGATTATCGTCATCACGTGATCTTTGGTAGCTAAGAGAAAGCTTTAAACAGCAGTTTTCAAATCCAAAGCCAGCTATGTTTTTGGTATCTTCTTTTTCTAACCAATCGTATGTATGTTGGTATAGAAAGTGCCAATGATTGTTTAATGGCACAATGGTTTGAAAATCAACTTGTTCTAAATCCACATCTCTTGATTTCTTATCAACGGTTTTTAAGTAACTACTTTTAATAACCACTCCATTGTCTGATTTTAGTTTAACCGCAAACTGCCCAAGATCTAAAAGATCAATGTTTGGGTCGTAGTTAATATTGGTGGTTACGTTTAAATAATCTGATTCTTTGTATGACAAAAAACCTAAAAGAGAGCTTGTACTGTTTGTATCAATCTCGCTTACTGAAGTGCCATCTATGTCAATTTCTCTATCATCTAGGTAGAACACTTGACCAAGTTTAAACCCCCACCTCTCTTGGTTGTTGGAGTCGTATAAATGGCTTTCAATTCCTAGGGTGAATTGTTCTGTATCTCCTATTCGGTCATTGCCGCTAAAGCGTTGGTGGGAAAACGCATTGTCATAAAGTAGAGTCGGTTCACTGGTGTCGAAATTAGGAAAGTCGTCTTGATTTTTAAAAGGTGAGTTAAGGTAACTCAGTTTTGGTTCTAGTGTTTGTCTCCAAGAGTGTGAATCAATTTGAATGTTTCTATCGAACGCGATTTCAGTATCAATAAAATAAGATAAGTGGCTGAGTGATGTTGATCTGTCTGCGCTGTTGACGTAATCGTGTAGTTTGTAGGAACGGTATTGTTGTAACACGCCCGGAGAGAACTTTCCCCATTGATTTTGTAAATTAAATGAAAGTGTTTGGTTTAGCACTGATCGTTGGCCATCTACCTCACTTTCATCTGGATCATAAAAATCTGTGTACTGTGCGTCCGGTTTGAAATCAAAATAAGTGTTTGAATAACGATAAGATGCTTCTAAACGTGGTCGCCATTCAAATGGTTGATCATCGCTTATAAGTGGTGTTTGATAGGTCTTTATCGCCGCTTTACTATTAAAGTTTCCATGTTTGAAATTTAAATAGGCTTGTCTTTCATAATGGTCTTTGTCTTCTAAAGTAATATTCGTTTGGCTTGGAAAACTGTCATCTGAGTCAAGGTGTTCGAAAAGAACGCCTGCTTGCATATATTCATTTAATGTTTGGGTAGAGGTGAGTTTTCTAGCGCTTTGATGGCCTTTGTTTTGATCAGAAAAGTGCGTTTCCTCAAATTGAGTCAATCCTCTTTTTGATAAATGCCTGAATTCGATATCCAGCCCTTCACCTTCATTTTGTATTAGGTGGGGCGTAATAGTTGCGTCATATGCGGGTGCAATATTCCAATAAAAAGGCGCAGATAAGCCAATACCTTTATCATTTGAATAGCTAACGCTTGGAAATAAAAATCCAGTGTGTCTATTACTGTCTATAGGAAAACGCAGCCAAGGCAAATAAAATACAGAATGGTCGAACACTTTAATTTGCACGTGTTTTGCCGTTCCGAAGCCGCTGATGGTATTCAATAATATAGAGGAACCATGTAATTTCCAGCTACCATTTCCTGGTTCACAAGTTGTGTAAAATCCCTCTTCTATAAAAATGAGTCCTTGAGCATCTTTTGACAAGGACTGTGCTTGACCTCTTGCGCCAGTTTTGTGACGTAAAAACTGAGCTTCATCAAATTGAGTCGTTAGATTTGATTCTGGGTCTGCTAAAAAGGTTTTTTGACTGCGTATTAATTGCCCTTTTGAACGTAGCTCAACTGCACCTTCAGCTTGATAGAACTTCCCAGGTTTGCCTTGAATACTGTCAGCTGTTAAAGACTGACGGGGCTGAATTAGCTGTGCGCCACCTTCTAAAAATAAAGTGCCGTCAGGTGTTTTGTAAATAAGGTCCGCATTTAAGTGAGTATTACCACTTTCACTTGCTTGCCAAGCATCAATATAATCACCATGGCAATATTGATTGACGCTTAATCTCTGTTGAGGTGTCAACGCTTCGTTTGGTAACCAATCCCATTCTGTTGCATTTGCCTGAGGTATAATGAAAAGACCATGAAAAATTAGCGTATAGGTAGGAAAAAATCGCCCTAAGCGCGTTATACTTGTGTTCCGAGGTAAATATCCCATTAATGGTGTCTTTCCCTTTTGGGTTTCAAATAGCTAAATGATAATCTAACCGAGCCTGTGGGGGCTACAGATTACTGGAGAAATTTTATAATGTGGAAAATAGTTGGCGCGGTGTTGGGGTATTTATGGCTTGGCGTGTTTGGCTTGTTTCTTGGGCTTTTTATTGGTCATGGGGTTGATCGCGCACGTAGACCATTACTATTTCATACAAAAGCAGGTCGAGAGAATCTAAAACGACAACAAACGGTATTCTTTCAAACTTTATTCCTCTTAATGGGGCGTTTAGCTAAAGCTGATGGTCATGTCTCTAGTACCGAAATTCAAATTGCTGAAGCAATTATGCAGCGAATGGGGTTACCTCCAGAAGCACAACAAGAAGCAAAGCGACTCTTTAATGAAGGTAAATCCGCAAATTTTGATCTAGTTGGGGTATTAAACCATTTCCAACAAATCATCGGCCCTCGAAGTATTCTAGCTAGGCAATTAATAGAAGTGTTGCTGGTTTCGGCTTACGCGGACGGTCATTTTAGTGTTGAAGAAAAATCGTTTGTTTCTCAAGTTTGTGCTCATTTGGGGATTAGTGTTGCAGAATTTGAAGCCTTGCATATCCAAATAAAACAACAGGCTCAATTTAATCAAGGCAGAGCTGGGGCACAATCTAACCCAGAAGAATTATTGAAATCGGCTTATGAGGCTCTTGGGGTAACGCCAGATATGAGCGATGGCGACATTAAAAAGGCGTATCGTAAATTAATGAGCCAAAATCACCCCGATAAGTTGGCTGCGCAAGGGTTACCAGAAGAAATGTTAACCATTGCGAAGGAAAGGACTCAAGAAATACAGTCTGCATACGAGTTGATTAAAAAAGAGCGGAAATAATAGACTGAGACCTTTGCACGACTATTGCGCTTTTTTAAAAAGACTCGTCTTATCATCGCTCATGACTTAGTGCAAAGGTTTCAGACTCTTCAGTGAAGGCCCTATTGTTATTGAATAGGATCTTCACTGAACAGCCCTTTTTCAATTTTTGGTAAGGGTCTGGTTTGTTGCATTTGATGGGTGTTTTGTTTTAAAAATCCCCACACACGTTGTGTCAATCGTTTTTCACCTATCGTACCGTAACGTCTATCCGGTGGCGCTTTTACTTGGATATAAGCATCTGAAGTGGATAATCTTTTTCTAGAGGCGCCAATACGATATTGAGCGGCGTTGTATTGCTTTATATTAGTATTGAAATAATAGTCTAAAACAGGCAGGCGGAGTGACTCAATAAGGTTAGCCAATTCAAAATCTGTAAAAGGCGGTGGTGTAAAAGGGTCAATTAATACTAAGGCGCTGCTGCCTATTCCTTGATCAATTACATACTTAAGCGCGTAAGCGGCACCTGTCCCATGGCCCAAAAAAGCGATTCTTCGATAACCTTTATCGCTTAAATGCTCCCTAGCCTGATCCATACGGTTATAGACGGCTTCTTCATTGGGCAAGGACTTGTCTTCTTCCGCTTCTGCTTGAACTGTGTCTGCTTCTTGTGAGTTACTGATTGTAGGTAACGTGGGGAGATCAAATCGTTTAGTTGTATCTGGCACTTCAATTGAGAGTGTGCACCAACTGTTTTCAACTAACTTGTTGCGTATTGGGCCGATGACTTGAGGCCAATCAGGGTGTTCATTGTCTCCGTGTATCAGCAAAATACACCCTTGAGGATCTCCCGTCATTGACTCTCTAAATAATGCTAGAAAACGATCATTGGGGGATTCAATCATTTCAACTTCATGGGGCCGGTTAATTGAAATGGCTTCAATTAGTGCTTTTATACGTAATTCTTGAGGGCCGAGTAAGGGAATGGCTTCCCGTGCATCAGAAGAAGATGGTGTTGCTGAAGGTGGAGTAGGTGCATCTTCATCATCCTCGGCGAAAAGAGCGCAAGAGCTGCCTACTAATAAAAGTATCGAGAGAAAAAAGCTGACTTTTTTAATCGTTATCATAAATACTTATCTTATCTGCTTTGTTAGAATGAGATCTACTTTCTTAGCCCTAATTGATTTCGGAGTTCACTATGAATGATTTTATCATTGCACCTTCTATTTTGGCTGCTGATTTTGCTCGACTTGGAGAAGAAGTTGAACAAGTACTCGCAGCCGGAGCAGATATTATCCATTTTGATGTAATGGACAATCATTATGTACCCAATTTAACGATTGGACCTATGGTCTGTAAAGCGCTTCGTAAACATGGTGTGACGGCAGAGATAGATGTTCACTTAATGGTAAAGCCTGTTGAACGTATGATAGTAGACTTTGCAGCGGCTGGAGCAAGTTATATTACGTTTCACCCAGAAGCCACTGAACACATAGATCGTTCATTGCAGTTGGTCAAAGAGAGTGGTTGTAAAGCTGGATTAGTGTTTAACCCTGCCACGCCATTGCATCATATGAAACATGTTATGGATAAACTGGATATGGTGATGTTGATGTCGGTCAACCCAGGTTTTGGCGGACAGAAGTTCATTCCTGAAACATTAGAAAAGTTGAAAGAAGCCCGAGCGATGATTGATGCCAGTGGTTATAACATTCGTCTGGAGGTCGATGGTGGTGTGACACAGGATAATATCGCAGAAATTGCTCAAGCAGGTGCTGATACTTTTGTAGCTGGGTCTGCGATTTTTGGTAAACCTGATTACAAAGAAGCAATTGATGGTATGCGTGCTGCATTGAAAACGGTTAAAGCATGAGAACACCAAGAAAACTAGAACAATGGTTTGATGGATGGCCAGAATTAGTTTGTATCGATCTAGATGGAACCTTAGTAGACAGCGTTCCTGATTTAGCGCAAGCAATGGATCATGCACTGATAAATGCTGGTGCAGCCGCCGCTGGAGAAGAACGAGTAAGGACATGGGTAGGCTTTGGAGCCGCTAAACTGGTTGAACAAGCGATGCAATGGGCAAATGTATCAAGTGATTTAACCGAGCAATGCTATCGTGATTTTTTGTTGTATTATCGAGATAATTTAACAGCAAAAACCACCTTATATCCAAACGTTATTCAATTGTTAAAGGCCTTTAAACGAGCGGGTGTGCCTATGGCTCTTGTAACGAATAAGCCAAGTGTCTTTATTGCTCCTATACTGTCTCACTTTGAAATTAGTGATTATTTTTCTTGGTTGATAGGTGGGGATACATTGGAAGAAAAGAAGCCTTCCCCTATGCCATTACTTCACTGTTGTGAAACTTTAGAGGCAGAACCAGAAAACTGTCTTATGATTGGTGATTCTATTACCGACCATAGGGCAGCTAAAGCGGCAGGCTTTAAAAGCATGTTGCTAACTTATGGTTATCATCAAGGTGTTGACTTGCCATCTTTAGGGGCGGATTTAATTGCGGATGATTTAACCGAGCTGTTTATCTGATGTTACATAAAAAAAGGTCTTGATGAATAGTAAGCACCCTATTGTTGAATGTTGAATGTTGAATGGGGTGCTTTTTTATTTTCTGGTTTATTGTGGTTTTACTGGATCATCGTTGGGTGCTATGTGAAGTGTTTGTGTTGGGAAAGCGACTTCTGCTCCATGATGGGTGACAATATCCAGAATGCGTAATAACACGTCTTGTTTGACCTCGTGATAATGAATCCAATTAACTGTTTTGGTGAAGGTATAAACAAAGAAATCTAAGGAAGATGCGTTAAACTGATTGAAGTTAACAATCAATGTTTGGGTCTCATCGATTTCTTCATGTTCTTGCAGCATGGTTTTCACATCTTGAATAATTAACGATATTTTTGCTGCGTCATCGTATCGAATTCCAATGGTTTCATAGATACGACGGTGAGTCATTCGAGAGGGGTTTTCAACTGAAATGACTGAAAATGTGGAGTTGGGAACATAAAGAGGGCGCTTATCAAAGGTTCTGATACGAGTTTGCCTCCAACCAATATTTTCAACCGTACCTTCAATTTCTTTATCGGGTGATCGAACCCAATCACCCACTGAAAAGGGACGGTCTAAATACACCATTAAGCCACCAAAAAAGTTTGCTAATAAGTCTTTGGCGGCAAAACCTACGGCAATACCACCAACTCCGCCAAAAGCGAGTACACCTGAAACACTGTAACCAAGAGTTTGTAAGATAACGAGTAAACTAGTGATGATAATGGAGACTCTAAGCAGCTTGCTGATGGCTGAAGCTGTGGTCAAATCCATTGGTTTTTTTACTTTTTCTGGTGAAACTAGAATGCGTTCGCTATTTTTTACTAACCGATTAACAAACCAAGTAATTAACGCAATAAAGCCAATTTGACGAATATTATCAATAGCATTGATTGCCTGTGGTGCGAGCTCTTCTTCGGAAATTTCAGCGGCTAAGGCAAAACCTATTAGCCAAATACAGGTGGTAATAGGCTTATGGGCTGCATTGATAAGAGCGTTATCCCAATGTGTTGAGGTGCGTTCGAGCTGTTTGTCTAGACGAATAAATACTCTATTAATCAAAAAATTCAGAATTAAAGTAATAGAAACAATGAAAAAAACCTTGGTTACCCAGTTGATTTCAGTTTCTCCAAGGCCAATTAATTCTTGTAGATATTCCCACGTCATTTCATGTGTCTCAAAAAGTATGATTGTTTTGTTGTGTGTAAAATTAAAGCAGCAGCAATGTTCCTAAACCGAGAAATGCGACAAAGCCAACAATATCGGTAACGGTTGTTAGAATAACAGAACCTGATAAAGCTGGGTCAATATTCAGTTTGTCTAATAGCACAGGTATTAATACCCCAGAAAGAGCGGCAACGATAATATTGGCGATAATTGCTAAGCCAATTACGATACCAAGAACGAAGCTCTCGAACCACCATGCTGAAATAAAGCCAATAACAAGGGCCCAGACAATACCATTTAATCCGCCAACCCTTAATTCTTTGTTTAGTAATGAAAGTAAATTGCTGCGAGTAATTTGACCAAGAGCTAACCCCCGTACTATTAATGTTAATGTTTGGCTGCCAGCAATTCCCCCCATGGACGCAACAACAGGCATAAGTACTGCGAGTGCCACAACTTGCTGCAATGTGGCTTCAAACAATCCAATAAAAGCAGATGCGAGGAAGGCGGTTAATAAATTTAAGCCTAGCCATAATCCACGAGTGCGGGCGCTTCGTTTTACAGGGGCAAAGAGGTCTGATTCTTCATTTAGACCAGCGGTTGACATGAGTTGGCCTTCAGAAGTTTCTCTTAATACTTCCATAGCAGACCCAATATCAAAGCGACCTAATAGGGTCTGGTTTTCATCAATAATCGGTAAGGCAATGTAGCCTGATCTTTCAACCGCTTCGGCGCTTTGTACAACATCGGTGGAGGCAACCAAAGATGGATAATCTTCAATCATCAGTTCTGAGATATTGATATGAGGCTGAGCGGCAATTAAGCTATGGAATTTTACACAGCCAGTCCAGCGCCCTGTGCGATTGACTAAATAAATCACATCACTGTATTCTGCTATGTCTTTTTTTAACAACCTTAATGCTTCTGACACACGAATATTTTGGGATGCGATAAGAATATCGTGATTTATCCAATGGCCAACCTCGTCGTCGTCATAGGTGCTGGCTTGCTGGTAGTATTCTTGCTGTTTTTTGCTCATGCGCTTCAGCGCAATGTCTACCAGTTTATCGGGTAGGGTATCATCTATTTCTAGTAGGTCGTCCGCTTCCATTTCTTTGAAAAGAAGCTCAATATGTTCTTCGCTTAATTCTCGCAGAATCAGCTTTCTCGCTTCTCCGCGTAATTCAACAAAGATTTCTAATCTATCTTCTTCTTTAATTGTGTCCCAAACCTGCATACGTTGATCAAGAGGTAGGGACTCTAACGCCAGAGCAACTTCTTCTGGCTCTAGGTCTGAAATGGCTCGATTGATGTCTTTTTTTGATAAATCTTCATCAATGAGAGTGTCAACCAATTCGGCAATATTATTTTGCATAGTTTTGCTCCTCATGAATGAATCGTAAAGAAATACATCACTCAATCGTAGAGTGAGGCCTTTACACGAAGTCATGAGCGATGATAAGACGAGGCAAAAACAGACGAAAAAGCGCAGTTTATAGTTATAAATGAGCATTTTGAGTCTGTTTTTAACAAAGTATTAGCAAGCGTAGTAATCGTGCAAAGGTCTCAGAGTGATTAGGTTACTAGATTATGATGAGCCGAGTATTAAATGCAACACGAATAAGGAAATAAGATCTTGTATTAAAAGAAATATACAGTGTTTGAAGAACGGGGCTATCTCTCGAGAAAAGAGGGGGTATGAAAAAACGTGGGCTTTTTTTGTGCTTTATTTATAAAAATATTAAAGGTTGGCTTTTTTTTGCCGAAAATAAAAGATAGTGCATTTTTGTATTTTCAGTTCATTAAGAAAGTAGTAAATACTGAAGCGCGCAAAAATGAAATAGATAGTTGTAATAGAGTTGTTAAGAATACTGTTTTTGAACGTAAGGAATCATATGAGTGCCCCTAATTTTCAAATTGTTTCAATGGACTCAACCGCCCTTAGCGTGTCTGATGGGTTGAGTACCGCTCTGTTTAAATGCGATGATTCTTTGCAGATTAAAGATGGTTGGTTTATGGATAATGAACAAGCCGAACCTACAGCGCTCTCTATAGTACCTCCCTATTCAAAGGAAGCTCCTGTCGTATTTACACCGACGGAACAATATCGAATTGTTTGGCAGAAATGCGATCATAAAGGTCACTATGAAATCCTCGCTAAAGACATGTCTTTGGAGTCAAAAAACTTAAAGAAAGACATCAATTTATGGACTGGAGATTCTGCCAAAGGGAATTTTAAATTAGTTGTGAATTCTGTTGGTGGTGTGAGTTTAGTGCTTCAATAACCTGCTAAACAAAATTGTTTTACGTATTTTGTCTTGGTGGTTGTTTCGCTTTTGAGACCCTCCCTAATACTTTGTTAAAAACAGACTTGTCTGATCATTGCTCATGACTTCGTGCAAAGGTCTCTTTTAATATTCCCTGTCCTAAATTTATTGGAAAATAGCCATTCATTTCCCTTGTTAGTCAACTTCGTAATCATGTTATTATTGGCCACTTTATAGGTCGGCTGGATTAATCTCTAAATGTTACTCATGTTAGATAACTATGACTCTTTTACTTATAATTTGGTGCAGTATATACGTGAATTGGGTAAAGAGGTTGTTGTATACCGTAATGATGAAATAACAATTGAGGAGATTGAGTTACTAAAGCCGACTCATATAGTTATCTCGCCAGGTCCTTGTACTCCCAATGAGGCAGGGATTTCCCTTGATGTCATTCGTTATTTTTCGGGAAAACTACCAATATTAGGTATTTGTCTAGGTCATCAAAGCATTGGTCAAGTATTTGGTGGTGATGTTGTCCGTGCAAAAAAAATAATGCACGGTAAAACTTCCTACGTTTACCATAAAAATGTTTCTGTTTTTAAGGATTTACCTAATCCTCATGTAGCGACTCGTTATCACTCTTTAGTCGTTGCTCAAGATACTTTGCCAGACTGCCTTGAAATTACCGCATGGACACAAGATGAAAACGGTCAGCTTGATGAAATAATGGGATTGCGTCATAAAACTTTGATGATAGAAGGGGTTCAATTTCACCCTGAATCCATATTGACTCAATCAGGCCATGATTTGTTGGCTAATTTTTTAACTCGTTGATGATGATTTAATTTGATTTAAGATGTGCAATTATTTTAAATAAACGTTTTTTTTAATATGTTAATATCCATCTTCTTTAGTATATTGTTTGTTTTTTTATATCAATAATAAACGAATCATTGAAGCTGATGTATTATGGTTTTTAGATGAGACGTTATAATTTAGGTTCAATTTCGATTTATGGATAATTCAATATTTCCTTTAGTTCCCGTAATTTTGTCAGGAGGTGTTGGGAGTCGACTGTGGCCTATTTCACGTAAACACCATCCTAAACCTTTTGTGAAGTTGCCAGATGGCGAAACTTTAATGTCGAAAACTCTAAGGAGGGCAATATTAGTTTCTCAGTCAAAAGAATTAATGATTGTTACTAATAGAGATTTGTACTTTCATACAAAAGACGAAATTGCCAATATGCAGTCATTAGGGGTGTTACAGAAAGGTCTCGAACAGAATTATTTGCTTGAACCTTTTGGTCGTAACACTGCTCCCGCTGTTATCTCTGCAGCATTTCAGTTGTATCAAAAACATGGCTCAAATGTTGTGATGTTAGTCATGCCAGCGGATCATTTGATATCTGATGAAGAGTCTTTTTCTCAAGCTGTTCAACTAGCACAAGAAGTTGCACTGGAGGGGCAGTTAGTCACGTTTGGAATTTTTCCTAAATCACCAGAAACAGGCTATGGGTACATTCATTCGAGTGATTCATTGATAAAAAATGATAATACTCTCTCAGCTTTTCGAATAAATCAGTTCGTAGAAAAGCCCGATTTGGAGACTGCACAATCTTATTGTAGTAGTGGGGATTATTTTTGGAATGCTGGTATTTTTTGTTTTACAGCAGGTGCACTGCTGAAAGAAGTTGAAGAGCACGAACCAGAATTATTAAATCAAATTAAAGCAACGTTTGAACATTCTACCGTTACTCATAATAAAACAATTTCTCAAACTGAGTTGTCTGCAGAAACATTTGCAAAAGTACGGGATGTTTCTATTGATTATGCGTTATTGGAAAAATCGAATAATGTTTCAGTTGTTCCATGTGATATCGGTTGGAGTGATGTCGGGTCTTGGGAGGAAATGAGTAAACTTATTTCTCAGGATAGCGATAATAATCGTTTGTATGGTGATGTGATTGCTTTAGATACACAGAATACCAATGTATACAGTCCAGGTCATTTAACAGCCACATTAGGAGTTGAAAACCTTACGATTGTTAATTCTGGTGATGCTGTTCTAGTTGCTCATAAAAGCTCAGACCAGAATGTAAAGAAAATTGTAGTTGAACTAGAAAAGCGTGGGAGAGATGCGCATATTAATCACCCGACGGTATATCGCCCTTGGGGAAGTTATACTGTGCTAGAAGATGGCTTAAGTTTTAAAATAAAGCGTATTATTGTGAAGCCTGGCTGCAGTTTATCTCTGCAAATGCACCAGCATCGTAGTGAGCATTGGGTCGTTGTGGAGGGAAGAGCAAAAGTCATGAATAATGGCGATCATTTCTTTCTAGAGTCAAATGAGTCTACCTTTATCTCAGCTGGGCATAAGCATCGTTTAGAGAATCCTGACGACGGTGATTTAATTGTGATTGAGGTGCAAAGCGGTGAATATTTAGGGGAAGATGATATTGTGCGCTTTGATGATAAATATGGTCGTTTATGAATGTGGACAATGAACAAATCGATACAGAGGAAGTATTGAATACAGTGAATGTTACTTCAAAAAAATTAAAGGTTGCGATAGTTCATGACTGGCTAGTCGCTTGGTCTGGGGCTGAAAAAGTATTGGAACAAATGTTAAAAATTTGGCCCCATGCTGAAGTCTTTACTATGGTTAACTCATTTGACAAACCTTTACCTTCAGTGTTACAGAATAAAGTGATCCATACTTCTTTTATTCAAAAGATGCCTTTTGGAAAAAAATGTTATCGACATTACTTACCTTTGATGCCGTTTGCTGTAGAGCAGTTTGATTTATCAAAATTTGACTTGGTTTTATCTTCTAGTCATGCTGTTGCAAAAGGTGTGATTACAGGCCCTGATACTTTACATTTATGTTACTGCTACTCTCCGATGCGTTATGCATGGGATTTGCAAAATGAATACCTTTCTCAAAGTAACCCAAATAAATTGTCGGAATGGTTGATGCGTTACAGTTTGCATCGTTTACGGAAGTGGGACCTTGATAGTGGAGCAAGGCCTGATCATATAATAGCTATCTCAAAATATATTGGTCGCCGCATTAATAAGTGTTACCGTCGACCTAGTAAAATAATTTATCCTCCAGTCGCCACCCAAACTGTTAATAAGTATTTTGTCCCTTTTGTTGATAAAGACAATTACTATATTGCTGCGTCTAGACTTGTTCCTTATAAGAGGATTCCTCTCATTGCGGAAGCCTTGGCGCAAATGGGGGAGAGAAAATTAATTATTATAGGTGATGGGCCAGAAAAGACTCGTCTAGAAAAACAAATAGATCAATTAAGCCCTGAAAAAAAGGCGAATATTTGTTACTTAGGTTATCAAAAAGACGAAGAGTTATATCAATATTTGTCAAAGGCGCGAGCACTAATTTTTGCTGCCGAAGAAGACTTTGGTATATTGCCTATCGAAGCTCAATCTGTTGGTACTCCTGTTATTGCTTTTGGGCGAGGCGCTGCTACAGAGACTATTATTGATGGAGAAACAGGGCTATTTTTTGACGATGCTAGCACCCACTCAATTATAGATGCAATTACAGAGTTTGAGTCTAGAGGCTGGGACAGCAATGCATGTGCTAATAATGCAGAAAGGTTTTCTACAGATAAGTTTAATAGTAATTTATTAGAATATGCTTCCAGTTGTTGGGAAAAATTCAAAGCGGACTGTTCTTGAGTTCAAGAATGAATCTGAGGCATATCCGTTTTAAAAAATTAAATGATAATGCGATATAAAGTGTTATCAATAATAGGGCTCTATAGCGAATGTTAGTGTTATTAAATAATTTATGGCAATGGCGTTACTTTATTATATCGTCTATCCGAAATGACTTATTGACACGATTTAGCCGTAGTTTTTTGGGCGGTTTATGGATGTTAGTCCACCCATTGTCAATGGTATTGATTTATACATTGATTTTATCCGCAGTACTGAGTTCTAAGTTACCTGGTATTGATAATCAATTTGCCTACGCGATTTATTTAATTTCAGGGATGTTAGGTTGGACGCTTTTTACGGACATTGTTCAACGTTGTCTAGGCGTTTTTATTGAATACAGTAATCAGATTAAAAAAATTAATTTTCCTAAAATTACCTTGCCCATCATTGTAACTGGAACCAGCTTTATTGGTTATATTATTCTATTGGTTATTGCCTTAATTGCCTTTGCACTTCTGTCTCATTTGCATTGGAGTGGTTTGATCTGGCTGCCAATACTGACTTTGGTCACCTTAATGTTTGCTCTGAGTATTGGAATGATTTTGGGGACGTTAAATGTATTTGTAAGGGATTTAGGGCAACTAATGAGTATTGTCTTGCAGCTGTTGTTTTGGTTCACACCGATTGTTTATCCAGCTCATATAGTCCCTGAAAGTATTCAATTTTTGCTACCTTTTAATCCTCTTTATCATATAGTGGATGCTTTCCATCAAGTCTTAGCGTATCACTCTTCTCCTAATGTTATGTCTCTCTTAGCGGTGTTTGTTTTGTCTTGTATTCTTTCTATTGCGGCAGTCTTTATCTATCGTCGGGCTCAGTCTGAAATGATGGATGTATTATGAAAAAAGATTGTTTGTTATCTGTTAATCAAGTGAGCAAATCGTATTTAGACTATGGTACCGAAATAAGACGGGTATTAAGTTGGTTTACTGGGGCTGCTCCGAAGCAACGAAATATTATTCTAAATGATATTAATTTTAAGCTGCAGCAAGGTGAGGCTGTTGGTCTAGTTGGAGAAAATGGGGCCGGAAAGAGTACACTTTTGAAATTGATTGTGGGCACGTTGAAGCCGACATCCGGAGAGATCGCTGTTCATGGTAGTGTTGCTGCGATATTAGAATTGGGTATGGGTTTTAATAATGAGTTAAGTGGGCGACAAAACGCCTATCATTCAGCGACTTTAATGGGGCAGCAGCATAAGGATATTTTAAGGGTAATGCCTGAAATTGAAGCCTTTGCAGAAATTGGACATTATTTTGATCAGCCTATGCGAATGTATTCCAGTGGGATGCAAATGCGTGTTGCTTTTGCTGTTGCTACTGCTTTTCGTCCAGACTTATTAATTATCGATGAAGCATTATCGGTAGGAGACGCCTACTTTCAGCATAAAAGCTTTGACCGAATTCAGAAAATTCAAAAAGAAGGAACCTCATTATTAATTGTTTCTCATGATAAGGAAGCGATATTGAGACTTTGTGACAGGGTGATTCTTCTTGATCAAGGTGGAGTAATGCAAGATGGTCCGCCTGAAATTGTGATGGATTATTATAATGCGACCCTATCTAGTAGGCAGAATAGCAGGGTTGAAGTCACTCAGCTTGATGGTGGAATGGTACAAACCAGTTCAGGAACAGGGGAAGCGAAAGTTAAGCAGGTGACGCTGTTGGATAGCCAAGGTAAACCTATTCGTAATGTATTGGTGGGCCAATCGGTAACTATGAAACTAGAGTTAGAAATACATGAGGATTTACCTGAGTTAGTGGCGGGTTATATGATTAAAGACCGTATCGGTCAGACTATTTTTGGTACGAATACACACCATTTAAAGCAGCCTTTAATGTCACTAAAGGCAGGGAACAAGGTTGAAATTAACGCTACGTTTGCCGCCAATTTGGGAGTGGGAAGTTACAATGTATCCATCTCCTTACATTCCAGTGACACTCATTTAGAAAAAAATTATCATTGGTTAGACTATGCGTTAGTATTTGAGGTAAATAATGCCCATGAACCTTTCTTTATTGGGACTAACTTTTTAATGCCAGCTATCGAACAAAATACAACCGTTCAGCACAATACAAAGGTTACAACTGAGTCAGCATCTGCTCAACAAGAATCTAATCACAATATCATTGCATTGAATGGAGAGGGGAAACTGTGATGTTTTTGAATAAGCAGTCTTTCAATCCTTTTTCTTTTCTTATGTTGGCAGGTCGTAAACTGGCCGTTGCAATTATTAGGCAATTAATGGGGGTGCCTCGCTTAAGGTCTTTAGCATTAAAGGTTTTAAATCGAGTGCCTTTCGTAAAGCATAGGTTGCAGCGTCTATTAGCATCCGTGCCTCAAAATGTAACACCTATTAAAAGGGATCCAGGGAACCTTGAAGATTATGAGAATCTATTACCCGTAAGTGGCTCTCCTATACGTTCAAAGTATTACTCATTACCACTTTCTCAAGAAGATATTTTTAGAATTCATCAAGATATTAAAAAAGTTCTATTAATAGGGCATTTTAATGGGAGCTATAGTTTGGCTTCTGTTAATCGACATTTGTTTAACCGTAGTCTTCAGGATGATCCCTTAATAGATTGGCGTATTCAGCCTTATGAAGGGGAGTTAGCACCAAAAGTATTTGATACGCCTAAGGGTGATGCTGAAATAAAGCGTTTAAATCAATATTTACAAGACCTTACTCAAATAGAGTCGTCTGAAAAGGCTAGTGTCTCCGTTTATCATCATTACCCTTTGATTTCGCCTAATAAAGCGGACGAAACTTCAATTGCTTTATTTTTTTGGGAAGAGTCAAATGTCGCTCAAAAAATTGTGGAGCAACTAAATAAAGAATACGACGGTGTTCTAGTAACTACTTGGTTTGTTAAAAAAGCGCTTGTGGACAGTGGTTGTATTGTTCCTATTGAAGTGGTGCCCCTACCTTTGGAAGCTTACCCTCATCCTCCGCTTTTGAAAGAGGTCAATGATATTGAGTCATCACCCGATAAGTTAATAAACTCAAATGAGAAGCGCATTACTTTTTTGCATGTATCATCTTGCTTCCCTAGAAAAGGAGTAGATTTGCTTTTAGAGGCATTTGACCAAGCTGCAGCAGAGGATGAAACGATTGATTTGGTTATTAAAACCTTTCCTAATCCACATAATCAAGTTAATACTTGGTTGCAGCAGTATGTACGCCCTCAATTACAGGGAAGAGTTAAGATAATCGAGCAGGATATGAGTGCGGAATCCATGGCTAGCCTCTATCAAGAATCTGATGCGGTTGTTTTACCAACAAGAGGTGAAGGGCTAAATTTACCTGCAATAGAAGCAGGAGTGTATAAAAAACCATTGATTGTGACTGGGTACGGCGCACATATGGATTTTGTTAACTCAGATAGTGCTTACCTTTTGGATTACCGTTTTGCAAATGCGGATACACATGTTAATGATGGGCGCTCAGTATGGACTGAGGTGAGTGTTCCAAAGTTAGCGGATACATTACTTCATGTTTCTCAACAATTGAAAGCAGGCTCGGCAGAAGTTCAGCGTAAGGCAATTAAATTACATGACAAGGTTCAAGAAGTATTTTTCTCTAAAAGCGCTACTGAAAAAGTGTTGTTATCAATATGGCGTATTCAGCAGAATCAAAAGCTATTAGAAAGTCAAAAGCTATGTCCTAAACCTCAGATTAATTTGTTTTCTACTTGGGGAGAGGCGTGTGGCATTGCTGAGTACAGTCAGTCACTTATTAATCCCCTATTACCTGATAAAACATCGATAACAGTGTTTCACCCATTAAAAAGGCGTGCTCTTTCAAGTGAGTTAGATCCTAAGCTTTCTTTTGTGGAAAATTGGATTTATGGCGGTGATGGGCCAGATCTTGAAGGGAAAGATTTTGAAGGTGATACGCTTTGGTTACAGCATCACTTTGCTTTTTATGGGCTGACTCAAAAGCTCGCGAAGGGAGTGGCCTATCAATCACAACAAGGTAAATTACTCTACATTACCTTGCATACTACTCGACCATTGCTTGCTTATGATAAAAGCAGTTTGCAGTCTGCCGTAGAATGTTTGAGACTTTTTAATCGAGTGTTAGTTCATGCTGTAGATGATTTAAATACCTTAAAGCGGTTAGGGTTAACAGATAATGTCACCTTGATGCCTCATGGTGTAAAGTCACCACTCTCTCAACCAACTAAGCCTTTTAAATATTCTGTTGAAAATCCATTTATTGTTGGAAGCTTTGGTTTTTTACTTCCTCATAAAGGGATTGATATTTTAATAAAAGGCTTTGCGTTAGCGAGAGATCAAGGAAGGATTCCACTTTATAGTCGATTGAGGTTGGTGAACTCAGTTCGTTCTGACGGCACCTCTTTTTATGAAAAGGAGCGTTGTGAAAAACTAGTTCGACAGCTTAACCTCATAGATAACGTTGATTGGCATTCTGACTTTTTACCAATTGATGAGTGCGAGTCATTACTTTCTGAATGTCATGTGTTGATTTTACCTTATCAGTTTACCCTTGAGTCATGCAGTGGCGCTGTGCGTAATGCGATTATCAGCTGTTCTCACGTGGCTACAACGCCTGCTCCTATATTTGATGAGGTAAGAGATATTACACATCCGTTATTAGGGTATGACTCAGAAAACATTCAGAATTTTTTAGGAGAATTTATAAAGCGAATTTCTTCAAAAGAATACGACAATCTAAAAGCAAGAAGAAACGAGTGGTTGGAGAATCATAACTGGTCGATGATCTCTGAACGCCATGCAAACTTGTTTATGGCGAATAAAGTGGATCAAAACTTAAATAAAACGGAAACATGTCATCAATGAATGCATTAGTAACTGGTATTACCGGTCAAGACGGTGCCTATTTAGCCCAATTGCTACTAGATAAAGGCTACGAAGTATATGGAGCTTATCGCCGTAGTAGTTCTGTGAATTTTTGGCGAATTCAAGAGTTGGGGTTGATAGATCATCCAAAATTACATTTAGTAGAATATGATCTTACCGACCCATCAGCAAGTGTGCGCTTAATACAAAAAGTCAAACCAAGAGAAGTGTATAACCTTGCCGCTCAAAGCTACGTTGGAGTGTCGTTTGATCAACCTATAGCTACTTTGGATATTACAGGAAAAGGTGTGGTTCATTTGTTGGAAGCTATTCGCCTAATAGACCCAACGATTCGTTTTTATCAAGCTTCTACTTCGGAAATGTTCGGTAAGGTAGTTGAGGTACCTCAAAAGGAAACCACGCCGTTTTATCCTAGAAGCCCATATGGGATTGCGAAACTTTATGCTCACTGGATGACGGTGAATTATCAAGAGTCCTATGGGATATTTGCGACAAGTGGAATACTGTTTAATCATGAGTCTCCATTGAGGGGTAAAGAGTTTGTCACCCGTAAAATAACCGATGCTGTAGCAAGAATTTCTTGTGGTTTACAAGAGGTTATTGAGCTTGGTAATTTGGACGCGAAGAGGGACTGGGGGTTTGCCAAAGAGTATGTAGAAGGTATGTGGAAAATACTTCAGCATTCATCTCCTGAAAGTTATGTTTTGTCTACAGGTAGAACAGTTACAGTGAGGGATTTTACTGAATTAGCCTTTGCCGCTGCTGGAATTGAACTTGAATGGCAAGGTGTGAAAGAAGAAGAGAAAGCTTACGATAAAAAAACTGGAGAATTGAGAGTAAGAATTAATCCTCTTTACTATCGTCCTGCTGAAGTAGAGCTTCTAATTGGTGATTCTAATAAGGCTTTGACTGAATTAGGGTGGCAGGCTAAAACAGATTTAGAAACGTTATGTAAAATCATGGTTGAGGCAGATATCAGACGGGTTAAAAAAGGCGTTTCTTACTAATGTTTAATAACAAAGCTAAAATTCATTATATTACTCACTGTTCTTAATATGCGGCAAAAAAAAATTGTACTTGTTACTGGGGCAACTGGCTTTTTAGCCCAATATTTAATACCTTTTTTGCGGAAAAAAGGGTATTACGTAGTTGGTCTAGCTAGAAGTTCTCAGTGTGATTTATTTATAGATGAATATCATAGTATTAATTTGCTGGACCGGATTTCTCTGACTAATTTAATGCAAAAGATTAGTCCAGATTTTGTTGTTCATTTGGCAGGCATTTCTTTTGTCAATCACCCAGCTTGGGAGGATCTATATGCTATGAATGTTTTGGCTACAAAGAACTTATTAGATGAGTTGAAAGACGCCAATGGAAAATGCAGGGTTTTGTTGGCAAGTAGCGCCACTGTTTATGGTGAAAATGCCAATGGATGTATTGATGAAACGGTTATGCCAAAGCCTAAAAATGATTATGGTAAATCAAAGCTAGCAATGGAAGAATTAGCAAATGATTTCTCAGATTTTCTACCTATTACGATAGTCAGGTTTTTTAATTTTATTGGGCCAGGTCAATCTAATGTATTTTTAGTGCCGAAGCTGGTGGAATATTACTCAAAGAAAAAGCCAGTTTTACCATTAGGTAATATGGAAGTGAGCCGTGATTTTAGTGACGTCAGAGATGTGTGTGCCAGTTTAGAAAAATTGTTAGCTTTGAGTGAGAATAAAAATGATTCTAATGTAGCAATTTATAATGTGTCTAGTGGCCATGCGACACAGCTAAAAGAAATTTTATGTCTCCTAAATGAACTAACATCTCATTCCCCAAATGTTGTTACTGACCTATCTCTTGTTAGGCAAAATGAGATTGTTTCTTTATGGGGGAGTAATGAAAAGCTTCGAAAAAATATAGATGTATCTAATCGGTATAGTTTAAAGGAGACATTATCATGGATGTTAGAAAATGATTTTAAGTAATATTTATTAGAATAAATATTCGCTTTATGGATAACAGAAACAAAAATAAAATGTGCCAATAAGATGTGATTGGATTTATTATGACTAAATAAAGTATTATGGTTATTATATGTTTAACATTTTAGCGGTATATTTTTGCTTTGCGTGTGCGGCTTCAAACAAGAGTTATAATTCAGGAATAGTAAATGCAGTCTAATATTGATATCAATCAAGCGATTACCGTCGGTACTAAATTGGTTACTCTTAAACCAGGACTTTACGTTTTGCGCTATGTAACAATTGAATCCGCATCGCTTGATATGACAGATACCCAAGTCCCATTAGTGATCAGTCAGGCCCCAATTGAATTAACTGGTACAATGGAATTTATGTGCCGGAATCACAAAAAACCAATACTGTCGAAGCCAGGGGACTATCTTGTGGTGAATGTGTTTGATGGTGAGGCAGTGTTGTCAGTAAGTAAGTATTTACCTAAACGAATGGAAAACCAAGTTCACGTTAGGTGGAAACTGGAGCCTCTGGATGCAGATAAGAAAAATGCATCACCAAGAAAAAAACCACAAATACAGTTTAATAAAACGACTAAGAATGCTGTTGAAGCGAATTCATTAAATCACATTGAAAGCACGAATGTGAATAATTCGTACTCGGATAAATTAGCTAAGCTCAATATTCCTTCCTTTACTTCTACTCAGCAAAGCGCCGATCAAAAAAGTGCCGATCAAATTGAATCCGTAAATCAGCCGGAACAAGCAGATCCATTTGCAACCCCTATTTTTGAAAATAAAAAAGCACAAATAGCTCAGTCAGAATCGTCAGAGCCTCGTCCTGTCCCTATGACCATTACGGGACATATTCAAAATATTGGTGATCTTACTGTTAATGCAGGTGAATGGTTAATGCACCCTCAAGGCGGTGCTCGGTTAGAAGCCATTAAGTTTAACTGGATTAATCAACCAAAAGGTTTAGATATTCGGGTCCACTGTAAATCAGAAGGCAAGGTTTTTCAGTCAAGAACTGGGGAGTTTATTGGCCAGCTTAGACAAGCGGCTAAGATGAGCGAGTTTGCTGTGATTTTAGATGGTGAATCTGCAGATGAGTATGATGTAAAAGGAGAAGTTGCTTTTTCCGACGGGCAAGTAATTAAATTGTCACAAAACAAACTTATAAAAACATCTTCTGAAGCTTGTTTAGTTGGAATATGTTTTGCATTGTTTAAAAAAGAGCAAGGACTTGTTCAAACTAAAGAGAATGCGTATTCAGTTTGGACTGATAGCTCTAAGACACATGTGAAAACCGCAGGAATTTGATTTTGCTTGCTTTTGTAGTAATTTAATACAAAGCAAAGCGGTAAGTTTTTTAAAAGTTTCAGACTAGCTAGTCTGATGTTCGCGTTTTTGATTGATTTCAAAAACGTTAATTAATAGTAAGTACTACCTATGCATAGGAAGGGAGATATATGAGCTATGATACTACCCAAGAAGAACTCGTTTCTTCGATAACACAGACGTACGGCGATACCGTAGCAGATGCCATTACTCAGTTACTGGCACCAGTTACAGTTGATCCTACTGTCCCTACTGATCCTACTATTCCAGTTCTTATACCACCACCAGTGGTGAATGTTGCAACTACTATACAAGAAGTGGGTACAGTTACAACGCAAACAACAACTGAAGGTGTTGTTGAAACGCGTATAGAAACTAACTCAACAGATGACGTTATCATCATCGATCCTGTTATTTTCCAAGACGTTGTTGGTCCAATTACAATTGCTGCGGACACTGTGACAGGCAGTGAAGGCCAGGCGTTTGTCTTTAATGGCGATCAAGGTGTTGACATAATCTTTAATACTGTTGAACGTGTAATTGTTGGTACGTCTGGTGCTGATAAATTCACAGTAAACGGTGATAAGAATACAACCGTAGAAGGCGGTGAAGGTAACGATACGATCGCATCAAGCGGTGGTAACGATTACTTAGCTGGTGGTATCGGTTCGGATTCTATTCAAAGTGGTTCTGGTAATGACTCTGTATACGGTGGTTCTGGTGCCGATTCAGCGATGTTCACGGGTAATCAAGCAGATTACACTGTGACTCAAACAGGTGCACAAACTACGGTTACAAACACAGCGACTGGCGAAACAACACAAGTTGTTAATGCTGAGTCTCTAGTGTTTGCAGATGCAACTGTTGCCGTTGAACAAAGTGCAGATGTGAAAGCATTGGTTACTTTGTACAAGCAAATGTTTAGCAGCTCTGCTGGCCGTACTGATGGCCAAGCGGATCTTGAAGGTCTTCAATATTGGGCTGACCAAGTAGACAACGGTCTATCTTTGGGTGGTGCAGTTAAATGGATGCTGACAAGCGCTGAAAGTGGTTCAAACATGGCTTCTCTAGACATGTCTGTTGCTGCTGATCGTGAAACTGCTGTTGACTTATTGTACACGCAAGTACTTGGTCGTACTGCGGATGCAGAAGGTAAGACATACTGGTTGAACGAGTTAGAAGGCGGAGCGTCTCTAGATGTGGTTGCTACTGCATTTGTTGAGTCTGCTGAATTTGATACGAATCAAGTATCTGAGACAGATTGGGACTTCATGGTTTAATTTGTCCTCGTTTTGTTAATAAAGTGAATAGTGTGTTTTTCAAACATCTTTCACTTAAATAAACGGCAAAAGCCCCGTGCTGTTATTCAGTATGGGGGCTTTTTTTATTCTTTATTTTTCATTAAGAGTCGCTAAGTAATGGTATTTCTAGATGCCTTTTCAATGAGTGCATTTACTTAGAGATTTGTTAATAAAAGATGATCTGGCTAGGGATTCTCTTTTGTCTGAGATGTATGCAAGCTACAAGAATCTTTTAGGGGAATATTTCTCTAAAGGGAATTATGATGACCTGTTGGCGCTGGTTCAAGGTGGTTTAACAAACGATCGTTTATTAAATGAAAGCTTATTATGGGTTAGCCTTGTAGCCACAAAAAAGAACGAGCAAAAGCATGCGTTAGCTGCATTAATGTGTCTGGCTTTACGTGATTCAAGCTCAATGCCAATAAAGTTATTGTCAAATCTTTTTGAACAGACAAAAGAAGATAATAGTGACGCCATTGTTGATGGTATTCTGTCTGATCAAGTTGATGATGTTCTGCCTGCTCAGAATATCCTAAAAAGAGCCCATCTAGATATTGCTGCTGAATGGTATCGAAGCACTCCTACAGAATTTGATGCATTCTTTCATTATGTAAAGGTGTTAATTACCAGCAAATCGATAGAAGATCAAAAGCGAGCTCGTCAATTATTAAATTGGCATTTACCTGAGTTAGAACAGATACAATCTATCGTATTATTGCTAAAAGTACTTCCGGCTAATTTTTTGCCTGAATTTGGGGCTGTATCTCAAAAAGGAGATGCTTTATCTGGATGGGTTGCTGTAGAAAGCCATCATACGAATTTACAATTGGTTATTGCTACTGGCGGTAAACAAATGTTGGTAACACCCAATGTTGTTCTATATCAAGACAAGCAATGGGCCGTTTTTAAAGTAGAGGTTCTTTTTGCACAGCAAGGTATGGAATATCAATCAGTGCAAGTCGGAGTGCTTCGGGATAAAACTCAACCAGTGAAGGTATTGGTTGGGTGTCCTTTAATCTGGATGCCTAATGCACGACCAAACTATTCAGAAAAGACAGTAGGTCAAGCTTCTTTATCGCAAGCAGAGTCTTCGTTTAATCCTCAATCCTTGTCAACGAAAAGTAATCTTTCAAAAAGAAAGATATCTAAAACTCACATCACTCGTTCAAAAGCTCGAACAATAGGTTCGCCAGTAGATGTAATTATTCCCGTCTTTGCCAATAGAGAAATGACATTGGCATGTATTCAAAGTGTTTTAGCTAATGTATCCGTAAATATCACACCACAACGTATTCTAGTGGTTAATGACGCAAGCCCTGAACCTTTGTTGATCAAGGATTTACAAGAACTGGCTGACAATGGCCTCATTGAAATATTGCACCATACTCAGAATATGGGCTTTATTGGCAGTATTAATCATGGATTAAGTGTTTCTTCTAATGATGTTGTTTTATTGAATTCAGACACACTTGTTCATGGTAACTGGCTAGACCGCCTCCAAAAAGTTGCTTATTCAGCTGATAAAGTCGCATCAGTCACTCCTTTTACTAATAATGGCGAGTTAATGAGCCTGTTGGCACCTTGTGACCCCGCACCTGCTTTAACGCCACAACAACTAGCTGAACTAGATAATGCAGCGGCTATTGCAAATGTAAAAGACATGAGTGTTCGACTTGGAAGCGGTTGTGGCTTTTGTTTTTACATGACTCGAAATGCCCTGATAGATGTGGGTGGTTTGGATCCAACTCTAAAACGAGGCTATGGTGAAGAGAGTGATTGGAGCTACCTTGCTTCCAATAAAGGTTGGCAGCATTTAGGGGCTATGAATACTGTCGTTGCTCATCAAGGCGGTGTTTCCTTTGGTGATGAAAAACGTTTTAGAGTAAAACAAAACCTTAAGACTATTGAAAAGCGTTACCCAGATTCCAGCAAGAACTTCAAAACTTGCTTACGTCGTGACCCTATGAGCAATGGGCGCAATAAATTACGGCGCGTGTGGTTACATGAACAAGCGAATAATATAGTTAATCCAATACAGCAAAGCTCCCTGCGTATTGTGCATTCTTTAGCGCTAGCGGAACGGTTTTTAGCGGAGTCAAAGTCTGGCTCTCAAAGCAAACAAGCTATTATGCTCGCTCGTATTGACTCTGCAAAAATAACGCTAACAGGCATTGCTCCTCATCCTTGGAGAATACAATACCGTTTACCTCAACAAGTGACTCTTTTACAGCAAGACTTACAGAAATTAGGCTTATTTCAGCTTAGTGCAGATACACCATCGCTTCAACGGTGGTGGCAATCCGCTTTTCCAATGATGCCTGTTACCTTGACCTCTTGTTTGCAAAGAGAGGAAAAGGATGAAATCAGTTTGCCTTCTTTTAAAGAGAAGGCTTTGGTGGATTGGAAACGGCAAAAAAATGCATTGATATTGGCTGTAGTTGGGCAGGAAGAGGCGTTTGCCTCTGAGGCATTTCTTAATCTAGCAAACCTGTTGGCGTCAAAGGAAGTGCCTGTTTATCTTATGCCAAGTCGTTACCCTTCAGTGAATGTGAATGCATTATTGGCAACTGGGCATATCTTTCCTACCCCTTTTGCCTTAAGTCGACAAGATGAGCGTGTTGATTTTTATCGTCAAAGCTTTCCATTGGATGGTGTTTTAATATTGGACTCTTTGGCCACAACGTTAGAAGAAGCAAGTTTGTTAGATAACGCTAATAGAAATTTAACTTGGTTTATAGTTGAAGAATGTTTAGAGCAAAGTAAACATGTTATAAAAGATGGGTATTCGCCCTTTGTTAAAGAATCCATTGTTAAGCTAAAGTCTAATAATCTTGTGTGGCTATCAGAGTTATCGCAAATTGCTTATAACTGGTCGTGTCACAATGACGAATTAATTAATCAGGATAAAACAGTAAATAACTAGCATGACAGCATCTATGAGTACACAGCCAACTGTTACAGATAATACAAAACTCATTGGACGTATTACTAACTTTGCAGGCAATTTATTGCAAGGTTGGGTCTATAGCGAACAGCTCCCGGGTAAACGTTGGGTCGTTTCTATCTTGGCAGATGGTAAGCAAGTGGGTTTAGCGATTGCGGATCAGTTTCATCCGATGTCTCCAGGTGATGGTTGTCATGGGTTTAGAACCATGCTGAATGATGATCTTGTTAAAGGTGTAAATGAACTGGCAATTTGCTTAGCAAACGAAGATCAAGCTTTGCACTGTTTATCACTACCTTATCAAGACGAATCTCATACCACTGAAACCTCTAGAGTGTTATGGCAGCCAGGTTTATGTTTACACGGTTGGTTAGTGGATTCTCAAGAACCAGATCAGCCATTGGATATTTTGGTATATAACGGTGATCAGCTAATTGTAAGGGCAAAACCTACACGCTGGCAGGCTATTCATGGCAAATATGTCGAGGCTGGATTTTCTTTAGGTTTACCGTTGGAATTGGCGGACGGACAAAGTCATACTCTTAGCGTTTTAGATAGCAAAGGTCGAGAATTACAGGGTAGCCCGTTAACCATTCAAGAATGGCCAAAAGGTTTATCTAGCTTGTTACAGACACACTCTATTAGTACGGAAGAGTTGGTTCCTTTAACTTTGAAAATAGCTCAACTTTGTGAAAAAGTGATTCAACCTAGTGTGCGTTTTGAAGATTACCCACTTTGGCTAGACACATTTTATGGAAAGCAATTCTCTGCCGACCAAGCGTCAAATAAGAAAAAGACACATAAAAAACCGCTGAAAAAAACGCAAAACGCCTCACTACCAACGCTTGGTATAATTTGGTTGGGACAACCAAAGAAAGACGAATTAGATAAACTGTCTCAATCAAATGCTTTTGCGATAGATAATTTTATTCTTGAGCAATCCAGTCAAACGCACACACCAAATGCTGTGGATGAAATAAACAGCTTATCAATTAATGAGGATGCTGTCGTTGATAGCCATGAATATCAGAAACAATTGTCAATGGCGGCGAAGAAGTGTGACTGGATAGTGCAACTGCATGCGGATGATAAACTGATAGATAGCATATTAGATCAAATCAATTTGGCTATGCGTCAGCATTCAGCGAAACTCTATTATACGGATTTTGATTATGTCGCCCATTATCCGAATGAGAAGACACTTGTAAACCCAGAGCATCCATTGCGTACGCCAGCATTTTTACCTGCGTTTGACATAGACAGACTTTGGTGTCAAAACTATTTGAATGTAACACTGTGCATTGCTTCAAGTGATATTGTACTCTCTGAAAACTTTCTAATGCCTAATATGCCAGAGCAACTAAGCTATGCTTTAGTGTTAGGTTTGTCCCATGAAGGGTACTCTACAGCAGATAAATCTCTAGAAAATAGCGATTTGGAAAAGAACTCGAAAGTAAATGCTCAAGGAAGGGTAATACCCAGTGATGACATTATTCATATACCGCAAATTGGTCTTCATCGTCATGATTCTGGGTTAAATAAAACCATTTCTGAAAGTGAGCTATCCGCGAGAAGTGAGTACTTGAAACAGTATGACCCCCTTGCGTCTCTTAGCTCAGATTCAGAAAGACCTCAATTGTTAAGGCTTCGCCGTAAATTGGACACTTGGCCAAGTGTTACCTTAGTCATTCCAACTCGTGATGCTTTGAAGTTACTAAAAAAATGCATTGATACCTTCTTAGAGTTGACCGATTACCCTGGTCAGGTTCGTCTTATTATTCTTAACAACCAGTCTCAAAAACAAGAAACGCTTAACTACTTTTCGTCAATAGAGGGGCTAGGAGAGCAAAAAATTGGCTGTGGTACTGCGACAGTTGAAGTACTTGATTACGCCTATCCTTTTAATTACGCCAGTATTAATAATTTTGGGATTAAAAATAGCAGCAGTGATGTGGTTGGCTTAGTGAATAACGATATTGAAATTCTGCACCCTGAGTGGTTGTGTAATATGGTATCTCTACTTATGCGACAAGACACTGGCATTGTTGGTGCTAAGTTGTTGTGGCCTAATGGAATGGTTCAGCATGGAGGCGTAATTGGTGGGCAATTTGATGGGCTGGCAGGGCATGTGGGTAATCAACTGCAGGACGATGATCTTGGGTATTTAAATAACAATCAGATAACACAACGTTTTTCTATGGTAACAGCGGCATGTCTATTAATTAGAAGTGAAGATTACTGGCGTGTATCTGGGCTAAACGAACGAGATTTCCCTGTTGGTTTTAATGATGTGGATTTATGTCTTAAAGTTAGGGCGCTTGATAAAGCCGTTGTCTGGACTCCAGAAGCTAAGTTAATACATGCTGAGTCAGCGACACGGGGTAAAGATAATGTTCCTGAAAAAGCCGCCCGAGCCCAAAGAGAGATGCACAATTTACGACAACGTTGGAATCATGTATTAAATAACGACCCAGCGTACAACCCAAATTTATCATTAAATTTAGCAAATGCGCCTTACACTGCATTGGCCTTACCCCCTCGCCCCAGTGCAGCTAGAACGAATGCTTTATCGGGTTTAGTTTCTACTCGAAATCAAATCTATAAAACTAATTCTAATTATCAAAAAGACAATTTCTAGGAAGACACATCATGACAATGAGCTCTGCCGATTTGGCACTATTACAACCATCGCTGGTCAATCGTACAGACAAGATCTTTTTGAATGTTGGCTGTGGTGATAAAAGCAACACCCGTTTGCCTGAATGTTTTCAAGGGAATGGTTGGAATCAAGTACGTTTAGATATAGACCCAAGTTTGGAGCCTGATATCGTTGCTGACATTACGGACTTATCTCGTGTCAAAGCAAGCAGTGTAGAAGCAATTTACTCATCTCATAACCTAGAGCATCTTAATTTGCATCAAGTGGATACAGCTTTAAAGCAGATATTAAGCACATTAAAACCAGGTGGTTTCTTTTTAGTAACCTTACCTGATATTCAAGCCGTTGCTGAATGGGTTGCTAAAGGCAAATTAATGGAAACCATGTATGAATCACCAATGGGACCGATTCGCCCTATAGATGTGCTATTTGGCCACCAAGGGGCAATAGAGAAGGGGAATAAGTTTATGGCCCATAAGTGTGGTTTTGATAAGAACAGCCTTTCAGATGCATTAACGGTGGCTGGTTTTAATGAAGTGCGTGTTATGACCGATGCCCACTCAAATTTATGGGGTTATGCGGTTAAGGCTTATGAAAGCTTAGCAAATGAATAAATTAAGAAGAAATACCTTATATTCTGCTGATGGCCTTAAAGCAATCGAGAGAACTATCTGGCAAACTCGGCCAGATCTTCGAGAAAAATATAGAGGTAATTATAAGCACTTTTTAATGTGGCTGTTTTTTTATGGGGCTCAAGAATATAAAGCAATTGAGGAAGGCTACAAAATATGTCCACCAATGCAGTTGTTTGATGAGCCAGCGACATTGAATAAAATGCAAAATTTCCCGTATTTCACTGAGTTCATGCTCCACATATACAATGAGCGTGATGACTTACAAGCTCTATTTGATGTATCAACAGAGGATGGTCAGGCTGCTTTTATAAGATGGTATTTTTTACATGCACTTGAAGAGTACGACCTCATTCAATATTTGTCTGATGCATCTTTAAAATGGTTGCTTTCATCAGTGACAGAAAATGAGTATGTTCCAAATTTATTAAAGTTATTATGGGAAAATAGTGAAGAGCTAAAATTAACTTTTCCTAATGTAGATACTCCAGAGTTTATTGAATGGGTGCGCCTTCATGGTATGAAGAGCTTTCCAATCCTCGAAAAATTATTAACATCTTTGAATCAAATAGATTCAGTACCTAAAAAAGTAAGAAAGAAAACAAAGAAACCTTTTGGTGTCAATTTAATTGGTTATGCTAAAGGGCAATTAGGTATCGGTGAGGATGTTCGTATGGCCGCTTTAGCATGTGAAGCGGCGAATATTCCTTATAGTATTTTTAACGTTGAACCTGGACAAGAAGTACAGCAAGGCGATTTTTCCTGTGTTGACCGAATTTCTGATGAACTACCGTACTTTGCGAACGTATTTTGTGTGACAGGTATCGAGTTAAGTCGTTTAATTGCTGAAACAGGTGAGAAATTTTTAAAAGGATATTATTGCATTGGTTATTGGCCATGGGAATTGCCTAGTTGGCCTGAGCAGTGGTTGCATGCCTATCAATATGTTGACGAAGTATGGGCATCGAGTCGCTTTACCTACCAATCATTCATATCTTCAAGCCCAGTACCTGTTCGTCATATGCCCATGGCTGTTGATGTTTCTCCAACGGATACTTTAACCCGAGGAAATTTTAATTTACCAAATAAAGATTATCTTTTTGTATTCTCTTTTGATTTCTTATCGAGTTCTGCACGTAAAAACCCAGAAGCCTGTATTGAGGCATTTCAGCAAGCTTTCCCAAACAAAAAAGATAAGGTTGGTTTGGTTGTAAAGGCAATGAGAGCGGAAGAGAGTAATCCTACCTGGCAAAAACTAAAAGCGTTAGCGTCTCGTGATTCTCGGATTCATATTATCAATCAAACGCTATCACGCGCACAAGTTTTGGATTTATATCGAGAGTGTGATTGTTTTGTCTCACTGCACCGTAGTGAAGGCTTTGGAAGAGGTTTAGCTGATGCGATGATGTTAGGTAAGCCTGTTATTTGTACAGGATGCTCTGGTAATATGGATTTTACAGTTCCTGGAACGGCTGGCTTAGTTGATCATTCTTTTACAGGAGCTGACGACTACCCTTTTGGAGAAGGCCAATACTGGGCAGAACCGAGTGTTGAAAGTGCTGCTTGGTGGATGCAGCGTTTTGCTGAGAATAAAGAGATTGCAAAATATAAAGCGTTGGCAGGTAAAGTGTTGGTAGATGAAACTTATTCCCCTATTAAAGTGGGTGAAAACTATAAATGTATTCTTAAAGGTATATTTAAGAATAAAGCGCGAATTTAATTGTTAATACTTAAAGGTTTGGTTATGCAAGATAAGCTTATTCACCCTGTTATTCTCTCAGGTGGTTCCGGTAGTCGACTTTGGCCCCTTTCTCGAGCGGGCTATCCGAAACAGTTTTTGCCCTTGAATAGTGAAAACAGCATGTTGCAAGATACAGCCTTGAGAGTGTCATCAAGCTGCTTTGCTGCACCGCTATTAATTTGTAATGAAGAACATCGTTTCTTAGTCGCTGAACAGCTAAGAAGCATTGATATAACACCGGATAAAATAATTTTGGAGCCGGTTGGGCGTAATACAGCACCTGCAATAGCAATAGCCGCTTTATCTTTAGTTGAAAAGCAATCCGATGCGCTAATGCTTGTATTACCTTCCGACCATATTATTCTGGATCAAAATGCTTTTCAGCAAGCCGTAGATGTTGCATCTGAAGCGGCACAGAGTGGCAAATTAGTGACGTTTGGTATAGCTCCAGACAAACCAGAAACGGGTTATGGTTATATACATAAAGGTGCTTTGGTTTCAGGTTTTGAGAACGTAAATGATATCGCTGAATTTGTCGAAAAGCCAAATGTAAAAAAAGCCACGGAATATCTGAATAGTGGTGAATATCTCTGGAATAGTGGGATTTTTCTTATGAGTGCTCAACAATATTTAGATGAACTCTCCTTGCATCACCCTGAAATATTGACAGCCTGTCAGAATGCTTTAGAGCAGGCTGAGCAGGATTTAAGTTTCTGTAGATTGAATAAAGAGGCTTTTTCAACATCACCATCAGATTCTATAGATTATGCTGTTATGGAGAGAACAAACTGTGCAGCCGTTGTTCCCGTTGATATGAATTGGAGTGATCTCGGTTCTTGGTCTGCTTTATTGGATATCGAAGAAAAAGATTCTGATGGAAACGCCCATAGAGGTGATGTGTTACTACACAATACTACGAATAGTTATGTTCATGCAGACCACCGCTTAGTGGCGGTAACCGGGTTAGATAATATTATTGTAGTGTCAACGGATGATGCTGTTCTAGTGTCTAATCGAGACAATGCCCAAGACGTTAAGAAAATTGTCGATCAACTAAAAGCGGCAAACCGATACGAACATAGCTTACATACGACAGTTCATCGACCGTGGGGCAATTATCGTGGTATTGACCTAGGGGAACGCCACCAAGTGAAGCGAATTACAGTGAATCCTGGTGAACGTTTATCTTTACAAATGCACCATCATCGTGCAGAACATTGGATTGTTGTAAGTGGTACAGCTAAAGTAACAGTCGGACAAAATGAATTCTTATTGCGTGAAAATGAATCTACTTTTATACCAATTGGAGAAAGCCATAGATTAGAAAACCCTGGAAAATTACCGTTGTATCTAATAGAAGTTCAGTCAGGTAGTTATTTAGGTGAAGATGATATTGTGCGTTTTGAAGATGGCTATGGCCGTATAAATTGATTTATTTTTAGGTTGAATATTTAATAATAAGCTCGATCATAGGTGTTATAAATGAAGGTGTTATGTATAACGGGGTCAAATGAGAAGGTGCTTAATGCTATTGCGTCTCCTTTTTATAATACAGGTATGAAAAGGCCTTTATCTTTGCAAAGATCATCTGAAATTGATTTTTCTATATGGCATAAAAAGACTGTAGATTCTTTCAAAGGGAATTCAATACTTGGAAGGGTATGGATAGATTTAGCAACAGATTTATTACTTTCAAACTTAGATGATGAGTATTGGGGGTGGGCAGAAAGTAGGAGTGTCTATAGTTTAGATTTTTGGGCGGATCAAGATCCAAACATCATATTTATTTTTGCTTGTACAGACCTTGTTGAAGAAGTTCATCAAAAAATCTCTGAAATGAATAGTGATGAAAGTGTTGATCTTGAGGTTTTATTAAACGATTGGTATGAACGACATTCGATAATGCTTGATTTTTACCTTCGATTTCCAAATCGGTGTATTTTAATTGATGTCGCTGAAGCTTTATCTAATCCTTATAAACATGTTTCATTTATTAGTGATAAATGGAGTTTGCCCGTAACTGCTGTTCCTGAAGACGCAAAGGAAATTAAAAAAAATGATGATCGATGCTTGAAATCAATAGGTGATTTTTTAATTTCTCAGTTCATTAAATATTCATCTTTAGATATTAGAAAATTACATATTGAAATAAAATCTGCTCAAAATTTTATTGTAGATAATGCAATTAATAAAGAAGATCTACCGTTAGAATATAGTTCTGATGAGTCACATGAGATAAAGAAAGAAATAAGTGATGCATTAAATTATCTCATTAAAATTAAAAATAATGAGAGTCAGTATTTTAATGAGATACAATATAAGAAAGTTGAAATATCAAATTTAGAATCAAAATTATTAGAATCTTATGAAAGTAACTCTGCTCAAGAGAGAAAAATACTTTTTTGCGAGGAAATTAAGCAGAAAGCTTCTTCGGAACTTAAATTAGCTCTTAATTCTTATAACGAGTCTCAAGAGGAAATAAAGAAAAAAGCATTGGAAAATGAATTGTTGATTTCTCAACTTCAAGAGCTTCAAGAAGGTTTTTCAAATTTATCTGAAAAAAATCGAAATTATGAAAAACAAGTACAAAAATCTTTAGCTGAAAGCTTAAAACTTGAAAAAGAAAAGGAAAAAGTCATAAAGAAAAATGTTGACATGGAAAAAGAAAGGGAAGGGATTTTAAATGAACTTGAAGAGCTTAAAAAAGCATTTTCAATGAAAAGTGATGATTTTAAAAAAGAAAAAAATTTGATTGGAAATGAAAATAAGTTACTAGCTGCCCAATTGGAGCAAGTGGAAGCTGAGCTTAAACGTTATTTTTTAGAGAATCAAAAAGTTAATGCTCAATCATCTCTAATAGTGCAACGTACTGAAGAGCTGAATTTTGAAAATAGCCTCCTTTCTTCTAAGTGTGATTTCCTATTAGAAAAAATAAATTCTTTAGGTAACGTTGTGAATGATAGACTTTCATTTTTTAATTATAGTGAAATTAAATTAATTAATGAACAAGTAAATCCAGACTACGAGCACTTGCATCTTGAGGTTTCAGGTGTTTCTTTTGAAGATCACTTCGCTGATCGTTGGTCTTTTCGTATTTCTAGTGCAATGAGTTCTGGAGCAAAATTCGGTGACTTTCCAAAAATTGAATTTCCAATCCAAGATAAGCAATTATTAAATCAATGGTTCTCAGAAAGTGTAGATGAAAGAGGGAAAAAACTTGAATTACGTTTTGCTTTACCTTGCTCAATGGATAAAAATGTTTGGCAAAAAATTGACTCTCAAGATAAGTTTTTAATTAGCTCACTGATTGAGCAGCTGCCTATGCTTTTAAAAGAGTTAGAAATTAAAGGGGTTATTATTACACGAGAGTGGAGTGAATGGCTCACTTTAACTAAAAACATGAATCATATTATTAATGAGCTTTCTTAAAGAGAAAAAATGCTGGTTTCAATTATTATGCCTAGCTTTAATCAAGCTGTGTTCTTACAACAATCATTAGAAAGTGTTTTAAGTCAGTCGTGGGGATCTTTGGAGCTTATTGTTATGGATGGTGGCTCTAATGATGGAAGTGTAGACATTTTAAGAGAGTACTCAAAAAAAGATAAAAGACTTTTTTGGCGCTCTGAAGAGGACAAAGGACCTGCTGATGCCTTGAACAAAGCAATTAGAATGTGTAGAGGCACTTTAATTGGATGGTTAAATTCAGATGATTGTTATACTAAGGGGGCAATTGAAAGGGCTGTTATTGCAATGAAAAACAACCCTAACTGGATGGCTTGTTATGGATACGGTGAACATATTGATGAGAATGGTTGTTACCTGGGGGAGTATCCTACTCTGCCTTCTATTAACAGTAGTGACTTATCAATTCCTAACAGTTTAGAGTTTCAAAATGGCTGCTTTATTTGTCAGCCTACAGTTTTTTTTAAATCCGTGATGCCTAAACTATTAGGGGAGGTAAATACTGAGTTAAAATGTGCATTTGACTTTGACTATTGGCTGAGAGCCTTTCGTCATTTTCATGAAAGAATCGGCTTTATTCCATATTTACAAGCACAATCAAGGCTACACCGTGATTGCATTACAATGAACTTTAGACGACAAGTTGCATTAGAAGGAATGAAAGTGCTTTATATGAATCAAGGTTTTGCTCATAGTAACTGGGTTTATAGCTATATAAATGAATTAAAAATTAACACTACAGTTTCATTTGATGAAATTGATAGGTTATTAGTTGAAGTGAAACCTTACTTAGAGTTTCAGGAATGGAATGAGTTGAAAATAAATTTAATGGCTCTAAAGAAATGAGGTTATAGAAATGAAAGAATATAAAAACTTGATTTATTTAGGTTCTGATATTGATCTTCCTTTAGATGAACTATCTAATCAGGCGGAAAATTTCTTTATAGTAAGTGCTTCAAATAATGCTATTAGTGAATTAAAGAAAAAAGCGTTGCATGAAAAAATCCCTATCAACTTTATAAATGAACTTGTTTTTGATTCAATTGAAGAGTGTGTTTATTATGAATATAATCTCGGTTGGGCTAATGGAGTTTGTCAAATTGATAAAACGTTAATGGTTTTATATCCTAGGTTGAAATGCATAAGAAAAGATACTAAAAAAAGTATATCGTTAGTTGATTTTTTCACCGGATACCTATTTAAATGTGAAGACTATTCTTTTATAGGTGAAAATAATAGTTTGATTCTAGATGTTGGTAATTTAAACCAAGCTGTATTAGACTCTTTATATGATTTTTCCGACCTTTCTCTTTTTAAAGATATTAGAGTTATTCCTCCTCATCAAACGTTAAAAAAATTAGAAATCCCAGACTTTCTTATAAAACAAACCTCTCCTAAAAATATGGACCTTTCTTTTAAGTGTGAAAGTTATGTTGTTAATCCATACTTTTTAGAAAAAGTGAAAGTCTCTAATGAACTTTTAGAAAATAAGAAGAAGCTAACTGACTTAGGAACTCAATATAGTCTTTTGAAAGAAAAAGAGAAGCATTTGATTAGAGAGAGTCAAGATGCGAAAGATAACCTCATAGATGCTGTTGAAAAGATTAAGGAACTTGAACAGACTATTTCTTTAAATAAAGTTAATGAAGAAAAAAACAAAGAGCAAGTTTTATATAAAGATAAAAAAATTGAAGAGTTTGAAATTGAAATAAAAGAATTGAATGGTTTGGCTTTAAAACTAAAAAGAAAAGAAGAAGGTTATGAAAAGAATCTTAGCGAAGAGAAATCTAAAGTAGCTGATTTGAGAGTTGTAAATAAAAATTTAACTGATGATTCTGAAAGTAATAACAATAAAATAAAAAAACTAGAAAAAGAACTTGATGAAAAAGAATGTTTTTTTAAAGATGAAAATAAAAAGCTTAGAGATGCTCTAACTACTAGTAAAAAAACAATGGAAGAGCTTAGGAAAGAGTGCCAATTAAAAAAAATAAAATTAGATAAGTTCAAAGAAGAGGAGTTAAGGTTAAAAGAAAAAATGGTTGAAACTAACTCTACTCGGTTGAAAGAAATGGAAGGTTTTGAAAATGCTTTAAATAAAGAAAAGATGATTAGAAAAAGCTCTGATGAAAAGTATGTAGAATTAAATAAATCATTAAATGAAGCGAACTCTAGGTTGAAATTATTAGGGGACTTAAATAAAGAGTTAGAAGGTGTTAAGGATAGAAAAGATAAAAGAGAAAAAAAGTTAGAAGAATCAGTCAAAAAAAATAAAGATAGAGCAGACTTCTTTCAAAACTTTGATAAAGGAGCTATGTCAAGTTCTCCTTTTTTGCTTATTGATTCAAAATCTTTGCCTAGATCAGGATTACATTATTTTAAAAATACGTTGTCTTGGATTTTAGGGGACCAATTTTCTTTCTGTGAGTGGTATCAAGAACCTGGATGTTGCAAATCACAGCCTTGTCAAGTATCTAGTTTTAGCTCATATGCCTCCCATAAAGAGGAGCTAAGGGTTCGATTGATTAAGTCTCATGATTTTGAATTGTCTGATTCTTATATTGAATCTACCAATCATTTTAAGCAAGTTGTATTAGTGCGGGATCCTATTTTTGTTCTTACATCTTGGTTTATGTTGAGTCAATTTGAAAGATATAAAAAAGAGTTAGTTAACCATAATATTAATATGCAAAAGATAAATTTGTACCATGAAAAAGAGGTGGTTAATCATGCGAGTAATATCCTTGATAGCATTTT
Source organism: uncultured Marinomonas sp. (assembly GCA_947493575.1). Taxonomy (GTDB): domain Bacteria; phylum Pseudomonadota; class Gammaproteobacteria; order Pseudomonadales; family Marinomonadaceae; genus Marinomonas. Next base: position 101,919 of record CANLRQ010000009.1, read on the forward strand.
TGAGTTTTTGCCGGAAGATAATTTAGAAAAATGGATAGATACAAAGTCCATCTATATATCAGGTTTTTTAGATAAATGGGTTCGTCATGCTCAAGAGAATAATCAATATTTGACTGTGATAGGTTATGAGAAAATAGACACTTATATTTTAGAAATACTTTCACCTTTTGAAAAATATATGACTAGCGATTCGTTGAAAAAAATGAAGGTTTTTTCTAAAAAAGGAGCAAATTTTCATCCAAGAGATAATCCTTTTATGTTATCATCGAAATCTGTTTCAAATTATATAAAAGAAAAAGATTTCTTGTTTTTTAGCGCTGCTGAGAAGATAGGTGATTTGAAATTCTAAAATAGAATATTGTTTTATATATGTTTAGATAATTATTTTCAAAAACTAACTCTTTCATTACTAATGTAAAGTCTTAGTGATTGATAAATAAAATGAATTTACTAAAAGAGGTGTTTTACATGAAAGTATTAGTTCTTGGTGGTGATGGTTTTTGCGGATGGCCTACAGCTTTGCATTTGTCGAAACTTGGGCATGAAGTTGTAATTGTTGATAATTTGAGCCGTAGAAAAATTGATATTGAGTTAGAAGTTGATAGCTTGACTCCAATCCGCCCTATCGGGGAACGTATTAAAGTTTGGAAAGAATTAACTGGCAATGATATTAAATTTCATGATTTTACAATTGGCGAAAACTACCATCAGCTTTTAACATTAATCAAAAATGAAAAGCCTGGAGCAATTATACATTTTGCTGAACAGCGCGCTGCACCTTATTCAATGAAGTCAAGCTTCCATAAACGATATACTGTTAGTAATAACTTGAATGCTACAAATGATGTATTGGCTGCTATTGTTGAATCAGGTCAAGATATTCATCTTATTCATTTGGGGACTATGGGGGTATACGGATATGGCACGGCAGGAATGAAAATTCCTGAGGGTTACTTGAAAGTAAAAGTAGAAACTAATGAAGGTGAAGTTGAACAAGAAATTCTTTACCCTACAAACCCAGGTTCTATATATCATATGACTAAGAGTCAGGATCAATTATTTTTTGCTTTTTATAATAAAAATGATGGCGTGAAAATTACTGATCTTCACCAGGGAATCGTTTGGGGTACTCAAACAGAAGAAACTCGTATGGATGAGAGATTAATCAATAGATTTGATTATGATGGTGACTATGGAACAGTATTAAATCGCTTTATTATGCAGGCAGCTGTTGATTATCCAATGACTGTTCATGGAACTGGCGGTCAGACTCGAGCATTCATACACATTCAAGATACTTGTCACTGCATCGAGTTGGCACTAAACAACCCACCTCAAGATGGGGATCGAGTTAATATTTTAAACCAAATGACAGAAACTCATAGGGTTCGAGATTTAGCTGAGATGATTCATGGAATGACTGGCTCTGAAGTAGCTTATGTTGATAACCCTCGTAATGAAGCAGCAGAAAATGAATTGCATGTTGCTAATGATCGATTCCTAGGGTTAGGGCTTTCCCCAATTAAGCTTGAAGCTGGCCTAATGGAAGAAGTAAAAGAAATTGCTCAGAAGTATGCTAAGAGTTGCGATTTGACTAAAATCCCTTGTATTTCTAAGTGGAATTAAATTATACAAAAGCACTTTATTTAAGAATAGGTAGAGTGCTTTTTTAGTTAAAAACATTTACTTTTAGCCGTTTATAAATTTAAGGTATAAAATATGTCATCTCCAGTTATACTCATTGGTGGTTTTGGTTTTGTTGGAAGAAATATTATTGATGTAATTCAAGAGAATAATTTGTTTTCAGATATGAAGCCTATTGTTGTTGATGACCTATCTAATGCATGTCCTGGATATGAAACATTAGATGTTGAGAGTTGTATAGGCCCCTACCAATCTAGTAAAGTTGTTGATTTTTTAAACTCTTATAATAATAAGTCAAGAACATTTGTTTTTCTTGCTGGGGAGACTCGTGTTGCAGAAAGCAAAGATAGACCTCTTGATTTCATTGCTGCGAATATAACTGAACCTTCTGAATTTGTTATGAATGTGGTTAAACCACATGACCACTTTATTTTAATATCAACTGCTGGCGCCTTATTTGATGGTGAAACAGAAGTTTCTGTCGATGCACCATATAGCCCTAAAAATTTTTATGGAGCTTCAAAAGCTGCAGAAGAAATGATTCTTGAAAAATTAACAGAATTGAAAGGCGCTAAATTTTCTATAATAAGATTAACAAATGTATATGGTATTCACTCCGACCTTAAAAAGAGCGCTATACATGCATTTACACGAGCCTGTATTGATGGGAGTCAAGTTGTCATTAATGGAGATGGCCAGCAGTCTCGTGATTTTATTTTTTCTCGAGATGTTGGGTTTGGAATAGCTACTTTAGCGAACAAAGTTTTGAATGGTGAAATTACACATAAAATTAATATGCTAGGGTCTGGTGTGTCAACAACTTTATGGGATGTTGTTTCTACTATTGAAAATACTTCTGGCAAAAAATTAAATTATAAACAAATTTTAGCTGAAGATTTAATTGCAACTGAACCTAGGGATGTTATTGCAAATAAGGATGATATTAAAGTTTTATTAGGAGAAGATCGAACTGCATTTAAAGATGGGATACGAATGACATATGAATATTATTCTTCAGTTTAGGGTTGAAGGTTTTTAATTTTTTATTGTAAATGAACTGAAATAAGACTATATGTTTTATAAGAAATGTGAGAAGAAGAATGACTGATTTCGTAGGAAAATATACGCGCTATCCTGATTTAACTGGTGGGCGCAAAGCCGAAGGTGGTAAGCGTTTAAATTATAAAGAAAAGTCCGAAAATTCTTCGAATGACACTCTTGTTAGCATAATAACTGTAAGTTTCAATTCAGAAAAAACTATTGCTCAGACGATTAACTCTGTAAGAAGGCAAACCTATTCAAATATTGAATATATTATTATTGATGGGTGTTCAAGAGATTCTACTGTAAGTATTATTGAAAAAAATAAAGATATAATCGACTATTATCTATCCGAACCAGATGATGGCCTTTATTACGCTATGAATAAAGGTCTTGAATTAGCCCAGGGTCAATATATATTGCTTTTGAATTCTGATGACTGGTACGAAGACAATGCTGTTGAAACTTTAGTCTCTGCATTGGATTATAGTGGTTGTGATTTTGTTGGGGGGCTTGCTAGATACATTGATGAGGATTCGGGGCACTCAAAAATTTTAAGGTCTATGCCCTTTGATCATTCATCATACCTTAGAATGTCTTTACGTCATGAAACAATGCTGGTTCCAGCAAGGTTGTATAACTCTGTTGGCCCTTATAATACTGAGTTTAAAATTATTGCTGATAAGTTTTTGACTGCTATGCTATTTAAGTCTGGTTTTACTTATTATGAAGTTCCTACAGCAATATTAAATTTTCGAACGAGTGGAGTATCCAATACTAATATAGATGGATTAAAAACTGAACGTAAAAACATTATATTTAAGCATTTCCCATTTCTAAATGATAAAGAGCTTGAGGTGTTAAATAACCCCACTCTCTCTTTACCGAACGAGATTGTAAAAATTGCTAACTCTCATTTAGATCAGGCTGATTTAGTTAAGGCATGCCGCGCATGGCTGCATGATTTTCGGATCAATGGTGCAAAAAAGTGGCAAACTAATGATCTTGAGTTAATAGGTCAAACAGACCCTCAAAATTGGCCAAGAATTAGCGTTATATTACCTTTTTATGAAGCAGAAAGTTCAATTTCTCGTTGTCTATCTTCAGTTTTAAATCAAACGTTTCGTAGCATTGAGATAATCTGTATCAACGATAGAGCGATAGATGGAAGTCAGGATTTAGTAGATAAGTTAGCGATTCAAGATCAACGTATTAAATGTGTAACTAATGATCTTAACTTGGGACTTGGTGGAAGTAGAAATCGTGGAATCAGAGAAGCTAGAGGACGATATATTTTTCATATTGATCCTGATGACACTATACCATTAGATGCTCTTGAAAAATTATACTTGACTGCTCAATTGCATAAGAGCGACATGGTAAAAGGAGCATATCAGTCTTTTCAAGTAATGCATGGTCAAGTAAATAATCAGGATAGCAATATAAAGTATTCATGTGGTGTGAAGAAAAATATTGCGAAGAATAGAAATTTAAGTAATGCCTCTGGACTACTAAAAACTACAGAAGGTCATTGGTCTTACCTTTATGATGGAGTTTATGCTAGTCGAATTTCATATCCAATAGACTTGAAAATGGGGCAAGATAGCATATTTCTTGTTCGTGCTCTTGCTCTTGCCAAGAATATTACGATTACGCCTTATGTTATTTATAATTATGAAGTTAATCCTAAAAGTGCTATGAATAGTTTTACTGTTCGTAAGTTTTTTGATGCGTTAACATGGCGAAAGAGAGCTTTTTTTCTTTTAAAAGATTTAGGATTTAAATCTTTAGGAGAAAATCTTTTATTTAATTTTTGGAATCCTGTTTTTTTTGATGATTTAATTAAAAAACTAAACATTGAAGAGAAAAAAAAGTTTGATCTCTATCTATCGACTATATTACATAAAGCAAATTACTCAGACGGTTTTAATACTAATAATCAAAAAGTACGAGAATATATGAAGCATGCATTATCTCTAATGCCTCCCCAAGAAGTTAATTCACTAGAGCTGTCTGAACGTTTAAAAATAGGTACGTTTACAACTCAAGATCATGGTGGAGCAGGTCTTGGGACTCAGAGGCGAGTAGAAGCTCTTCGAAAAGCAGGTGTAGATGCTAATATTTATTGTGTGTTAAAAAAGACAAAACATAACTTTGTTAAGAGGCTTACTCTTAAATCAAATATATCAACTAACCTTTCGGATAAAGATTTGAGATTAGCTTGGAGGGATCATGCTGTTCTGACTCGTCGTGAAATGCCAGGGTTGAAAGCCAGAGAGATGTTTTCGAAAATGGGCTCCGTAGTGGACTTTGCAAAAAATAAACATGTATTTTCTTCTTCAGACGTTGTACATATGCATTGGGTTTCAGGAGCTTTTGACTTTAATAATACTAAACTGCTTTCTGATAAGCCTGTCGTATGGACATTAGCAGATATGAATGCTTTTACTGGTGGTTGTCATTATTCGGAAGGATGCACTAATTATAAGAATGATTGTAGCAACTGCCCTTTATTAGAAAAGGGTTCAGATTTTGCAAAAAAATCATGGGACAAGAAGCTCGAATCTTACTCTAAAATTAAAAATTTGCATATTATTTGTCCATCGCAATGGCTAGCTGATTGCGCTAAAGAAAGCTCTCTTTTTAAGGGTAGAGCTATTCATATGATTCCAAATGCTATACCTGTTGATAGGTTTATTCCAACTAATAAAATGATTGCTAGGCAGCGTTTAGGATTACCTTTGAATAAAAAGCTGATAGTGTTTGGTGCCGACAGTCTGGACAACCTTCGTAAAGGTGGAGATATTTTACGTAAATCTATTCAATATTTAAAAAAGATAAATAATACTACTAATGTTGAAGGTGTTTTCTTTGGTGCTAATAAGTTAGATCTTGGAATACCATCTCATAGTATGGGTCATGTATCTGATGAAAAGAGGCTTTCTCTTATATATGCCGCAGCTGATGTATTTGCTTTTCCTTCTAGAGAAGATAATGCTCCATTGACAGTTGTTGAATCGATGTTATCTGGCACACCTGTTGTTAGTTTTCCTATAGGAAATGTTCCTGAATTAGTTGTTCATAAAGAAAATGGTTTTATTGCTAATTATCTAGATTATGAAGATTTTGCAAAAGGGCTAATGTGGATATTGAACGAAGAAGATATGTCTCTTCGCCTTAAACGAGGTTTAAGAGCTCATATTGTTGCGAAGAATCACAATGATCCGGAAGTTGCAGCTCAAAGACACATTCAGCTATATCAATCGATTATTAATTAAAAAATTCAAATAAAAGTATTTTTTGAATTTTAATGTATATTTAGAATTTATTTTCACCGAACGATAATTATATTTCTGGAAAAGGTGTAAATTTAAAAATTAGGCTTTAAAGGTTAAATTATGAAGAAAGCATTAATCACTGGTGTGACAGGTCAAGATGGATCTTATCTCACAGAGCTTCTACTGGAAAAAGGTTATGAAGTTCATGGAATTAAGCGGCGAGGCTCGTTATTTAATACTCAACGTATAGATCATATTTATGAAGACCCTCATGTAGAGAATCAGCATTTTGTTCTTCATTATGGAGATTTAACTGACTCAACTAATTTAATTCGATTGGTTAAAGAAATTCAACCTGATGAAGTTTATAACTTAGGCGCTCAGTCACATGTAGCGGTATCTTTTGAGTCTCCTGAATATACTGCGGATGTTGATGGTATGGGGACATTAAGATTACTTGAAGCAATTCGAATTTGTGGTTTAGAGAAAAAAACAAAATTTTATCAAGCTTCTACATCTGAACTTTATGGGCTAGTTCAAGAAAGCCCTCAAAAGGAAACAACTCCATTTTATCCTCGCTCTCCTTATGCTGTTGCAAAACTTTATGCATATTGGATTACTGTAAATTATCGAGAGTCTTATGGGATGTTTGCTTGTAATGGTATTCTTTTTAACCATGAATCTCCAAGAAGAGGTGAAACTTTTGTTACACGTAAAATTACTCGTGGCCTTGCAAATATTGCTCAAGGGTTGGAGTCTTGCCTTTATATGGGGAATATGGATGCGTTAAGGGATTGGGGGCACGCTAAAGATTATGTCCGAATGCAATGGATGATGCTACAACAAGATCAGCCGGAAGACTTTGTGATTGCAACTGGTGTTCAATATTCAGTGCGTCAATTTATTTTGTGGTCAGCAGAAGAATTAGGGATTACTTTGAAATTTGAAGGAACTGGCGTTGATGAGAAGGGAATAGTTGTTTCTATAGAAGGGAATAATGCGCCTGCTGTCAAAATTGGAGATACTTTAATTCAGATAGATAAACGATATTTTAGACCTGCAGAAGTTGAAACATTATTAGGCGACCCAACAAATGCAAAAGTAAAATTAGGCTGGACCCCTGAAATATCAGTGCAAGAAATGTGCGCAGAAATGGTTTCTGAGGATTTAAAGGTTGCTCAGAGACATGCTTTTCTTAAACTAAACGGTCATGATATAACCATTTCTGTGGAGAATTAATATGGGGCAGCAATTACGAGTCTTTGTGGCTGGCCATCGTGGAATGGTTGGTTCTGCAATTGTTAGACAGTTACGGAAAGAAAGTGATGTTTTGGTCCTTACCGCCTCTCGTGATGAGTTAGATCTTTTAAGCCAATCTGCACTTGATGCTTGGTTTAAAAATAATAAAGTAGATCAGGTGTATTTAGCTGCGGCTAAGGTTGGTGGTATTCATGCAAATAATGCTTACCCCGCAGAATTTATTTATGAAAACTTAATGGTTGAATCTAATGTTATTCACACATCACATAAGAATAATATTCAAAAGTTGTTATTTTTGGGGTCGTCATGCATCTATCCAAAGTTAGCTAAACAACCAATGAGCGAAGATGCATTATTAACTGGACCTTTAGAGTCAACCAATGAGCCTTATGCAATCGCTAAAATTGCGGGTATTAAATTGTGTGAAAGTTATAATCGCCAATATGGGAGAGATTATCGAAGTGTAATGCCTACAAACCTATATGGTCCGAATGACAATTTTCACCCAGAAAATAGTCATGTGATTCCTGCCCTTTTACGTCGATTTCATAATGCAATGTTGCAAAATGCAGAACAAGTTGTTGCTTGGGGAACAGGTTCTCCAATGAGAGAGTTTTTACATGTTGATGATATGGCAGCAGCCAGTGTTCATGTAATGAATTTAGATAATGCTATTTATGAGGCAAATACTAAGCCTATGTTATCTCATATTAATGTTGGAACAGGTATAGACTGTACAATTAAAGAGTTGACGGAAACTGTGGCAAGGGTTATTGGGTTTGAGGGGGAAATTGTCTGGGATACGACTAAACCTGACGGAACACCAAGAAAATTAATGGATGTGACCCGTTTAGAGTCTCTTGGGTGGCGAGCGTCTATTGATTTAGAGAATGGTTTAAAGGATGCATACAAATGGTTTTTAGCTAATCAAAATAGTTTTAGAGGATAGCTTAAATAGGCGGTAAGTTTTAATATCTACCGCTTTTTTTAAATAATTTTTTTGTAACGGTTTTTGGCTACACAAGCGGTTCGAAAAAGGCACATTAAAGTAGCCGGCAATTGAAGGCAATATATTATCGATTCGCATCTCCGCCGGACAGCTAAATTGGTTGCTTGAAGACCTTCCGATTGACCTAGAAGGTGCTCATACTGAATTAACTTACCGCTATTAAAACGCTACCAGATATTTTACCAAATGACGTTTAATCTCTGAAAAAATGTTTCTTGAACAACAGATATTGTTGGATAAAAAGGTATCTGAGATCAGTGAAAAATACTCCGAGTTCGCTCAGTGGCAATCCAAGTATCATAACATTTAGGAATTACTAATTAATTTTAAATGAAAAACTATATTTTCTTAGTTTGAGTTTAACTCTCTCTCATCCTTGAGAGTCGTTTAAAAAACTTAATTATTTATAGTAAGGTTTAATTAATGATATAGCTAAGTTAGAACCTTTAAATTGAAGATGTAATTTTATCAAGCATTAGTTTTGATCCTTTATCATTTAAATGAAAGAAATCATTTTCATGTTCATTTTTAAAAGCTAGTGCGACAGCTCTTCCATCTTTAGATATAAGTTCTGAAGGTGGGTTTATTAAAGTAATACCTTTTTCTCTGAATAAATTTTCATACAAAGGAAATATATCTTTTAAGTGATAACCTTGGGGGATTTCTTGTAATGTTTTGAGGTTTTGGGCACTGTTATGTTGTCCTGTCAGGCCTTTCTCGTTTAGATAGGGATTGAGCATAGCATAGACCTTAGAAGGGTTCGCTTTTGCAAAGTCTGCAATGTCAATAGACCACTTTAAACCATTACTGTTTTTTATTCGTTCACTTAAAAGGTCATTAATAAGTGCGCTGCTATATAGTTGTTTGATGTCTATAAGTTTCCACCATTTGAAATTCTCTATAGGCATTAATAATCCGCCATAGATTACAATAGCGTCAAAGTTTTTTAATGATATAGAGTTACTACCAGAAGATGCATCATAGAAGCGTTTTTTTAAATTATTAAACCAGATCTGGAATTTTTCTTGTGTATGGCTTGGATGAGATGGCCATTTTGATGGCTCTGGTAGAAGAATAATATTATCATCTGCTACTTGAATATATTTAGATAAGGGGCCTGAAGCAGGTAGAAAGGAAATATCTATGGGGGAGTCATTTCTATTGTAAACAGTTGCTATATTGCCTATATGACTATCGCCAAAAATTAGTACTTTTTTCATATATGATTCCCAAATGCTTCTAATAAAACCTCTTCACATATTTCATCACTATTTATTTTTGATGGTGGACCTATATCTTCGATACTATTTTTCTTATCTAACAATTCATTGGAAGAATATTTGTTTTTAATACAATTAAAAAATGTGTTCATTACAAAATCTACCCCAAAAGGGTTTACGCTTCTCTGATTTGGTTCAAAAAAAGCTCCTTTAAAGATAGGGCTGTTAATAATTTCATAGGATGGAAAATAATCGACATTTAGTCTATTAGTAGATAATTGGTCCGTAACGGCTCGTAATATTGATTTAGATGCCATTGTAGCTACAGCAACGTGCTTTCCTGAATTCGTTGCGGTTAGAGGTACAGGAGATACTGTTAAAATAAATTTTAACGAAGGATTTACTGATTTCATTAATTCCATTGCATCTGATAAATTTGCTCTGATCTGAGCAAATTGCTGATTTATAAATTTGTGTTTAGATCCATCAAATTGACCTGCTACTGTACCGGGACACATGGGATATTCATAGCCTAGTTCTTCATTAAACCAACTTTCAGTAAGGCCTAGTGTAAATACAAAATAGTTAGACTCTATGATACTTGTTTTAAATGAATTTATTGTTTGTTCTTGAGACTGTCGAACTTCTTGAGTGGAAGCAAAACCGTTTGGCTCGATATTCGGTCTAAATGGGTCATAGTATCGACCATTCTTCTCCCATATTTCAGATGGAATGTTTTTTTTACCTAGAGCCCATTCTACCCATTGTTTTAAGAGTGATGTGGTGTAAATATTACCTGTTCTAGCAGTAAATACTCCATAATTGAATTTCTTAGCTAAATCTACACTACTTCCATTTGGAGCTTGTTCTGTTATCATCCATGTGAATTCTCTTTTTTTTAATGCCCTTCCAATATGTTGAGCAAAGCATGATCCAAAAGTCGCAACTTTTTCATGCGGCTTTATGTGAAATTTTGGATCCCACAGATCGGAGATATCGAACATACTTTTGTTGGCAACTGCCAACTTCCAAAACGCCTTATCTGGGAGATTTTCATATGGATTCATTGTACTCTTATCCCTTATATATGATCGATTTTTCTACTAAGAGCATACCAAATCAGAATTGAAAAAATCAACTCACATTATGTGCAATTATAGTTTTTTGTTATGTTAACCGTTTATTGTAAGCGCTCGGTTAACCGCACTTAGTCATTCCTTCAGAGCTTAATATAAATCATTTATGCTATTTTTTTTCCTTATCTTGACTGTTTCTACCCGTGGTGCATTTAGGAAATTACAATTTTCAAATTGTTTAATTTGTTCCCTTCTAAATGATTAAACCACTGAATAATAGTCAGTGCGGCTATTTTTGTGACGATTCTTCGACTGATCCCACCAAACGATTTAGCGTAGTTGCGTCGAATCATAAACTGATCACATAATTGAGAAAACAACGTTTCAATCCGTTTTCTAGCCTTACGATAATGGCTAGGAAACACTTTAAAATTGATCTGGTTTTTACGCATTGGCGTTTTTAGATTAATCAACGAGTGCTCAAACAAATCATGTTGCCATTGCTGACTTAAATACCCTTTATCACCCACTAAAATACAGTTCTTTAGCTCCCCTTGGATGTCGTTCAAATAATGAATGTCATGCAGTGAAGCCTTTGATATATCAAACATTTTTAGAATGCCATCAGGCGTACAAACTGCATGAAGTTTGTACCCAAAATACCGCATTTCTTGGGCCGCGCAGTATCCAAAATTAGGGGCACTCTCTGAGTATTCTTGACACACTTTACTTCGATTCGCTCGGCTTAGTCGACACACTTCTAGTGGCATACTATCCACAATATAAAGATCACTTTCAGGGCAAATTTCGTGAACAATACTTTGCCTAAGTTCTTCCAATTTAAAGCTAAGCCTTCGAACTCTTCTGTTATAAACGGAGCGTTCAATACGTCCAATGACTTCTGGAGGTAACTGTTTAAAAAGAAAATGTTCAGAATCAATGCCCAAACATTCTGCTGCTAAACTTAAGGCCAACAGCTCTTTATCGGTGAGTTTTGGCAACCTGATTTGATTCAAAAAATTGTCAATCGGTTCAAGGGAGTGCAGTAAAGTTAAAATTTTGTTATAAACAGTCTGTAAGTTACTCATCGTATTACCATTTTTCTAGATAATTAATGATAATCTCTTATTGAGGGTGAGTAACTTACTCCTTTTACCTTATTTCCCAAATGCACCACGGGTTGTTTCTATAATACTATAGAGCTTTGCCCTGTCTCGTGCTCCATTGCTTGTACTGGAAACGGAGCAATCTTTTTGTCATATATCAAAAGACTCATTTACATTTCACGTATCGATATCATGACGAACCGGCCTTATAAAAATCTTATTAAATCAATTTTCTGAATTTTTTTAGAAGTGATAAGCTTATAGAGATCTTTGCACGATCAATGAGTAAACCAATACAGCGTTAAAAACAAACTCAAATGCTCATTTATAATCCATAAACTACGATTACCTATAATTTTATCGTATAAAACGAAAAAGAGGAGGTGTGATCTACCGTTGCAAGTGCCGATAGAGCTCACAAACAAAATCACCTTATTCACACTATAAATGCTTACGAATTCTTTTAGTTCTTTGTCAGCGAGTAATGAATGTAATTATCAAGTTAATGTCTTGTTGGCCCTGTATTCTGTGGAACTTTCAAATATGGTTTCTATTTTAAATGTAGAACAAATAACACGCATCAAGTCAGCTTATAAAGACCCATTTAAATCATTTTGGCGTACATTTTTGAAGACGGCTGCACCTGAAATAGGAGAGGCGTTCCTCTCAATTTAAGGGGGTGATTACTTTGATTTTATCTGGATTGGATCTACGGCAGAGTGATCGCATTAGTCAGTGGATTGTAAGCGATGATATACGGTCTAGATTGTATATTCAAAAAAATTGCCGAAAAAGAGAAAAACATTAGCATCTTGAAAGGATGTGTTCTTGAGCCTTGCAGATAAATTTAAAGGAGATAATTATGTCGTCATTGACGCACTTACAGCGTTTAGAGTCGGAAAGTATACACATTATGAGAGAGGTGCTTGCTGAAGCTAAGAACCCTGTTATGTTGTATTCGATTGGTAAAGACAGCGCTGTTATGCTGCACTTAGCCATGAAAGCTTTTGCACCTTCTAAGCTACCTTTTCCACTTTTACATGTTGATACTCGTTGGAAGTTTCAAGAAATGTATAAATTTCGAGATGAGTTGGTGAAAAAGCATGATTTAGATTTGATTGTGCATATTAATCCAGAAGGTGTAGAAAAAGACATTAATCCTTTTACTCATGGTTCTGCTTTGCATACGGATATTATGAAGACCGAAGGTTTGAAACAGGCTCTTGATCAGCACGGTTTTGATGTTGCTTTTGGTGGCGCTCGTCGAGATGAAGAAAAATCCAGAGCCAAGGAGCGTATTTTTTCTTTCAGAACAGCGGAACATCGCTGGGACCCAAAAGCCCAAAGACCTGAATTATGGAAGCTTTATAACACTCGTAAAAATAACGATGAGAGTATTCGAGTTTTTCCATTATCAAATTGGACCGAGTTAGATATCTGGCAGTATATTCATTTGGAAAACATCCCTATTGTGCCTTTGTATCATTCAGCACCACGACCTGTTGTTGAGCGTAATGGCACACTTATTATGGTGGATGATGAAAGAATGCCATTGCAAAAAGATGAAGTACCAATGATGAAGTCGGTACGTTTTAGAACCTTGGGTTGTTATCCTTTAACGGGGGCCGTTGAATCAACTGCGACAAGCTTACCTGATATTATTCAGGAGATGTTGCTAACGACAACTTCTGAAAGACAGGGTCGTGTCATTGATCATGATTCTGCCGCATCAATGGAAAAGAAAAAGCAAGAGGGGTATTTTTAATGGCCAATGTATCGGATTTAATCGCAACGGATATTGAGCAGTATTTGTCTCAACATGAAAATAAAAGTCTTCTGCGTTTTATTACCTGTGGTAGCGTGGATGATGGAAAAAGTACTTTAATTGGTCGTTTACTGTTTGATTCAAAAATGCTTTTTGAGGATCAATTAGCCGCAATCGAGTCAGATTCCAAAAAATACGGTACACAGGGAGATGATATTGACTTTGCCCTTTTGGTGGATGGATTGGCAGCAGAGCGTGAGCAAGGTATTACCATTGATGTGGCTTATCGTTTCTTTTCTACTGATAAGCGTAAATTTATTGTAGCGGACACGCCAGGGCATGAACAATATACTCGTAATATGATTACGGGTGCTTCCACAGCGGATGCGGCTATTCTAATGGTGGATGCACGTCACGGTATTGTTACTCAGACTCGTCGACACAGTTTTTTAATGTCCTTAATTGGCATTAAAAAAATTGTTGTAGCCATTAATAAAATGGATTTAGTGGATTACTCAGAAAAGACCTTTAATCAAATATGTGATGAATATCGAGACTTTGCTAAAACCTTAGGTTTCAAGGAAATTGTGTTTATCCCTATGTCTGCGTTAAAGGGAGATAATATTACTGCACCAAGTGCAAAAACGCCTTGGTATCATGGTTCTACGTTAATGAGCTTCCTTGAAACTGTTGAGGTGAATGAAGCTTATCTTCAAACTCAGCCATTCCGCTTACCTGTACAATGGGTGAATCGCCCAAACTTAGATTTTCGTGGTTTCTCTGGTTGTATTGCCAGTGGTGTTATAAAAGTAGGTGACTCCATAAGAGTTCAACCTTCGGGCCAATCTAGTACGGTTAAATCTATTTATACTTATGATGGGGAGTTGACGGAAGCCGTTGCTGGCCAATCTGTAACATTGGTATCAGCTGATGAAATTGATGTGTCACGTGGGGATGTAATTTCTAGTATTGATTTACCCGCTCAGACAGGGCAACAGTTTCAAACGAGTCTGGTGTGGATGAGTGATGAAGCAATGTTACCTGGTCGCCCTTATCTGATGAAAATAGGTACTCAAGTACTAAGTGCAACAGTAACCGAAATTCGACATCAAGTTAATGTTAATACGATGGAGAATTTTCCAGCTAAAAAGTTGGACCTAAATAGTATTGCCGTATGTAATATTCATTTGCATCACCCAATCGCTTTTGACCCTTATGAGCAAAACCATGATACAGGTGGCTTCATTCTAATAGACCGTATGACGAATAATACGGTTGCGGCAGGTATGATTAATTTTGCATTGCGTCGCAGTCAAAATATTCATATGCAGCATGTGGATATTAATAAAGCGGCACGTTCAACTCTTAAAGCTCATAAACCTTGTTTACTTTGGATGACTGGGCTATCGGGTTCTGGTAAATCTACTATAGCCAATTTGGTAGAGAAAAAACTGTATGCGCTAGGCGTTCATACATATCTACTTGATGGTGATAATGTTCGTCATGGTTTAAATAAGGATCTTGGCTTTACTGATGGTGACCGAGTGGAAAATATTCGTCGCGTTGCGGAAGTCGGCAAACTTATGGTGGATGCGGGCTTAGTGGTTATCAGTGCTTTTATTTCTCCTTTTAGCTCTGAGCGAGCTATGGCTCGAGGTATGCTTGAAGAAGGAGAGTTTCTAGAGGTCTTTATTGATACATCTTTAGAAGTTGCCGAGTCAAGAGATCCTAAAGGGTTATATAAAAAGGCGAGACGTGGTGAATTGAAAAACTTTACTGGTATTGACTCTGCTTATGAGAAGCCTACTTCTCCAGAAATCTGTGTAAATACTGATGATTTATCTGCTGACGCAGCAGCTGAGATGATAGTGAATTTTTTACTTGAATCTGGGAAAATAGAGGCTTAATGCCTAGGTCGGCCTTCAGACCGACACGACTTGATATGAAAACGTTTTTGTCGGGCTAAAGCCGCGACCTTGTATGATGATTTTAATGGTTATTGAGGTATATTATTTAACCATTATCGGGAGGCCGCAGCGACCTTGAGG
>CANLRQ010000010.1 GCA_947493575.1 uncultured Marinomonas sp.
ATATCTATATGTTGGGTTGGTAGGTGGGAAAAGCCGGAGGCGCCTTCCAACATTGTAGGAAGATGGATTGGAATGTAGGATGTTTTATCGAATCTAGATAACCAAACCCAATTGTGGGTTTTTAATAGGTGAAAAATCGAATGGCTAAAACATTAACAGGTCGTTGCCTTTGTGGCAGTGTTGCATTTTCGGTGGAGGATAATTTTTCCGCTTTTTATTTTTGTCATTGCCGTCAGTGTCAGCAAATTACGGGTTCTGCCCATGCGGCGAATGTGTTTACTGGGCTAACTAATATCCAGTGGTTACAAGGTGTTGAAAACCTGATTCGTTATGATGATCCAGAAAGAAGCTTTACCACGCAGTTCTGCAATAAATGCGGTTCTGGTCTGCCATTTGTTACGAAAAGCGGTAAAGCGCTATTAATTCCTGCTGGGTCTTTGGATCAAGAACCTACAAGTGTTTTGCCTATGAGCAATATTTTTAGTGTGGAAAAAGCCTCTTGGTTGGATGCTGGCATTCAGGCACCTTGTGTAGATGGCTTCCCTGAATAAAAAAAGGTTGGAGATGTCATAATGATAAAGTCTATTAAAACGATACTTCATAAATTTATGGTGATTAGTAGCTGCCTGTTGCTGCTAGGGTCGGTTGGAGTGAAAGCGGAGGAAAAAATGGAATTGGTTGTCGATCATGTGATGTTCCCCGTGTATTTCAATAATCCTTTTGTTGCTCTAATGGAAGAGGTGTGGCGCGAGCAAAATCAGGGCAAAGTTTTTGTAGGGAAACAAAATGCCAGTTTCATCGGGGTGTACTTTCAAACAAATCAGTTTTATGTGGAGTACCTTTCAACGGTAAAAAATGAACCTTTTTGGAGCAATGCTCTGTATTTGGTTGTGCCGAAAAAATATTGGGGGTTTTATAAAAAGCCTGCTTTATTAACGGAGTATTTCTTGATACCTGAATTTGGCAGTGGCTATCAACTGGTTAGCCCTGACTATCCTTATTTAAATAAAGTCATAGCAAAAGACGTTAATTATTCCGGTCTTACCATACTCATTTCTGCCGCTTTAGAAAAAGAAATTACACAGATTGGCGGTCAGCAATGGACATTACCTAAGGATGGTTCGGTGCGTGTTCAGAATGGATTGGTGCGCCCCCATGAAATGGGCGTGATCAATGAAAACAATAAGTTGGTTGCGCCTTTGTTTGAAGCGAATCCTATTTTGCGTGAGTTTTTATAGAGACCTTTGCAAGCGTTCTTATAGCAGCACTCTTGGGTCTTTTGGATAAAAACGGTCTGGAACTGTGGGCTGTAATGGAAATTGACGGGTGTTTTTATAAGGCATCTTCATAAAACCTGAAACACCTAAACCTTTTATTTGAGGAATGGCTTGAACTATTCGACCCAGAGCAGCGGTGAACTCGTCCTTCTTCGAAGGATCCAGTAAAACGTAATTACTGTGAATTTTTAAATGGGTGGGTAAGGCTTCAAAAATGATTAAGCCTGTGTGTCGAATGTCATTTAACAAGGTAATATCTTCAATGATTTCAGTGGGTAATTGCAGTAACTCGTCTGGATCTTGGCCATCTTCAAAATAAGAGTGATGGCGGCTTTTGTCTTCTGCTAATAGTGTGGGTGAGACTTCAAATGGTATGAACATGCCGTGTTCTGGAATGAATCTATCTTGCTCTTGGTCTCGATTAAGGTGCTGCGTGTTCTTCGCATTAAACATGCAACACTTAAATATACCGTCTCTATGAATGGCTTGAGCCAGTGTCACCACGTTATTTACCGCCGTGGCAAAGGGCGCTTTTAATGCAGGGTCTTGCAGTTGCAGATTGGAGTCAATAAACACATTACTTTCATCCCAGCGAACAGCGATGCCCCCAAGAACTGGGTATTTACCTAATCGGCTTATTGCCCCAAGGAAAGCTCTTTCCGTGTGTCCCATACCATGCATGAAATTTTTGTAATACTTTTCTAATTCAACGTTATCCACATCGTTCATTAAATAATGATCAACATTGCCCTCTCTTAAAAAGCTTTTACGAGAGCTGTAAACAACGGTTTCCATGTCTGATATGCCATCAATTGACCAAATGGGAATGAGGTTTTTTTCATCCGGTTCGGGAATGTCTGGCATTACTAGCCTTTTCATTTTTGGCATGTTTTTAAAGAGATAATCGCCCGCTTGTTTTCTTTGTTGGTCACTGCCTGCAAGAAGTGTTTGTAGCGTAATGGCGAATTCTTTTGGTAACCCTAGTGACGTTGCTGGTATTGCATCAAAGCCATATCGGCAGCTTTGGCCTGATGCGAGAGCATAGAGTGTTCCTGAGACACCTTGTTCATCAAAGCGGGGCGAGCTGAGTTCGCCGTTTAGTTGCTCGTTACCAATAAAGTAAACATCGCCCAATTTGGCGTTTGTGTGTTGTACGTCGTCGCTGATTAAGCCAAATGCGTTATAACCAATGGCTTGTCCTTCGGCATCAAGTTGCGCATAGACACTGGAACCCCAGTCGATTAGTTGGACTGTTTCACTTTCTGGGTCAAAGACAATATTGGACGGTTTGATGTCTCCATGGACAATAGGGGTGTTCATGCCATCTGTGGTTGCATCACGTAATGTTTGCAAAATAGCGATCAATTGAGAGGCTATCTTGATAATTAAGCGAGGCGACAAACGGCCAAATTTGACGCTGTAAGCTTCTAAATCCATGCCACGAGCCCGTGACATCATTAAAATAGATTGTCGGGAAATCTTGGTGTATTCCCGTACTTTAGGAATGTGTTCATGCTGCAATTGGCTTTGCATCCAAGCTTCATCTTCCAACTTGTCCTGAATGTGCTGTGGCAAATTAATACGTGAAAATTTAAAGACATAGTCATTGCCATCCGTGGCGCGACCACCAAACACAAATCCGTACGCGCCTTTTCCGATGAATTCAATATCGAAAAAGCCTAACAGACTTAATTGATCTATACAGAGTTGAACCCAATCTTTGATCTTCTGAGCATCTTCATGGCTCATAAGGTAAATAGATTGGTCCTCGTTAATATAGAATTGCTGTAACGTAGGTTGTGTCATTTTCTCTAAAACTTACCTAAGTTGAGTCAGCATAGACACTGGGTTTTCAACATAGGCTTTCCAGCGATTGCAGAAGCGGGCCATGGTTGCACCATCAATAATTCTATGATCACCAGACCAGCTTACTTGCATAATTTTCCGTGCTTCTACTTCGCCTTTATCATTAAAGCGAGGTACCGTTTGAATGCGTCCCATTGCCATAATGGCAACTTCTGGTGGATTAATAATAGGCGTTGCGACTGTGCCACCAATAACACCGATATTAGAAACACTGATGCTAGCGCCTTTCATTTCATCAGGTTTCAACTTGCCATTACGTGCTGCTGTTGCGAGGCGGTTAACTTCTAATGCTAACTCCAACAAAGACAAGTTTTGCACTTGCTTGATGTTAGGTACTAATAGCCCTAGTGGTGTGTCGGCTGCCATACCAATATTAATGTCGTTTAAATACGTGATTTCAGTGCAATCGTCATTAATACGACTGTTTAATATAGGGAACTCTGGCAAAGTCAGTGCTAATGCTTTCATGATAAAAGGCATCATGCTCAATTTTGCATCTTTCGCTGCAAACTCAGGTTTTAGCTCTGCTCTTAATGCTTCCAGTTGGGTAACATCAAGCTCTTCTGCATAAGTAAAGTGAGGGATACTATGTACCGATTCTAGCATTTGTTTTGCCATGATCGCTCGAATGCCTTTTATTGGCTCGACGCGATCAAGAGAGGCTGTATGAGTGCTGACTGGTACAAGATTATTTGCTGTGTTTTGGTGTGCTTCAATGTCTTCTTTGTAAACACGGCCATTTTTCCCTGAGCCTTTCACAATTGAAAGGTCAAGGCCGCACTCTCTGGCTAAGCGTCTGACAGCAGGGCTAGCAACGGATTTATCATTGTTTTGTGGCGCTGGCTCTTGCGTTGGCTCTGGCTCAGCACAAACATCAAGTGTATTGGATACGGCTTTTTCTGTATCTGCTTGTACTCTTGTATCTTCTGCGACTGATTCCAGATCTGGCGTTTCAGGAGCGGCTTTCGAGCTTTCGTCATCCGCAATTTCTATTTGAAAAAGTGGTTGATGTACTTTCGCAATCTCACCTTTTGCATAATAGAGTTTACTGATTCGACCTGTATACATAGAAGTAATTTCAACCAGTGCTTTATCTGTCATCACATCCGCAACAGATTGATCTTCTTGTATTTCTTGCCCCTCTTGAATTTGCCATTCAACAAGTTCGCATTCAACAATGCCTTCACCGATATCGGGTAGAATAAAATCAATTTTCATTTAGTGGTTCCTCTTAAAAATGTAAAAACGTGTGTTGCTAATCGACTGTTTAAAAAGTGCTTGTTTAATAAGTCATAGAGGCTTTTATTGCCTCATACGTTTTTAACTGATCTGGCATGTATTCCTTCTCTAAAGTGAGAGGGAAGGGGGTATCTAACCCTGTTACTCGCACAATCGGCGATTCCAGATGGAGGAAGCATGTTTCTTGAATCGCAGCTGCGATTTCTGCGCCAAAACCGGATGTTTTTGGTGCTTCATGGTTAATGAGTAAACGGCCTGTTTTAGTAACAGACTGGGTGACTGTTTCTCTATCCCAAGGTAATAATGAACGGAGGTCGATGATTTCACAGGAAATTCCATCTTTTTCGGCCATTGCTGCCGCCATTTCAATTACCTCAACTTGGGCGCCCCAAGCTAATAAGGTGATGTCGGTTCCTTCTTTAACTATGTCTGCTTTTCCTAAAGGTAACTCGTAATCTTCATCCGGAACGTCACCGACAGAAGAGCGGTAAAGTTTTTTAGGTTCGAAGAACAGTACGGGGTTTGGATCTCGAATGGATGCCAGTAACAATCCTTTTGCTTGCTCTGGATTACGTGGTACAACCACTTTCAAACCTGGTGTATGGGTAAAATAGGCTTCTGGTGATTGAGAGTGATACAAGCCGCCATTGATGCCACCACCATAAGGGGTACGTACCGTGAGGCTGCCTACATTAAACTCATTGCCTGAGCGATAGCGGAATTTTGCGGCTTCGTTAACAATTTGATCAAAAGCAGGAAAAATGTAATCAGCAAATTGGATTTCTGCAATGGCTGTTGTGCCTTGAGATGCTAGTCCATTAGCGAATCCTAATACACCTTGTTCTGTTAGTGGTGTATTGAAGCAACGGGTTTTACCGTGTTTCTCTTGTAATTTACTGGTTGCTCGGAAAACGCCTCCAAAATGCCCCACATCCTCGCCAAAACATAAGGCGTTTTTATCGGCTGTCATGGCAATATCGAGTGCGTTATTGATCGCTTGTAATAGATTCATTTTACTCATGGCCGAACCTCCAAGATGATTTTTTATAGGATTCTGGATAGAGTTTAATGTGCTTTTCTAACTCAGCTTTTTGTTCTTCTAAATGCCAAGGGAGGGTATCGTATACGTCACTAAACAGTTCGTCTAAAGAAGGAGCAGAGACCTTTTCGGCTTTCTTCATCGCCTCTACAACCGTTTGTCGATGTTGCTGTTTTAAAGATTCTTCTTGCTCTTCATCCCACCAATCTTGATTAATGAGCCAGCGCTTCATTCGAGTAACTGGACATTTGATTCGCCAAACGTCTTCCTCATCTTTATTGCGATAGCCACTTGGGTCATCCGAGCTTGAATGTGCCCCGAGTCTATAGGTCATGGCTTCGATTAGAACGGGTTGATTATGTTCAACTGCGAGTTTACGGGCTTCTTGTGTGGCTTTTAAAACCGCCAATACATCATTGCCATCTACTCGAATGGTTTTTAGTCCATAAGCAACGCCACGAGGTGCAATGCCATCTCCTGCATACTGCTCTTTGGAAGGTGTAGAAATGGCGTAACCATTGTTTCTACAAAAGAAAATGACCGGTACTTTATAAACTCCTGCCATATTAAGTGCCGCATGGAAGTCGCCTTCCGACGCGGCTCCTTCGCCAAAATAACAGATCACACAATTTTTCTTTGCTTGTGCTTTTAGCGCGTAAGCGTAGCCAGTGGCTTGAGGAAGTTGAGTTGCTAATGGAGAGGATACCGTCATGTAATGCAGTGCTTGTGAACCATAGTGGATTGGCATCTGGCGGCCTTTCCCCAAGTCTTTTTCATTAGAAAAAATTTGATTCATAAACTGATCTGGGGTGAAGCCTCTAAATGCAAGAGCACCTTGTTCTCGATATTGCGCCATAATCATATCGTCGTCTAGAAGCGCGGCTGTGCTACCAATGTCTGCAGCCTCTTCGCCTGTTTCTGTCATGTAGAAACTGATACGGCCTTGTCGTTGAGATGCCAACATTCTTTCATCTAATGCTCGAATGAAGAGAAACGTATTGTATATTTTTAGCGCTAAGGTTTTACCTATTTCGGGTAACTCTGCCGATGGGTAGAGGTGTCCGTCTTCTTGGAGAATACGTAACGTAGGAAGAGTTAATGATGTACTGTCTGAAAATATAGGTCGATGCACGATGGGCGCATCTGTTTTGTGGATATCACTCATAATTGACCTTCTTGTTTTTATTGTTATGTCTAGCGATTATGTCGTTAACATAGTTTAGTACGGTAGGATCGCTGTAGTACTTTCTTTGAATGTAATGCTAAATTATGCTTGTTGTAAAGTTCAGTGCAGTGAAGAAATCTTAACGTTTACGTTAAGGTAGTCTAATGAAGTTGACAGAAGGGAAATTTGAAGAAAGGTTTTATTTAAAATAATCAATAAAAATCAAATATTTATGGTTGTTTTCGATTTGTTTTAAGAGTTGTATTTTTATTCTGAATTAAGGTTAATATCATCTTAGACATGATGATATTAACCTTAAAAATAGTGTGGGACGCTATTTTGAGGCCTTTGCACGACTACTACGATTGCTAATACTGTGTTAAAACAGATTCAAAATGCCCATATAAACTCCGCTTTTTCGTCTGTTTTTGCCTTGCCTTATCATCGCTCATGACTTCGTGCAAAGGTCTCATTTTGAGAAAGAATGTGTTAGGTCGTCAAAGCCACCAACATAGCGTTTATCTTCAAAGATTTGAGGGACAGTATAAACTTCTTTGCCAATTAACTGTGACAAAGCATCTTTTGTAATACCTTCTTTATGAATATCGACATAGCGATATTTTAGCTCTTTTTCTTCTAATAACTGTTTCGCCTGACGGCAAAAACCACACGCATCGTGACCAAAAATAGTATAACGAGACATAATATTATCCATAGATTATCATGTTAATAAAAAGTAACCATCTGGTTGTATTTTAATCACTCTGAGAGTTTGATTGAAATTGAAAAAAACTAATGATGTATTAGTTTTTTTCAATAGCAGACCTCTACATGACTATTACACTGGCTAATATTTTGTTTAAAAAGACTCATAGTTCATGACTTCGAGCAAAGGTGTTGTTAGGGCTGATTTAATATCAGCGGCAAACTCTCCAAGAGTTTGAGTCAAAAACTGAAACGCGCTGATTGTGCACAGCTATTCTTTAATTCATCAATAAAGAATAGCTGTGAGTATAGGCACACATGTTAATGTAAAAGCTGCTTAACGAGTTGGCACGGGTCTTTGTACAAGAGCTTGCCCTTTACTGTTAAATAAATAGCAATTAGACAGCTCCGCTCCAATTTTCAATACATCTCCATGACGGCTAAGGTTTTGTCCTGACACTTCAATTGTAAGCGTCTGACCATGACAAGAGCCGTATAAATAGCTTAAGCCACCTAGGTGTTCTGCAACATCAATTTCTACATCGAGTACAATGCCACAACTCTCGTCGAGTTCTGTTAAATGCTCAGGGCGTAGCCCCAAAGAGATTTTTTCATTTACTGAGACTAAAGACGAGTTAGCTTTAAGTTGAATTAACTGGCCTGCTACATCAAGGGTTATCATGTCAGCGTTATCAATAGCAGTCACTTTACCTTCCATGAAGTTCATGCGAGGTGATCCCATAAAACCAGCAACGAATTCATTCGCTGGATTATGGTAAAGCTCCATTGGAGAGCCTACTTGCTCAATATTACCCGCGCGTAGCACAACAATTTTATCTGCTAGTGTCATCGCTTCAACTTGGTCATGGGTAACATAAACCATAGTAGCGGTTAGCTGATTATGTAATTTTGCAATTTGCACACGCATATCAACACGTAATTCAGCATCAAGGTTTGATAGTGGCTCATCGAATAAGAAAACTTTTGGTTCACGTACAATTGCACGACCTATGGCAACACGTTGGCGTTGACCACCTGATAATTGTTTTGGCTTTCTATCTAATAGAGGGCCTAGTTGAAGAATTTCTGCTGCATGAGAAACTCGCTGCTTAATAACTTCTGGATCACCGCCGGTCATGCGAAGACCAAAACTCATATTTTCTTCCACTGTCATGTGTGGGTAAAGGGCATAAGATTGGAATACCATGGCGACACCGCGATCTGCTGGCGGAACCTCATTCATGTTTTGCCCATCAATTTCAAGGGTTCCATCAGTAATGTCTTCTAAACCAGCAATTAAGCGTAAAAGCGTTGATTTACCACACCCTGATGGACCTACGAAAACGACAAACTCACCGTCTTCTAAATCTAGGTTTACTCCATGAATGGTTTCGATGTCTTGGAAGCGTTTAATGACATTTGTTAGTTTTATGGTCGCCATAGTAATTTCAGTCCTGTTTTTGTGTGAGAGGCTGAGCCCCCATTCTAGAGGATATTTCCACACATGCTTCTTTGATGCGTTTTTGGAAATGCAGAAAGCGTACTTCATCTATTCTAAAGGCAGGTGCAGTAATACTTAAGGCTGCAATGGGTTCATTTCGATAGTTGAAGATAGTTGAAGCGGCACACTGAATGCCTTCTTCGTGTTCTTGTAAATCAAGAGAAACACCAGATTCTTTGATTTGAAGGAGGTCTTCTCTTAATTTTTGTTCGCTATTTAATGTGTTTTGTGTATGTTGAATAAAGCTTTGTGTTGCAATGACATCTTGTAATTGAGCTTCGGGTAAAAATGCCGCCATTGCTTTACCAACACCAGTGCAATAAACAGGGCCTTTTTTACCTACCGCAGAGAATAAGCGCAGACTTTTTTGACTTTCTAGTTTATCAATGTAAATAACATCGCCACGATCTAAGACAGCTAAGTGAATGGTTTCGCCTGTTTCTTGCCAAAGTTCTTTCATTTGGTCTGCTGCAACATCCCGGATGTCCAGTGTTGACCATGCTTTATGCGCCAGTTCTAACAATCCATAGCCTGGATGATACAATTGTGATGGTTCATCTAAACGAACTAAGCCTTCATCTGTAAGCGTTGATAGAATTCTATGGGTTGTAGCTTTTGGTAATTCGGAGCGATCCACTACATCAGCAAATCTAAGTGGTGAATTAGCGCAACACACTTCTTTTAATACGGTAAGTGCTTTACTGAGTGACGAACCTCCATTCTTTTGGTTGGCTTCGGTCATGTACGTCTCCTATTTTTCGCTGTCTGATAAAGTTGAGTGCTATTTTCTCATGCATAAGTAGAAAATACATAAGAGATGTGGTCGCACAATAAACAAAAAACCTTTAAAAGAAGCGATTAGCAAATTTGTTATTTTTTATTTGTTGCAAAAAATGAAACTATGTTCCATTATTTTATAGTCTGAGGTGCCTGTCAAGCTGGACAGGCATTTAAATAAAACTAATAAGAATAAGAGGTGGTAGGGCCATGCAGAAACTGCATAGCAAACAGCAACAATGGATGCCGATGCTCTTTTTAGCACCAGCAGTGATCATGTTTGCTGTTTATGTCATTCTGCCCATCGTGCAGAGTATTATGCTCAGCTTTTACGAATGGGACGGGTTGGGAGAGAAAACGTTTATTGGTTTAGGTAACTACATTGAGTTATTTAGCGATGAACAGTTTTGGACGTCATTGAAAAATAACGTCTACTGGATGGTTTTTTACATGCTTGCACCGCCTTTGGGTTTAGCGATTGCATTGTTTTTGAATCAAAAAGTAATGGGCATCCGATTTGTTAAGTCGATGTTTTTCTTTCCTTTTGTTATTTCTCAAGTTGTTATCGGTCTAGTTTTTTCTTGGTTCTATGATCCTACTTATGGTTTGTTCAATATTGTTTGGACAGGTATGGGCTTTGAACCTGTTGCCATTCTTTCAGATGAGAATTGGGTGACTTTTGGTATCATTGCAGCAGGTCTTTGGCCACAAATTGCCTATTGCATGATCTTATATCTCACAGGCTTAAATAACTTAAGCCCTGACCAAATTGAGGCAGCTCGTTTGGATGGCGCGCATGGCTGGAAAATGCTTTGGCATGTTATTTTACCTCAACTTCGACCAGCTACTTTTATTGCGATTGTTGTAACAGTTATTGGTGCATTACGAAGCTTCGACTTAGTAGCAACAATGACGGGAGGTGGGCCGTTCGGTAGCTCAAACGTATTAGCGTATTTCATGTATGAACAATCTATCTTTAACTATCGCGCGGGTTACGGTGCTGCGATTGCGACTGTATTGTTCTTAATTATGGATATTTACATAGCCTACTTCTTGTGGCGCATGCTGAAGAGTGAGAAAGCCTAATGTTTCCTACACCTATTGAAAAATTATCACCTTCGGTAAATATTAGTTACCGGGTTGCTATCTGGATTGCTTTGTTATTGTGGTTATTACCTATGGCTGCGGTATTGTTAACGTCTGCACGTTCTGTTGCAGACATCAATGCTGGTAACTATTGGGGAATACCAAGCGAGTGGATGATTATTGAAAACTACGTTCAAGTTTTCCAAGCGACACCAATGGCGAAGTATTTAATGAACTCAATTCTGATTACCCTTCCAGCTGTTGCCGGTGCGGTTGCTTTCTCAACATTAGCCGGGTATTCCTTAGCAAAATTTAAGTTCAAAGGTTCAATCGCTTTATTTGCAACTTTTATTGCAGGTAACTTTGTACCGTTTCAAATCTTGATGATTCCTGTTCGTGATTTAACGATTGATATGGGGTTGTATGACTCTGCAACAGGCTTGATTCTTTTCCATGTTGCGTTTCAAACAGGTTTTTGTACCTTGTTTATGCGTAACTTTATTGTTGCTCTTCCAGATGAGTTGATCGAAGCAGCTCGTGTAGAAGGTGTCAGTGAGTGGAAAATTTTCTGGTATGTCGTGCTACCTTTGGTACGCCCTGCACTTGCAGCATTATCTGTATTGATCTTCACCTTTATTTGGAATGACTATTTCTGGGCTCTTGTATTAGTACAAAGTGATGAAGTTCGTCCTATCACAGCGGGTATCAGTGCGCTTAAAGGGCAGTGGTTAGCATCTTGGCAATTAATTTCCGCAGGCTCTATTGTCGCGGCATTACCGCCAGTTGTTCTTTTCTTTGCAATGCAAAAACACTTTATCGCCGGCCTAACGCTTGGCGCGACTAAGGGGTAATAACGAATGGCGGTATTGGCAAATACTGATTTTTATCGTCAGGATAATGCTGGCAAAACGCTCTTATTGGCATGTCCTGAAAAAGGTGCACCTGAGTTGGTGTATTTTGGTAATGTGTTGCCAGTAGATACAGATGCGTCGCATCTGTATCTTGCTTTACAAGCAGGTGTTCCACAAGCCATGCTTGAACATCCACCTAGACTTAGCTTGCTTCCTGAAGCTGGGCGAGGGTGGTTACAATCACCAGCAGTAGAAGTAAATGCTGTTGATAGACCTGCTTGGTCCGTTGTTTGGTTATTGCAAAATGTTATTCAAGATGACAATGGGTTGCAGATTAACTTGTGTGACCCAGTTGCTGAATTATCTATCAGTTTGAATATAGCTTTACTGAATTCAGGTGTACTGTCTCAAAAAATCACTTTGACCAATATTGGTAAAGAGGCCGTAGAAGTTCAGCGGTTAGCTTGTACTTTACCTGTGCCTGAGCATTTCACTGAGCGTATGGGTTTTTATGGCCGTTGGTGTCAAGAATTTCAACAAGAACGTTCTACTTGGCAGACGACCTGGTTACAAGAAAACCGTCATGGTCGTAATTCCCATGGGAATTTTCCAAGTATTATTGTAGGCCAAGAAGGATTTGGCGAACAACATGGTGATGTTATTGGAGCACATTTTGCGTGGTCTGGTAATCATAGATTAAAAGCAGATTATACAATTAATGGCGATCGCTACTTGCAAGCGGAAGTCTTATATTTACCCGGTGAATTATCTTTAGCGTCGGGTGAAACTATTGAAACACCTGAGCTTTTGGCTTGTGTGAGTACGCAAGGTTTGAACCTTATGAGCCAAGCGTTCCATGACGAAGCGAGAGCACGTCTAAAATTAACAAAACCACGCCCAGTTCATTTAAATACATGGGAAGCGTTTTATTTTGACCATGATATGGATCAGCTGAAAGCGTTAGCTGATGCTGCGGCTGAGGTCGGAGTTGAGCGTTATATTTTAGATGATGGTTGGTTTAAAGGTCGCGATCATGAACAAGCGGCATTAGGGGATTGGTATGTTGATACGAAAAAATACCCTAACGGATTAATGCCTTTAATTCAACATGTGAAAGATTTGGGCATGGAGTTTGGTTTATGGTTTGAACCTGAAATGGTCAATCCTGATTCAGACTTGTTCCGTAATCACCCTGAATGGGCATTACAGTTACCTCAATATGAGGCTGTGTTAGGTCGATATCAACATATTTTGAACTTAGCTCATCCAGATGCATACGCTTATATCCGCGAGCGTTTATTTAGCCTTTTGGAAGAATACCCAATTGATTATATTAAATGGGATATGAATCGAGATTACACTCAGCCGGGTGGAGAGCTGCGACCAGAAGCTTATTTACAAGTACAAGCCTTGTATCGCTTATTTGGTGAATTAAATGCGGCTTTCCCAGGGGTAGAAATAGAAAGCTGTTCCTCTGGCGGTGCTCGTGTTGACTTTGGTATTTTGAATTATACGAAGCGTTTTTGGGCTTCTGATTGCAACGATGCTTTAGAGCGACATAGCATACAACGTGGCTTTAGTTATTTTTTCCCTCCAGAAGTAATGGGCTCTCATATCGGCCCAGATAAAAGTCATACGACAAGTCGTGTTCACGATGTAGTGTTTCGTGCAGGCACTGCCATGCTAGGGCACCTCGGCATTGAATGGAATCTATTGGATGCGAACGAAGAACAAAAAGCAACTGTAAAGCGTTGGTTATCTCATTATAAACAGCAACGAAACATTATGCATACAGGACGTAATTGGCGTTTACCGAGTGCCGATGGCCGTTCTCAAACTCAATGGGCTTTAAGTGATGATGGTCTATCGGGCTTTGCTGTGTATGCTCAATTAACTGTCCCAAAGCAAGCTCATCCGTTGCCGATGCGTCTGCCTAATTTGATTGCTGACCAGTTGTATCGAGTAGAAGTTTTAGAATCAAGCGAAATAGGTAGTCATCTAATGAAAACCTGCCCTGCTTGGTGGAACAAAGAGCTTATCTTGAACGGGGCGACATTAAGTCAAATTGGCCTTAAATTACCGATCCTTGACCCAGAGGCTTTGATTTTAATAGCTGTCACTGCTGTGACGACTACGGAGATAAACTAAATGACTGATCCAAAAGATAAAAACAAGAAAGTATTACGTAGCCAGCAATGGTACGGAAAATTAGATAAAGATGGATTTATACACCGTAGTTGGATGAAGAACCAAGGTTACCCAGATCACAGTTTTGATGGTCGACCTATTATAGGGATATGTAACTCTTGGAGTGAGTTAACACCTTGTAATGCACATCTGAGGGAATTGGCTGAATATGTAAAACGAGGTGTATGGGAAGCCGGTGGTGTGCCATTAGAATTCCCTGTTATGTCCCTTGGTGAAACTCAAATGAAGCCAACGGCAATGCTGTTTCGTAACTTAATGAGTATGGATGTAGAAGAATCCATGCGAGCTTATGGAATGGATGGTGTGGTGCTTTTAGGTGGTTGTGATAAAACAACACCTGCTCAACTGATGGGCGCTTGTTCTGTTGACTTGCCAACTATCGTTGTATCTTCAGGTCCAATGTTAAATGGTAAATACCGTGGTAAAGACATTGGTTCTGGAACGGACGTTTGGAAATTCAGTGAAGCAGTTCGTGGTGGCAAAATGAGCCTTGACGAATTTATGCGTGCTGAATCTGGTATGTCCCGTTCACGCGGTACTTGTATGACAATGGGAACTGCTTCCACTATGGCGTGTCTTGTTGAAGCTCTAGGTATGTCGCTACCTGAAAATGGTACATTGCCAGCTGTTGATGCTCGACGTCAAACATTAGCGCATCTGACTGGATCGCGTATTGTTGAAATGGTAAAAGAAGACCTTAAACCGTCAGATATTTTGACAAAATCGGCCTTCGAAAATGCAATTCGTGCGAATGCGGCAATCGGCGGGTCAACCAATGCTGTGGTGCATTTATTGGCTATTGCTGGTCGTATTGGCGTTGATTTGACATTAGAAGACTGGGATAAAATTGGTGCCGAAGTGCCATGCCTAGTTGATTTAATGCCATCTGGACGATTCTTAATGGAAGACTTTCATTATGCCGGAGGCTTTCCTGCGTTAATCCAGCGTTTAAGTCATGTGTTTGATATGACGGTAAATACTGTTCTAGGTGATAGCTTAGGTACAGTAACTGATGGCGCTGAATGCTTTAATGAAGAGGTTATTCGCCCATTAGACAAACCTTTGCGTGAAAATGCTGGTATTGCTGTATTGCGTGGTAATTTATCACCTCAAGGCGCAATCATTAAGCCGAGTGCAGCAACCGCGGAATTATTGCAACATACAGGCAAGGCAGTTGTTTTTGAAAATATAGAAGATTATAAAGCGCGTATCGATACCGCCGAGCTTGATGTAGATAAAGATTCAATTCTGGTGTTGAAAGGATGTGGACCAAAAGGTTATCCAGGAATGCCAGAAGTCGGCAATATGGCGCTACCGAGTAAGTTATTAGAGCAAGGTGTGACGGATATGGTTCGCATCAGTGATGCTCGAATGAGTGGTACTGCTTTTGGTACAGTCGTTTTACACGTCTCTCCTGAGTCCACTGTTGGTGGCCCATTGGCGCTTGTTCAGAGTGGTGATGAAATTACCCTTGATGTGAATGGCAGAGGTTTGCATTTGCATATTACGGATGAAGAAATGGCCCGTCGTAAGGAAGCTTGGATTCCTGAAGAAAGCGAATACAAACGTGGTTATGCAAAATTATATATTGATCATGTAATGCAAGCTGATGAAGGTGCTGATCTAGATTTCTTAGTAGGTAGCAGTGGATCCACGGTTAAAAGGGAGTCTCACTAATGACTGATACAGTTTACCCTAGTCTTGCTGGTCGTCATGCCCTTGTGAGCGGCGGTGCATCAGGTATTGGTGAAGCTCTTGTTCGTTCTTTGGCTCAACAAGGCTGTTTAGTTAGCTTTTTTGATATAGATAAAGAGGCGGGTGAAGCGTTAACAAATGAGTTAATCCAATCTGGTTTGAAAGCACAGTTTAGCTATGTGGATCTAACAAATATTGAGCTATTGCAGGCAGAAATTCACAATCGAATAGCGGCATGGGGAGCCATTCGAATATTAGTTAATAACGCCGCTAATGATCATAGGCATACATTAGCTAGTATGACTCCAGAGCAATTTGACTCTTGTATGTCTGTTAACCTTAAGCATCATGTTTTTGCTGCTCAGACTGTTGCTCCTGGAATGGCTGAAGCCGGTGGTGGCAGCATTATCAATATGAGTTCTAATTCTTGGATTCTTGGGCTTGAAGGCTACCCTGGTTATGTTACTGCAAAAGCGGGTATCTCAGGTCTAACAAAAGCGTTAGCGCGTGAATTGGGGCGAAATAAAATTCGTGTCAATACTGTTTTGCCCGGTTGGGTCATGACAGAGAAGCAAAAACAATTGTGGTTAACGCCGGAAGCAGAGGCTGAGCTTATGGTTCAACAAGCGTTGAAAGAGAAAATGGAACCTTCGGACGTTGCTGATTTGGTGTTGTTTTTAGGTTCTGATGATAGTCGTATGATGACAGGGCAAAACTTAATTGTTGATGGAGGGAGAGTTTAATGAGTGATTCTCAAAAAAGTGACCTTCCTTTGTTTGTTGCAGTAGATTGGGGTACAACGAACTTACGTGCTTTTTTAGTTGATTCTAATGGCCAAATACTAGAGCAAAAGAAAAGCGATCGTGGCATGCTTCGCCTACAAAAGAGCGAATTTGAAGAAGTTCTTAAAAACCTATTAGGCAGCTGGTTGAGGGCTGATCTTCCTGTATATATGGCCGGTATGGTTGGCAGTAAAGGGGGGTGGCAAGAGGTTGCTTATCAAACTTGCCCTGTTTCATTACCTTCTCTTGCGGAGCATTTGCATTGGCTAACAACGAGTTTGCCGTGCCCTGTTGCAATTGTACCTGGACTTCAAGGATTAGGCGTTCATGGATATCACGATGTGATTCGTGGAGAAGAGACTCAATTGTTAGGTGCTTTAGATTGGCTTCAGTCACAGAATAGAAGAGATGAAAACCCTTTGTGTTGTATGCCTGGAACTCATTGTAAATGGGTTCAAATAGAAAGTAGTGAAATTCGACACTTTTCTACTACTTTTTCTGGTGAAATTTTTGCTCGTCTCAATGATGGGTCTAGTTTAGTTAAAGGGCTGCCTGTTTCAGATGCATTAAACAAAGATGCATTTAATAAGGGGTTGCAGGTTAGCCAACAAAAAGGCGGCTTTTTACATCACCTATTTAGTGTTCGTAGTCGCTTTGTTTGTGGTGAATTAACAGAAGATGAAGGGCGTGACTATTTGTCGGGTATCGTTATTGGGACGGATGTACAAAATATTTTAGAGGCATTGCAGCCTTCGCAAACATCCGTTCTTTTAATTGGTAGTAATAATTTAAGTGAACGATATGCACTGGCGCTTGCATATCATGGGTTAAAAAGTGAATTCTTAGATGCAGGTGAAGCCAGTATTCGTGGTTTGAAATACCTAGCAGCCAATCAACAACAGTTACCTTTAACGGGAGTCGCAAATTAATGAAACATTCTTTTGATGAAATGATGCAAGAGTTTCCAATGGTTGCCATCATGCGAGGTGTTGAGCCTCATGAAGTTTTAGATCATGGGCGTGTTTTAATTGAAGCGGGCTTTCGTATGATAGAAGTTCCTTTAAACTCTCCTAATCCTTTTGAAAGCATTCGATTATTGCAAGAAGCTTATGGCGATACAACTTTGATTGGTGCTGGTACTGTACTTTCTATGGATCAATTAAAGCAGCTTATTGCAACTGGTGCAGGCTTAATGGTTGCGCCTCACACGGATCCAGAAATCATCCGTGCAGCTAAAACGGCAGGTTTATATACTATGCCAGGATTTTTCACTGTCACAGAAGCGTTCGCAGCTATACATGCTGGTGCTGACGCATTAAAAATCTTCCCAGCAGAGGCTTTACCTTCTTTGAAAGTCATCTCAGCAATGGGTGCTGTGGTTCCTAAAGAAGTGCGGTTGTGCCCAGTTGGAGGTATTTCTCCTGATAATGTTGGAGACTACCTTGCTGCTGGAGCCCGTGGTTTTGGTTTAGGATCTGCATTATATAAAAAGGGACAGTCGGTCGAACAAACGATCTTGAATGCCCAAGCATTCGCAGCATCATGGAAAGAGAATAATAATGATTGAGGCTATTCAAAAAGTCAGTAAACAGCGACACCTTCTTGCTGAAGGCCCTTTTTGGAGCAAGCCAGATCAATCTTTGTATTGGGTTGATATTCCTGCCTGTCAAGTTTGGAGCTGGAGTCAAGAAACTGGCGAATATAACTCTTGGACTTTAGCTAAAAAAGTTTCTGCTGTGTTTACTACGCAAAGTGATCGTCTTGCGGTGACGCTTGCTGATGGCGTTGCTTATTTAGATAAAGAAACGGGCGAATTAGAGTATTTATGTCTATTGGATGAAGACATTCCAACAAATCGTAGTAATGATGCAAAATGTGATTTAGATGGGAATCTTTGGGTTGGCACAATGGATGATGCGGAAGAATGTTCTTCTGGTCGACTATGGAAGGTTTATCCAACAGGCAAAACAGAAAAGCAGTTAGATGGAATCGGTATTTCCAATACATTAGCTTGGGATCTAGAGCGAGGAAGATTCTATTTTGGTGATTCCATGCAAGGCAAAATACATGCATTTCCTTTTCCTGCTTTTGAAGATATTAGGGCACAGAAAGAATTTATAAAAACACCAGAAGGCATGGGGCCAGACGGATCTGCTATAGACGTTGAAGGCTGCCTTTGGAATGCTCAGTGGGATGGCTCTCGAATTGTACGTTATAGCCCCGAAGGTGAGGAGCTACAAGTGATTGACCTCCCTTTTGCAAAACCAACAAGTTGTGCTTTTGGTGGCCCTACTGGTAATACGTTATTTATCACTTCTGCAAGTGTGGATATGAGTGAAACAGAATTGAATCAGACGCCATTAGCTGGGCACGTTATTGCTATAGATGTGGCAGTTAAAGGTGCGCCTAGTCAGGCCTTTTCGGGAGTGTAAAATGAAATTAGGTGTTTGTTATTATCCCGAACATTGGGCTAAAGGTCGTTGGGTTAAAGATGCACAGGAAATGCGACGTATTGGAATTGAGTATGTCCGTATTGGTGAATTTAGTTGGAGCACGATAGAGCCAACTTCTGAATACTTTAATTGGTCTTGGTTAGATGAGTCCTTATCTATCTTACATGATCATGGTTTGAAAGTGATCTTAGGAACACCAACAGCGACTCCTCCAAAGTGGTTAGTAGATAAATATCCATCGATGCTTGCTACTGATGAACAAGGTCGAACGCGAGGTTTTGGTTCTCGTCGTCATTATACGTTTGCAAGTTTAGAATATAGAGAAGAGTGCCGTCGTATTGTTACTCTTATGGCGCAGCGATATGGCAATCATCCAGCTGTTGTCTCATGGCAAACAGATAATGAATACGGTTGTCATGATACGATTTTAAGCTACTCAGCGGTTGATTTAGATGCTTTTCGTATTTGGTTAAAAGAAAAATATAAAACGATCCAAGCACTTAATCTTGCATGGGGGAATATTTTTTGGAGCATGGATTATGGCTCATTTGATGAGATTGAATTACCTAATTTAACGGTAACTGAGGCAAACCCATCCCATAGATTGGATTTTCAACGTTGCTGCTCTGATCAAGTTGTTGCTTATAACAAACTGCAAACGGAGGTTTTAAGAAAGTACTCAACTGGTAGAGATTTAGTTCATAACTATATGGGCTTCTTTACTGCATTCGATCATCATAAAGTTGGTGAAGACTTGGATGTGGCAAGTTGGGACACTTACCCGTTAGGTTTCTTGGATCAAGAAGCTATCTATTCAGATATTGAGAAGAACGAGTATCTTCGTACCGGTCATCCTGATTTTGGTGCTTTTCACCATGATTTATATAGAGGCTGTGGTAAAGGTCGTTTATGGATTATGGAGCAACAACCGGGACCTGTTAATTGGGCTCCACATAATCCTACTCCTGCTGATGGCGCTGTGCGTTTATGGACATGGGAAGCCTTTTCTCATGGGGCTGAAATGGTGTCTTATTTCCGCTGGAGGCAAGCTCCGTTTGCACAAGAGCAAATGCACGCAGGTTTACTACGACCGGATGCTTCTGTTGCTGAGGCAGCCGTAGAAGCAGAACAAGTTTCTAATGAAGTTAAGTGCTTGGCGAATGAATTAGGTGTTGATGTCGGCTCGTTAGTTTCTCTACCTGCCGCAGGTAATGTGGCGTTAATGTTTGATTATGATGCTTGTTGGTCTTTAGATATCCAACCTCAATCAAAAGCTTATCGTTATATGTTCTGGTGTTACCGAGTATATGAAGCTTTGAGAGAGTTGGGATTAAGCGTTGATATTATTTCTTCGAAAGCGGAGTTTGAACACTATCAAATGTTAGTGCTACCAGCCCAGGCTTATGTATCACTTGAGTTGGAAGCTCGCTTAGAAAGCTATCAAGGGGTTTTGCTTGTTGGGCCGCGCTCAGGAAGTAAAACAGAGAGTTATCAAATTCCTGACAATTTACCTCCAGGTCCGTTAGCAAAAATTTTACCTGTAACCGTTGAGAGAGTTGATGCCCTGCCTGAGCACACAAAAATGGCTGTAAATGGCCAGTGGGGTACAGGTTTACTTAAGCATTGGCATGAACAATTAAAAACAGAGTTGCCTGTATTGCTGAGTGATGTTGCTGGTAAAGCTGTGTTAATTGGTGACGATCAGCGTTATTACCTCGGCTCTTGTTTGGATAATGAACTATTGAAAGTGAGTTTAAGTCGTTTAGCAGAAAAAGCTAATTTGTCGCCTTATTTTTTACCGAAAGGTGTTCGTATAAGACAAAGAGGCAATTTAATCTTCGTATTTAATTACAGTTCTGAAGATAAAACTTATCGTCCAGACGGCTCATCGGCTTTAATTGGAAGTGATGTGTTACCCCCATGTGGTGTCTCTGTATGGAAAAAAAGAACAAAATAGTAAGGAATAACCTAAGAAATAACAGAATTTTGTCTTCGTTTGATTGACGAATACAAAATTCTGTTTAATACTGAAACTAAGTTCCATTTTAATAAAAAGAAAAGCGAGGGCTCCTAAAGTATGAAAAAGATTCACTCTTTGATCGCAGGCACTGTTTTAGCAACTATGATGGCATCAGCTCAGGCTGGTACATTAGTTATTAACTCCGACCAAGCCGATCCTGCACCTAAGAAAGCATTTGACGAAATCGTAACAAAGTTCGAAGCAGAAAACCCTGATGTAGAAGTAAAATACAACCTTTATGATAAAGAAGGCTATAAAACGGCTATCCGTAACTGGTTAGCGACTTCTCCACCGGATCTTGTTTTCTGGTATGCGGGTAACCGTATGAAAACGTTTGTTGAGCGTGGCCTTCTAGAAGATGTTAGTGACATCTGGGATGAGGAAAAATTACACGATGTAATGCCTACCGCTAAGCCTGCAATGACAATTGATGATAAGCAATGGGGTGTTCCATATACTTATTATCAATGGGGTATTTACTACCGTAAAGATATATTCGAACAGTATGGTATTGAAGAACCAAAAACATGGGATGAATTCCTAGCGGCAAGTGCGAAATTAAAAGCAAATGATATAGCACCTGTTTCTATCGGTACTAAGTACCTTTGGACTGCTGCAGGTTGGTTTGATTACATCAACATGCGTACCAATGGTTTAAAATTCCACATCGATCTAATGGATGGGAAAATTCCTTACACTGATGATCGTGTTCGTAAAACGTTTGAAAACTGGAAACAAATGGTTGAGCCAGGTTATTACCTAGAAAACCATTCTTCTTACTCTTGGCAAGAAGCGCAACCGTTTATGTATAACGGCAAAGCGGCAATGTACTTGATTGGTAACTTCATTACACCAAACTTCCCTGAAGAGCTAGATGGTAAAATGGGCTTTTTCCAATTTCCTATCATAGATCCAGCAGTGGATGTAGCTGAAGATGCACCAATGGATACAATCCATATTCCAGCTAAAGCAACAAATAAAGAAGATGCTCGTAAATTCTTGAAATTTATGTCTAGAGCTGAAAACCAAACTCTAGTGAATAAAGCGTTGTTACAAATACCTCCACATAAAGATGCAACAGCACCTGATAATTACTTCTTAAATAAAGGGGTGAAAATGCTTAATGAGGCGGATGGTACGGCACAATTCTATGACCGTGACACAAACCCAAATATGGCAAAAGAAGGTATGAAAGGTTTCCAAGAGTTTATGGTTAAACCAGAGCGTTTAGATGCAATCTTGAAACGTTTAGAAAAAGTGCGTAAACGTACTTTTAAATAAAACGTAGAGTAATACATAAAAAGCCGCTTTTAGTTTTTATTAAAAGCGGTTTTTTTTGTTTGTTTTCAAAAAAGTAATGAAAAATAAATTGTACTTTTCTTGATCAAAGATAAAAACAGGTTAAACTGGGGTTAATAATTCTCTCGTAATGCTTAATGGATAAAGCCTCAAGTATTGTTACTTGTGCTACAGGTTGTGTATGAATTCTCTTGTTCGGTTATTGTTTTTATTTTTTATAAGTGTGGGTATGGCTCGTTTTAACGTGGCGAATGCAGTTACGCTACTTTTTACGTCTAATATTCCTGATATTTTCCAAAATGACAATGAGCCTGGAATCGCTAATTTAGCTGGTTATATTGAAAAATTGAAAAAAGAATCGGGGGAGGACGTACTTTTTATTCACGGTGGGGACAGTTTATTTCCAAATGCTTTGTCTGTATATGACAAAGGTGCTCACATGATTGATATATTAAATGTGATGGAAACCGATGTTTTTATGGTTAATCAAAGGGATTTTGCAAAGGGGTTAGATTCGCTGTCTTTACGCACCCGTGAAGCAAGTTTTCCGATGATTTTATCTAATGTCCGTGATTTGAGAACTATGGATCCAATAGAAGGTACTTTTCCGTATTTTGTCTTTGAGAGTAATGATATATCGATTGGCGTGATGATGATTATGTCGTCTACCGTGAATGATCGTTATTTAAGAGGGGCGGGGTTTGTTAGAGACCCTTTATATGAACTGCAAAAGTTGTCCAAAAAACTGCGGTTAGAAGGCGCGGATAAGATTGTTGCTGTGATTGAAAGTGATGTGTTTTCTGAGTATCCCATTTCAAAAATGTCGCCCGTTGATTTACTGCTTGTTTCCTATGAAGGAAAAGACGTTGTTGATTTTTCAAAAGCACCGTTGTTTGCAAAGGGTGGGGGCAATGATGGGGAGTTAATTAAAATACATTTGGATTCTGATAATCAATTCTCAACGGGAGAGATCGTTGATTACTCAAATACGCAAAAAAGCATCAAAGTAAATAAGGTTATTGAAAGTTATTTGAGTCGTCTGTCTATTGTGCTGGATCAAGAGATCGGCCGTATATTGACGCCAGTGAATTCATATAAAAAGAACGTTAGGACAGCAGAAAGTGCATTGGGGAATCTTTTCGCCGATGCTATTAGAGAGTCTAGAAAGGCAGACTTTTCAATCATTAATGGCGGTTCAATACGTGGTAACAGCTCTTATGATGCGGGAACCATGCTGATTAGAAAAGACATTCAAAAAGAGTTGCCATTCGGCGGTAAAGTGAGTGTTGTTGATATTACTCCTGCGGAGCTAAAGCAAGTGATGGAGCACTCGCTTTCCAGTGTCGAAGCGCTTTCAGGGCGGTTTTTACAAATTTCTGGTTTTGAAGTCGCGTATGATCTGAGTAACCCAGTTGGTGCTAGAGTCGTTTCTATAACGAGTGATGGCCGACCCTTACTGAAAGACAGCTATACCTTAGCAACGGATGATTTCCTTAAGAATGGAGGCGATAAATACGAAGTGCTTCGCAATAAAAGCGCTAAATCTTACTCTCTAGAAGACCCTCATATTTGGAGTGTAGTTGTTGAATTTATTGAAGACAGAGGTTCAGTTTCTCCTAAAGTAGATGGTAGACTCTCTAATATTAATTTAAAGGTCATGAATTAATGTTACTAAATAAAAAACCTAAGCTATTTTCTCATATTAGTGGGCAAATAATATGCGGATTTTTACTTATTATTATGTGCTTAATGGCCATTAGTTTTATTGCTTTTGAGCGTTTAAGTGTTTTTCAAAGTAATGCTGAGTATAACGAGAGTACAAGTGTTCCGAGTTTTGATCAGCTATCTAGTCTAAAACTTCATGTTACTCGTTTATCCTCTTTTGGGCGTGATTTGATAAGAAGTGATTCGCTTGCTCAATTGAGGATCTCAAACAATAGTATTCAATTATTGATAAAAAGAATTCGTCTAGAACTGAGTCTAATGAGCGATCAAGAGTCTGCGGATGAATTAAGATCCTTACTTTTAGTATTAGAACCTGGCTTAAACCAGTTGTATGAAAAAAGAAGTACAGTACTGCAGCTTGAATCTCAGATTACGCAAAAAATATCAACTATCTTAGATTATTTTGAAAAGAACCAGATTGATAGTGGTGCGCAGTCTTTAGAGGAATTTTATGCATGGAACCATCTGACCTATAACATTTCTAGATCAGTGTTTGATCTAATCGTTAAAAAAAGAAAGTTTGAGATAAAGACGGCAGAATCAAATTTATTATTTAGTTTAGGGCAATTAAATGATCTAAAGTTAGAGTCTAACTCTAGTGAGCTTTTATTTATTAACGCTGCAATAGAAGGCCCTCTGGGACTTATTTCTATGTTAGAAATGCGAAGTGATATTCGGTTTCAGCTTATAAGCATTTCAACGCAGAATAGCATTATCTCTGATAGCATTTTAAATTATGTTGCTCTACTGTTTAATGAAACAAAAGAGGGTCTTTCTGATCAGGCATTGCAATTAGTAACAGATGCAAGCAATGCGCAAGTAAGGCTGAATATCATCATTGTGATCAGTTTGGTGATTATTCTACTTATTTATGCAGGTCTTAAATATCAAGTATTTGATCGAATCGGATTGTTGCGAAAACTGCTAGCATCAGGGTCGTTATCGAGTCAGCAATTAATGCAGTTCAGAGATCAAAATGAAGTGGGCGAAGTCGCAGATCAGTTAAGACGGTTTCTAATTAAAATTGAAGAACAACAGTCAACGATTACAACAGTAAGTAAGCAGTTAGCTGATGTGATTCAGCATTCTAATTTGCGTGTTGCTGTGCTTACTAATGAATCTATTGTCTATCATAACGAATATTTTGCGGAAGTATTCTCATTATCTAAAATTGATTCAATTAAAGATTTAGCTGAAGAGTTCCATCAAGTAAAATACAATGAAGTTATGCTGAAAGAGGATGGCGAATCGTCAGTGCTGATTGAGTCTTATTATGATGAAAAATATCATCGATGGTTTGATTTGATTGGTTCACCTATCACATGGGAAAATCAGAAGTCATTATTACTTAATTTAATTGATGTTACTGAGCGCCAACATACTGCTGCAAGGTATGAAAAGAGTTTATCCGTTGTTGAGGATGAAGCCTTTAGAGACTCCTTAACTGGGCTTTTTAATCGTAAAAAGTTTGACAGAATAACAGTGGACCTGTCTTACAATAAAAGTGATACAGAGTTCGCTGTATTGGTTTTTGATATAGACTTTTTTAAAGACTATAACGATATGCTAGGGCACTTAGAAGGTGATGAAGCCTTAAGAAAAGTAGCCAATGAACTTCTTTCTGTTACGCCAGAAAATGGTTTATGCCTCCGTTATGGTGGCGAGGAGTTCGTAGTAGTGTTATTTGATGTTACTGAGAAGGAGGTTAGTATTGTTGCAAACAATGCATTACGTATTATGAGTGACAGATTATGGCCCCATCCCAGCAAACAATGTGATTTTCTAAGTTTTAGTATTGGTGGTGCGTTAAGCTCCGAATCGAGTTTTGATTTTATTAAGTGTTTTGATTTGGCTGATAAACGCTTATTTCTTGCCAAATCTAATGGTCGAAATCAATTCGCTTTTAAATCTAATACTGACTGATTTCAATTTAATAATAGCATGCTTTTTAATAAGACTTATTTATGGATTCTACACCTTTAATTTGGCGAAAATTTTCTTTTCCTGATCCTATTCGTATTCAACGTTGCCAAAAAATGCCAGAGTTAGGTCCTAAAGTTTTATTTTTTAGTGGGGGGACTGCTTTAAATAAAATCAGTAGGGCTCTAAAACACTATACTCACAACTCTATTCATCTCGTCACTCCATTTGACTCTGGTGGTAGCTCGGCTCGTTTGAGAGATGAGTTTTCTATGCCCGCGGTCGGTGATTTACGCAGTCGTTTAATGGCTTTGGCAGATGAAACAGTGCTGGGTCAACCTGAAGTTTACGAGTTATTTAACTACCGACTGAGTAAAGTTGGTGATCAGGGTGATTTAAAGAAAGAGCTAATTGATATCGCCAGTGGACGTCATGAACTGATTAAACCGATTACTGAGCCTATGAGGCAATTGATTTGCACTCAACTTTCTGTAATCTTATCTAAAATATCTTCTGGGTTTGATTTACAGGGAGCAAGCATAGGGAACTTAATTATTGCTGGTGGGTATTTGAATAACGATCAACAGTTGGACCCTATTGTATTTTTATTTTCTCGACTTGTTAAAGTGTTAGGTACTGTTCAAACGATTGCGGATTCTACTCATAGTCTAGCGGTTGAGTTAGATAATGGAGACTTTGTCTTCGGTCAGCATAATATAACCGGAAAAGAAAAAGAGCCTCTTACCAGCCCAATTAAGCGTATTTTTTTAAATCATTCATCGGAAGAATACCGCCCTGCGAAATGTAATTTATTGTCAGATCGGGAAGATATGATAATTAATTCAGATGTTATATGTTACCCTCCGGGTAGTTTTTACACTAGCATGCTTGCAAACTTGCTGCCTTTAGGCGTATCTGAAGCAATAAAATCAAACCCTAATTTAAAAGTGTACTTACCTAACTTGGGTTCCGACCCTGAACAGCTTGGTATGAGTTTATTTCAACAGGTTGAAACCATCGTTAAAACGGTCTCATCGAACTCCGTTATTAATGCAAAAGGAGTTCTTGATTTTGTTATTTTAGACGATGCTTATTTTAAGCAGACACCTTTGGGTGAGATTAAATTAGTGGAACAGCTGGGAGTGGGTATATTGGTTGCTCCGTTAGTAATAGAAGGTTCTCTATATTATGATGAGCATGCAGTGTGTCAACTTCTAGTATCTTTAGTGTAATGACAAGCCGTTGAGCATATTTTAGTGATGTTTTTATTTGTCATAGTTTAAAATGTGTTTTTTAATTTTAAAAACGTACCAATTAATTATTAGAGTGTGTGTATGAGTGTTAATGTTCTAATTTGTGATGACTCGAATATTGCTAGGAAGCAATTTGCGAAGTTGATTCCTGAAGAGTGGAAGAGTTCTTTGTTCTTTGCTTCAAACGGAATGGAAGCATTAGACGTTATTAGCACAAAAAACGTATCCATTCTTTTTTTAGATCTTAACATGCCCGTTATGGATGGATATCAAACGTTGGCAAAACTCCAAAAGCTGGGAACGAAAGTTTCGGTCATTGTTGTTTCCGCAGATATTCAGCCTCAAGCTCTTGCTAGGGTGATGTCTTTAGGGGCATTGGATTTTCTAAAAAAACCGGCAACTCAAGGTATTGTGCTTGAAGTGTTGAAAAAACATAACCTTTACAATAAAAAAGGTTTGCAATCTAGTGATCAATTAGCTTTTGGTACAGGCTCTGTATCAGAACAATTCTCTTTAAATGAATGTTTACAAGAAGTATCAAATATTGCGATGGGTAAGGCCGCTAGTGTCTTAGCTGATATGCTTGATGTCTTTATTAAACTTCCTGTTCCTAATGTGAATATGCTGGAAGTGAGTGAGTTGCAGATGGCATTAACTTACGGAGATAAAGGCAAGCAATGTTCTGCGATATCTCAGGGGTTTGTTGGTGCTGGTGTTGCTTTTGAAGCGCTATTTATTTTTTCAGACTCCAGTTTTCCAGATATGGCAAAGCTACTTCATTATGATCAAAAATTAGATAGAAATGCTGAAGTCGAATTGTTAATGGATGTCTCGTCTGTTTTAATTGGCCCATTTATGATGGAAATGGGAAAACAGCTAAATATCGATTTTAGTCATGGCCATCCTG
Source organism: uncultured Marinomonas sp. (assembly GCA_947493575.1). GTDB lineage: Bacteria > Pseudomonadota > Gammaproteobacteria > Pseudomonadales > Marinomonadaceae > Marinomonas. The sequence continues at coordinate 27,769 of CANLRQ010000010.1, forward strand.
TGTTGTTAGGGCAACACGTCTCTATTAATGACTTAATTCAAATCAAAAAAACGCAATGGAAACAAACTCTTGCTGTAGAAATTGTCTATGAAGTAGAAAACTATCAAATTAGTTGTGATTTGATGCTTTTGTTTACCGAAGATTCAGTTGGTGTATTAGAAAATCTTTTATCTTATTTGGTTGAGGAATAATAAATGAGTACGGATTCAAATGAATTATTTGAACTTCATTGGCTATTTGATATGTTGCACAACATTGATGCTGGCTTAATAGTACTCGATGTTGAATATAATATTCAGCTATGGAATAGCTTTATGGAGAACCATAGCGGTGTAAGCTCTGCCAATGCAAAGCAAAACTCTTTGTTTGATGTGTTTCCTGATTTAAATTCAAATTGGCTAAGAAAGAAAATGGATACGGTTGTTGCTTTGCATACACCTATACATATTTCATGGGAGCAGAGACCGTATTTATTCTTGTTTAAGAGCTATCGTCCTATTACTGGTATCGCAGAACAAATGTTCCAAAATGTGACTATTAGGCCATTGACTCATATTGATGGAACAGTGAAGCATATTTGCATTATTGTTTATGATGTTACCGATGTGGCAACAAATAAAGCGGCTTTATCTACCGCGAATCGTACAATTCAAGTCATGAAAACGACTGATGAGTTGACTGGTTTAAAAAATAGAAACAGCATTGAAAAAGCGTTAGGTTTTACATTGCAGGCATTTCATAAGTCGCCGAAATCAAGCCATTCACTTATTATGATTCGACCTGATTATTTTAGAGATGAAGAAGGTCAATATGATTACCTCATAAGCGATGTTGTTACTCAAGCTGTGTCTCAGGTGTTGTTATCTTCCGTTAAATCTAACGCATTTGTTGGCCGTTTTAATAGTGAAAAATTTGCAATTGTATTACCAAATAATAACTCAAAAAGTGCGACAGATTTATTAAGCAGGGTTCGAGAAGAAATAGCAGCCTTATCAATAGAAACGAATAATGGCACTGTTTCCACAACTCTGAGTATTGGTATCACTCAGGTCGATACGAGTATAAAAAATATATCTGATTGGGTTGGTAAAGCAAATGAGGCTTTGACGCTTGCAGAGTCTTTAGGTGGGAACCAAATTAGCTCAACCTAGAGAAGGTACGAATAAGTCTTCTTGCTTCAGACTGAGGTTCAGTAGACTTATTGGCACTTTCCCTAGATGCATATAAGAGTTGTAAACATGACATTTCTAATATGCTTTGATTTGGTGTATTTGAGATTGTTTTTGATATGGCAACAGAATAAAAAGTTGTGAATATCGCTGCACTATTTTTAGCCATTCTTCATGTCTAGGTTGCAATTACGTCTTATGTCACTAATATGTTTGAACACATTAATTGATAGAGGTACGGAATGGACAGCCAGTTGATTGCAGAGTTAGAAGCTATAGGAGGCGAATTAATTGCTTCTAGCTTTAAAGGGTGCGATGAAATTATTATCGATCAATTGGGTTTCACCGCAAAAATATCCCTTTGGGGTGGGCATCTAACTAGCTTTATTCAGCAGGGTCGTGAAGATATTTTGTTTCAATCTGAGAACGATGGCTCTGATTCTCGATTTGGCCGTAAACATTTTGGGGTTCCAGTATGTTGGCCTTGGTTTGGTGCAAACCTTCAGCATACAGACCTTCAAGCTCATGGAATTGCTCGCTATTTTCGTTGGGAATTAGTTGAAGTAGGGCGCTTTAAAAATGGAGACGTCAAAGTTGTTATACAGCTTGAATCTGAACATCACCCTTTGATTGAAGATATGTGGCCTCAACCTTTTGAGCTGCGTCAAACATTTCGACTCGGCGATGGTTTTCAGGTCCATTTCTCCGCGGCGAATTTATCTTATGAGCCCATTCAAGTTTCTGAAGCATTTCACACGTATTTCCATGTTGGTGACAGCAACTTATCTGTGGTTAAGGGACTAGATGGCTTAAAGTATATTGATAAGTTTATGGGGGGGGAGCATCAGCAGAAGGGTGACATCTTTCCTTGTACCTTTCTTGACCGTATTTATCTAAATGCACCGTCTGTTACTTATTTGGATGACCCTGTTTTTAACCGACGTATTTCTATTGTTACCGAGGGAACCTCATGTGTTGTCGTTTGGAATCCTGGTGAAGAACTATCGAGAGAACGTAATGATATGCTAGACGAAGAGTATCGATCTTTTGTCTGTGTAGAAAGTGCGAATGCGTTAGCTAAAATGCACACTGTTGGACCACGAGAAATTTATCATTTAAAAATGAAAGTAACATCAAAGACACTGATGAATTCTTGATAAGCGTTCATCAGTGTCTTTGATCTCTATAGGACCGAATTGACGAAGAGTTTTAATTCTTCTGTCTGTGGTTTTTCAAATATGTCTTTTGGCGGACCTTCTTCCCAAATTTTACCTTGATTCATAAACACCACTCGGTCACTTACATCACGCGCAAAATTCATTTCATGAGTTACTAGAATTAACGTAATGCCTTCTTCGGCGAGCTGTTCTACTACTTTTAATACCTCACCAACTAATTCTGGGTCAAGTGCTGATGTAATTTCATCACATAGAAGCACCTTTGGCGACATGGCTAAAGCACGGGCAATAGCAACGCGTTGTTGTTGCCCTCCTGACAGCTGCTCAGGATAGCTGTCAAATTTATCGGCAAGCCCTACTTTAGTTAGCATTTTTTTAGCAACTACACGAGCCTCTTCAGTGGACTGCTTTAAAACAATAGTTGGGGCCAGCATAATATTTTGTCCCACAGTTAAGTGAGGGAACAAGTTGAAGTTCTGAAATATCATACCCACACTTTTGGCTAATGCTTTTACCTGAATGTCCTCAGTTGTGACCTCTTTGTAGTCAACGGTAATCCCTCCTTTTTGATAGTCTTCTAGGCCATTCATGCAGCGTAATAGTGTGCTTTTTCCTGAACCACTTCGGCCAATGATACAGATCACTTCTCCCTGTTTAATAGAAAGGTTTACCCCTTTTAATACGTGGAGGTCCCCGTAATATTTATGAACATCATTAATTTTAACGAGAGGCATTGAATTTTTTCTCCAAGAATTTACTTGTCCAAGATAATGGATAACACAGTATAAAGTAGATAATAGCGACAAATGTAAACACTTTAAAAGGTTCAAACGTTGCGTTGTTTAGCATTGACCCCGCCTTTGTCAGTTCAACAAATCCAATGACTGATGCCAAAGCGGTACCTTTCACAACTTGTACAGAAAACCCTATAGAAGGTGCTAAAGCTGTTTTAATCGCTTGAGGTAGAATGATGTAACGCAGTGTTTGTAAGAAACTCAATCCTAGACAGCGAGACGCTTCCCATTGCCCCTTTGGTAAAGTATCTATACACCCACGCCAGATTTCTACTAAAAAAGCGCTGGTAAATAAAGTTAAAGACAAGGCGGCCGCGTTCCAAGCTGATATCTCAATGCTTATCATGGACAATCCAAAGAAGCATAAAAACATTTGCATAAGTAAGGGCGTACCCTGAAAAACTTCGACATATATCCGGACAAAAATGGATAATAACGGTGTTTTATTCAATCTTGCCGCCGTCAATAATAAAGCAACGGTTATGCCGCCTGCGAAAGCGGCTAGAGACAATAGTATTGTCCATTGAGTGGCAATTAATAAATTTCTTATGATGTCAATGTTAGAAAATTCAATCATTTAATTACTCGATAAGAGAAGACTCTTCTTCCAATCATGTTAAATGCTTTACGCATTAAAATGGCAAGTAAAAGGTACAGCCCTGCAGTGATTAAATAACTTTCAAAGCTTCTAAAATTACGTGACTGAACTAAATTTGCAGCGTAAGTTAAATCAGGAACGGATATCTGAGAAAGTACAGCCGACCCAAGCATAACGATAATGCATTGGCTTGTGAGTGCAGGGTAGATTTTCTCAACCGCAGGCACCATAACGACTCTAAGAAGTGTTTGTTTAAAACTTAACCCTAGCACTTTCGCTGCTTCCCATTGTCCTTTAGGTGTTGTTCCTAAACCCGCTCGAATAATTTCCGTACTGTAAGCGGCAAGGTTTATCACCATAGCAATCATGCCTGCTTGCCATGGTGATAACATTACCCCTATTGATGGTAGTCCAAAAAATATAAAAAATAACTGTACGATAAAAGGTGTGTTTCGAATCAATTCCACATACACAGAAACCACGCCAGCCACTAAAGAGGAGCCGTATTGACGGGCGGTTGCTAGAACCGCCCCCAATATTAAGCCTAATAAAGTTGAATACAATGTCAGTTCAACCGTTGTTAACAAACCTTTTAGGAACTGGTCTGTATAAGGCAATAAATCCGAAAAGTTTAGCATTGTGATTAAGCTCCAAAGCCTTCTGGTAGAGGTGCTTTTAACCATTTCATAGAAATGCTGTTTAGTGTCCCATCCGAAAATGCTGCTGCAATAATGCTGTTAACTTCAGATTGCAGTGCGCTCTCATCTTTCATCATACCTATATAGCAAGGAGATTCTTTCAGCATGAATTTACTTTCAGGTGCTCTGTTAGGTTGTTTTTTAGCAATTTCAGCAGCGACCAAATTCCCAGTGGCGATCAAATTAACTTGACCTGAAAGGTAGGCAGATAATGTCGTATTATTATCTTCAAAGCGCTGAATGGTTGTATTGCTTGAAACAATTTTTTCTAATTCTAGGTCTTCAACTGCTCCGCGTGTTACTCCAACCGTTTTATTTGTCAGGTCGTCTGCACTCTTAACCTGTATTTCTTTATCACCAAATACACCTAAAAAGAACGGTGCGTATGGTGTTGAAAAATCAATGGCTTTTTCTCGTTCTGGGTTTTTTCCAAGGCTGGAAATGACTAAATCTGCTTTTTTAGTTTGAAGATAAGGAATGCGGTTGGCACTGGTAACAGGAATTAATTCAAGCTCTACGGACATTTTGTCAGCGATGTATTGAGCCACATCAATATCGATTCCTTGAGGCTTAAGGTCTAAGCCAACGGACCCAAAAGGAGGGAAATCCTGAGGTACAGCAACGCGTAAAACCTTTCTATCTTTAATGTCTTGCAATACATCTGCTTGTACTATGTTGGCCGCTGAGAGGGTAGCCAAAGAAGCAGCAATAAGAAGTGTTTTTTTAAATATGTTTTTGAATTTCATTGTATTTTTCCTTTTATGCACTTTTAGTTGAAATAACGAGTGAAACGTATTTTGCAGTATATGTGCCAGTCTGAAAAAATAATTTCAGTTAACTCTGTAAGTGAATGAATGTTATAGAAAACTTCTTATTTATAACCGAATGGTCTGATTTGTAGGGGGCGTTACGGGTGCCGTTCAGCTTTATGTGTAGGTTCTTTTTGGTGCATCAAAGAAGTATTTAGATGGCTAGTGCACACTATTAGCATAAAAAAGCCCCGTCTGATGATCGTCAGCGGGGCATATTTAAAGCGATTAGATTGGCTATTTAATTATAGGTTAGTCGATATTGTATTCCATGATCAATGGAGCGTGATCCGCAAAGCGTTGGCCTTTGTAAACGCTGCCCCCTTGGATTAAATGTTTAATACCAGGGGTCGTTATTTGATAATCAAGACGACCTCCTTCATCTAACTTCCATGCACGTTCATAATCTGGCCACCAAGTGTATTGTTTGTCTTGTTTGTTGGCTTGACGAAAAGCGTCTATGTACTCCATTTCGTTGAAAATTTCATTAATCCATTTTCTTTCTTCAGGCAAAAAACCAGAGTTTCTTTGATTAACAAACCAACTGCTTACGTCAATAGGAGAGCGCGCTACGTTTGTTGTGCCGCAAAAGATGAATTCCCTGCGCTTTCGTCGAGTTTTAATTAGATGGTTTTTAAAGCCTTCCATAAAGTTATATTTGTGTTCTTGCAGGCTTGCTTCATGATTGGATCCGTGAGGGGTTAAGAAAGAGCCAATACTGACGTTATCAAAGTCTGCTTGGATAAACCTACCTTCCATATCACATTCGGTGAACCCCATACCTGTCATAATCGCTTTAGGCATTTTTTTACAATAGATTGCGACGCCTGCGGTATCAGGGTCATCCATTGAGTCAAAAAAATAAGTGTTATAGCCTGCGGGGAAAAAAACGCTGTCATTTAAGCTGCGCTCATCAACTTGTATATCTTGTAAGCATACAACGTCAGGATTCTGACGAATCATCCAATCAAAAAAGCCGCGTTCAGCTGCTTGTTTTATACCATTTACATTAAGGCTAATGACCTTCATTTCTGGTCCCTATAATTCAAAGCCATGTGTTATATTACCAGTTATAATTTTTTGGTTTCTATAGCACGGATTAAAACGTGTTGTTTATTAATGTTTTATCTTTCTGGAGTCGGTCGTGCAAAAACCTTACCAAAGAGAATTTATCGAGTTCGCTATTTCTCAAAACGTCCTAAAATTTGGTGAATTCACACTCAAATCAGGCCGAGTTAGCCCTTATTTTTTTAATGCAGGTTTGTTCAATTCAGGGCAAGCACTTGCTAAGTTAGGGCGTTTCTATGCTTCTGCTCTTATGGATTCTGCTGTTCCATTTGATGTTTTGTTTGGTCCTGCCTATAAAGGTATTCCTCTAGCAACAACAACGGCTGTTGCTTTATTTGATCATCATAATCATGACACGCCTTATGTCTTTAACCGTAAAGAAGCAAAGGCTCACGGTGAAGGTGGCTCATTGGTCGGAGCACCTTTAGTTGGCAATGTTATGATTATAGATGATGTCATCACTGCTGGTACTGCCATACGCGAAGTGATGGTTACTATTCAAGACGCCAACGCTAAACCTGCTGGTGTTTTAATTGCTCTTGATAGGCAAGAAAAAGGTAAAGGCGAATTATCAGCAATTCAAGAAGTCGAAAGAGATTTTGCAATACCTGTTATTAGTATAGTCTCTTTAAATGACATTATTACCTATCTTGAAGAGCAAAATTCACCTGAGCTTTCTCAGCACCTAACGGCAATTAAAGAATACCGCCTGCAATACGGTATTTAAACATTGTTTACTCGATAGAGGTCATTAAATGGTCTCTACCGATATTTTATCTTGTTGTAGCATGAATAACTATCGGCTCACCATTAGGTTTTTTACTATGGCATTCCATTGGTCGGCCCACATCGCTGTTGGCTTGTTCTTGAATTCACTGCGAACATATTGTCTTACTTTACCTTCAATAATCGCGATCAACAGTTCAGCATTAGCGGCTACGCCTGCAACAGGTTTTAACCCTTCTTTTAGGTCTGCTTCCCTTATGACTTGCTTGAGCTGAGTTTCAATACGATCAAATAACTGACAGATGCGAGTTCTTAGGCGATCTGTTTCTCCAGATAAAACATCTCCAGTTAATAGGCGACACATCCCCGGGTTTTGTTCTGCAAACCCTAGCACTAAAGATGAAATCATGTGTAAGCGTGCGTTTACATGTGTTTCTTCATGAAGAATAAGGGTGATGCGAGAGAAAATAGTTTCTTCAATGAACTCGATTAACCCTTCAAACATTTTCGCTTTGCTTGGAAAATGACGATATAAGGCCGCCTCAGATACACCCACTTGTTTGGCTAGTGCCGCGGTTGTTATCCGAGCACCGGGGCTACTTTCAAGCATTTGAGCGAGAGATTGTAGAATTTGAGTTCGGCGATCGATTTTTTTTGTCGTCATTATCTTCTCGTTATTGTGCAGTAATGTTTATCGCATAAAGCCAGTTTGTTTCATGATTTTCTTTTAAACTTCTCAACTAAGGCAGGCTTGAGTTAGAAATTAACGTACCTACTCCAGCATCGGTAAATATTTCCAGTAGAGTGGCGTGTGGTACTCTACCATCGATTATGTGTGAACTTGTCACGCCTGCATTAACCGCAGAAAGGGCGCAGCTAATTTTTGGAAGCATTCCACCATAAATTGTTCCATCAGCAATTAGGGCGTCAACTTCTAAAGTAGTTAATCCCGTTAGAACTTTTCCTTGCTTGTCTTGTAGTCCGGAGATGTTCGTTAATAATATCAGTTTTTCAGCATTAACCGCTTCAGCTACTTTACCAGCAACTAAATCGGCATTGATATTATAAGAATTACCTTCCGCATCAACCCCAATTGGTGCAATGACTGGAATTAAATCACTATTTTCTAGCACTTTTAATACGCTAGTATCAATTGAAGATACTTCTCCCACATGCCCGATATCAAGCTGCTCTGGAGTATCCATTGAATCAGATTGATGTTTAACAAAGAGTTTTTTGGCTTGTATGAAGCCACTGTCTTTACCAGTTAATCCAATGGCTTTACCGCCCGCGCGACTAATTAAATTAACAATGCCTTTATTCACTTGGCCTCCAAGCACCATTTCTACAATATCCATGGTTCTAGAGTCAGTGACGCGCATGCCATTGATGAACTTTGATTCAATATTTAAATCAGACAGCATTTGGCCAATTTGAGGGCCGCCACCATGAACGACGATGGGGTTAATGCCTATAAGCTTCATTAAAACGATATCACGAGCAAATCCTGCTTGTAATGCCTCGTCTGTCATGGCGTTACCGCCGTATTTTATGACAAGTGTTTTCCCTGAAAAGCGCTGTATATAGGGGAGAGATTCACTTAGGACGCTGGCCGTTTCTAATGCAGAGTCTCGTGACAAAGGCATATATCAATGCTCCTCAAAATAAAATAAAAAATAATTTTAGTAGTGTATCGCATATTTAAGGTAATACGGTGACATATAAAGTTAAAAAATGTGAGTAACTACTAATCGATGTAGAAATGATACCGTTATATTTGTACAGAGACTACAAAAAAATTGGCGTATAGAGAGCGCCTTTTAGAATTCTTACAGTGAAAGATCAAGTAAGTAGACGAATAGGAGAAAACGATGGGCTGCATCGTCTTCGCCCCAGGGAAGGTGTTTAGTTTTTGCCTGTGTGACCGAATCCACCTTCACCGCGCTCTGTAGCAACAAAGTCTTCAACAAGGGTAAACTCTGCTTGTACAACAGGTAATAAGACCAGTTGTGCAATGCGTTCACCAGGCTCTATCGTAAAAGCGCTTTGCCCTCTATTCCAACAGGAAACCATTAATTCACCTTGATAATCTGAATCAATTAAACCAACTAAATTACCTAATACAATTCCATGTTTGTGACCTAGGCCTGAACGAGGAAGTATGGTTGCTGCTAAATTTTGATCTTCAATGTAGATTGCTAACCCAGTTGGAATAAGAATGGTGTCGCCGGGGTTAAGTGTCGTTGCGTCATCTAAACATGCTCGAAGATCTAAACCTGCTGAACCTTCTGTTGCGTAAGCCGGGAAAGGAATGTCTTTGCCAATTTTATCATTCAGGACTTTTAATTGAATTGCTTGTTTCATTCTGTTTAATATTCCAATTATGGTAAATGTAAATTTAGTTCTTGTATTGCATTATAAAATTAACCAGTAGATCCGCCAGCTGGGTTTTATCTGCTTTATCTGGAGACCAAGTCGTGTCTTTTCCAACAACGGTGACTTCATTTTGATCCTGATTGAAGCCAATGTCTTTTCTGGATACATCGTTGGCAACAATTAGGTCTAGCCCTTTTTTAGCTAATTTCTCTTGAGCGTAAGCGATGACGTTTTGAGTCTCTGCGGCAAAGCCTACAACAAACTTTGCCATGGATTCAGATACTACGTTAGCGATGATATCTGGGTTCTTTACCAAATTGAGTTGCATATCATCCGTATCTTTTTGTTTTTTCATTTTTTGAGTGGCAACTTCTTCTACTCTAAAATCTGCAACGGCAGCGGCTCCTATGAAAACATCAATAGGACTTTTCTGGCTGACATTTTTACATGCTGCAAGCATGTCTAATGCTGAAAGTATGTCTATCTTATGAGTATTGTCAGGTGCAGTTAAACTAACAGGGCCACTAATTAGCGTTACTTTTGCACCGAGCTTGGCTGCGGCGTCTGCGAGTGTGTACCCCATTTTCCCCGAGCTGTGATTGCTAATAAAACGTACTGGGTCAATGGCTTCCATGGTCGGACCGGCGGTGATTACCCAGTGTTGACCTGCTAATGGCTGTAATTCTTTAGAAGGAGAGAGGAAGTTGTTTAGGTAATTATAAATATCAAGGGGTTCGCTCATGCGACCATACCCAACGTCTCCACAAGCTTGGGCTCCTGAATCAGGGCCAATAGTGTGCACCTTTCTCTCAAGTAGTGTTCTAAGGTTGGTTTGTGTTGCAGGGTGTTTCCACATTGCTTGATTCATAGCTGGTGCGATTAGTACTGGCGATTCTGTTGCCAAACAGAGTGTTGTTAATAGGTCGTCTGCCATGCCTGCTGTTTGTCGAGCTATAAAATCAGCGGATGCTGGGGCAATAAGAATCACATCGGCCCATTTTGCCAGCTCGATATGTCCCATGCCGGCTTCTGCTTCTGGATCGAGTAAACTGGTTCTAACGGGAAGCCCTGATACAGCCTGAAGTGTCATAGGTGTAACAAAGGCCAAAGCGCCTTTAGTCAAAACCACTTGCACATGAGCCTCCGCTTTTTTTAATAAGCGAACCAATTCAATGCTTTTATAAGCAGCAATGCCTCCAGTGATGCCTAAAAGGACTTTTTTGCCTTTAAGTAGTGTCATAAAAAAAGTATTCTCAAATAATGCTTTAATCGTTTATTACGTATTGTATAGTCTGAATATGACTTTACATTTTTAAATAGGTTCGGAAACAAGAGAATATCATGGATCAAGGAGTAGATCATGAGTATCAAGCATTGGCCGGAACAAGATAGGCCGAGAGAAAAGTTAATGTCTCAAGGAGCGGAAGCGTTGAGTGATGCTGAATTACTAGCGATTTTCCTGAGAGTGGGTATGAAAGGTATTAGTGCTGTTGAGTTAGCGAGGCAGGCAATTGAGCATTTTGGAGGTTTGAGACCTTTAATGTCAGCTTCGAAAGAGGAGTTTTGTGCTTGCAGTGGGTTTGGTGAAGCAAAATTTGCTCAGTTGCAAGCTGTGCAAGAAATGACAAAACGTCACTTGAATGAACAGCTTACCCGTGAAAATGTATTTACCAGTGCGGATTTGGTGAAGCATTATTTGAAAACCCATTTACAAATAGCGCCAAGAGAGGTGTTTGCTGTTTTGTTTTTGGACAGTCAGCATAGATTGATTAACTATAAAGAGCTTTTCTATGGAACTATAGATGCTGCTGCCGTTTACCCAAGGGAAGTGGTTAAAGCGGCATTAAAGGCAAATGCCGCGGCATGTATTTTGGCTCATAATCATCCATCTGGCATTGCGGAACCCAGTCAGGCAGATATTTTAGTAACGGATAAAATTAAAAAAGCGTTAGATTTGGTTGATATTAGATTGCTTGATCACTTTATAGTCGGGGATGGTTCTCCTATATCGTTGGCTGAACGAGGTCATATATAATATTTACTCTTGGCCATGAGGTGTGTGTTCTCTATTGGTTATTTTTTAACAAGTTGTTGCCTGTTGGGTGTGCTTGTGGGAGAATACGCGCCGCTATTCCTCGGTATGGGATTTTAGTGGTTTGTTAAATACGCCACGCTCCGCCTGAGGAAGTGCAGAACACTTCCAAAAATTTTCTGGATAGCATTAGAAAGGTTTTATTATGTCTCGCGTATGTCAAGTTACGGGTAAACGTCCTGTTACAGGTAATAACGTTTCCCACTCTAAGCGTCGTACAAAACGTCGTTTTCTTCCTAACCTTCATTGGCACCGTTTTTGGGTAGAAGGCGAAAATCGCTTTGTACGTCTTCGTGTGTCTTCTAAAGGTATGCGTATCATCGATAAAAAAGGCATTGAGTCAGTTCTTGCTGATCTTCGTGCAAATGGCGAAAAAGTATAAGGAGCTGAACCATGGCATCTAAAGGCGCTCGCGATTTAATTCGCATGGTATCATCTGCTGGTACCGGTCATTTTTACACTACGGATAAAAACAAGCGTAATACTCCTGACAAGTTGGAGTTTAAAAAATACGATCCTGTTGTTCGTAAGCATGTAATGTACAAAGAAGCTAAAATTAAATAATTTTACTTTCTCTGTATAAAAAAACCGGCTGTGGCCGGTTTTTTTATACATAAAATATGACGATGAATGAAGAATATAGAAATGGCACTTTTTATGCGTCTGAATAATTGGGGGTTAATAGGTTATGCCTGAATTACCAGAAGTTGAAACAACAAAAAATGGAATAGAGCCTTATTTGGTTGGCTCTGCCGTAGAAACTATTGTCATTCGTCAACCTATTTTACGTTGGCCTATAACACCTGAACTGCCTGAACGCTTAGAAGGTCAAGTGGTCCGGTCTGTTTCTCGAAGAGGGAAATACATTGGAGTGCACACTGACATTGGCACTATGATTGTTCATTTAGGTATGTCTGGTAGCTTGTATTTAGTAGATAAAAATACCGAAGCATTATTTCATGATCATGTAGATATCGTACTGAATTCTGGTAAATGCCTACGTTATACCGACCCAAGACGTTTCGGCTCAATTTTATGGACAGAAGAAGATTGGCTGCAACACTCTTTAATTCAGTCACTTGGGCCAGAACCTTTAAGTGATGAATTTAATTATGAGTATTTGGTAGCAAAAGCTAAGTCCAGAAAAAAACCAATCAAAACATTTATTATGGACAGTAAAGTTGTTGTAGGTGTGGGAAATATTTATGCCAATGAAGCTTTGTTTAAGTCGGGAATAAGACCGGATCGACATGCTGGTCGTATTAGCAGTAAGCGTTTATCCTTGTTAGTGGACAACATTAAGATCATTCTATCAGATGCTATCCAACAAGGTGGAACGACATTGAAAGACTTTGTTGGTGGTGATGGAAAGCCAGGATATTTTAAACAATCTTTATCTGTTTATGGCCGTGCGGGTTCTGCTTGCCTTAACTGTGAAAAAGAATTGATGGAGTCTCGTTTAGGGCAGCGTAGCACGGTTTTTTGTCCATTTTGTCAAAAATAATAAGCTTCTCTAAGTAAAATAGATAAGGGTTGTTTTTAATTGCTAGCATTATGATCATGATGAATGATATAACGTTTTTATAGTAATATTTGATATACAAAAAATATGTGGTTGTTCTTGGTAAAAACAGGATAATCATTGCGCTATGTTGCAATAAGGTTTATTTTGACCAGTTAGACAGAATTGATATGTATTTGTCGAACTATAATTAAAAAAATATAAAGAGGAATCGGAATGAAAGGTGCATTTTTAATTACAGCTACAGCGTTGGCTATTAGTGTTGCTTCAGCACATGCTGCGGACGTAAAACCTGCTGTTGTATATGATCAAGCAGGTAAGTTTGATAAGTCGTTTAACGAAGGTGTTTATAACGGCATTGTTAAATTCTCTGGCGATTCTGGCATTCAAGTTCGTGAGTTCGAGCCAAAAAATGAAGCTCAAACAGAACAGGGCTTACGCCGCTTAGCTAAACGTGGCCACTCTCCTATCGTTGCTGTTGGTTTTTCAATGGCATCTGCTCTTGAAAGAGTTGCAAAAGACTTCCCTGATTTACAGTTTACTATCATTGATATGGTAGTTGACTTACCAAATGTTCAATCAGTTGTATTTAAAGAGCATGAAGGGTCTTTCTTAGTTGGTGCTCTGGCTGCTCTTAAGTCAGAAACAGCAAAAGTTGGTTTTATTGGTGGTATGGATATCCCATTAATTCGTCGTTTTGCATGTGGTTACCAGCAAGGTGCACAATACGTTGTATCTAATGCTGAAGTTTTTCAAAATATGACGGGTTCTACACCATCTGCATTCAATGACCCAACAAAAGGTTCAGAATTAGCGAAGAGCCAATTCTCTAAAGGCGCGGATGTTGTTTTTGCTGCTGCTGGTGGTACTGGTATCGGTGTCTATCAAGCTGCAAAAGATGAAGGTAAGTTTGCTATAGGTGTAGACTCAAACCAAAACCATTTACAGCCAGGTACAATGCTAACATCTATGGTTAAGCGTGTTGATTTAGCAGCATACAATACGTATGACCAAGCAGCTAAAGGTACGTGGACTGCTGGCTTAACCGTACTTGGTCTTGCTGAAGGCGGAGTTGACTGGGCTCTGGATGACAATAATGCATCTTTAGTTGATGCTGAAATGAAATCAAAAATTGATGCAATTCGTTCTGACATTGTAAGTGGTAAAATTGTTGTTCATGATTATATGTCAAATAATTCATGTGACATCTAATTAAGCTAGTAAGGCAGCCGTCTATTATAGACGGCTGTTTTTGTTTAAAATGCATAGAGAAACGTATGTTTCTTAATGAAGCGTCTGTTTTAATTTTTTGTTGGTGTGTTTAATAGCAGGCACATATTATCTGGTTAAAGCAATGCATTATGATCGCTTCAATTTATTCGAATAGAGTTTTATAAACTATGAGTTTTTTCTAATCATAAACGCAGATGTATCACAATCTTATGAACAACAAAAGTCCATTAGCAATCGAACTGCGCGATATCAGTAAACGCTTCGGTTCAGTACAGGCAAATAAAGACATTTGCTTGCAAGTCCCTAGAGGTACTATTCACGGTATTATCGGTGAAAACGGCGCTGGTAAATCCACTTTAATGAGCATCATTTACGGCTTTTATGCGGCTGATACTGGTGATATTGAGATAAATGGAACCGTAACTCATATTAAGACATCTGAAGACGCGATTAATGCTGGTATTGGAATGGTTCATCAACATTTCATGTTAGTTGAGAACTTTACTGTATTGGAAAATGTAATGTTAGGCGCTGAAGGCGGCGCTATGTTGAAGCAAGGGAAAGCGGCGGCAAGAGCAGAATTGAAGAGATTAGCATCTGAGTACAGCTTGGATGTTGACGTTGATGCGGTTGTTGAAGAACTGCCTGTTGGTTTACAACAACGAGTTGAAATTTTAAAGGCCTTGTATCGTGGTGCAAAAGTTCTGATTCTAGATGAACCTACAGGGGTGTTAACTCCACAAGAAGCAGACCATTTGTTTATTATTCTGAAATCACTGAAAGAACAAGGCGTTACCGTGCTGCTTATTACGCATAAATTGCGTGAAATTATGGCATCAACTGACAATGTTTCAGTCATGAGGCAGGGGCAAATGGTGGCCCATCGTGAGACTAAAAACACCAATAAAGAAGAGCTTGCTGAATTAATGGTGGGGAAGAAAGTTCGTTTGAAAGTCGATAAAGACGAAGCAACTCCAACAGACGTTGTTTTATCGGCGAAGAACTTAAGCCTTATAGATAGCCAAGGTGTTAAGCGTTTGAAGAACGTGAGCTTTGATCTAAAGGCAGGTGAAATCGTAGGAATCGCAGGTGTTTCTGGTAATGGTCAGAGTGAACTGCTTAATGTTTTATCTGGTATTTCTGCTTTATCGGAAGGTGAGATTCAATTCTCAGGAGAAACAATAACGCCTAAAAATCACAAAAATGCCTCTCAAATGCGTGACTTGAAAATGGCTCATGTTCCAGAAGATAGGCATAAAATGGGTTTGGTCACAGGGTTTGAAGCCTATGAATCGGCTATTTTGGGTTATCACAATTCATCGACCTATAACGGCTCTATTTTATTAGATAGAAAAGCGATGCTTTCTGAATGCGAAGAAAGAATGGCAAAGTGGGATGTTCGTCCCCCAAATCCTCATTTAAAAACGGCGAATTTTTCTGGTGGTAATCAACAAAAAATTGTTATTGCTCGTGAAGTAGAGCAAAACCCGAATGTACTTTTAATCGGCCAACCAACACGTGGCGTCGATATTGGAGCAATTGAAAATATCCACGAAGAAATTGTGAAATTAAGAGACTCTGGTAAGGCGATTTTACTTGTCTCGGTAGAGTTGGATGAAATTATGGCATTAAGTGACCGTATTCTTGTTATGTTTGATGGCGCTGTGGTTGGCTCTTTAGCTGCAAGTGATGCAGATGAGCGTATTTTAGGTTTGATGATGGCAAATGCTTACAGTGATCCATCGGAGAAAGCAGGAGATAAAGCATGACTCAAGCAAAAGTCCCAGCATGGGTGAGTATTGCATTAATTCCATTTATTAATGTGATGTTGGCATTTTTTGTATCTGCATTGGTTATTTTAGCCCTAGGCGAAGACCCAATAGAAGCGGCTGGCTATCTTATATATGGTGCTTTTGGCTATGATGAAGGCATTGGATATACTTTATATTATGCAACTAACCTAATTTTTACTGGTTTGGCCGTCTCAGTAGCCTTTAAAGCTGGTTTATTTAACATAGGTGGTGAAGGTCAAGCTTACATTGGTGGATTAGGTGTCGGCCTAGTGTGTCTTTGGCTTGATTCAAGTATGTCTCTCTTGGTAATTATACCGCTGGCTATTATTGGCGGTGCATTATTTGGAGCGGCTTGGGCTTATATCCCTGCTTATTTACAAGCGCGTCGTGGTAGTCACGTTGTAATCACAACTATTATGTTTAACTTCATTGCATCATCTTTAATGGTGTATTTAATGGTTAACTGGTTGAAGCAAGATGGTCGAATGTCTCCAAATAGCCGTACATTCGAGGAATCTGCTTGGCTACCTTATATGCATGAAATGCTAGCGCCATTTGGTATTGAGATTAGTGCATCGCCTTTAAATGCCGCTTTTTTCTGGGCTCTAATCTGCTGTGTGTTTGTATGGGGGCTAATTTGGCATACAC
The DNA here is from genome assembly GCA_947493575.1 of uncultured Marinomonas sp. Classification (GTDB taxonomy): domain Bacteria; phylum Pseudomonadota; class Gammaproteobacteria; order Pseudomonadales; family Marinomonadaceae; genus Marinomonas. Next base: position 44,473 of record CANLRQ010000010.1, read on the forward strand.
GTTGGGGATTTCAATTAAGAACTATTGGAACCAATGCAACTGCAGCATTATATGCCGGAATTGATAATCCTAAAGTAACTATTTGGGTCATGCTTATTTCTGGGGCTTTAGCTGGTTTTGTTGGTCTAAATGAGATCATGGGTGTTAACCACAGCTTATTGCTGAATTTCACAGCTGGTTATGGTTTTGCAGGCATTGCAGTCTCGCTTATGGGACGAAATCATCCCGTCGGTATAATTATTGCCGCTATTTTATTTGGTGCTTTATATCAAGGTGGATCTGAGCTTGCTTTTGAAATCCCAAGCATTACTCCTGAGATTGTTGTGGTTATTCAGGGTCTGGTTATTCTATTTTCTGGCGCGTTAGAAAATATGTTGAAAGGTCGCATAGAAGGCCTATTTATTCGCAAGTCTGTGGCGTAGGGGTAGATTATGTTTGAAACACTAATTTTGATTCTTGACGCAACAATGCGCGTTTCGACACCGTTAATTCTAGCTGCTTTGGCTGGGTTGTTTTCTGAACGTTCTGGTATTGTTGATATCGGTCTAGAAGGTAAAATTCTTGGAGGTGCATTTGCGGCAGCAGCAGCGGCCTCTGTATTTGGATCCGCATGGGTCGGGCTAGTTTTTGCTATGTTAGCATCGATTGCTCTGGCTTTGATTCATGGTTTTGCCTGTATTACCCATCGCGGTGACCATATCGTGAGTGGTGTTGCAATTAACACGATTGTAGCTGGTTTGACTGTGACATTGGGTTTAGATTGGTTTGGCATGGGAGGTCAAACGCCAAATCTCTCAGGTGATGAACGATTCCTATCAATTACCTTTCCATTTGCTGATGCTTTAGCTGATGTTCCTGTTATTGGTCTTATTTATTCTGAACTGTTAAGTGGACACAATATTTTGGTTTACATTGCGTTTATCTGTGTTCCAGTAACTTTTTGGGCCATTTATAAAACACGCTTTGGTTTACGTTTACGTGCAGTAGGAGAAAACCCTCATGCTGTTGACACTGCCGGTATTTCAGTTGCATTCTTACGCTACAGAGCGGTGATTATTTGCGGAATATTATGTGGCCTCGCGGGTGCTTACTTATCTACCGCCCATAATGCAGGCTTCTTGAAAGATATGAGTGCTGGTAAAGGTTATATTGCCCTTGCTGCATTGATCTTTGGTAAGTGGAAACCGGTTCCTGTGTTGTTTGCCTGTTTGTTGTTTGGTTTCTTAGACGCTGTGGCTGTACGCATGCAAGGCGTCTCTCTTCCTGGTATTGGCGAAATTCCTGTACAGGCTATTGAAGTGTTGCCTTATGTGCTTACAGTTCTGTTATTGGCTGGGTTTATTGGTAAAGCCATTGGGCCAAAAGCAGTCGGCCGACCTTATGTGAAAGAGAGAGCTTAAAATGTCTCAAGATCAAGACAAAGAGTTATTCGAGTTAGCTACTCAAGCAATGGGTAAGGCCTATGTGCCTTACTCTAAGTTTGCTGTAGGTGCAGCTATCCGCACTGTAAACGGTTCAACTTATGCGGGTTGTAATGTAGAAAATGCATCGTACCCTGAAGGCACTTGTGCTGAAGCGGGTGCCATTGCATCTATGGTATTGGATGGTCAAACAAAAATTGAAAGCATTTATGTTATCGGTAAAGGTGATGCTTTAGTCACACCTTGTGGTGGTTGTCGACAGAGGGTTCGTGAGTTCTCAACTGCATCAACGATGATTCATATTTGTGGGCCTGAAGGCGTTCGAAAATCCATGTTAATGGAAGAGCTTTTGCCCTTTTCATTTGGCCCAGAGAATCTAAAAGAGTAAGCGTTAACTCGAGAGGTAAGTTGTTTTCCTCTCATCTTATTGAGTCAAAATTTGTTTTCAAATCGCCATGGAACCGCGTAAAAACCACAGGGAATAGCCTGTGCTATGAAGTGGGTTACTTTTTTGTAGTTAAAAAGGAAGGTGTAATGAAAGCGTATCAGTTAAGTGCAGATTATTTACGTAGTAAAATGGGCCAACGTAAGCCTGAAATAGCGATTATTTTAGGCAGTGGCTTAGGGGCTTTAGCGGATTCAATTGAGGATCCTCTGACTATTCCCTATTACGATATCCCCGGTTTTCCATCTTCCACTGTTCATGGACATAAAGGACAATTAGTTATAGGAAGGTTGGGAAATCAAGAAGTTGCTTGTATGCAGGGTCGTTTTCATATCTATGAAGGCATTGAGCCTGAAGTTCTGCAAATCCCATTAAGAGCGTTAAAGTTGATTGGCTGCGAGCGTGTGTTGTTAACCAATGCTGCGGGAAGTTTACATCAAGAAATGGGACCTGGCAGTTTAATGTTGATAGAGGACCACATTAATTTTACAGGCATCAACCCATTAACAGGAATGAACGATGATGCAATTGGTCCACGCTTTCAAGATTTGACACAAGCTTACGATATTAACATGCGTAATAGCATTCAAGAGGTTGCAGCGAGTATGGATATTCATCTGCATAACGGTGTCTATCTCTGGGCGATTGGCCCGACTTTTGAAACACCTGCTGAAATTAATATGTTTCGGATTCTTGGTGCTGATGCGGTTGGTATGAGTACTGTGCCGGAAACGATAGTTGCGCGCCATTGTGGTATGCAAGTCGCAGCAATCTCTTCTATCACTAACCTAGGTGCCGGTATGTCAGGTAACTCACTTAGTCATGAAGAGACTCTTGACGAGGGACAAAAAGCCGCTCAGCTGTTAGGTGACTTGATTGTTAAATGGTTGGAGTCTCAAGTATGAGCGTATTGTCTATGAGCGATCATGAATTGGCTCGCTTTACGATTAGCCTATTAGACCTGACCAGTTTAAATGATCAAGACACTGAAGCAGATGTTACTAAATTGTGTGAAAGTGCTGCTCAGGCAGTATCACTTGCTAATATACAAGTAGCTGCATTATGCATTTACCCACGGTATATCCCGTGGGCGAAACAGGAGCTGAGTCGCTTAGGTCTTGAGTCGATAAAAATAGCGACGGTCAGTAACTTCCCCCATGGAAGAGATAATATTGATGCTGCAGTTGCTGAGACTCGTGCCTGTTTAGCATATGGTGCCGATGAAGTTGATGTTGTTTTTCCATATAAAAATTTACTTGCTGGAGATGAAAGTACCGGCTATGAGTTGGTTCGAGCTTGTAAAGCAGCCTGCGGTTCAAGAGTATTGAAGGTTATTATAGAAACAGGTGAACTGGCCTCTGTAGATTTAATAGAAAAAGCCTCTGATATTGCGATTAAGGCTGGCGCTGATTTTATTAAAACTTCTACTGGAAAAGTACCAACTAACGCGACTCCTGCTGCAGCTAAAGTGATGCTTGAAAGCATTCGTAAGTCGAATAAAGTAGTGCACTTTAAACCCGCTGGTGGCGTTAAAACTCTTGAAGAAGCAAAAAAATACTATTCTCTTGTTGAAGGTATTTTGGGAGAAGAAGCTCTGACACCTCAGCGTTTTCGTTTTGGTGCTAGTTCTTTATTGGCTTCTTTACTGCAAACTATGGGCAAAAAAATGGATCTTGCCTCTGCATCTTATTAACCTTTATTAGGGGGAAGTATTATGTCTAGAGCCATAATATTAATGATGGATTCTTTTGGTGTTGGTGCTGCTCATGACGCTCATAAGTTTGGTGATCTTGGCTCAAACACATTAGGAAGCATTGCCCAAGCTTGTTTTGATGGTAAAGCGAATGTTGGGCGCAGTGGCGCTTTAAAGCTACCTAATTTGGAGCGCAAAGGATTGGGACTTCTTACACAATTGAGCTGTGGAAAACTCCCTGCAGGTTTTGATCCATTTATTTCTGTGGATGCTTTGTATGGTTATGCACAAGAATTGTCGTCTGGGAAAGACACACCAAGTGGCCATTGGGAACTTGCTGGAGTGCCTGTACTATTTGATTGGGATTATTTTCCAAACACTCCAAAGTGTTTTCCATCTCAGTTTATAGCGGAGTTATCAAAGAGAGCAAAACTAGAAGGCGTTTTGGGTGAAAGCCATGCATCGGGTACGGAAGTGATCGCTCGTTTAGGAATGCAGCATATTGAAACTGGCTTTCCTATTATTTATACCTCTGCGGATAGTGTGATACAAATCGCGGCACATGAGTTACATTTTGGTTTAGATCGATTGATAGATTTAAGTCACATTGCGCGTGATTTATTAGATGAAATGAATATGAATATCGCACGGGTTATTGCTCGACCTTTTGATGGCGATTCGCCGGAGACCTTTGCTCGAACAGGAAACCGTAAAGATTTGGCCATTCCTCCACCTTCAAAAACGGTATTAAACTTGTTGGAAGAGGCTGGGGGGAATGTGATTAGTATTGGTAAAATTGCTGATATTTATGCTGACTCTGGAATTACTCATAAGATAAAAGCAAATGGCAACATGGCATTGTTTGATGCGACTTTAGAAGCCCTTAAAAGTGCACCGGAAAACAGTCTGATTTTTCCTAACTTTGTAGATTTTGATCAAAATTATGGGCATAGGCGAGATGTTAATGGATATGCCAAGGCTTTAGAGGCGTTTGATGCCCGCTTACCCGAATTAATCGAATTACTACAAGCTGGGGACCGAGTATATATAACAGCAGATCATGGATGTGATCCAACATGGAAAGGTACAGAGCATACGAGAGAGCATGTTCCTGTTATTTGCTTTGGCCCTGAGGTGCAAGGTGGCAGCATTGGAGAGCGTAAAAGCTTTGCTGACATTGGTCAGAGCATTGCCGTACAATTTAGTTTACCTAAGCTAAATTATGGAGAGAGCTTTTTATAGCGGCCTTTGCGCGGCTATTACGCATTGCTAATGCTTTGTTAAAAACAGACTAAAAATGCGCATTTATCACTCATAAACTCCGCTTTTTCGTCTGTTTTTGCCTCGTCTATTTTTACCTTGTTTTATCATCGCTCATGACTTCATGCTATTTATCTTTGTGTCTAACGAATATTTCAGAACTCTTCTATTTCTTACTTTTCTGCGATTTGACTCAACAGCAATTTTATATAGGGAAGGTGTAAATAAGTTCTCTTGCCTTAGTATGTGGATAAAAGCCTGCAATTCACACCTTCCCTAAGTGTTGTAAACACATAGGGGGCAATAATAAGCGTTTATAAAGTAGAGACTAAATTCATTGGCTCTCTGGTTTCTGCGCTCATTTTCTAAAGATAAAGTAACGAAGGTATTTATCCGCTTTTTGCTAATTAAGATTTAGTCTCGTTCAAATTCCAGTTATATTCGTAAGTTATCTTACCTGTAAATTGTTCTAGTTGCTCTTTAAGTTTGGGTTTTGCATAGCGTTTTAGATGATCAATTAAAGACTTTTCATTGTTGCCAAAATCAACCTGATACCATGAATAAATGGTTGAGAGCTGTAAGCCTTTGTTGGTGATAGTAACGCCTCGAGGGTGGTTGATATACTGACCCGCGCCTTTTTCTAGAAGACTCTCGGTGTTATCTGCTGTATAAGCCTGAGCAGCTAAGTTAGGACAAGAGTAAGATGCGCAATTCACTGCGTAATGGATGCGAGCGTCATTATAAATAGGTCGTAAAATACGATGTTCAATATCGTTTAAAGTAAGCTTTTTATCATTAACGGTTAGTACTTTCTCATCCCATGGACCAAATGAAAAAAAGCCTTTGCCTAGCTTGGTAATACTTTTTACTGGATAATTTTTCAAAATTATATCGACAGTTTTTGCGTTATAAAGGTTTATCCAATAGGCTTTTTGCTGCTCTCTTGTCAGTTTGAAAGGGTCAATAGAGGTCAGTTCATTTAAGTAAGTTCGCAATAATGAATAATCTTCTGCAGAGACTAAAGAGTATGAAAAAAAGGTTTGTTCATCTGGAGTTGAAACAAGGTAATTATCTAAAATGGTTTGCCATTTTGAATGGGATACAGACAAAGTAGCTTCATCGGAGAAAGGAAGCCAATGCTCATCCAACTTTTTTGCAGGTGCTGCCCACAAAGAAGAGATAAAGAGAGTGTTAAGAAGCAGTAGCAAGAGCGGTTTCATGTGATGGCCTTTAAATATTGAATTGCAAGATAAGACCATGCTCTTAGATAAAAGTTCATTACCTTGACCTTATGTTTACACTTAGATCAAGGTAAGGTGTCTTTTTAATCTTCTTTCGCCTCAGAAGGTGGAGGCGTTCTGTCTTTTGCTGTGACTATTAATTCCTGCCCTTGGGTTCTATGAATAGGTGCTATTTCATGATGGAGCGCAGCTTTAGCAATCATATTTGCTGTAATAGGTGCCGTAATAATCAAAAACAAAGTAATCAACCATTCACTGATAGAAAGACTTTCCTGTCGATAAGACTGAATAATACAAGACGCGATCAGGACCCCTGCAATACCTAGAGTGGTTGCCTTAGTGGGAGCGTGTAAGCGCATATAAACATCGGGTAAGCGAGTTAAACCAATGGAACCTATTAATAAGAATACGCCACCAAAAATGAGTATGGCAGACGCAATTGCTTCTACAAAAAAAATCATATTTACCTTCTTATTCTATTATGTCGCCACGGAGGAAGTATTTACACAAGGCGGAGGTACTAACAAAACCAAGCATGGCAATGAGTAGTGCTGCTTCAAAGTAAATGGCGTTTTCAAGGGCGATTCCATACAACAAGATTAACGCTATGCCGTTGATAAACATGGTATCTAAAGCAAGAATCCTATCTGGTAATTTTGGCCCAACCAGTAATCGATATAAGTTTAATATTAATGAGACACACAAAATGAGCCCTACGATTTGAATTGCTATATCTAGCATCCGAATATCTCCTTCAGTGGTGCTTCATAACGAGATTTAACCTCTTGAATTAACTCTTCTGAGTTCTCTAAATGCAATGCATGAATGTAGAGCCATTTTTGATCCTCAGAGATCTCGGCGCTGACGGTTCCTGGTGTTAGGGATACAGTGCTAGCCAGTAAGGTAATTCCCAGTTCTGATTTAATATCCAATGGTACTGCGACAAACCCCGGTTGCAGTTTTTTTAATGGCCCAAGCACTAACAAAGCAACGGAAAAGTTTGCGCTGATAATGTCTTTGAGTACAAGAAAGACATAAGAAATAGCCAGTGTTGGCTTTTGTATTCTCGGGCGTTCAGTTGTCATACTGCTAACCCCCCAAGGAATAATAATAGATAAGACGGTAGCGAGTAATAAATGCCCTGCTGATAGACTGTTATTTAAGAGCAGCCAAATAGTAAAGAGAAGAAAGGTATGGAAGGGCATTGGGAAAAAACGAAATTTAGTCGGTTTCATAATGACTCCTCAGGTAGTAAAGGGTACACAGAGACTTCCATATTATGAAGATCAGCAGCGGCTTGTATGACATATTCTGTCATAGGTCCGCCAAACAGAACGAGTAAAGGTGCACCGAATACGAGTAAAGCAATCGCAGTAATTTCATAGGGATGCGCTTTTTCCACGGCAGCATTTTTATTATTCGGTGCTTTCCAGAACAGTTTGGATGAAGCTCTTGAAAAAGCAATGAGTGCAATCAAACTGCTAAAGAGAATCACTGGCCAAACCCATAAACGTGTTGCCATTGTCTCTGCGGAGTTCAATACCATCACCTTCCCAATGAATCCAGAAAAAGGTGGCATGCCTATGATAGTTAAAGCCAATATGGCAAAGCCAAAACCAATTAACCTTGGTTGAGAAAGTGCCCTTGAATTCACTAGCCTGTCTTCTGCTTGTCCCCTTTGCTTAGCAATCACATCTGCTAATAGGAATAACCCCGCTGTTACTAATGTACTATGAATAATGTAGTAAAGAGCGCCAGCTATTGCGAGCTCAGAGTGAAGAGCCGCGGCGACTAATAAAGTGCCTGCTGAGATGACAACTAGGTTGGATGTAAGCACCTTAAGTGTTGGGCTGGCGAGCACTCCCAATGAACCTATGGAGATAGTAAGTAATGCTAATGGCCATAACCAATCTGCTGTGAAGTTGGCCAATTCCCCTGCATTGTCCCCAAATATTACGGTGAAAACACGAAAAATACTGTAAATACCAACCTTTGTCATAATGGCAAACAAAGCGGCTACGGGAGCACTGGCAGAAGAGTATGTTCTGGAAAGCCAGAATTGTAATGGTAGCATGGCTGACTTCAGACCGAATACAATCAATAAGAGTAACGCACCAATTTTAGCTATGATGGTTTCACTTTCAGGAAGCTGACTTACTTGTACTGCCATGTCGGCAATATTTAACGTCCCTAGTGTGCCATATAAGATACCAAGACCGAATAAAAACAAACTTGATCCAAGGAGGTTAAGCACAACATAGTGGACGGCTGCTTGGGTTTTGTTTTTACCTCCTGAGTGAATCAGTAAGGCATAAGAAGCAATTAGTAAAACTTCAAAGAAGACGAACAGGTTAAACAAATCGCCAGTTAAAAACGCACCATTAATCCCCATAATCTGGAATAAAAATAGAGGATGAAAAAACTCACCGCCCTTATCATGGCCTGCACAAGCATAAATCATACAGCACAAAGCAAGGAAGCTGGTTAGAAGAACCAGTAAGGAAGACATCTTGTCCGCAACTAGGACGATACCAAACGGTGGTGACCATCCTCCTAGAATATAGAGTTGAGTGCCTTCATCTATAACCGTAAAAATTTGAATGCTGGCAATAATCGTGAGTATGGCTAGTGTGCTAATAGAGGCGATGCGTAACCACTGAATACGTGATGATAAAGGTGGCAATAACATGGCTGATGCAACGAATAAAGGCAGCAGAATAGGGAGAATCGTCCAGTGTTGCATTTTAGTTCATCTCCCCTTTCTTATTGAGAGCCATAGAGGCTGCTATTTCATTTGGATCTTTTCCATCAACATGATCATTACCTAAATCTGCGCGTGCTCTCATTGCTAGGATAACCACGAATGCAGTCATAGCGAAGCCAATTACAATAGCGGTTAATACCAGCGCTTGAGGTAGAGGATCTGCATAAACCTCAGATTCACCCAAAATAACGGCACTGTCTATTGAAAGCCGCCCACTCGCAAAGAGAAATAAGTTTACTGAGTAAGATAGCATGGTAAGACCTAAAACAACGGAGAATGTGCGTCCACGTAGTGTTAAAAAAATACCACACGCGGTAAGCATGCCAACACAAAAAGCGTAAATACCTTCCATATTATTCTTCCTCCTTTTGAATAGGACGTTCACTGGTGGTTAGTTTGCCAAGGTTAGCCAAAATAAGCATGGTGGCTCCTATTACAGTAAGGTAAACGCCAAGATCGAATATCATGGCGCTGGCTAATTCAAACTTGCCAACGATAGGCCAATAAAAATAATCGAACCAAGAGGTCAAGAAGGGTTTACCAAAGAACCAACTACCAACCCCAGTTAACGCGGCAATGGCAATACCGCTACCTATCAATATCTGGTAATCGATTTTTACTCGATGTTTCATCCAATCGACACCATGAGCAATGTATTGTTGGATTATAGCAACCGATGTGATTAAGCCTGCAATAAAACCTCCTCCAGGCATATTATGTCCACGTAAAAAGATAAATGCAGAAACCAATAAGGCAATAGGTAATAAACTTTGAGATAAGACAGCCAGCATCATAGGGTGAGCATCATTTGACCAAGGGCGGCCTTTATAGTCGCCACTTGGCATGAAGAGCCTCATTCGGGCAATCAGTTTATAAATCCCTAGTGCGGCAATGCCTAATACGGTAATTTCTCCGAGAGTATCAAACCCACGGAAGTCGACTAAGATAACGTTTACAACATTTGTTCCGCCACCACCGGTTTTACTATTGACAACAAAGAAATCCGAAATGCTGTTTAAAGGGCGTGTTAGCAGTGCATAACAAATGGTTCCAATAAGACCTCCAATTACCGCGGAGATACTTAGGTCTCGAATGACTCGTCTGGGGTTGGATTGCTTTTGTGCTCTTTGAGGTAAGAAAAACAACGATAGCATCAATAATACAATGGTTACCACCTCTACCGACAGCTGAGTCAAAGCCAGATCAGGTGCTGAGAAGCGAGCAAAAGCTAAAGAAACAATAAAGCCAACGATAGATAAGGAAATCAACGCGAGCATGCGATTCCTATGACAAATTACCGTGGTAAGCGCGCCTATGACTAATAAAAATGCTGCGGTAATGTCTACAAGATTATATGGCAGTTCTGGACGCGTTCCTAAGGTTGAGCTTAAGTCCATTAGAGGAGCAGCCATCATAATGACAGCCAAAGCAATGAGTAAGTAGTTATATCTTTGTAAAGAGCCGTTCTCTAGGAAATTAAAGAGAGTCGTCGCACGTTGGATGATGTTTTGTACAATGTCATCAAAAATTTGTTTTGCATCAGGCTCAGAGAAGTTCGCTTGGAAAGCAAACAAAGGTTGTCTGTAATAGTAAATAACCAATCCGCCTGCGGTAGCAACAAAGCTCATCAGTAATGGGTAATTAAACCCATGCCAAATAGCAAGGCTGTATTCGGGAACTGGCCCATTTATAGCGGCTAACGAAGCGGCGTATAATAAATCACCGACAATGAAACCGGGGAATATTCCGACTAATAGACATAAGGCTACTAGTACTTCGACGGGAACTCGCATGTACCTTGGAGCCTCATGGGGTGTTTTAGGCAAATTAATCGGTTCACCATTAAAGAACACATCGTGAATAAAGCGAGTTGAGTAAGCAACAGCAAAAACGGCTCCAACTGTAGCTAATACTGGGATCATCCAAGATAATGATCCAAGTGCTTCTTGGTGCAAGGTCTCAGTGAAGAACATTTCTTTTGATAAAAAACCATTCAATAAGGGAACCCCAGCCATAGAGGACGCAGCGACCATAGCCAGTGTTGCAGTATGGGGCATGTATTTCCATAAGCCATTTAATTGACGCATATCCCTTGAACCTGTCTCATGGTCAATAATGCCTGCGGCCATGAATAATGACGCTTTAAATGTCGCGTGGTTGATAATATGGAAAAGCGCAGCAACCGTAGAAAGGCGTGTATCCAAACCTAAAAGTAAGGTAATTAGACCAAGGTGACTGATGGTGGAATACGCAAGTAGCCCTTTCAAGTCGTGTTTGAATAAGGCGATATAAGCGCCCAATAGCAATGTGGTTAACCCGGTTAAACTAACGATTAAAAACCACAAATCCGTGTCCGCTAAAACGGGGTGCATACGTGCCATTAGGAATATGCCCGCTTTTACCATAGTGGCTGAGTGTAAATAAGCACTAACAGGAGTTGGTGCTGCCATGGCATGAGGCAACCAAAAGTGGAATGGAAATTGAGCTGATTTAGTGAAAGCGCCAAGTAAGAATAATACTAGGATGACGGGGTAAGCGCTGTGCGCTCGGATGAAATCACCGCTGTCTAGAATAACTTGTAATGAATAACTGTCTACCACATTACCTAAAATGATAATGCCTGCTAGCAAAGATAAACCACCCGCTCCTGTAATGGTAAGCGCCATGCGTGCGCCTTTACGCGCTTCAGATTTATGACCCCAAAAGCTAATCAATAGGAAAGAACTAATACTGGTTAATTCCCAAAACATCCACATCTGTAGCAAGTTGTCGGATAGCACCACTCCTAACATTGAGAACATAAATAACATTAGGAAGGAATAGAATTTACCAATCGAATCCTGGGAGGATAAATAATATCGAGCGTATAAAATGACCAATAAACCAATGCCTAAGATTAAAATAGAGAATAAGAGCGATAAACCATCTAAACGAAAGGCAATGTTTAGGTTTAAAAGCGGTATCCATTGAGCGGCAGCGTACTGATTTTCCCCATTGAGTACATCCGGTGTCATTTCTGCGACAAGTAATAAGGCAATAAAAGGGAGCATAGCGGTGAATAATGTACAAACGTTACGATGATAACGTGCAGTGAGAAGAGGAACTAAACTACCAAATAAAGGCAATAAAGGAAGCCAGAGTAAAGTATTCAACTGTAATGCTCCTACGTTAAAAATGGCAAACTGAAAGATGTTTCGATAAATCAAAAACAACGACTTAAAACAGCCTAAAAAATAACCAAAGATGAAAAGTTATACAATTAGGACAACAAATTAGAAATTCGCTGCTTACTCCCAGCATTTGAATAGTCATTATTAATGCTTGCTAAGAGAACTTCAAGGTTTTGTAACTTTTGTTGCAAAATAAGTCTTCTAATATTAAAGAGGAATGGATAAGAAAAGGCCGTCAATTAGACTTATTGGGGGCAATTTGGAAGTAAAAGATACGTCACTCAACGGTGACGTATCTAGAAGAATATAGAAGCTGCTTGTTTTATTTACCTTAAATATGGGCGAGCGTTTTAAAAGCTTCATCGGTAGTGAAAAAGATCTGACCGGGTTTTAAATCTCTTACAAACTGTGAATCTTCTAGTTGATCCATAACTGGACCTTTCACTTCCGCCAAATGCAGCTGTATATTCAAATTGTTAAACTTACTTATCATGCTGTCTAATGCGTCTACGGCAGTGGTATCCACAAAACTGACTGAGCTGAAAATTAATACCACGTGACGTGTTGACGGTCTTTGATAGCAGGCTTCGAAAATGAAACTTTCAATATACTGAATATTGGAAAAATAAATGCTTTCGTCTACTCGAACAGCTAATAGGTGTTCATCAATAGCAACATCGTGACGCTCAATGTTTCTAAAATGCTCACTTTCCCCTACTCGTCCAACAATGGCAATGTGTGGATGGCTAGCTCGGTGAATGATCAAAATAACAGAACCAATAATGCCGATACAAATGCCAATCTCAATGCCGAAAATCAAGACAGTCGTAAAGGTTGCTAATAGGCTATAAGCATCGGCTTTATTCAATGTCCAACAGCGTTTAATCTGGTGGATCTCAATTAAGGAGCTAACAGACATAATAACTATCGCTCCAAGTACGACTAACGGTAAAAAGTAAAATAGGGGCGTCAGGAAAAGTAAGGTTAGAAGCACGCCCAAGGCACAAATCATGCTAGCAATTGTTGTCTCAGCTCCGGCGCTGTGATTAACCGCAGAGCGGCTCATGCTTGCGGCTAATGAAAACGTTCCGCTAAGTGCCGCGCCTAAATTGGCAGCACCAAGTGCAAGCAGTTCTTGGTTGGCATCAATACGTTCTTTGCGTTTTCCCGCTAAGCTGGTGCCGACAGTAATACTGGTTACAAAGCACATTAAAGCGATAAGGAAGGAAGGCAGAGCAATGCTTTTCCATAGAGCCAAATCGATTGGTACAAATTGTAAGGAAGGAAGCTCACTAGGGATCAGCCCTACAATCGCAATATTAGCAGTGTCATGCAGTTCAAAAACACCGACTAATACCGCTGCGATAATGACAACAAACATGGGCCCTGCTTTACTGATCGCTTGATCTAACCAAGAGGGTAGTGACAGCTTTTTTACTAATTTAGGGAAATGCCCTTTGAAATACCATAATCCCGCACAGGAAAGCAGACCTGCGATAAGAGTGTAGTAATTGGTATCACTGATATGTGTGCCTAGCTGCCATACAGTTTCATCAAAGCTTAACCCAGCCGCAACAGGAATGCCGAAAATGTGTTTTAGCTGGCTGGTGGTGATGATAATGGCAGACGCACTGGTAAACCCGCTTACGACAGGCATACTTATAAAATTAGTAATGCTGCCTAAGCGAAAGACTCTCATGGCGATTAAGAAAAGCCCTGATAAAAACGAAATGTTAATAGCGTAATGCAGATACTCTGCGTCAGATTGTGGGTTTAAAGCACCAATGGAGCTTGCTACCATAATTGAGATTAACGCTGCAGGGCCAACAGATAAGCTACGACTGCTGCCAAGCAATGCGTAAAGGAGAGTCGGCAAAATTGCGCAATATAAACCGTATTCAGCAGGTACGCCAGCAAGTAGTGCATAGGCCATTCCCTGTGGAACCATAACAATCGTGGCGATAATCCCTGCAATGAAGTCATTGATCATGGAGGTCTTATTATAAGACTTAAGCCAATGTTGAAGAGGTAATACATTATTTAATTGCATGACAGTCTGCTTATTTTGATAGTGTAGATAAGATGAAATTGAATGCTTAAATTACCATAATGAGGCTTGTAAGATCGCCTCTTATTACTAAAATGAATATCGATATTACTAATTTGACTTATTAGAGGAGCGTATACAATGAGAAGACGAAATAGTCTTACTTCTATAATGCTGCAATGTTTGTTGGGCCCTGGCCTCTTGCTATTGAGCAATGTAACGTTTGCAGGTGAAGCGGATGTGATAAAAGTGGATGTGACCTGTTCAGCCGCTTTATGCAGTATGCAAACTACGGTATTGCATCAAGATAGTGGTTGGGATCATTATGCAGATCGGTGGGAAATCTTAAACGAGCAGGGTGAAATTATCGCCACACGTGTGTTATTGCATCCCCATGAAAATGAACAACCATTTACACGGGGACTGCAATTTAACAAACCTCAAAATGTCACGACAGTTCAAGTGAGAGCACATGACTCCATTCATGGCTATGGTGGAAAAAGCATCAAGGTGCCATTACCTTAGTTTAATGCCTTAGCCCAATGCTTTAGTTCTATGGCTCTTTCCCGTTAGTGTGATTTTTCTTGCCTGTATTCTTTGTAAAAAACAGATTCAAAATGCTTATTTATAACTCATAAACTCCGCTTTTTCGTCTGTTTTTGCCTCGTCTTATCGGTGCTCATAACTTCGTGAAAAGATCTCGAAACAAATTTATATTTTGCTTAAAGTTATTTTATATTCTGATTGAGAGAAAAACTAAATAGGCACTTTCCTAAAGCAAAGAAAAGGCCAGCGGTATGGGAACAGCTGGCCTTTACGTGTCTATAACTTAAGAACTAGAGTTTTAAACGTTATGACTTTCTTAAGAATAAGAATGAGCTAGATATTCATCGTACGTACCTTGAAAATCAACAACAGTATTATCTTTAATTTCAACCACTCTGGTGGCCAATGAAGATACAAATTGTCTGTCATGACTTACAAATACTAAGGTACCATCAAACTCCAATAACGCATTATTTAAGGCTTCAATCGCTTCCATATCCATGTGGTTTGTTGGTTCATCCATAATTAAGACATTTAAATCCATCATCATAAGTTTGCCGAATAGCAGGCGGTTTTTCTCACCACCAGAGCAAACTTTTACTTTTTTATTAAAATCATCGGCGGTAAAAAGCAAACGCCCCAACATCGCTCGGACTTTTAAGTCATCATGTTTTGCAGTGCGCCATAAAGACATCCAATCAAACAAGGTTAAATCACAATCAAAATCAGCACTACTGTCCTGTGGACAATAACCGATCACAGCATTTTCAGACCATTTCACTGACCCTTGATTAGCTTGAATCTCATCAACCAAACAACGTAAGAAAGTAGTCTTTCCGGCACCGTTTTCACCAATGACTGCCAGTTTTGCTCCCGCTTCTAAAATGAGGTTGCCGTTACTAAAGAGCAAGTCATCATCGAAACCGTGGCTTAACTCTTCGAGAATAAGCGCTTGGCGGTGCAATTTCTTATCTTGTTTTAAACTCAGTGATGGTGTCATTCTACTGGAGGATTTCACTTCCGATAGCTCAATTTTATCCATTTTCTTCGCGCGCGAGCTCGCTTGTTTTGCTTTTGAGGCGTTGGCAGAAAAACGATTAACAAAGGCTTGCAGTTCATCTATCTCGGCACTTTTCTTCGAATTTTCTAAAAGTAATTGCTCACGAATGAGAGCCGATGCTTCTAAGAAGTAATCATAATTACCGGGATAAACACGCAACTCACCGTAATCAATATCTGCCATATGGGTACAAACAGAATTCAAGAAATGTCTATCATGGGAAATAATGACCATGGTGCATTTTCGTTGATTCAGTACATTCGCCAACCAACTGATAGTATGAATGTCCAAGTTGTTTGTTGGTTCATCTAGCAGCAGAATGTCTGGGTTCGCGAATAACGCTTGCGCTAAAAGAACACGTAGCTTTTTACCGGGGGCGATTTGGCTCATTAGTAAAAAGTGGCTAGACTCTTCAATACCTGCTTCTAACAGAATATCTCCAGCGCGACTTTCTGCACTGTAGCCATCCATCTCGGCATACTCCGCTTCTAATTCACCAGCACGCATACCATCCACTTCAGTCATGTTCGGGTTTGCGTAGATCGCGTCTCTTTCCTGCTTCACTTTCCAAAGCGCGACATCCCCCATGATCACCGCATCCACGACGCTGTATTCCTCAAACGCAAACTGGTCTTGGCTAAGCGTACCGACTTTCTGCCCCGGTGTAATAGATACATTGCCTGATGTCGGTACAAGCTCCCCGGTGAGAATTTTCATAAATGTGGATTTACCACAACCGTTTGCGCCGATTAAACCGTAGCGATTGCCATTGCCAAATTTTACTGAAATGTTTTCGAATAAAGGCGTCGCACCAAACTGCATGGTGATATTTGCGGTGGAGATCAAGAAAGAGTCCTGAATTGAATCAATAAGAGAAGAAAAGTGAGGAAATGAGCCATTAAATACGCTCAATTAAGAGCATAAACCCACATCAACCACGAGAGAGGGCGACTATAGACAGTTAACGCCTTAATGTCGAGTTGCATCCACTTGGGAAGAAGTTAAAGCGGCTAAGTTTTCTTTGGTTTGCTCTCAGTAAAATACTAGAGTGAGCATTTTATTGCAGTTTCTTTATCAAGGTAAAGCTGCTATCACTAAAAACTAAAGAGTTGGCAGTGTGATCATTCTGGGGAAGGTACGGATAAGTCTACTAAGCCTCTCGAAGAATTTGTTAAATGTTTTCTTTATCGGACGGGCTGATCACCCGATGAAATCGCTTGGTTAGCTAGCGCGTTTGTTGCCAAAGTAGTGCTTAGATTCACGATCACAGTGCATTTAATAGAGCGCCTAAGCATGGACAAAGCATTACAGCTTATCTGAGGATTTTCACTTCACAAAACTTTTTTTCGTGCTTTTGAGACGTTTTCCAAAAACAAACTAGTCGAACGACCTCACAAGGTGCTTATCAAAACGCACTTTGAAGGTCGTCTCATTGGATATATCAGCCGAGACGGTACCGACATTGAGGCTAGAGAGTGTCCCCAAAAAACGGAAAAAAGGAGATAAATGAATCTAAACCTAAGGGGTAGTGGCTCACTTTTTGGTTGTTGACATTGGGGGTTCTCGATATAAAAGAAAAATAGAGTGGGATCTTTGCACGACTATTACGCTCGCTTATGACTTCGTGAAAAGGTCTTAGAGTGTATTTACAAAGAGAGAATATTGTATATAATGTACTAGTACGATAGTGCGCCAGCGATGGGAATTATACAATGCAAGAAATAGCAAAATATCTGCTAATGGCAAAAGATGAAGAAGCAATGCAAAAATTGTTGCGGGGTTTGCTGACCCCGAACGAAGTCCATGAAATGAGTAAGCGATTGGAGATTTTTGCTTTGTTGAAAAAAGGTGTTTCTCAAAGAGAAATTGCAAAGCGGCTAGGAGTGGGCATTGCCACAGTAACCCGAGGCTCACGAGCTTTGAAAGAATTGGAAGAAGAATGATGCAGTCAAAACCAGAACCATTTAAATTACCTCGCAAGCCTCATTACGTCACTGTGTCCGAAGGATGTGATTTCTTTGAGCTATTCAAAAAAGTAGAAAAACGCTTTGATACTTGCTTCATGCTGGAGTCACTGGGAGAGGAAAGCTTTATTTCTCGTTACTCTATCATTGGGTTTGATCCGGAAAAGATACTATGGGCCGAAGGAAATAAATTACATATTCAAGATTATGATGGAAGTGTAAATACTTACTTATCAGATAATCCTTATTATCTATTAAGAGATATTGTGCCGCAAAACATTTTATCTCGTAAATACTCTGGTGGATTAACTGGTTATATTGGTTACGATGCTATGAACTACTTCGAACCAAGTCTTGAATTACACACAAGTGATATGTTTGAGGCCTTTAAATTTGGGTTATACACAGATGGCTTAATTTTAGACAAAATGACAGGGGTGATTTTTTACTTTTATTATGGAAACCAAGATAGCAGCAGCAATCGTATGCCGCTTATTGAAGAAATGTTAGCGGAAAAGACCCCTGATAATGGTCCTTTAGTGGTTAAGCCTCAAGGCGAGTCAATGACAAAAATGGATCATGCTGATGCGGTCGCAAAAGTTAAGCAGGATATTATTGACGGTAAAATCTTCCAAACAGAAGTAGGCTTTAAAAAGTGGTTTAGTTTGGATGGGGACTGCATCAATATTTATGAACAGATGCGCCAAATTAACCCTTCACCCCAAATGTATTTTATTAAATTTGGTGAACAAAAAGTTATTGGAGCTAGCCCGGAAATGTTGTTCCGCTTGAGGCAGGGTGAAATGGAGACATTCCCACTGGCTGGTACAGCGAAAAGAGGCAAGACTGAAGCAGAAGACAGAGAGCTTGCTCGTATTTTATTAAATGATCCAAAAGAAATTGCAGAGCATAACATGATAGTTGATTTGCATCGTAATGATATTGGACGTGTTGCTCAATTTGGTACGGTTAAAGTTCGAAGCTTAATGGACATAAAACGTTTTAGTCATGTACAGCATATATCAAGCGAGATTGTGGGTATTATGGCGGAAAATGAAGACATGTTTTCTGGATTGGCAAGTAACTTCCCAGCAGGTACCTTAACTGGCGCTCCTAAAATTGAAGCCATGAAAATTATAGATGACCTAGAAGGCGAGGGACGTGGTCCTTATGGTGGCGCAGTAGGTCACTTTTCATTTAATGGAGATTGTACCTTTGCCATTCCAATACGTACGGTGTTTGCCAACAAAGAAAAAGCCTATGTACAAACATGTGGTGGCAATGTTTTTGACTCTAATGCAGAAGATGAATACGAAGAAATTCAGAGAAAGTTTGCAGGGACTAAACGTGTATTGGATCAATTTATTCCAGCAGATGCAGATTAAGAGGTTGTATTAAAATGAAAGTATACATTATCGATAATTATGACTCTTTTACTTACAACCTGTATCAATATATAGGTGAGATATTAACGAGTGAAAAAAATCGTGGTCAGATAAACGACTTCCAAGTAATAGTGAAACGAAATGATGACTTTGTTTTAGATGATCTTCAGGATGCGGATCGCATTATTATATCTCCTGGCCCAGGCTCACCAGAAGATGAATCGTATTTTGGTAAATGCGCAGAAGTTATTAAGGTATTGGGAAAAACCATTCCATTGATGGGGGTGTGCTTAGGCATGCAAGGTATTGTTCATGTTTTTGGTGGGAAGGTTATTAAAGCTACGCTGCCAATGCATGGAAAAACCAGTCCGATTCAACAAGATGGTCACGGTATTTTTAAGGATATTCCTGATCAACTTGAAGTCATGCGGTATCATTCTTTAGTTGCGGAAAATGAAAGCTTTCCTGATGTTTTAAATGTCACGGCAGCCGTTGGAAGTTTATCTGAGAAAGACTTTAGTTGCTTGAATACAATCAGAGCAGGTGGGGAATTTGAAGTCATGGGTGTTCGTCATAAAGAATACCCAATTCAAGGTATTCAATTTCACCCCGAATCGTTTGCGACAGAAGGTGGCAAAGACTTAATTCGAAACTTCTTATTTCAAGTTTAAAGAAACCTTTGCTCGTAGTCATGAGCGATGATAAAACGAGGCGAAAATAGACGAGGTAAAAAAAGGCGAAAAAGCGGGGTTTATGAATTATAAATGCGCATTTTGAGTCTGTTTTTAACAAAGTATTAGCAAGCGCAATAGTGGTGCAAAGGCCTCTTAAATTAAAAGCGCATCATATGCATGCGTCTCCATCTTGTTTTATTCGATGAATTGAGTAAAAATAGACCACTACAGCTCATTTTATGTTCAGCATATTGTGAGCTTTATAGCTTAAGTTATTTACCCAAATACTAACAACGAGGTTAGTAAGGCTACGGTTTATGAGTTCAAATCATGTGTTTTTGCTTGATTATTTTAGACGTTGTCAAAAAGTATTATCGAGTATCGCTTTAGGCGCGGAAACACAGGATGTATTTTTGCAACTACAAAAAATTGTAGAGTCTATGGGAAAAGGACGTATTGCAAGTGTGTTGTATTTAGATAAATCGGCTAAGACATTACACAGTTATGTTGAAAATGATTTGCCTGGCTTGTATACAGATGCAATTGAAGGCGTTGAAATAGGTGAATTTATAGGTTGTTGTGGGTCTGCGGTGTACCTTGGACGGCCTGTCATTGCTGACGATATTCAGTCCCATCCAAATTGGCAACATTTTCGAGAGTTAACTGATAAGTCTGGGTTAGGTGCCTGTTGGTCTGTGCCAATTGCCTTATCTGATGGCAGTATTTTTGGCTCTTTTGCTATCTATTCCCATGAAAAAGAATCGCCTTCTAATGATGAATTAGAAGTTCTTTCTATGGCTGCTCACATTGGTAGTGTGGCTGTTGAAAAATCACTATTTGAAGCAAAGCTGAAATTTGCTGCTACTCATGATGTTTTGACACATTTACTTAATCGTACCCAATTTGAATTACTTGCCGATAAAATGCTATCTCAACTGGAGCGTAATCAGCTTTCTATGAGTTTATTATTTTTTGATTTAAATGACTTTAAAGAAGTCAATGATCAATACGGGCATGATGTTGGAGATAAGGTACTGGTCCTATTTTCTCAAGTTCTTGCTAGTGAACAAAGAGAGTCGGATCTTGTGTGTCGACGTGGGGGAGATGAATTTTTAGTTGGATTAACTGGCACCTCTAAGGAAGGGGCTGAAGTTTACATTCATCGAGTACGTAATAATTTTCAAATAGAGCAAAAAAGGCTTAATCTTACTGAGCCAGTTCACTTTTCTGTAGGTGTTTCTGAAGCCATTCCTGATGCATATATGACTCTCTCCGACTTAATTAAGTTAGCGGATCAAGGCATGTATAAATGTAAAAAGGCCATGAAGAATAACGTTAAATAGCAATATCTAAAGATAAGAATTAACGATTATTAAACATATTGAGATCTTTGCACGACTATTACGCTTGCTAATACTTTGTTAAAAACAGATTTAAAATGCGAGTTTATAACGCATAAACTCCGCTTTTTCGTCTATTTTTGCCTCACTTTATCGTCGCTTATGGCTTCGTACAAAGGTCTCATATTGTATTTTGAATAATTGCTAATGCTTTAGGCAAGGTGTGGAAAGAGTTTTTTTACGTAGATCAATGCTTGCCCTGGACCTAATTCATCGTATTTCTGTAATAATGCAGAGCCAATAATTGCTACGCATATATGCTCTGAAATTGCATCTATTTGATCCTTAGATTTAATTCCAAACCCAACTGCTAGAGGTGTATTTGTATAGCTTTGAATTTCTTGTAAGTAATTCTGAAGTTTAGAAAATGAGCTCTGCTGTTCGCCCCCTGTTACTCCAGTGCGACTCACACAATATATAAATCCAGTCGCTTGTTGTGTGAGCATTTTAAGTCTACCTGACGGTGTATTAGGTGTGACAAGCCAGATAGGTTCTACTTTGTTATTCAAACATGCAGCTTGGTATTCCTGCGCATTTTCTATAGCAAGGTCAGGAATAATAATACCGCTAATGTTTGCTTGAGATGCTTGTTGCACAAAACGCTCAATACCAAATTTAAATATTGGATTTAAGTAACTCATAAAGAGTATTTTGCTGTTTGGAAATGCGCTACTGAGCCTTGCTAAGTGTGTTAAACAATCCTCTATTGTTATTTTGCTTGTTAATGCATGGTGGCAAGCATTCACTATTGTTGGTCCATCGGCCACAGGGTCAGAAAATGGGAACTGTACTTCAAGTAATTCAACTCCTGCGGTTAATAGGTCTTCCATCCACTCAATGCTTTTACTTACGGATGGGTAACCGTATACAACATGAGTCATGGCTAGAACTGGGTTTGAAATAGTAGAAAGTGACTTTTGTTTGTCTAATATAAACTGCTCAAGTTGGCTCATGGCTTAGTCCTTGTGTAAATTTAGTGAACTGTCTTGATAGAAACCTTCTGCATATTCTTGAATGAAAGGCACAAATTCCTCATCTTGAAACGCTTTTGCAACATTAAAAATGTCTTTATCCCCACGCCCAGACAGATTAATCACTATGTTTGTTTTATTTGATAATTGTTTAGACTCTCGAAAAGCGGCCGCCAGCGCATGGGAAGATTCTAGCGCGGGAATAATGCCTTCTTTAGTCAATAATAAAGAGCAGGCTTGGAGTACTTCATCGTCAGTAGCATAGGTCATTCGAATTCTGTTAGTTTCGGCTAGATGTGCGATTATGGGTGAAACGCCTACATAATCTAGACCTGCTGCAATAGAATGCGTATCTTGCAACTGTCCTGATTCATCTTGTAAGAAGATACTAGAGAAACCTTGTGCTATTCCTTTTGACCCTAGCCCATTAGAAAGTCGTATAGAATGTTCTCCCATGCTGGTGCCTTTGCCTGCGGCTTCAACGCCAATCATTTCTACCTTATCATCTGGAATAAAGTTATCGAATAAACCAATTGCATTAGAGCCACCGCCAACACAGGCATATAACTTGTCAGGTAAGGCGTCAAACTGAGCCTGACTTTGTTCTCTAACTTCTTTTCCAATAACAGATTGAAAATAAGACACCATTTCAGGGAAAGGTGCGCACCCACATGCTGTGCCAATTAAATAATGGCTGGTTTCGTGACTACTAGACCAATCTCTTAATGCTTCATCAAGGGCATCTTTAAGGGTTTGAGAGCCCGTATTGACTGATACCACAGTGGCTCCAAGCTGCTTCATCCAGAAGACATTAGGGTATTGTCTAGCAATGTCTTTTTTCCCCATATAAATCGTACATTCCAATCCTAGTCGTGCGGCAACTAATGCCGTTGCAATGCCATGTTGACCTGCTCCTGTCTCTGCAATGACTCGAGTTTTCCCCATTCGTTTGACCAATAATCCTTGGCCAATAACATTGTTCATTTTATGGGCGCCACTGTGGTTTAAGTCTTCACGTTTGAGGTAAATTTGAGCACCGCCGAGATGTCGACTTAAGTTTTCACAATGGGTTAAAGGTGTTGGGCGACCAGAAAACTGTTTCCATTGTTTATGTAGCTCTTGGAGGAAGTCTGGGTCATTTTTTGCTTCTTCAAATGCGCTTAAAATTTGCTGTTGGCTGGTATAAAGGATTTCAGGTATGTAGCTGCCTCCATATTGACCATAGTAACCATTATTGCTCTTCATTGTTTGTCCCCTATAAATCATTAATTTATTAACCATACCGTTTAGTTAATAAATTAATGGTTTATTTCTGGTAGGTCAAGTGTCTTTATGAAAAAATACCTAGGGAAGGTGCGAACAAGTCCTTTTGTCTCAGTATGTGGATAGAAGTCTGCTATTTGCATCTTCCCTAACACTTTAAAATTTTACGGAGCAGGTTTATGGCACGTGGTCGCCCATCAAAAAAATTAGAAATTGCGACATGCGCAAAAACTATTTTTCAAAAACAAGGCTATCAAGGTACAAGCATCGATCAAGTAGTGGCTTTATCAGGTGTTTCTAAGCCCACTGTCTATAGTAATTTTGCGTCAAAGCAAACCCTGTGGCTAGAAGTTATGAAGCAAGTTATTGCGAGTTCTGAGGCCGATATTCAATCTGTAGAATGTAAGCGGGAGAACTTTTTAACAGGGTGGATTGAGGTATGGGAAAAATGGCATGAATCTGCAGAACGATTGTGCTTATATCGAATTTTACTAGGTGAAAGTAAAAAAATGGAAAAGGAAGCCGTGGCATTATTTTCAGAATTTGAGTTTGTATTAAGCTCAAAATTGGAAAAAACTGTAAAAGAAGGTGAGATAAATTTAAATGAAGTAGAGTATTCAGCCTTATACTCTATTAGCTATTATTTATTTATTAGTAAAAACTTATATCCGAATAAAATAAACAAAAAAGCTGAAAATAAACTGCTATTAGAAGAAATATTCTTAAAAATGAAAACCTAAGGTAGAGTTTATGTGAAGCTTAAAAGCAGCATAACTTTACTTTTTAAACGGTAAAGATAAATATTTTTTATATCCTATCTTTTTATTAGGTGATAATATCATAAGTTAATATGTTTTTAGACTAATGCGAGATTTCAAAAAAATTAAGTTTTCCGTATTAGATCAATATATAGGATAGGTTGTAATTTTGGACTCTTATGCTGCATTTAATACGCTTTTCATCAACTAAATTATTTATTTTTTTACTGGTTCTTAGTGTAGGTGTTTCTTCTTTTTTTGTTCAATACCTTATTAAGATAGAGTCCGATGCAAATAAAGCATCTGCTTATGTGGTTGGCGAGAGTCAATCCGCATTAATTAGCACTGCTATTTCGCATAATATGTCAGCAAATTATGCACTTTCTTCAATGGTTCGATTCTCTGATGGAGACATGCAATCTTTTGAATCTTATGCGGCAGAATTAAAGAAATTGTATCCCTTAGTGTCTCATTTCACTCTCTCCCCTCAAGGTATTATTACATGGATCTACCCTATAAAAGGAAATGAAAGTGCAATGGGCTTGAATCAACTGAGTTCTCCTGAACAAAAAGGCGCTGCATTGCTGGCAAAGCAGACCCGTGAACTAACGCTTGCGGCCCCGGTGAATTTGGTTCAAGGTGGAAAGGCAATTATAGGGCGTTGGCCTATTTGGTTAGGGGAAAGTGATAACTTTTCTTTTTGGGGGTTTACGAGTGTTGCAGTAAAACTCGATGTTTTTTTAGAGAGAGTTAAGCTGTCCGATTTAGAGAAGCAAGGGTATCATTATCGTTTAGAAAAAGTTGTTGAGAATGATATTAATAAATTTATTGCTTCTTCAACAAACCATCTGATTCAAGATAAAGATTGGCTAGATATTAAAATAGCGGTTCCAAATGGAGAATGGGTATTAAAATTAACACCTAAGGATGGTTGGGTAACTACAGGTGGTTTTGTTGCCAATTTGAGCTTTGCTCTTGTGCTTTTTCTATTATTTTCTGGGCTTGCGGGGTTAGCTTGGAGGATATTTTTAACAAAACAACAGCTTGAAATAAAAGTGCAAGAGCGTACACAAGAAGTGACATTTTCTCATAACCGAGTCTCGTCTTTGCTGGATGCTATGCCTGATATGTTATTTGAATTAGATGAGGACGCGGTAATTATTTATTGTCATGCTCCTATCTTTAATTTGCATGGAATAACGGCTGAGGATGTAATTGGGAATAAAATTGATGACCTATTGCCATCGAACGTTGTTAAAAGCCACTATCAAGCATTTTTAGAAGCAAAAAAGACTGGGTCATCTATAGGAATAACTTTTGCTCTTGATGATAATGGTCGTGAACGTTGGTTTGAGTTGTCTGTAACTTACTTGAATCAAAGGGACGGTTATAATGCGCGTTATGTTGTAGTGCCTAGAGACATTACTTTAACGAAAGAAACTGAGCTTGAAGCGAGAATTGCAGCGACAGCCTTTGAGTCGCAAGACTCTATGCTGATTACCGATATGGATAAAAAAATCATTAGAGTGAACAAAGCGTTTCAAAAAATAACAGGCTACAGTGAAGAGGAGGTACTTGGAAAAAGTACCGAAATTCTTGACTCTAATTGTCATGATAATGATTTTTATGAATCAATTAGTTTGCAACTGAAAACACTTGGTTATTGGGAAGGAGAAATTTGGTCTCGTAAAAAAGATGGGGCTATTTATCCAGAATTACTAAGTATATCAGCGGTTTATGATGACTTTGATCAACCTAAACACTACGTTTCTATTTCCAAAGATATTACTCAACTTAAACAAAATGAAAGAACAATCAATCAGTTAAGTTTCTATGATTCTTTAACTTGTCTGCCTAATAGAAAAATGGTTATTGATCATGTTGCTCATCTGTTGTCTGAAGATGAACCTTTGACTCTAGATAATTTACCTAGAGAAAAGGGCGCCATTTTATTTATTGATCTTGATGATTTTAAAAACATTAATGATACGAAAGGCCATCCAATCGGTGATTTATTTTTACAACAGGTAGCTGATAGGTTGAGCAGTTGCGTGAATCCTCATGGAATGACCGCCCGCTTTGGTGGTGATGAATTTATCGTTGTTATTAATCAGGAAGAAGTTGAGTCCATTCACTTAGGAAAAGAAGATAATGTACTGCAGAAAATTCAAAGAGAATTGACTCGACCAATCTTGATTCAAGATGAAGCCTACAATGTGGCATCAAGTATTGGCTTTGCAACTATAGAAAACACCGTAGAAACCGCTATGGATGTTTTTAAACATGCAGAGTTAGCTATGTATGAAGCAAAATCATTAGGTAAAAACCAAACTTGTTTCTATTCGGCAAGTATGCAGGAAGAATTGTTGCATAAAATAGAATTAGAATCGGCTCTAAAAGAAGCAATTAAACAAAATGAGTTTGTGCTTTATTATCAACCCCAGTTTAATAGGTTTGGTAGAATTCAAGGTGTTGAAGCTCTTATTCGTTGGTTACATCCAATAAAAGGGCGTATTTCACCCATGGAGTTTATTCCCTTAGCTGAAGAAACTAAACTCATTATTCCTATTGGAGAGTGGGTTATTCGATCCGCGTGTTTACAACTAAAATCTTGGCAAAATACTCCACAATTAAAAGATGTTGTCATTTCTGTAAATGTGAGTGTGTTGCAATTTTCTCAAGGTGATTTTGTAAAAATAGTAGAAATAATTCTGAAAGAAACTGGAATATCTCCTGATAAGTTGCAGCTTGAGCTAACGGAAAGTATGTTAGTGACAGATAAGGAAAGCATTGCATCTAAGATGCATGAGCTTAAAATGTTAGGAATACAGTTCTCACTGGATGATTTTGGAACTGGCTACTCTTCCCTTTCTTATTTACAAAAGTTACCCTTTGACCAGTTAAAAATTGATCAATCATTTGTTCGATCTCTTACTGATGGCGATGCTGGCTCTTTGGCTTTTGCTATTGCCGCAATGGGGAGCAGTTTAGGGCTTGAAGTCATTGCTGAGGGTGTAGAAACGCAACTTCAGCTAGATAGATTGAAGCAATGTGAGTGTGATTTATTTCAAGGCTATTTTATTGGATATCCTGTATCTGTAACAGAATTAGAAGCGCGTTTTTTAGATTTATTGCCTTATAAGGCGTGATGGTAAAAAATCACTTAATACTATTTATTAGAAGGCATCTTAAATGATCCGACTTGGGTTGAAAGAAAAACTATTGTCCTTTCTTGGGGTATCTTGTGTTTTGATTTTAACAATGTCTATTCTGATAGGTGTTTTTTTAATTCATGAAATACAGAAGTCTTCAGCCTTATTATATTCTGAAAATCATACTGAACTCCAATCTCAGAAACTCTTAACACCTATATCAAAAGAAATTGCGCTATCAAAAAAATTTGCTAATTCTATTGTTTTACTAGAATGGATAAATGATATTGATAACGAAGAAAAAAAGCAGAGACTTTATAAAGAAGTTGAATCCTTTCGACAGAGTTTTCAAAACAAAAGTCTTTATTTGACAATAAATGAAGGGCTAAAATATTATTATTTATACGATGAGACTAAATTTAATTTAATAAAGCCTTATACATTATCAAGGGAAGAATTATCAGACCAATGGTATTTTAAAATTTTGAAAAATCGTCCCGATGTTGATTTAACTATCGATGTAGACCCTAAAATACAAGACAGTCGAATTTGGATAAATATATTGGTGCAAAATCAGGGGGTGGTATTAGGAGCAGTAGGCACTGGTTTGGATGTGTCTTTATTCTTGAAAGAGTTTCTGGCTCCTTTAGATGATGGTGTGTCTCAAATGATCCTCAATCGAAATGGAGAAATTCGATTACATTCAGATGAATCATTAATTCAGTTTGATGAAAATGGCATATTAATACCTGAAAAAATACTGCATGAAAAAATCCCAAGTGAAGCCGGTAAAAAAAGACTTGATCGGTTACTACAAAATGCGCAAAACCATCCTGAAACAGTAGTAAGTGGTACGTTTCAAACTGTGAGCGATGGAGAGATTATAGTTAGTGTTTCTTATATACCGTTGATGAATTGGCATGTAATTAGTGTGATAAACCTTGACGAAGCTAAGTTAGGTGGTGGTAATTTATTTATTCCAGTTTTTATTTTAGTTGTTGCCTTACTTACTTTGTTGTTTGTACTGTTTGGATTTTCGGTTAACAGACAGGTGATTACACCAATTACAAATCTACAGCGTTTTGCTAAGTCTATTGCTGATGGGCAATATGTAGAGAGGCAGGAAAAATTTGCTGATGATGAGATCGGTGAATTAAACCGGAATTTAATTTCTATGGCAGATCAGATTCAGAAAAACACTCATACATTAGAGTTAACGGTTGAACGCAGAACTGAGTTACTTGAAAGTACAAACAGATACCTTATTGAAACCAATAAAAAGCTAGAAGACTCCATTGAATATGCCAGTTTAATACAAAAAGCCATTTTGCCTGAAAAAGAGTTATTCACTCTTCTTGGTGGGCAATTTAATGTACTTTGGCAGCCTAAAGATCGTGTTGGAGGAGACTTCTATTTGTTTCATGAGCAGGGTGATACCTTGCTTCTAGGTGTTGTTGACTGTGCTGGACATGGTGTTCCCGGTGCTCTTATGACAATGTTGATGAGGGCTGCGATAGACAGCTCTATTAATCAAATAGGTATTGAGGATCCAGCTACACTACTTTCTTTAATCGATCAAACTGTGCGTACCATGATGAGTGATACTCAAGCAGCGAAACGAATTGCCGCAAATGCCGATGCGGGCTTTATTTATGTCAACCCTCAAGAAAATATCCTGCGTTATGCTGGCGCAAAAATGAATTTATATGGCTCAGATGGTGATGTTGTAAAAGAATGGGTTGGAGGCAAACGTTCTCTTGCTGATCGAAAGAAAGGCGAGTATGAAAATGTTGAATTGCCTTTGTATGGTATGGCATATTACTTGACGACTGATGGTCTATTAGATCAGGCTGGTGGTGAACGTAATTTTGGTTTTGGTCGTAGTCGATTTAAAAGAATGATTTTGGATAAAAGTAATAGCCTTCTAGATGATCAAATGAGGAATATTACGAATGAATTGGATCAATATAGAGGCAATTCATCTCAAACAGACGACATTACTTTGTTGTCGTTGAAATTTGATAAATCGTTAATAAGTAAGGTGAAATGAATGATACTTCCGAATTTATATAATTTGAGAGAGCAGCTTGCTGAAGAGCGTATTTTATTATGTTTTAATGGACCTATTTCGAGAAGTTTAATCGAAGAAATAGGTGTTGCTTTAAAAAAATACTTACAGGCTGAGCCTTTAACACCTGCCTCGGCATCTGATGTATTTGCTGTTTATATTGAATTAACTCAAAATATTCGCCATTATTCCGAAAATACGAAGTTGGTTGGCTCCGATGTTGCTACCGTCATTGTTAGCCAAAACCTAGAAGGTCATTATGCTGTCTCTGCTGGTAACCTGCTATACCACAATGATGGTGAGGTTCTTGTGAAACACATTAATGACCTTGCTTCATTAGATAAAATCGCTTTAAAGAAGCTTTATAAAGAGCAGCTTAGGAAACCTAGAGATGTGACAGCAACAACTGGCGCAGGTTTAGGTATTATAGATATGGCGAGGAAGGCATCCAAGCCTTTAAAAGCTGAACTCAAAAGCGTTTCACAAGACATCTCATTTTACAGTGTGAGTGTACAACTTTAATTAAATGCTAGTAATTTTATAGGATCTCTCTCAATGAATTTAATGCTAAACGCAACTCAATCTACCCCTGCTATATCTGCTGATTGGGACAGTGGCGTTTTATCTATGTCTGGTGACTCTTACCCTGAAAATGCTTTTGAGATGTATGCTGATGTTATTAAATGGGTGGAAGACTTTCTTTCTAATAAAGAGTCTCCGTTAAGTTTAGAGCTTTCTTTGTTGTATTTGAATACCAGCTCTATTAAGTCAGTAATGGATGTTTTTGATTTAATAGAGGATGCATTTCAAAATGGTCGAGAAGTCTCTGTTCGTTGGTATTATGAAGAGAGTAATGAGAGAGTGTCTGAACTGGCTGAAGAGTTTAAGGAAGATTGTAGTTTTCCATTCCATATCTTAGAGAAATAATATGAAAACTGATTCTTACGAGTTAGAAACCAGAATTGAATCTCTTTTGAAAGACGATCAGTATTTAGATCATCCTCTAAGAGAAGCTCTAAGCGAATTATGGGAACTAAACCATCAACAATGGCAACGAGTTGAAAAAATAACGCAACTCTCTGATTCTTATCAAAGTATGATGATGCGAAGAGAGAGAAGCTTATCAGAGCGATTTAATAAACAACTGCGCCAGTTGGAAAAGATTACTCGTATTTCTGATATGTATCAAAAAAACCTTCATGAAATGAACCTTGAGTTAGAAAAGACGTCTTTAGAGGACCCTCTTACAGGTTTGCCTAATCGTAGAATGATTATGCGTCATTTAGAAGGAGAATTTGATCGGGCTCTATTAAATAGTCAGCAGCTTGGTGTTGCTATGGTGGATGTGGATTACTTCAAAAACGTGAATGATGACTACGGCCATCAAGTGGGTGATGAGGTTTTGATTTCGCTGAGTCAGATTATTTCTTCTCATGTGGGTGAATACGGTTTTTGTGGTCGTTGGGGTGGAGAAGAATTCTTAATTTTGATCTTAGATTCAAACAAAGATCAAGTTATTCAGTATATGAGTGAATTAAGAGAAAAAATTGCCTTGTCTAAAATCGACCTTTCACCAACTATAATGATTCAATTGAGTGTGAGTATCGGCCTTTCTTTTTTCATGGAAGGAGATAGTAGTGATGTTCTATTAGGTCGTGCTGATAAAGGCTTATATCAAGCGAAAAAAGAAGGCAGAAATAACATAGTGTTTAATTAAGGACGGTGCGATAAGACCTCTTGACTAAGTGGGTTTATTCTCAACTTCCTTAAACTTATTCATTGATCTCAATGGTTTGGTCGGATAGTGATATAAACAGTGAGTTTACTCCTGCTTTTTTCGCTTCTTTTTTAGCTATGGCGGCCAATTCTGCAACTTCTAGATGATTATACATCCTTGTTCTAAAGGTGTGATAACGCCGACAGACAGGCTTAAAAATGTATAAAATCGAGACTCTTCTTCTCTATTTTTGCTCCAAATTCCCCCTTTCAATTGACTATCTTGATCATAAAACTCTTTCACACAAATAGAGAATTCTGTGAGTATGGCAAGGCACTTTTCTTGCCAATGTGTCTAAGTAGATCTTTTATAATAAATTGCTTCAAGTTCGTATTGCTTTCCAAGTTTCTTAGCTTTCTTAAAATAGAAGAAGTGACTGTCTTCCAGACCTCTAGCGAAAGCCTCATGACCGTATAACTGACCATTGGTAAGGTCAAAAATGGGCTGAAAAAAGGTGTAATTTCTTGTTGGAGCAATATCTCATGAAATTCAAGATTGTTAGATGGTGCATTCATGTCCTTTGCCGCATCCTTAAATTTACAATATAGATCAAATAATAACTAATTATGACGTTTATGTAACAGTTAAGGAGATTATTTCTTCTCAGTTAACCAAAGAAAAATGCTGCCGACGAGCTCTTCCGCAAGGTCTTGATTTGCAATGATCATAGATTGTTCTTGGCTGCTGGAAATGCCTCTAGCAGATGCTGACCAATTTGCTAATGATTTCTGTGTATTGTCCATGAGTGAAGCATTTACCGTTACAAAGGAATAGTAACGTTGCTTTTGAGTTTTATGTTCGTAATTAGGTTTGAGAAATAAGGATAAATTACTATGAGCATAGTTTACGAGAGAAGGAGTGAGTCCTTTTCTGCTTAGAGCACTGCCAACTTCTTGGCTTAATTCGTTGTTTAAGCCTTCTTCATCTACTGCAATCCTAAAGTCTCGAATAAGCTGTGCTGTTTTAGCTTGTACCTTAAGAGCATATCGAGGAAGTTCAATAGTTTCCCCTTTTGCATACAGTTTTAAAGAATCGTTTAACCTACGCCTTTCTGATAATAGTGATAGAGCGGGCAGTAAAAGCTGCCATTGTTCCGTTAAAGGGCGATGGTATTGGGCTGAGTTATTGATGTCTTGAATATTCAGATCGACATCCATAATATTTTGTCTTAGTTGTTGCGCAATATTATTACGGTCTAACTTTTGTAAGGCATAAACATAGTTTGTATGTAAAAAGCGCTCTTCAGTTTCTACTGTTTCTAAAGTAATAGGGTTGGTTTCAACACGGGTTAATTGAGACAGTGATTGCATCACTTGTTCTTGTTGTGAATCAAGGCGGTACACTTGTGTATTTTCGGAATGCACACCTTGGATAGTCACTTTTAGTTGATTAGCAATGTCTAAGTTGGCTCTTTTGATTGCTAAGTCAAAGGATGAGTCTATATCGGGCATAACCTCTGCACTGCCTACACCATAAATAAATTGATTGCTTTGTGGTGGAAAAGTTACCCAGTCAGGCAATGCTGGTGTTACGCTTTTTGGAGGAGATGAGCACGCAGAAAGCAATAAAGCTAATGAAAATAGGCTTATTTTTATACAGTGATCTAAATGCGTGCTACGGAGTTTCATAGTTAGAAGAAACCTTTATCTGCTAATTTTTTGATTTTCTTTTGTCCATTCCAAACTTCTTTGTTGGTCGACATATTAATCAGTTTTAAGTCTACCTGATAGAAGCTAACTCGTTGATCTCCATTTGAATCAATAATGGAATTAATTGAGCCTGAAAGAGCAAAACCAGCGCCTTGTTCTAATCCAAATTCCGCATTAGTGCCGATTGCTGAGTTTAGCTCTTGGTCTTCACGTTCTGCTCGGACTTCTTCTCTTTCTTCGCCTGAGACAACAAAATCTACTTTCCCGCTACGCAATAAGTTACGTTTGATATCGTTAATAAAAGTATCAACAGGGATGTGGTCGTGACTCTTGTTACGAATGGTTTGGATAATGACTGTAGGGTTACCTGATTGAGTAAATTGAAAATCTCTAAACCAAGGAAACGTGAGCATGTCGGCCATCATTTCTTCAGCTACTAACTTTGAGTCGGTATCGTTCCATTTGTCTGATAGTGCAACCTCCTCTTCTAAACCTAATCGTTGTACACTACCAGAGCTACAAGCCAATAGAAGTGTGCTTAGGCAAGCAAGTAATACCAATTTATAGTGTGCTATTTTCATTTTAAGTCCTCGTTTTTTTGGAACAACACAAATCGCTTTTGTTGTCTCATTGATATTTAGTTAGGGTTGCGGATATTCCAAATTCTCACACTGCCTTGGTTCAGTTTAACCTGATCTAAGGAAAAATGTTGTTCATTTACCGCATAAGAAAAATTGTACTCGCCTGCATCTAATGGTTGTCGTATTAGTCTAATTTGAGCAGGAAGTGTCAGCCAGTTACGTGTTTCGGCCGCCGAAGAGGCGAAGATTGCGACTTTACTTAATATGCCTAGTAACTGTTTGGTACCTTCATCCTCAACAGAGGAGGCAACTTGATGTGCAAGCCATGCTCTTAGCACTTCTCTTAATAGGCTCTCATATATGTCCCGTTGAGATTGATTTAACTGCTCTTGAACGCTTATATCAGCTAGTGATGCCATTCTAAGGCTGTTTTGAGCAGTAAAGCTTGATTGTGGGTTCGACAGAGGTTTGTCTGTTTCATTGTTACTAATAGAAAGTTGTGTGTTGCTATTATCTAAATTAAAGCGTTTGTAGTAAGGAATGGTAACTCTTAGAGGAGTGTTTAAAATTGTCTCATCAAGCTCTATTTTAGACAGCTCTTCCCAAAGGTTAGACCCTAAAATAACTCTCTTGCTAAAAAAACCATCTAGTGCGGCAATCGATTTTCCTGCCTTGTAATTGGCTATCATGCTTAGTGGATTGATATCAGCATAAACCATAGTGAACCAATTATAAGCATCATTATTTGATGACATTCGACCCCCGAAAAAAGGTTCAAGAACTAAGGAGTGGCTTTGAATATCTCCATACAATAGCACGCTCATTTCCTGTTTAGGTGGGAGGAAACCTTGATGCTCTAAAAGAACTAACTCAGCTGAGTTTTTTGAATAAAGTGAAAGCGTTGCTTGAGACTCTTGAGACAACTTTTCTTTAATTAAAATGGGGTATTCTTCACTCCAGCCACCGGTTTTCTGCATCATCCTAATTGTGTCTAACCACGCTCTTTCTGCGGTAATAGGAGAAAGATCATATTGCTGAGCATAGCCTTCTTCATAGAGTCGTGCGGCAGCCTGATACGATATTCGAGCATCGTCGTATTCTTGGGCTGCTTCGTAAAGCAACCCTTCGGTATATCTTGCCCATGCGTCGTCACGATAGACATACTTGTCACGATCAAGCATACCAGTATAAAACCCAGAGAAAAAAGTCAGCGCTTTTTCTAAAAAAGATTTGTTTTCGCTCTTAATGTCGGAATAACTGGGCGTTTGGTGATTAATTTCGTTCAGTTTCAAATCTAT
Source organism: uncultured Marinomonas sp. (assembly GCA_947493575.1). GTDB lineage: Bacteria > Pseudomonadota > Gammaproteobacteria > Pseudomonadales > Marinomonadaceae > Marinomonas. Next base: position 79,060 of record CANLRQ010000010.1, read on the forward strand.
ACGACGGCTTTCAACTAAAGCTGCGTCAAGTAATTGAGTTTTTTCTTGGGGAGTAGAAGCGTGTTCTGAAAGAGCTAAATAGTTTAGTGATTTAAAATAGTTAATATAGACACGTTCTATGCTATTACCACGATAGCTTCCTTGTCTTGGATTGGTTAGTAAAGCCCAAGATCTGTCTGTGAGGTTTTGACTAATGAAGGTATCACTGACTTTTTCAGCTTCTTCCAATAGTTGGTTACTGTGTTGATAGTTTTTTTGGTATTGGGCTAGAGCTCCGGCCTCAAGTAAATACAATAGCCTGTCTTTAGGGGTGTTTAGTGCTTCGGTAAGTGCCGATTCGGCTGCTTGCCAGTTTCCTTCTTGAGCAAGATTCAGTCCTTTATCAATGTTTTGTGAATAGGTTGAACAGCCTTGTAGCAATAGAGAAAGCAATAAGAGTAATAAAACAGGCACATTACATCCCTTTGTTTAAAAACTCGTGAATGAATAAAGCAGACAATAATCCTGCACACCCTAAATATAACAAAAGCCATCGAATTCTTAAGCAATTTGGGCAGGGCTTCTTTTTTTTCATGGTATTTAATCCCTAGAGACCTTTGCTCGACTACTATGCTTGCTAATACTTGGTTAAAAAAGACTCAAAATGCGCATTTATTACTTGAATGCAATACTCATAAATTCCGCTTCTTCGTCAGTTTTTGCTTCGTATTATTATCGCCCATGACTTCGTGCAAATAAATTAGATACTTGTACATATATGAGCTGAGTGACATAAAAAAAGAGGCTATAAAGCCTCTTTTACTGTATCACTATGACCAACTTAAACGCTACAAAAAACTTATTGTTCAGTAGCTTGAGCTTGCTGGTTTTGTAAACTTTCTAGGTACAAAGCATCAAAGTTAATTGGTGCTAGCATCAATGCAGGGAAGCTGCCTTTAATGCAAAGTGAGTCAATATTTTCACGTGCATAAGGAAAAACAGTGCCAGGACAGAATGCGCCAAGAGCATGGTGTAATTGTCTTTCATCAAGGCCTGAAATGTTAAACAAACCACCTTGCTGAACTTGAACCAAAAAGGCTGTCTCAGATTCGTTTTTCACATTCACTGTGATTTCTAAGACAACTTCGTATAAATCTTCACCTACTTGGCGGCTTTTAGTATTTAATTCTAGGCCAATTTCTGGTTTCCATTCTTCTTGGAAAACCATTGGTGAGCGTGGAGATTCAAAAGAAATATCTTTTAAAAAAATACGTTGTAGAGCAAGTTGTGGTGCTGCCGCTTCAGGTGCCGCTGCGCTTGCTGCTTCTGTGTTCTCTGCCATCTTGGTTCCTTAGTCTTATGTTACTTTCAAATTAATTGGAAAGAAGTGCGTCTAGCTTACTCGCTCTTTCCAATGCAAACAATTCATCACAACCGCCAACATGTGTACTGTTAATCCAAATTTGAGGGACAGTACGTTGGCCACTTTTTGCCATCATTTCCTGACGAAGTTTGTTACTACCATCTACTTTTATTTCGTTAAACTTAGCGTTCTTCATTTCTAGAAGTTGCTTAGCTCGTGAACAATATGGGCAGTAATCGCTTGAATAAATGGTTATATCGGCCATGCTTTCCTCAATATTAACTCTTAACAAGTGGTAAGCTGGCTGATTGCCATTCAGCTATGCCGCCTTGTAATTTGAATACATTAAAGCCAGATTTTTGCAGTTCAGCTGCGCTTGAACCTGCGGTTAAACCTGATTTACAGACTAAAATGATGGGGTTGTTTTTATACTTCTCAAGGGTACTTATTTGATCTTTTAGTGTTGATGCAGGAATATTAATAGCATTAGTAATATAACCGGTGCGGAATTCCGTTGCTGGTCGTATGTCAACAACAACAGCATCTTCAGTGTTCATCAAGTTTGTTGCCGCAGCGGGAGAAAGAGCTTTGGCGTTACTTTTATTCTCATACCAAAAAACGGTGAGCGCGAGAACAACAAAAGTAATGACCAATAACCAGTTGTTCATTGCAAATTCAATAAATTGATTCATCATAACTATTTAACCTGTAAAAAAACTGATGGCATTATACACACCTAGGCTTTGCGGTACATCCGCTTCAAAGAAGATTCTATTTTAGCTCTTTTTAATGGATGACTCTAGGGAAGGTGCGAGTAAGTCTACTAAGCCTCAGTCTTTCAGAGGGAGCGTTTAAATAAGTCGCGATTCTGCAGGAATGTTAATACCTTTCAAAGAGTCGTAACGCAATGTGACGCTTTCTCTGCAAGACCCGCAGGGCATGGTCTAAAGGCCTATATTCTTTGTTGAGTATCTCGAAAATAGGCCTGCTATTCACACTCGATACTCGCCTCGAATAGTAGGCTTTTATCCACATGCTGAGGCAAGAGGACTTATTCGCGCCTTCCCTTGGGAAGGTGCTTTTTGATTGTTGAGGATTTGAATGAAAAATTGGCAAATATGGTTTGTAGGTTGTGTGTCATTACTTTTGTTTGGGTGTGCCACAGGGGGGAGCTCAAACCAAGCTAATGCAATTAAAGCAGAACCTGAGAAATCAAGAGCTCAGTTGCAGTTCCAGTTAGGTCAACTTTCAGATGTTGTCTGGCTGAGGACAGGAGACATTATTTTTGTGGATTCCAATTTGCCTTTAACATCGGACAACCCGATAACACAGGCAAATATAAAAACTGACTTACGTTATCAAATACACCTTGCTCAAAAGAGACTTGATGAAGTTAATCGCCGGGTGCAAATGCGTTACCAGCAAGATGAAGTATTGGATCTGCTCACTATTAATCTTATTGGGCTTGAACTAAATGGCACAGACTTTTCTATTAACTACTTAGAGCAATCTATTGTTTTAGTAAAGGGGGAAATGAAAGTTTGGAATCTGGCTTTGGGGGATAATAGTCAAAGGAGTATAAAACTCGTCCTTGTTTATAGTGAAACGGGAGAGCTTTTCATTGAGGGGCAAGGTGTTCTAACCGTGTCTCCTTGGATGAGTAAAGAGCCTTTCTTGACAAGTGTTCATTGGTTTGAACAATCGGTTCGGTCACAAGGTCGGTTAAATTTAACCTTGCAACCTTCCCTAGGTGATCAAAATTAGCTTTGATTTGTCGAATCAAAAATCTTATCAGCATTGCCTTCAATAAAGCTGTCAAATAGAGTTCCATCAGCTTGTTTGTGACGAATGGCAAATTCATAAAAGCAAGTCGGAATCGGTTTGCTTTCTCCTCCAGAAAATACAAAATCCATCTTATCTGCCATAGTTGAAGACTGTTCTAAAAACACTTCAGGTGTTCCTTTTACTAAGCCTCCAACCGTATTTAATGTATAACCTTTATCAAGTAAAAGCGTATTGACGGATTCAATATCATTCAAGTGTGTTAAATGATTAATGCTAACCGTAAAGTGATTGGCTCCTAGCCCAATAGTAGATAACCAAGCTGCATATTCACTTTCCTGTACAAGTGTTTGGTAGTCTTCTAGCGACGGTTTATCCCATAAACGGCCCCGCCAAAAAATATCGCTGGATTGAGCACTGTCTTGGGGGATTTGACTTATATAAGCGCTCAGGATTTGTTGCGATTCAATTGATAGCTCATGAGTCAATAATTCGCTTAAGAATACTTTAGGCAGAGTTTCGTCTGTGTGTTTATAGCAACGGGCTACTAAGTGCTTTTTCTCAAATCGAAATGCGCCATACGCTTGATAGCCTAATTCAACGAGTATAGGTTCAAGCTTCTCTATAGAAATGGGTGAGTTAGCAAAGGTGCGAAAAGCAACATGATCATTAATAACTTCTTCGCCTGATTCTTGGAATAAGTTCTGGATGCTTTTCGCTTGAGGTGTGATCTCTATGTAATGCTGCCAAAGGGACTGAAAAAAGTCATGAGCTTGCATAAACTGACTCCTAAAATGTTTCATTTAACGAAAGAAGTACCAGTAAAAGGGAGAGTACTTCCATTAATAAGGGACCTTTGCACGACTACGACGCTTGATAATACTTTGTTAAAAACAGGCTTAAAATGCACATTTATAACTCATAAACTACGCTTTTTCGTCTATTTTGACCTTGTCATGTCATCGTTCATGACTTCGTGCAGAAGCCTCAATAAGTCTTACTTTACGGAGAAATATGAGGGTGTGCAAAAGGTAATAATGCATGTTGTCATGCAAAAAAATTGATCATTCTATCTTGAGCATGTAAATAAATCATTTATCATGTTTGAGTAACTGCAATAAGTGGTGGCTTGAGTAATGCGAGTTTATTGCGAAATTCAGATAGAGACCTTTGTATGACTATTACGTCTTGCTAATACTTTGTTAAAAACAGACTAGTCTTATCATCGCTGGGTGCAAAGGTCTCAGATAATATTGATATGCAAATAATAATAAGGCTTGAGTATGCGACGTTATTTACCGTCTTCTATGTCATTAAAGTGTTTTGAATCTTCAGTTCGACACTTAAGTTTTACTCGGGCCGCCGAAGAGTTACATTTGACTCAAAGTGCCGTCAGCCGACAAATTCGTAATTTAGAAACCTTTCTATCACGAGATTTATTTACTCGTCTAAATAAACGTTTGGTTCTTACCAGTGCTGGTGCTGAATATTACAAAGAAATATTACCCTTACTTGATGGAATGGAGAATGCTTGTTTTAAAGTGCGTCATCGAGAAGATGAAAAAACAACGTTAACACTTGCTGCGTTACCTACATTTGCATCACATTGGCTTATTCCTAGGCTGGTGGACTTTCAAAAGAACAGTCCTAAATTTCAATTAACAATTAAAGCTTTAGATGAAGGAAACATTGATTTAAATACAGTCGACATTGTCTTGCATTACGGCGGAGATCATTGGCCTAAAGCCATATCACACCATCTTTTGAGTGAGAGTGTCATTCCAGTTTGCTCTCCTTTACTGATACCAACAGTCTTATCAGTGGAAGAAGTGATCAATTATCCTTTATTACATTTAACTTCCAGAATGAATTCATGGCCGGATTGGTTGGCTTATCAAGAAGTAGAGCAGACTGTAGATAGAGGTCTTTTCTCCGGCGCAAGTTTTGATCATTTTCAGATGATTATAGAAGCTGCGAAAATTGGTATGGGGGTCGCTTTGGTACCAACATTTATGGTGAAAAGTGCGTTGAGTTCGGGGCAATTGATTGCACCATTTGGGAACGCTATGGTTACTTCCAACGAATATTTCCTCTCTTATTCCGCAGATAAAGCGGATCTAGAACAAATCGTTATTTTTCGTGATTGGCTATTACAGTATATGGATAAGGAAGATGCGCATAAGCCCACTAAGACTCTGAGGTAAGAGGGCTTATTCGAACCTTAATTAATAGATCTTTTCATCAAACTGATTATTCTATTTTGTAACAAAATTACAATGCTGTGATAATATCAAAAAAGTATTTAAAAAATCATATTATGGGAAGGAATATAATGAGCAAGAAAACCACCGCACTCTTTATTCTAGATGGTTGGGGTTACAGTGAAACATCCACGTCCAATGCAATTGCTGCTGCCAATACACCGAATTGGGATTCTTTGTGGGGATCTCGTCCTCATAGTCTAATTCAAACATCTGGAATGGCTGTTGGTTTACCAGAAGGGCAAATGGGCAATTCTGAAGTTGGTCATATGAACCTAGGTGCTGGTCGTACTGTTTATCAGAACTTTACTCGTATTGGTAAAGCTATCGAAGACGGCAGCTTTAAAGAAAACCCTGTGTTAGTTGCTGCCATAGATAAGGCCGTTCTTGAAAATAAAGCTGTGCATGTTTTAGGGCTATTATCTGGTGGCGGTGTGCATAGTCATCATGAACAAATTATCGCAATGTGTGAGATGGCTGCTGACCGAGGTGCGAAGAATGTTTATGTTCATGGATTCACAGATGGTCGAGATACGCCACCACGATCTGCCAGTGCTCCTGTAACAGCGCTTAATGATTCACTTAAATCGATTGGTGTGGGTAAAATTTCCACTTTAACTGGACGTTATTATGCGATGGATCGTGATAACCGTTGGGAGCGTGTACAAACAGCGTACGATGCGATTGTTTTAGGTCAAGGTCAATTTACGGCTCAAACTGCAGATGAAGCCATAGAACAGGCTTATGCTAGAGACGAAAATGATGAATTTGTGCAAGCTACTGTGATTGGTACCCCAGCTCCTATTATGGATGGAGATGCTGTAATTTTCGCTAACTTCCGACCTGATAGAGCACGCCAATTAACAAGAGCCTTTACTGAGGAGGATTTTGCTGGTTTTGTACGTCAATCCCGTCCAAAATTATCCGATTTTGTTACTTTCACTGAATTCGCAGCGGACATTAAAGCCAGCGTTGCCTATCCTCCAGTTGCTTTGAGCAATACGTTAGGCGAAGTGTTATCAAAAACTGGCAAGAAGCAATTAAGAATTGCTGAAACAGAAAAGTATGCCCACGTTACTTTCTTCTTTAACGGTGGTGAAGAAGCAGTTTTTGAAGGTGAGGAGCGTGAGTTGATTGCTTCTCCAAATGTTGCGACTTATGATCTACAACCTGAAATGAGTGCGCCAGAAGTGACGGATAAACTGGTCGAAGTGATTCTGGCAGGAAAGTACGATACGATTATTTGTAATTTTGCTAATGGTGATATGGTTGGCCATAGTGGTGTTTTTGATGCAGCAGTAAAAGCGGTTGAAGCGGTTGATCAATGCCTTGGCCGAATTATAGAAGCATTAGAATCGACGGATAGCCAATGTCTGATTACGGCAGACCATGGTAATGTTGAACAGATGTTAAGTGAAGACGGCACTCAACCATTAACATCTCATACCTTAGAGCCAGTACCTTTGGTTTTGTATTCTAGTGAGTCTGGCTGGGGCATTGAAAGTGGCGCTTTATGTGATATCGCGCCTACTTTATTGGATATGATGGGCATGGAAAAACCAGCGGAAATGACTGGACATAGTTTGTTAGTCCGCTCCTAAGGTTTTTATGTCAAATACGATTTTTCAACGTTACAAGGTAAATATCATGCGTTACTTCTTAGTGATTATATTGATGCTAAGTACTTCTTTTGGACACGCTGCTGAGCCTTCCTCGCCAGAAGAAGCACAGCAACAGATTGAGCTAATTCAGAAGGAAATGAAGAAGTTGCGTGGTTGGTTGAATGATATAAAGTCTCAAAAAAGTAACGTTGAAAAGTCACTCGAAGGTCAAGAGAAGTCGATTCAAGAATTAATTCAAAAAATCGATAGAATTCAAAAGGATTTAGAGAAAGGTGATAAACAATTGGGAGCCTTGCAGCGGCAGCAGCAAGGACTTCAATTAAGTATTCAAAAACAAAATGATCAAATAGCCGCCCAATTGAGGGCGGTTTATCGTTCTGGGGAGCAAAAAAGCATTAAGTTATTGCTTAACGGTGCAACACCTGAAGAATCTATGCGATTAGTGTATTACAATCGCTATTTTTCAAATGCTCGACAGTCATTAATTAATGGCTTTTCTTTAGAAGTTGATGAGTTGAACCTTGTTGAAAAAAGCATTCGTAGTCAACGAGCTCAGTTAGCACGTGATGAAGTATTACTGAAGAATGAAAAAGACAGCTTAGAAGAAGAAGGCATAAAGCGGAAGCGTTTATTAGCCCAAATTAATGCAGATCTGCGACAAGGTAATAAGCAGTCAGAACGTTTAAAAGAAGATGAGGCACAGTTAAAAGCCTTATTGAAGAAGTTAGAAGAAGCATTAGCAGACATAAGCCTTTTAGAAGAAAGTGTGGATTTCTCTGAGCTAAAAGGTAAGTTATCTCGACCGCTTAATAAAATACGGGTGATCGCTGCAACAGGAAAAGTGAACTTGGGCGGTGTCAGCCTACGAGCGCAAGAAGGAGAACCAGTAAAGTCGGTTTATCATGGACGTGTTATTTTTTCTGAGTGGTTACGAGGTTTTGGCTTTTTGGTTATTTTAGATCATGGAGGAGGTTATATGTCCTTATATGGTTACAATCAAAGCCTGCTGAAAGAAGTCGGTGAATGGGTAAAAGCGAATGAAGTGATAGCCACAGCAGGTAGCTCGGGTGGAAGGCCAGAGACCAGTTTATTTTTTGCGATTCGGCACAATGGCGCACCTCTAAAACCACTGGATTGGGTCCGTTAGTGCACGCACCTTTGGAACAATTATTTTAGATAATGTGCGAAAAAGTGCGCTTATCAGATTAGGTTGAATTATGAGCATAAGAAAAAAGAGTCAATGTTTCGTTTTATGCAGTTTATTATTTAGTGTGCTCTCTATTTCAGCAGAAGAGACTGACCAACAAGCATTAAGTGTTCCCTTAGAAGAAATCCAGACCTTTGTGAATGTTTTTGAAACGATTCGCCAAGGGTATGTGGAAGAGCTTAGTGACAAACAGGTTTTACAAAAAGCCCTAAAAGGCATGGTATCTGCTCTAGATCCTCACTCCGAATATCTTACCAAAGATGAAATTAGTGAATTTCAAGAGATTACATCCGGTAACTATGCTGGTATTGGTGTGGAAGTCGAAATGCAAGATGGGCGTTTAGTGGTGATTTCTCCTTTGGATGACTCTCCTGCTTCACGTGTCGGTATTTTATCCGGAGACGTTATTATTCGTATTGATGGTGGTTTGGTATCGGGGATTGGTATCCAAGAAGTCACTATGATGATGCGAGGCGAAGTAGGCTCTACAGTTACTTTAGATATTGAACGTGATGGCGAAATAATAACCTTATCAATTGAGCGCTCTCTTTTAGATAGTCAAAGTCTTGTAAGTCGCTGGCTGAGTGATGGAATCGCTTATATTCGTATTAGCCAGTTTCAAGGAGACAGTGATAAGGAGTTTAATAAAGCATTGAATGCACTCCAATCTGAAAAAGACATTAATGGCTTAGTATTGGATTTGCGTAACAATCCCGGTGGAGTATTGCAAAGTGCTGTCGGAATTGTTGATGCTTTAATTGATGATGGATTAATTGTGTATACAGATGGCCGACATGACCAATCAAAAGTTCAATTCTCTGCTACCAAACAAACCGCACTCCCAAATGCACCTGTTGTTGTTTTAATTAATGAAGGATCGGCATCCGCATCTGAAATTGTTGCGGGTGCTTTGCAAGATCATTCTAGGGGCGTGGTAATGGGAACAGAAAGCTTCGGCAAAGGCTCGGTGCAGACTGTTGTTCCTCTAGCGGATGGATCAGCAGTCAAGTTAACAACCGCTTTGTACTTCACACCCCATGGGCGTTCCATTCAAGCTCAGGGTATTGAGCCAGATATATTAGTGCCTGATGTGAACTTAGTGAGTAATAGAGCAACATTTTTTGTTAAAGAAGCTGAGTTAAGTGGGCATTTAAAGAATGGTACCGGTGGAAAAGATCGAGTCAGTGCCGATGTGGATGTATCTATCGATGCGTTAGCAAAAGATGATTTTCAATTGTATCAAGCTTACACAGTCTTGAGCGCCTTTCCTCAACTGCTGAAAAGATAGCCCTAAGATGCCTTGTTATAATAAAAAATGTTTGATGAGAGGGGGCGTTGTACTGGTTACCCTCCTTGCGTTTAATGCTACCTATGCTCATGATGTATTAGAGAAAAATACGAGTTGGGTAAAGGAGCCAGTTACTGAAGTTGAATCACAAAAAAAAGGTCCTGTGGTGCTTTTTAAAGCAGAAAAAGCCTTTTGTTTGCCCTCTATTTTTCAATTCTCAAAGTCTGTAAAGCAGGATGAACTATGCTCTTTTACAGAATCGAAAACAGACCCTCTGCTGTTCTTAAAAAAACAGCATTTAGGCCCTTTGGTTATAAAGCAAAAAGAACCACTTGAAATTGAGACTATCCTACCGCCTCAAGATAGCGCCGTCACCGACATTAAAAATGAAATGCCTCAACAAGTAGCTGAACCTGTAAAAATAGCCATTTTAATTGACGATCTTGGTTATAACCGTAAAGGAATGGAAGCCTCTCTGGCACTCCCTAATGAAGTTGCTTTGGCTATTTTGCCCCATACGCCATTTGCAAACAAAACGGCTCTAACCGCCCATGAGACAGGCAGAGTAATATTGCTGCATGCCCCAATGGAAAGCATAAAGCAAAATAAGCTTGGCCCAGGTGGGCTTTATAGTTCAATGAACAAAGCTCAAGTCGTAGAAACGTTAAATGATGACCTATTATCTTTGCCAAATGTTGTGGGTGTGAATAATCACATGGGGAGTTTATTAACACAAAAAAACGATACTATGGAATGGGTCATGCAGGTGTTAGAAGAAAAAGATTTATTCTTCATTGATAGTGTCACAAGTGCAAAAAGTGTGGGGTGGCAAGAAGCGGTAAACAACAATATTCGAACGATGAAACGAGATGTGTTTTTAGATAACGTAACGACCGAAAAAGCCATTGATGCACAGTTTGATAAGCTATTAAAAATCGCCCATAAAAAAGGTCATGCACTCGCAATAGGGCATCCGTACCCTGCCACACTAAGATATTTAGAAAAACGTCTTAGCAATCTTGACCCCTTGAGTGTGCAATTGGTTTCTTTAACTAGATTGCTAGATCTAGTATTAGAGCAAGAGAGTGTCAAGGTTTCAACATATTAAAAAAACGCAGATAAGGGCGGTTTGATTAGCTACGATAGAGAGTATTCGTAATAATGTCCTTAACTTGAGAGGGACGTTTTATACTGCCTGATGGTGCATCGAAGATGGCGTCAATTTTATTATCAAAATACTGAATTACTTCTGATTTATTCATTGCTGGTGGCTTGCCTGCTGGGTTTGCAGAAGTAGAAACCAGTACCTTTTCAAACTCTGAACACAAAAGTTTAGTTTGTTCATGTTGGACAAGTCGAATAGCAACACTTTGATGCTCCCCACGGACCCAATTTGGTGCAATCTGAGTATCAGGGATTACCCAAGAAGTAGGCTTTTCGGTGTGACTTGTAAGTAATTCATATTGATCGGAAGAAAGCTGACTTTTCCATTGTGAGAGATGATTTGCTTCTCCGGCAATTAAAATCAACCCCTTTTCCATTGGGCGTTGTTTTACTTCCAAAATTCTTAATACAGCATCTTGGTTGAAAGGGTCACATCCAAGGCCCCAAACGGCTTCAGTTGGGTACGCAATAACGCCGCCTTGCTTTAAAATCGATGTAATTTCAGAAAGGGAAGAAGTGATGATCATGGGTGGTTTTATTGATTGGTTAACGTGATTTAATAAAAATACGCTAATTTATGACTCTAATAAATCAGCGCATTGCACATACTATAGCTTACAGTTTAATGTTTAAAGCTTCGCGATTTTTTCTTTGATTTCACTCAACTTGTTGTTCATGATTTTTTCTAAGTGTTCCATTTCACTAATCAAATCTTCACGAGTTAATTTGTCTTCGTGTTGCTTACCAACGATTTCCCCTAGCTCATCTACTGCTCTAAGCACTACTAAAGATGGATCTTGTACTTCTCGGTACGTTTGTTGACCACCGTCGGTTAGGACTGTTTTTGTGGCTCGGCCAAATTTAAACTTCTTACTTTTTGGAAGTAAGGAGCCTTTTTCACGGCGATAATAAATTTTCAAGACATCAAAACCATTTTCAAAACGCAAAGTGAATTTTTCAATATCTTTATAACTGGTCACGCCCATTGAATCTAAAGTCGGGTACATAGCTAATTTCCTATTAAAATCAGAAAAAGTGATACTATTACCAAGGATATTGCTAATCTAAAAACAAGTAAATGTAATAATGCTATTTAGTTAAAGAAGGTGAGAATAAATCTACTAAGCCTCGAATAGCAGGCTTTTATCCACATCCTGAAGTAAGAGGATTTATTTGCACCCTCTTTAATGAATATATTATGAGGTCTTTGCATAACTATTATGCTTGCTAATACTTTGTTAAAAACAGGCTCAAAATACGTATTTATAATTCATAAACGTCGCTTTTTCGTCTGTTTTTGTCTTGTCTGTTTTTCCTCGTTTACTTTTGCCTAATCTTATTGTCGCTCATGACTACGTGCAAAGATCTTATTATTCTTCATCGTTATTGCCGTCATCATCAATACCTAATTCTTTGATCTTTCTTGTCAGTGTGTTTCTTCCCCACCCCAGTAATAATGACGCATCTCTTCGGCGACCAGCAGTGTGAGCTAGTGCGGTTTCTATCATTATTCGTTCAAATTTAGGAACGACTTCATCTAGGATTTCTTTTTGGCCCTGACTAAGTGCACGATCTACCCATGTTTTAAGAGCGTCTTCCCAGCTACTGAAAGCTTGATCGCTTGGGGTAGTAATTAATAATTCGGGTGGTAAGTCTTCAACTAATACTTCTCTACTGGATGCCATCACGATAATCCATCGACAAGTGTTCTCTAGTTGTCTGACATTACCAGGCCAATCTAAGCGCATTAGATAATTTTCAGTTTCTGCGGTAAGGAATTTACTTTCTACATCCAATTCCTCCGCGGCTTTCTTTAAGAAATAACGGGCGAGTTTTGGAATGTCTTCTCGTCGTTTTGATAATTTAGGTAAATGTATGCGAATAACATTTAGACGGTGAAATAAATCTTCGCGGAAAGAGCCGCTTGTAACAAGCTCTTCTAAGTTTTGGTGAGTTGCTGCAATGATTCGAACATCAACCTTAACAGGTGTATGTCCTCCTACACGATAAAACTCCCCATCAGCTAAAACTCTCAATAGTCTTGTTTGCGTTTCTGCAGGCATATCGCCAATTTCATCGAGGAATAATGTGCCACCGTTGGCCTGTTCAAAGCGTCCTCTTCTTTGTGTGTTTGCTCCAGTGAACGCACCTTTTTCGTGACCGAACAGTTCAGATTCAATAAGATCTCTAGGTATCGCCGCCATGTTAAGAGCAATAAATGGGCTAGCTGCTCTAGGGCTGTGTTTGTGAAGAGCGTGTGCGACTAACTCTTTACCTGTACCAGATTCCCCATTTATTAGAACAGTGATATTGGAATTTGCAAGACGACCTATGGCGCGAAAGACTTCTTGCATTGCTGGTGCTTCACCAATGATATCGCGTTCAACTTGTTCACTTTCTGCGTATAAATCGGGCTCTTCCTCAATAGAAGGCATAGATTCTTTATGATGCAGCAGAGCGCGTTTAACCAGTGTTACCGCATCTTCCACGTCAAATGGTTTTGGTAAGTATTCGAATGCACCACCTTGATACGACGCTACGGCACTGTCCAAATCTGAGTGAGCGGTCATAATAATAACGGGTAAATAAGGGTAATCTGTTTGAAGCTTTTTAAGTAAACTCAAACCGTCCATTTCTGGCATACGAATGTCACTGATAATGGCGCTTGGTTGCTCTTGGTCAAGCAATCTAACTAACGTTTTTGCATTATCAAATAAGCGGCATTGAATGCCTTCTTGTTCTAACGTCTTCTCCAATACCCATCGAATAGATTTATCGTCATCTACAATCCACACAGTTTCAGAGGTATTCATGTTGTCTCCTTTTAGCCTTGGACGATCGTCTCTATTGGCAAATAAATGTTAAATTCGGTGTTATAAGGTTGGCTATTGCATTCAATGAGACCATGGTGCTGATGAATGATAGATTGAGCTATGGATAAGCCTAGCCCTGTACCGTCTGGACGACCACTGACCATAGGATAGAATAGAGTTTTCAGTAATTCTCCCGGAATGCCGGGGCCATTATCAATGATGCTTATGCAACACACTAAACGATGTCGCTTTGTGCCTATGGTGAATTGCCTCAATGCGCGAGTAACAATAGTGATGCATTTATCATGTACTTGATTGTCTTCTAATAACGCTTGCATCGCGTTGCGAGTTACGTTTAACAAAGCCTGAATTAGCTGAGATTTATCGCCAATAATGTTAGGAATACTTGGATCATAATCACGTAGAAGAGTAATCCTATCTTCAGCTTCCACTGCAATAAGTTGGTTCACCCGCTCAATGACTTTATGGATATTAAGTTCTTCTGTTTGTGGTAATTGGCGCGGGCCCAATAAGCGATCCACTAAGTCACGTAAACGATCGGATTCTTCAATAATGACTTGGGTGTAATCTTTTAATGCTTCGTCTTTAAATGAACGGCTAATGAGTTGTGCTGCTCCACGAATGCCGCCCAGTGGGTTTTTAATTTCATGGGCTAAACTTCTTACAAGCTCTTTGCTGGTTTGGTGGCTCGCAAGAAACTCATCTTCTTGGGAAATTCGTTTCATGTGGTCTCTGGGATACAACTCAATCAATAAACTGTCTGTTGAATGTAAACCCATGATAGGTGTTACTGTATAATCAAGAAGTCGCTTTTTACCACTTGGTAGTAAGATCTCGGCTTCTCGCTTGGTATAAGGGTAGCCGGATTTAATGGCACTTTCTAAGGCGTCAATGCTGCTTTCACTTTCAAAAAATGCTTGGCTGATTCTCTGTCCATAAATTCGGCGCCGACTGATCTCCAGCAATACCTCCGCAGCTGGATTGAGATAATCAATCTGCAAATCTCGATTAAGCTGTAAAACGGCGGTAGATAAATGATCAATTAATAAGTTATGCACAATGTGACCTCTTTGATTACATTTTTGTATCTGCAAAATACGAACCAACATTACGCTTTATAAAGTGGCGATTTAAGTGAACGAGAGAGGTATTAGATGTTCTTCATTGCTCTATTTTAGTGCGTTTTATATTTTTATGCTTTTTTTAGGGCAAAAAAAAGCCCTGATTTAGTTCAGGGCTTTTGATGTATTTGTTAACCGATTGAGATTAAACGCTGTAGTACAATTCAAACTCAAGTGGGTGAGTTGTCATTGAGATGCGTTGAGCTTCACCAGATTTTAGATCGATATAGGCATCAATCATTTCATCAGTGAAAACACCACCTTGAGTTAAGAAAGCACGATCTTCGTCTAGGCAGCTTAATGCTTCTTCTAGACTTGCTGCTACTGTAGGGATAGCAAGTGCTTCTTCAGCAGGTAAATCGTATAAATCTTTATCCGCTGCATCACCAGGGTGAATCTTGTTTTTGATTCCGTCGATGCCAGCCATTAACATAGCAGAGAACGCTAAGTATGGGTTTGCAGTTGGATCAGGGAAACGTGCTTCAATACGCTTACCTTTAGGGCTAGCCACATAAGGAATACGGATAGATGCTGAACGGTTACGGGCAGAGTAAGCCAACATAACAGGTGCTTCAAAACCAGGAACAAGACGCTTATAAGAGTTAGTAGAAGCGTTTGTGAAAGCGTTTAGTGCTTTAGCGTGCTTGATGATACCGCCAATGTAGTAAAGAGCCATTTCTGAAAGGCCTGCATACTGATCGCCAGCGAACTGGTTTTCACCTGCTTTCCAGAAAGATTGGTGAACATGCATACCTGAACCGTTATCGCCAACGATTGGCTTAGGCATAAAGGTTGCTGTTTTGCCGTAAGCGTGAGCAACATTATGTACGCAGTATTTAAGTACTTGAACTTCATCAGCTTTTTTAACCAATGTGTTGAACTTAACACCGATTTCATTTTGACCAGCAGTTGCAACTTCATGGTGATGTACTTCAATGTCTAAGCCCATTGCTTCCATGGCATTACACATAGCGCCACGTAAGTCATGGTGAGAGTCGACTGGTGGTACAGGGAAATAACCGCCTTTAACGAAAGGGCGGTGACCCATGTTACCGCCTTCAATAGACTTGTTGCTTGCCCATGCAGCTTCTTCAGCGTTGATCTCTACTGAGCTACCAGACATGTCTGATTTCCATTTAACATCATCAAAAATGAAGAATTCAGGCTCTGGACCAAAGAAAGCGGTGTCACCTAAACCTGTTGATTTAAGGTAATCTTCAGCACGTAATGCAACAGAACGTGGATCACGATCATAACCTTGCATAGTTGAAGGCTCGATGATGTTACAACGTACGATGATAGTTGTATCTTCAGTGAAAGGATCCAATAGGGCTGTATCATCTTGTGGCAACATGATCATGTCAGATTCATTAATGCCTTTCCAACCAGCAATAGAAGAACCGTCAAACATTTGACCATTCTCAAAGAATTCTTCATCAACTGCGCTTGCTGGAATAGTAACGTGTTGTTCTTTACCTTTAAAATCGGTAAAACGAAGGTCTACCCACTTCGCATCGTTTTCAGCAATCAACTCAAGGGTCTTGATTGACATAAGTTGTTCTCCATTAAAAGTTTAGGCGAAATAAAATTTCGATCAGTCTAGAAAAGGTTCCACAATTTGAAACCATGATGTCCCTAAGAAAGCATATCTTGTGCCAAAATAAAAGAGAAAATATAAAACTTCTTTATTATCAAGGTGTTATATTTTCTGCGTGTTTTTTTGCACGTTAATAGCTCGTGGGAGCGCTTTAAAATGAGCCTTAATGTTCGGTCGTGGTGCGAAATTGTTTTTGTGTGTTCTTTTTTGGTGCGAATATAAATTTTTATGCACGATTAAAGTTCTTTATAATAGCCGAACTAATAACAACCCCTTGAAGCCAATTGAATATGAAATTTGTCGTTAAGTTTTTTGCTGAAATTACGGTTAAAAGTCGCCCCGTTAGAAAAGCCTTTATAAAACAGTTGAGGCACAATATTCGTTTAGTGTTACGTAAACTTGATGATGATGTTGTCGTTGCAGGAAACTGGGACTTTATTGAAGTCATGTCTGAACAAGATCATCTAAGAGATGACTTTATTGAGCATCTAGGTCGCATTGCAGGTATCGCACATTTTCATTTTGTGCGTGAATTTGATTTTACCGATTTAGATGGCATCGCACGCGAAGCGCAAAAATCCTATGGTGATGCGTTAAAAGATTCAGTGTTTGCCGTTAGAGTGCGCCGAGTAGGTAGCCATTCTTTTAGTTCAGTGGAAGCGGAATACCATATTGGTGGTTGTTTAAAAGAGTGGTGTGAAGCAGACTCAGTCCGGTTAAAAAATCCAGACGTTTTAGTTCCAATTGAGATTCGTAATAATACGGTTTGGATTATTGAACAAAAAACCGCTGGCTTAGGTGGTTACCCATTGGGTTCTCAAGACCCTGTTTTGTCATTGATTTCAGGTGGGTATGATTCCACCGTATCCTCTTATTTATCTATGAGTCGTGGTTTAAAAACACACTTTTGTTTCTTTAACTTAGGTGGAGATGCACATGAAATCGGAGTAAAGCAAGTTTCAAATTATATTTGGAAGCAATATGGCTCTGAGATTAATGTGAAATTTGTCACAATTCCATTTGAAGAAGTGGTTACTGAGATCCTAACGAAAGTAGATAACTCTCAAATGGGGGTGATTTTAAAAAGAATGATGTTGAGAGCTGCATCTAAAATTATGCCACAAGTTGGTGCGCAAGCACTGGTGACAGGTGAAAGTGTTGCTCAAGTATCCAGTCAAACATTGATTAACCTGAAAGTAATTGATCAGGTTACGGAAGAGTTAGTGCTAAGACCCTTAGTGACAGAAAACAAACAAGAGATTATTGACCTTGCTAAATCCATTGGCACGGCTCCTTTTGCTGCGAGTATTCCTGAATATTGTGGTGTTATTTCTGTTAAACCTACGACCCGTGCAAAATTGTATAAAGTAGAGCACCAAGAAACGAAATTTGATTTTGCTGTATTAGATGCGGCCGTTGAAAATGCGAAAATCGAATCCATTCAGAATGTGTTAGACGATGTGGAAAAACAATATCAAGGTGATGTCCCTGTTGTGCGGGTGCCAGTCTCGGATGAAATCATTGTTGATATTCGTCACCCAGATGAGATAGACAAAAAGCCATTAAAAGTCAGTGGGCATCAAGTAATAGACATGCCTTTTTTTACGATTAACAGCCGTTGGTCTTCTCTAGATCAAGACGCATCTTACCTTCTTTATTGTGGGAAAGGCGTAATGAGCCGCATTCATGCGTCCAGTTTATTAGGGCAAGGTAAGCAAAATATCGGTGTGTATCTTCCTTAATTAGCCTAGCTTTTTTCCGTTTTTTTGTACAAAGAAGCAACAAGCATGGTTTCGGTTATAACACCGAAAAGAAATGTTTTTTGCTTCTTTTTCGTTTCTGTCATGGGAACTTCATGAATATAAAGGTACAATTGCGCGAAATTTTATCCCAAATGAACAATAATTAAGCATCTGGCCTTATTCGGTTAGACGCTTTTGTTGTGAAATATTGCACATTCTAAAGGCAGAAAAAACTCAATGTCTAATAATATCGATAAGTTACGTAATGTAGCTATTATTGCCCACGTTGACCACGGTAAAACAACTTTGGTTGATAAGCTTCTAAGCCAATCAGGTACACTCGATCGTAAAGACGAAGATTCCGAACGTATCATGGATTCAAACGATCAAGAGAAGGAGCGTGGGATTACCATTTTGGCGAAGAACACTGCCATTCGCTGGAATGATTACCGTATTAATATCGTAGACACACCTGGACACGCCGACTTTGGTGGTGAGGTTGAGCGTGTATTGTCTATGGTAGATTGTGTGTGTTTATTGGTAGATGCGGTTGACGGTCCTATGCCGCAAACGCGCTTTGTAACATCAAAAGCATTTGAGCAAGGTTTGCGTCCGATTGTTGTTATCAACAAAGTGGATCGTCCTGGTGCTCGTCCTGATTGGGTTATGGATCAAGTATTTGATTTGTTCGATAGCCTTGGTGCTACAGAAGATCAACTTGATTTCCCTGTTATTTATGCGTCTGCAATTAATGGTATTGCTGGTGATGATCCAGAAAACCTAGCGGAAGACATGACACCTCTTTATCAAATGATTGTAGACAGTGTTCCTGCTCCAGACGTTGACCCTGAAGGTTCCTTCCAAATGCAAATTTCTGCATTGGATTATGACAGCTACGTTGGGGTAATCGGTGTAGGCCGTATTACTCGTGGTTCTTTATCCCCTAACCAACAAGTTGTTATTAAATCTGCTGATGGTTCTGAGCGTAAAGGTAAAGTATTAAACGTGAAAGGTTATCTAGGCCTTGATCGTATTGATACGGACCTTGCAGGCGCTGGTGATATCGTTTGTATCAATGGTATCGATAAACTAAGTATTTCTGATACTTTGTGTGATCCATTGTGTGTTGAAGCTTTGCCACCTCTAAGTGTCGATGAGCCAACAGTAAGCATGAACTTCATCGTAAATAACTCTCCATTTGCGGGTAAAGAAGGTAAGTTCGTAACAACACGTAATATTAAAGATCGTCTGGATCAAGAATTGATCCACAACGTGGCATTACGTGTTAGAGAAGGTGATACACCAGATAAGTTTATCGTTTCTGGTCGTGGTGAATTGCACCTTTCTGTATTGATCGAAACAATGCGTCGTGAAGGTTTCGAAATGGGTGTATCTCGCCCAGAAGTAGTAACCAAAGAAGTCGACGGAAAAATGTGCGAACCATTTGAACGCGTTGTTATTGATGTTGAAGATCAGCATCAGGGTTCAATCATGGAAGAGCTTGGTTTACGTAAAGGTGAACTAACAAACATGGAACCAGATGGTAAAGGCCGTACACGTCTTGAATTTATGATGCCTTCTCGTGGCTTGATCGGTTTCCGTGGTTTGTTCCTCACTCTAACATCTGGTTCTGGTATTTTGACTAGTGTATTTGATCACTATGGTCCAGTAAAAGAAGGTGAAGTACAAAGCCGTAAAAACGGTGTACTAGTAAGTATGCTTACTGGTAAAACAGCCGCTTATTCTTTGTTCAACCTACAAAGTCGTGGACGTATGTTCCTAGGCCACGCAGTTGAAGTGTACGAAGGTCAAATCATCGGTATTCACTCACGTGATAACGATTTAGCGATTAACCCTGTTAAAGGTAAGCAGCTAACAAACGTACGTGCGTCTGGTACTGACGAAGCGTTAACACTGACTCCACCAATTCGTCACACACTTGAACAAGCGCTTGAGTTCATTGAAGATGATGAATTAGTAGAAGTAACGCCTGAAAGTATCCGTCTTCGTAAGAAATTGCTAACTGAAAACGAACGTAAACGTAACGGTCGTAAGTAAGTATTCACTCTTGCAAGCAATGTTTGAATTAGGCATTGCTTCAATGTGATTCGCACGAGCAAATAAATTGCTTATAAATCCTCACCAATGGTGGGGTTTTTTTTTGCTTAGAATAACCTCGGAACACAAAAAACCTTCGCATTTTCTGCTCGCTCCACTGTCGTCAGATTGGAAAAGCCGTAGGCGCCACATTTTGAGCTGGCGGCAATACAATGGGTAATTCACAAAGCAAAAAGCCTTACTCTAGTTCCCACGATCTTCGTGGGAGTTCATACTGTATACTCTAGTTCCCACGGTCTCCGTGGGAATTCATACCTTGTAGAGTAAGTCGGAAAAGCCGTAGGCGCCTTCCGACATTTTGAACCGGCGGCAATTCAATGGGTTATTCACAAAGCAAAAAGCCTTCGTCTTTTCTGCTTGCGTCACTGTCGTCGTCAGCGCAAAAAAGACGAAAGACTTCATGCTTTTAATAGGGCTACTCTGACAAAGGAAAGCTAACTGTTTGTAATTATTAGATTAACTGAATGGGTGGATTGTATTACAATTTGTAGGTCAGTCTTCAGGCTGACAACACCCTCAACCACTACAAAACTGAATAATCATACGCAGCAAAGCCTTCGCCTTTACTCTAGTTCCCACGGTCTCCGTGGGAATTCATACCTTGTAGAGTAAGTCGGAAAAGCCGTAGGCGCCTTCCGACATTTTGAACCGGCGGCAATTCAATGGGTTATTCACAAAGCAAAAAGCCTTTCGCCTTTTCTGCTTGCGTCACTGTCGTCGTCAGCGCAGAAAAGACGAAAGGCTTCATGATTTTAATAGGGCTACTCTGACAAAGGAAAGCTAACTGTTTGTAATTATTAGATTAACTGAATGGGTGGATTGTATTACAATTTGTAGGTCAGTCTTCAGGCTGACAACACCCTCAAACACTACAAAACTGAATAATCATACGCAGCAAAGCCTTCGCCTTTACTCTAGTTCCCACGGTCTCCGTGGGAATTCATACCTTGTAGAGTAAGTCGGAAAAGCCGTAGGCGCCTTCCGACATTTTGAGTTGGCGGCAACACAATGGGTTATGTACAAAGCAAAAAGCCTTCGTCTTTTCTGCTTGCGTCACTGTCGTCGTTCGGGCAGAAAAGACAGAAGCCTTTTCGTTTAACTGAACATCGCTTTTTTGTAGGTCAGTCTTCAGGCTGACAACACCCTCAACCACTACAAAACTGAATAATCATACGCAGCAAAGCCTTTCGCCTTTACTCTAGTTCCCACGGTCTCCGTGGGAATTCATACCTTGTAGGGTAAGTCGGAAAAGCCGTAGGCGCCTTCCGACATTTTGAGCTGGCGGCAATACAATGGGTTATTCACAAAGCAAAAAGTCTTCGCTTTTTCTGCTTGCGTCACTGTCGTCGTCAGCGCAGAAAAGACAGAAGCCTTTTTTAGTCAGGCAATAGCAAGGGTAAAAAATATCAGGTTGTGAAATCTGAGGGATCTCGCTTGCCTAATACTTAGAATTCGAGTAAAAGTGTAAGCAAGCAATACGAAAAAATCTAAAAACACGAAGGTTTTTGAAAAGTAACCTTCGAGAGTACAAGTAACACCGCGATATAAACAGGGACGTCGCCAATCTTGAAAAAGCAAATCCCCTATAAATAAAGCGGCCGTTCAACAGACGGTTATAACCATGGCTACGCCACTGTATAAGCGTTTAGTAGTTATACATTCAATTAGGCTCATCAGATAGGAAATCAATTTATGGCAAAGATCATAATGCAGAATGTGAAAATAAAGTCTGCAAATGGTGGTTCAATTAAAAACTATGAATCAGTTGAAATGAACGAAGTAGAAATGGAGTTCACTGGTAACTCAATTGACTTCGTAACAGACGAAAATGTAGCTATTTTTCGTGATGCTGTAAAAGCCATGAATTCCAATGAGATTGTGGATTTAGCAAAAGCATTACAAAACCAATCTACTGAAAAGCAAGAATCGGTCATAAAGAAATCGAAGCTATCAACTGTATTAGGGTACGTCAAAGAAGTAAAACCACTAGTAAATTGGATTATCGAGTTGGGTAAGAATGTAAATTAATACAAGCCACTCATACAGTTAATTTATATATTTCAATAAGTTAGTAAAATTTCCTGAGGCAGACATCATTTGATGTAATAAAGAGACTTTTTTATCTTGTAGGGTAAGTCGGAAAAGCCGTAGGCGCCTTCCGACATTTTGAGCTGGCGGCAATACAATGGGTTATTCATAAAGCAAAAAGCCTTCGTCTTTTCTGCTTGCGTCATTGTCGTCGTCAGCGCAGAAAAGACAGAAGGCTTTTTTTGAGTCAGTCAATAACAAGGGTAAAAAATAACAGGTTGCGAAGTCTGAGGTATCTTGCTTGCCTAATACTTAGAATTCGAGTAAAAGTATAAAAAAGCAATACAAAAAAATCTAAAAACACGAAGGTTTTTGAAAAGTAACCTTCGAAAGTACAAAAAAACACCGCGATATAAACAGGGACGTCGCCAATCTTGAAAAATCAAATTCCCTATAAATAAAGCGGCCGTCCAACAGACGGTTATAACCATGGCTGCGCCACTGTATAACCGCTTAGTAGTTATGCTGAAAAGATAGTATGGCGTAACTGTCTAGTTATTAAATTTCTCGGACAGCTTATCCAGGCTAGATTTACTTGCTTTTCTAGGTAGACTATTTCTAACATTACTTCTTTTTTGTGCATTAGCTATTCTGTCGCCAAAGTAACGCTTAAACAGTTCATAGTCAGGTTTAATATCTGGCTCTACATCAAAGTATGAAATTTTACCGTAAATAGAGCAAAACCAATCTGCACATTGGATTGTTTGGTACAGTTGGCTATCTACTTGTACAGGCGCTTCAACTAGTTGAAACTTTTGTTGTTGGTGCATTTCATAAATAGCATTTTTTACTATGTGAGTTCGTGTTTCATGATCATCCATAAATATCAGAAACTGAGCATCTTGTGCTTTAAATTCGTCATCGAGCCTTTTAATTATTTCTTTTAAACTACTTGTATAAACACGTTGAGGATCGTGATTTTCAACTCCAGTTTTCTTTGCTTCTCCCACATAAAATAAAAAACCACCATCTTTCGTTATACGGTTAATTATTCTATTCGTAGAGCTAGTTAATTCTTTTTTATAATTGCGGAGGTTGGTTACAGAATATTGCTTTGAACCTTTCTTTTCCCAAGTAGATAATTGAAAGTTTTTCCCATTTTCTTCTGACTTTTTACGTGCTTCAGGTATGTCATATGAGCCAAATAAATATTGTTTCAACTTAAAGAAAAACGAAGAAAATGATCTTACTTTTTCGGCAGGTAATACAAAACCACCTAGGCCGAAAACAGGATGTGTATTATGATGAGGGTCGTCGTTTGAAATGTATGGGCCAACATGGCCAAATTCGTCTAAATAAACAATATAAAGCTGCGGCATAAGTTTCCATACTTTAAATACACGGAAGCTCGACCTAATTAAAAGTCGAGCCCCGAAATCAGCAGCAAACATATATATTGCTTGCTTCTGATTGAAAATATAGTAAATAGGTTGCTTTAAGTCAACTATATTGGGTTTAAAAATTTAAAGTTATTTGTTACTTTATGTGCGCATTCAGCATAATCGGGTAGCCGGAGGTTCCTAACCTCCAGCCCCCACAACACCCTGCATGCGGCTCCGCACAGGGCGTTTCACTTAGGATGGTGAAGCGCGTCCAACCTCTCGCAATGAATAAAGTCCTTCTTTCGCAGAGGCAGACATCATTTAACGTAATAAGGAGACTTTTTATCTTGTAGGGTAAGTCGGAAAAGCCGTAGGCGCCTTCCGACATTTTGAACCGGCGGCAATTCAATGGGTTATTCACAAAGCAAAAAGCCTTCGTCTTTTCTGCTTGCGTCACTGTCGTCGTCACTTTTTTTCATCATGAATCAATATTTAAAAGATTGTAGTCAAAACTGTAGGTTGATTTTGATGGGGTAGCTATATAAATAGGAACTACATTGTTAGTGTCTTTGGCCCATTGTATAGCGTCTTGCTTTAATTCAGTTGATGCTCTGGCACCTAAAATAATTCTTGAAATACCTTGAATAGGAATGGGGAAAAGATATAGAGGTATACCATCAATAATTTTTGCAGGTTTATCTTTTTGTAAATTGAATATGCATCTACACTCTTGCTCGTGTTCCCATTCTTTCCCTTTCATAAAAGCAATATCAACCACATTTTCATCATAAAGATTTTTAATTCTTAATTTACTGTATTCTACATCTCTTAGAGAGATGAAGGATTGTTGTACATTTTCTTTGAGTTCAACAAGAAACCCTTTATTGTTATCTGCATAATAGCTCCACATTGTTAAAGAGTTCCCATTTTTAGCAAATGAAATTATTCCTTTCTGACTTGATTGAGAGATAATTTTATTTTTCAAGTCGTCAAACATTTTTTGCTTACCTGCATTAATTACAGATTCCGCATTTGGATCATGAGCGAACTTTTTTTTTATTTTTTCAAAATCTGAATGAAATTGATCGCGTATTTTAGGAGGGGCATCATCAAAGACAGGATTCATTTCAAAAACGTCATTCAAGGCTGATGGCTGTGATAGCCTTAGATAGAAGTTCTTTTTATCTATAACCTTATCAAAAAGATTTGGTGGAATGTACTTGTATAGATGCAATGTGTATTCTCCCTAATATATAAAATTTGATGGTGTATGCTAGTCTATTGCTTTGTCCATATTGTGTCCATATAGGGGTGTTTAAAAGGGTATTAACTGTATAAATATACAGTTAATACAAAGTAAAGAATGTAGAAAATACGCTGTATTGCAGTGTTTTAGGGGGCAAGTGTAATAACTTTTACAGCTTTGTCCCTAAAGGCTTTTCAGTAGTCACTTGTTCATCATGTGACGACTTTACGTTATGGGTAAAAAACGAAATTGTTTATCCTAAAAAAACTACGCTTCCACCGCCGAATGAAGATTTAAACGAGGATATAAAAGCGCTCTATCTTGAAGCTTCGTCAATTTTGGTTGACTCCCCAAAGGGCGCGACCGCTCTCTTGCGTTTGGCTCTTCAAAAATTATTGGAGCAAGTGGGCAAGAGCGGGAAGAATATTAATAATGATATAAAGTTATTAGTGGCTGAGGGTATGAGTCCAAAGATACAGCAGGCTTTAGATTTGCTAAGGGTAATAGGAAACAATGCTGTTCATCCTGGGCAAATAAACTTAGACGACAATACCGAAATTGCTCAAAAATTGTTTGGTATCTTAAACTTTATTGCTGAAGAGCTTATTACCAAGCCGAAAGAACTAGAAGACCTTTACGCTGATTTGATTCCAGCTGACACACAAGATCATATTAAACAACGAGATGGCACATAATCGGGTAGCCGGAGGTTTCTAACCTCCAGCCCCCACAACACCATGCATGCGGCTCCGCACAGGGCGTTTCACTTAGGATGGTGAAGCGCGATCCAACCATCTCGCAATGAATAAAGCCCTTCGGATTTTAAGTAATCAAGCGATAAGGCCTGATTGATCCCCGGAGTTTTAGCGCTGCGCCATGGCCCTTTGCTGGTAATACCACATGCAACTGCGGCCTGAACATGTGCACCTAATCTCATTAAACAATTATATAAGACATCCACCTATTTAATTTATATATTTCAATGGGCTAGCGTTAGTTGATACAAAGCTGCCAAGTGCCATAAGTCACGTTAAGCAATAACAAGGGTAAAAAATATCAGACTGCGAAGTCTGAGGTATCTTGCTTGCCTAATACTTAGAATTCGAGTAAAAGTATAAAAAAGCAATACGAAAAAAATCTAAAAACACGAAGGTTTTTGAAAAGTAACCTTCGAAAGTACAAAAAAACACCGCGATATAAACAGGGACGTCGCCAATCTTGAAAAATCAAATTCCCTATAAATAAAGCGGCCGTCCAACAGACGGTTATAACCATGGCTGCGCCACTGTATAACCGCTTAGTAGTTAAATCTAAAAAGGAAAAGCTATGAGCGAAAACGAGTTGCATAAGACACTTGCATTTCTATCAGCAGATCCAATAGGAAGAGGTGCAGCTTTACTTATTGGAATAATTGCATGCGCTTTTACATATGAGAATTTTCTCATTGCTCAAAAAGACGTTCAGCTTACCAGTAAGGATGAACTGATAGGTGTTAAAGATGAACGATTGAAACAGCTTAATGACAATATTGCTGGACTTAAAGTCGAATTAGACTATAAGCCACTAAAAGAAAAGCGATTACTAGATGAGCTAACCGAAAAAAATGAAACATTAAAGATGCAAAATGCAGCTTTATCAGAAATAGAGAAATCTGTTAAATCGAACGGTAATGATAAGCTAACAACTGCTGATCTAATCACCGAGGTCAAAAAGCTAAAAGAAACAAATGCTGAAATACGTAGAAAGCTAGCCACTTATGAATTTAGCACTTTGGTGCCAAATTTAGATATAAGAAAAGGTGATTCATGGGAGGGCTTTGGCGGCCGAGTATTGCTCGGCTTGAAAGATGTATCCGTCAGCGGTTTTGCCAAAGTAAATTTCACCTATGACGGCGCAAGTGAACCAAAAGAGATTGGGCCTGGCGATCAGTTTAAGTTTTTCGTAAATGATCAACGATACGTACTCAATATTCTTTCCGTTGTTTATGTTGGCAGTAAAATTACTATATCCGTGTCAAAAGTGTAGGAATTTAACAATGGGCTTTACTGGATTCGCTCGCTCTCCAGTGAGCCCGGGCGTTGAGGCTGTAGAATTACTCGAAAATAGACATTCAATGATTTGATTTCTGTACGGAGAGTGTCTAAAAACCAATTTTTATATGACAACAATCTTACTTTTCACCTAGCTGCGTGATTTTAGGTTTATTTTAACGTTATTCTTGAGGCTGTTTTTCTTGAATGAAAAATTCTACAGTCTCGTTATGTGCCACTTGTAACTATTTGTTTTATAAAATCTAATTTTGGTTTGTGCTTTTCTTGTAAAGAGTGGTTAATATGCTTGTATTCTTCATTTGATCATAAGGGTAGAGATATTGGCATGGTAGTAATATAATCACTGTAAGTCTTTCTATCTTATAAGTAGAAGAAGACTATGAATATCTTGTTCACTGGAGTAGATGTTATGGGCAATATTAATCGCACGCACTATCATGAGCTTAACCAGCTATTGTGGGATTTTCATGCCAAATTTATCGCGCCAAAAATGGCTTTTGAGCTTTACGAGCGACGTTGGGCTTACGTAGATCAACGAAATCTTTGTGATGAAGAAGAAAAACTCATAGAGCAGTTAACTAAAGAGTTTGGTAATGGCGTTTTTATGCCAGCAACTTTCTAATATGCCAAAATATTCAATAGAGCATCATAAAATTATTGAGTCAGCGTTAAATAATTTTAACGCTGATTTTTTTTCAAAAAATAGCATTGTATTCGGTGGCGGCACGAGAATTGCCTTAGAGCTAGATGAATATAGAGAATCAATAGATATTGATTTTTTATGTCCAAATAAAATGTCTTACAGGGCGGTACGAGAGCAAGTTACAAATATTTCTCTGGGTGAGCTTGTTGTCGACGAATTTATTTATGTTCGCGAAATTAGAGCTGATAGAGATGCAGTTAGAACTGTAATTAAGCATCGTGATGTGAACATAAAATTGGAGTTTGTTAGTTTTGATGATTACGACCTTAAATCACTCGTGCCTGACACTAAATTCCCTATACCGTATCTAGACCAAGTCTCTTGTTTCTATACTAAGCTTTTAGCTAATGCAGATAGAAAGTTAGTTCCACCTTATAAAGATATCTTTGATATTCTTGCAATGTATAAAGTTTGGGGTTCAATACCTAAATTAGCCATTGAATTAGCAGAAAATCATTATGGAAAAAAAATCATAATTCCTAACTTAATTCAGTCATTAGAAGCTATAGTTGAAAACCCAGAGAGTTATCTTTCTTCAACTAGAAATGTAAGAATGAAGGAGAATTGGGCTAATGATATTCTATTTGAATTACCCAAAAAACTTCTTCTAGATTTAAAATAGACAATTCCTAAATAAAAATTGATTGATAAGATAAATGATTGATAAAAACGCCATCTATAAAAAATTGGCGTCACGCCTAGTGTAATTGCGGCAAAGTAATACAAGCCACTCACACAGTTAATTTATATATTTCAATTAGTTAGTAGTAATTTCGAGAATCTACGCTTTTTCTTCCATTCGATAAATGGCATCTTTCACTTCTTTCATGTGGGTTAAGTTGATGATGTGACTAGCCCCTTTGAGCATGATGACTTCCACTTGAGAGGATGTAAAAATCTCTGGGGCTTTGGTGGCGCTACCGGGTCTTACAAGGCCATCATTTAAGCCTTGTAAGACAGTAATAGGAAGGTTAGCGTTCATTCTAGGGAGTCATTGACACTTAGAGCAATGGCGATTTCAACGGGTTGTCTGCAAACAGGTGTTTC
>CANLRQ010000011.1 GCA_947493575.1 uncultured Marinomonas sp.
TCAAGATTTATGGCAATCTGAAACGTATGAGGAAATGCAAACAAGGTTAGAAGAGTGGTGTCAGATAGCCGATGAATCAAAAATGCTCTATCTTAAAAAGTTCGCCAAGTCGCTGAGACGACATCAAGTGGGCATCTGCAATTATGCGAAACACAAGTTAACCAGCGCTAGAATAGAGGCTGGAAATGTCAGTATTGGCATGATCCGCAAACGAGCCAGAGGCATAAGAGACACGGAATACTTCAAGCTAAAGATACGACAATCTTCGCTGCCAGATAATCAATCAATGTTTTATACATAAGATCAATCTCACTCAACAAAGCGGAGAAGAGCCAGTGTTCTTTCAAATAGTTCCCCAAATCAATAATTCCACGTTTGTTGGTACAGCCTTTATATAAGATGGGTGGACAGTTAAGGCAATTTACTGTGCCTGTCCAAAGAAGAAGTATGAAGGTGCCTGTCCTAGTAAAAGATAAGGTAGAAGAGTTAAGGTGTGTGTCCAAGTAATAGTGGGGTATTTTAGTGTGTGTGTCCTAGTTTTAAAAAATGCCCTTACGATGTGATCATAAAGACATTTTTGTATTACGCTTAGCTTAGTTCTAATTGAGGCAGCTGATTACTCAGGGTTGATTTCCAGCAATTCCACATCGAAGATCAGTGTTGAACCAGCTGTGATGATGCCTGTTGAGCTGTTTCCGTAGGCAAGGTGGCTTGGGATGTAGAAACGTCGTTTCTCACCTTCTACCATAAGTTGTACGCCTTCTGTCCAGCCTGCGATGACTTGATTTAAACCAAAGGTAATCGGTTCGTCTCGGTCTACTGAGCTGTCGAAAACACGGCCGTCAATTAATGTTCCATGATAATGGACTTTTACTTGGTCGCTGGCTTTTGGATGTGTTGAACCCGTGCCCGCTGTTAATATTTTGAATTGCAGACCTGATTCGGTTGTGACGATGGTTGGGTCTTTTTTGTTTTCTTCTTGGAAGGCTTCACCTGCTTTGGCATTTTCAATGGCCATTTCTTTGTTTTTCTTGGTTTTGTTGTAGAAGAAAAAGGCCACAGACACAACAATAACTAATAAAAAGACTTTTGACATAATACTCGCTCGGTAAAAGTGTGTTTGAAAATTTAAGCCGTGACTTTATATGGGATAGCGCCTTTGCTCAAGTAAGAATTTCTCTTAGTGTAAAATGATTATACTGTAAGTGCTGGGTAACGCGTTAGAATGAGGGTTCGATCATATGAAACGATCTTTGTTATTGGTTAATAAATTAGGACACTAAATGGATTTCTTATTCACATTGTTAATGGCAACTTTGGCTGCTGGTTTGGCCATGCCGTTAGGTGCGGTATTGGCTCGATTCGAGAATATAGGCGCTCAATGGTTGGAGGAGGAGTTTCGTCACTGTGTTATGGCGTTTGGGGGAGGTGTTCTCCTTTCGGCCGTGGGTCTTGTTCTTGTTCCTGAAGGGATATTAAACCTTTCTCCATTCAGTGCTGCCTTCTTTTTTATTGTTGGTGGTTTGTGTTTTATGGGGCTGGATATCGTCCTAAAAAAAATGGCAACACCGGCAAGCCAACTGGCGGCGATGTTGGTTGATTTCATTCCTGAATCCATTGCACTTGGAGCAGCGTTTGCGACGGGCAGCCCGCATGCTTTTTTACTGGCGGGCTTAATTGCGTTGCAGAATTTACCAGAAGGGTTTAATGCGTATCGAGAACTCAATGAGGCGTCAACCTACCGACCTAAAAAGATCATTCTTGTCTTTTTGATGATGTCTTTATTGGGGCCGATTTCAGGATTATCAGGCTATTTCTATTTGTCAGAATCGCCAGAGATTGTGTCTGCCATTATGTTGTTTGCTTCAGGCGGGATTTTATATTCCATTTTCCAAGACATTGCACCGCAAGTAAAACTGGAAAAACATTGGTTTCCCCCAATGGGCGCGGTGTTTGGTTTTACGCTAGGAATGTTAGGCCAAATGATGGTGTAGCTGAAATTATGAATATCTCACGTTATTCTGTGAGGGGTTGAAAGTATTCTACGAAGCATCACTTCGTAGAATACAGTACGTTAGAACAGGTTAATTACGAACCTTGTGCGTCATGAGTCGCTGATTCAGCCCAGTTCTCAAGACCAACACTGATGCAAAGTTGATACAGAGCACCCTGACCACTGTCTTGATTTTCAAACGCATTGAAGTAATCGTCAGCGGTGACGATTCTTCCGCCTTCTACTTCGTATTTGCTGTATTCAGACTGTTTAATCGTAAAGCTACCAATGCAGTTATCTTTTGTCATTGGGTCTTGCTCTCTTAGTTGTAAGGTCACTTCTTCGTACTGGTCAATAGGGATACGAATGTATTCAGTGCCGCCTTCACCTAACATGACTTGGCGCGCGCCTTTGGAATTGTCTTCGTGCATTTTGTAGGGTTTACCATTTGTTGGCCAACCACCACCTTGAATGTCGTTATTGCCTTTATCGACATGTTGGATATACACTTCGTCCGCACCTTCGGCTGCATTGATTGCCCATATAACGACTTTACCTATGGCTTCCATGCAATCGGCTGCTTTTTCAAAGGCTTTAGACATGGCCTGTGAGCGTGGACGTGGGTTTTTACCTAGTACTTCACTGGCTTCTGTCGCAGCGAGTTCGGCAACCGCAAAAACTTCTTCAACAGCACCAACATCACAGCCTTTTGAGCTTTCTTCGCAGTATATGCCAAAGACACGTAACGTTTGAATGGGTTTATCAATGACACGATAAGACAGTTGATACTCTGCCTCCCCTTTGCCGTAGCCTTGTTTGCCTTGGTCAATGGTCTTCGTGCCTGATAATGCATCGTCTCGCCAAATCCATGTTTCTCCAATTTTATCACGCCCGCTTTCGGACCCATTCCAGCCATTTTTATCGTCATTGTCGTAAAGGAAGACTCGAACGTAATCAACGTAAGATTGAGCGCCAATATCATCGGCGTTAAAGGAGATATCAATAAAAGCATCGGCATCGTCGCCTGTGCCTTTCATATGTAAAGGGTTTTGATCGAAATATCGACCAAGGAATGTCTCATCATAACCACCACCAGAGCGAGCGGTACCTGCGTACACTTCAAAAAAGATATCATCACAGCCTGATTCGGCAGTAGAGGTAACACAATGAAGTTTGGTCAGAAGTAATGAGTAAGCGTGCTTTTCCATAATACTTAATCCTTAAGCAAATCAAATAAGGCCCTATTTGGCCAGTTAAATAGCGAGATATCGTAATCGCGGGATGATGCTATCGAGATAAAAGAGGCAAAACATCATTAAATTGGTTAACTTTTTGATGGTAACTGTAAGGGAAGTAAGAACTTTTGTAATAGAAAAAGGTTTTTTTTAAGCTAAACTGAACCCTACTATAAAATAAATGCACAATTGTTTAGTAATGCATCAACGTTCTTATTAAATGACTTGAATTCGGTGACATAAAGGAGATTAAATTGACGAAAATACGAGTGGCGATACTGAGTGATTCACCTGCAATTAATGCGTTATCAGCTGGTCTTGGATACAAAGAAGCGTCTCAACAAGTTGCAGAGAAAAGGCTTCAGTGCTTGCTTGATTCTAAAAATGATTGGGTTTGGGTGTATGAAGAGTCAAATATTATTCAAGGATGGATTCATGTTTTTCAAGCGAATCGAGTGGCTTCCTCAGCTTTTTTTGAAGTTGGAGGGTTAGTAGTAAATCCTGATATGAGAAGAAAAGGGATTGGGCGTCAATTAGTTGCATTTGCCCATACGGCTTGCCAAGAAAAGCAGTGTGAGTTGAATCAGTGTGAATTAAGAGTCCGGTGTCATTCGAAACGAGAAGAAGCGCATCAGTTTTATTTAAAGGCGGGCTTTACACAGTCAAAAATACAACATGTGTTTACGCTTAAATTACTATGATGAAACAATCAAAAATATGACTGGTTTAATTTTGATGCCATGTTTAAATGGTCTTTTTATTGATTGTAATTCTTGGAGTATTGAGCCTTGCTTCGTAAGCTAAAATTCTATTTTTTAACTCGACCTCATTTATTAAATCGTTTGCAAATGATGGGTTTTTTGTTCGGGTTTCTGGTTGTAAGTGTATCTACCTTATCACCTGCAGATCAATTACCAGTAGTTTCAGGATCTGATAAATTGCACCATGTGATAGGTTTTGGTTCGTGGGTCTTTTTATGTTGCTTAGGGTCGAAAAAAAGGTTGTTTAAAATGAGTGCCTTTATTTTTGTATGGGGTGGAATGATTGAGTTTATTCAGCCATGGGTTAACCGTTATGGTGAATGGCAAGATTTTGCTGCAAACAGTATTGGAATTATTTTGGCGTTAGTGTGTATTCTTGTGATTAGACGCTATTTAGTTGAAGCTGAGCCGTATCAAAGTTCGGTTTCCAATCCGGTAAAATTCTGATCAGGTCTTCGTTTTTAATATGACTGTTCGTAGGGTAAGTGGGTTGGAGAGTAATTCCTGCATCATTTAGAGCTGCATTAAGTAAAGCACTGGCTTCATTTGTACTTAATCGATAATCAACAGACACCGCCTCAAAGACATTATTTTTTGACAGGTTCCAGACGTAATGATCATGATTTTTATATCCCAAGAATAAGTTTTTATGTTTTAGCTTGCAGTAAATGGAAAAATAAATAGACTAAAAGTATATTAATGGACTTTGAGTGTATTTTTCTATGTGCAAAATTCTTGATCGATATAAGTTAGTCGCCCGTTCTTATCGTGTTTTTTTTCCAGAATTGACGGAAGTAGTCATACATAACTTACTGGAAAACCGAATTTATTATATAGAAAATGCATTTACCGCAAGGCGTGTTGGCGATGATTCTTTATTAGACATAGAAAACTATGAGAATGAGACGAATAATGACGGTTTAATTGGCCCCTATGTCAAATTAAACCCAGATGGCAGTAAGTTGAAGTCGTTGTCACTAGTAATAAATAACAACGAAGGTCAGGCAATAGGTCTAATGTGCATCAATATGAGAATAGATGGATTAGAACTTGCGTCGAAACATTTACAAAGCTTGGTGTCTTCCGGCATACAAGAAAACCAACCTATTTTAAAAAATGATTGGCGAGAAACGACAAATCGTATTATTGCCAAGACGTTGTCAGAAAGAAAAGTAGCGTTGTCCCATTGTAAAAAAGAGGACCGTTTGATGATTATTAAAGCGCTAAATGATGCGGAAATTTTTCTATCACGAGGTTCTTCTGAATACGTCACAGAAGCATTGAACATATCCAGAGCCAGTTTCTATCAATTATTAAAAGTCGTCAAACAAAGTTAATTTAACTTAGAGGTGCCCGTAATGTTAAAACAAAGAAAACCAATGCGTGACTTTAGCCTTGAAGTCTTCTTTTCTAAGTGGGAGTTTGCGGCAAAATATCATATGACGGCCTCTGATTTAGAGAGCATGACCCTTGAAGACCTGCTTTCTATGGCGAGCGAAGAAGAAAAAGCACAGTTTAATACGCTGTGGCTTGGTTATACCGAAACATGGGGACTACCGGAATTAAGGGAAGCAATTGCAACAACATATGCTGTTGAAGGGGTTCAAAACATAGCGTCAAAAAACATCCTTTGTTTAGCTGGAGCAGGGGAAGGGATTTACAGTGTGTCTCAGTGCTTATTGGGTTCTGAAGACCATGCGATAGTTCCAACACCAAACTATCAAAGTGCGGAAACTGTACCGTTATCAATTTGTGAGGTAACAGGTGTGCCGTTATTGTCTCAAAACTCAGCGGGCGAAAAAGGCTGGTTTTTGGATATTGATGCCATTAAAAAAGCCATTAGACCTAATACAAAATTGTTGTCATTGAATTTCCCACATAACCCGACAGGAATGTTAATTAGTAATGCAGAGTTAGAAGAGCTTATTACACTTTGTAGAGAACATGGAATCTATATTCTTTCGGATGAGGTTTATCGTGGAGTTGAGCTGGATGAGTCAGACCAAATGCCACAAATTGCTACTCTGTATGAAAAAGGCATTTCTTTAAATGTGGTGTCAAAAGCATACGGGCTTCCTGGTTTACGTATTGGGTGGGTTGCTTCTCAAGATTTGGAAATATTACAAAAAATAGAACGCTATAAACACTTTCTTTCTATTTGTAATTCAGCTCCGTCTGAAGTATTAGCCTTGATTGCTATTAGAAACAGAGAGGCAATTTTTGCTCGCAACAGGCGCTTAATGCATGACAATGTTCAATTACTAGAAGCACTTTTTAACGATTTCCCCGGTTTGATTGAATGGCAAAGACCAAAGGGAGGATGTGTGGCTTTCCCCCGATATGTGGGCCCAGATAATGTAGAGGTTTTCTGTCAATCTTTACTGGAAAAAAGCGGTGTATTGCTTTTGCCTGCTTCTATTTATATGTCTGAGTTGTCTGCCGTGTCAGAAGACAGGTTCCGTATTGGTTTTGGCAGGGGGGAAGTTTTTAAAGAAGGTGTGCAGGCGATGCGTCAACACTTTGAAATCTATTACTCTGAATTTAAGAAAGTTGATTAGTAACTTTAGTGAGTCGTTATGATGCGGATTGTGTCATTGACAGAAATTATGGAATCGCTGTCTTATCTTAATGGGTCAGAATTGGCTTTTGAAGCGCCTATTAATGCGATACGCCACGCATTTATTGGATATAATTCAAACCTCTTTCAATTTGTCTATCGACTGATAGGTTAAGTGTTACGTCTAATTTAAATGAAAGTAAAGTCACAGTAAAACCTAAGCCAATAACTCAGTGCTGCAAATAGTTAAGGAAGGTGAGAATAAGTCATCTTGCTCAGCATGTGGATACAAGCCTGCTGTTTGCACCTTCCTAAATGATTAAATCATTTAATCCATCGAACCGAATCGGTCTGCCTTTTTCGTTGATGGATGTTCCTGTTACTTTTGCTTGAAGCATAAGGCGATTATCACTGATGCGGGTAATGTTTTGATGGAAGCAAAATTTGATCTTGCTAATTTTTTCGATATGAGTGGTGACAATAAATTTGTCTTGACTGAACAGGGGGGACTTATAATCCAACTCGGCTCTAACAACGACTAAATTTATGTTATTCATTGCCAGTTGAGTGAAATTTACTCCTTTACTTTTAAGGAAGACATGGCGCGCATGCTCCAAATAATTCTGATACACAGAGTTATTTACTATACCTTGGATGTCACATTCGTAGTCTCTGACTTCAAAATGGGTGATATGTCCTTCTTCCATGTTTTTTACTCTTCTTATTTGTCGTATTTAATGTACTTTTAATGATAAAAGTGATGTGTGCTAGTTCGTTGAAACTTGATTACCACCTTTCTCTTTTGCGTGAATTAGATTGTCTTTAGCTCTAGTTAAAAGGTTCTCACCAAGCTCTTGCCCGACTAATGTAGCTATACCTATAGAAACGGTTAAGGAAGGTAAGGGCTCCTGTGTTCTTTTTGTGCGTATGACTTGGTTTTCGATTTGAAGTCGAATTTGCTCTGCGAATTGAGAGTTAAAACTAAGACTTTCTTCGCAAACTAGTATGGCAAAAGTACCGCCGTCAAGACGAGCTGTTACACTATTCTCAAGGTTTTTACTTTGTAAAAATTGCCCAAGAAAACGAATAATTGCGGTACCAATTTTTTTACCGTAATTTTTATTAATTAATGAAAGATCATCAATATCAATTAAAATGATAGACAAATCATCTTCGGCGGTGCTAATCCACGAAAAAAGGTAGCGCTCCAAGCCTTGCTTGTTCAGGAGATTGGTTATTGGGTCTTTGTCTGAACTGTTCTTGGATTGTTCTATTTCATTTTTTAAACTTGAAATTTGGTTTTGAACTTCTTGTAAACTTGTTTGAAAAAGCTGTGTTTGTTCGGATGCTTTATTTGAATGAACTTCTAGGTAACGAACAATTTTTTCAATGTTGTCTATTCTATTATGACTTTTTAAGGCTTTTCTCGTTTTATCCAGAGAAGTATTGAGAGTATCTAAACCTTGGCTCATTTTATTTGAGCTTGACTCTATCGCGTCTACCATATGGTCGAGTTGGTCTGTTTGACTATGATTGACTTTTAAATCTTCATCTAATATGAATTCTTGGAAGAGTTCTTTGGAAACAAAATCTGGCAAACTTCCAAGTTTTTGAATGGTCGAGTCCATCAGATGGTTGAGCTTTTTGTTTCGATTGGAAACGTAAGTGTACCAAACCCCATAATTATAGGGGGTCGGTGCAATCTTTAGCTTCATCATCAGCGGAACGGCTTTTCGCAGTAAACTCACTGCCTGAGAAGGATTTTCTTGGCGCATCTTAACCACCAGATTTTTTGGCAGTAATTTTTTTGGATAGCAGAATGGCCAATATTTTGTCCCTGTGGTCACCCTGAATTTCAATAACGCCTTCTTTTACAGTTCCTCCTGTTGCACACTTCGCTTTTAACTCTTTTGCAAGTTTTGTGAGTTCTTTTGAGTCTAATGCCAGTTCAGTAATTAAAGTCGCTCCTTTGCCTTTTCTACCTTTGGTTTCATACATTACTTTTACTTTGCCAGAACCTAAAGGCGTTTCGTTGTTACAATGACAGTCATTAATTGGGTGCTGACATTGTGGGCATATCTTCCCTGTTTCGGTTGAATAAACCAGTTTACTCGACATCTTTTCTCTCACGTATTCTATTTTTACATTGGGCTAAAGTTTACCATTTATAGCTATGGGAACAATCTTTTATGAGCAAATTAAATTTTTGACTACAATAATAAGTGTTGTTGTTAAAAGTTGATTCATTATGCGGTCAAAATATTCCATAACAAAAGCATTGTGTGATCACGTTCCTCTAGCATTAGAGCTAGGAGATCGTGATAAAGCATTTTACGAATTTTACTCTTATTCTAAATTTGGCGTTTTTACAGCGGAGGATTTGTATTCAAAATTTGAAAATGCTCAAGATGAGGCCCATTATCTTGTGTTAGAAAATAAACTAACGATTGTTGGTTGGATTGCAGTTGTGTTTCGAAATGAGGACAAAACCAAAGCTGAATTGCTTATTAAAGTCACGAAAGAACATGTATATACAGACGTTATGAGCCATTCAATACGCAGTCTATTACCTGTTTTAGGATGCAGTGGGTTAGAACATATTTCTACAAAAGTAGATGCAAATAACCAATCATATTGTCGTATTTTTAAAGAGTCAGGCTTAATCCCCATTCAAAAACAAATACCCGACTCTAACTTAAATAAGTTTATTGTACATTTGACGGAGTTCTATTGGCGTTTAGATTGAGCCAACAATGTTTGGCTCTTATTTTTTATTAAGACACTTCTTGGTTATTTACAAAACTATCTTGCTGAGCCAGCCATGTAAGTGTTTCCTTAAAGCTTAATGGGTAAGGTGCGTTCAGAGTAATAGAGTGATTATCTATAGGATGAGTAAACGTGATATTAAGAGCATGTAAAAACATGCGTTTTGGTAACATGTCTTGTTTAAAGAGGCTGTTATAGTGCCGACACCCATAACGAGTGTCTCCGATAAGCGGATGAAAAATATGTTTGAAATGCCTCCTTATTTGATGTTTTCTACCTTGAAGAGGCTGTATTTCAACCAGTGAACAGCGCGCTTCAGAATACCGGCTGACTGGAATAGGCAGAGTGAATTGAGACAATGTTTTATAGTCAGTTTCAGCGTCTTTTTCAGTGCCAGCTACTTTCGTTCGAGCGCTTCCTTTTACTTCTTCTATTTTAGCTAATGGGTAATTAATGTGCCCTGTTGGAGAAAGGTGACCTCTTACTAATGCATGATAAGTTTTGCTAATTTCATTGTTTTCGAATTGTGCACCAAGATATCTTGCAATGTTTGGAGACAGAGCGAGTAACAAGACGCCTGATGTTGCTCTATCAAGTCGATGAACAGGAAAAACCCATTTACCTATCTGATCTCGTAATCTTTGGACTACCGCATCTTCTTCATGTTTATCTAAATGAGTTCTATGAACAAGCAAGCCTTCTGGTTTATTGATTGCAATAATGTGCTCGTCTTGAAATAAAATCGACAATTCCATCATTTAGCAGACGCCAAAATATAGCTTTTGATTTGAGCCATGGCCAAATCTGATAAAGTTTGCATTGCTTCATCACTTGCCCAAGCTACATGCGGGGTCAAAATGAAATTAGGGTAAGCAGATAATTGGTTTAGCGGATGTTCTTTAGGCATTGGCTCGACAGTTGCTACATCCATTGCAGCACCTAAAATTTCTTTCGTGGTAATGGCTTCAATTAAGGCGTGTTCATCCACTAATCCACCGCGACTTACATTGAGTAAAAGTGCTGAAGGCTTCATTTCCAAGAATTCTTTCTTGCTAATCAAGGACCGATTTTCTTCCGTGAGGGGGCAATGCAGAGTGATAATATCCGCTGTTTTTATACCTTCATCAAACGAAATTCTACCTTCTCTAACAGTCAAAGCATTTTTTCGTTCCGCAAAGAGGCAGGTGATCCCAAACGCATTTGCTATACGAGCAACATTTTGCCCTATATTACCGCCGCCTATTATTAACATAGTGCTATTGGCTAAGTCTTTTATAGCGTGGTCTAGGAAACAAAAATGAGTGGATTCAGACCACTTTCCTTTTTTTACATCACTAATATAAGAATCTAAATTGCGCTTTAGGTTTAATAATAATGCAAAGGTATGCTCAGGAACGCTATTTGCGGAATAATTACTTACATTTTTAACAAGAATATTATTTTCAATACAGTAATCGAGATCAACATTATTCATTCCCGTTGCCATAATTTGAATCATTTTTAGATGATCGCATTGAGCAAGAATGTCCGCTGTTAAGATTGTTTTATTGACTAGGATAATATCTGCATCTGCTACTCGCTCAACAATTTTATTGCTTTCTGTATGGGCGTATTCAACCATGTTTAGGGAGTCTAGAGGTACATTAAATTGGATATAGCTTGGAAACGAACCTCGATCAAGAAAGACAGCTTTCATTATATTTCCTTTTTATTTTGACAACATAGGCAGAAGAAACGGCATAATATTTTGGAGAACAATCTTTTGGCCTTCTGGATTTGGGTGCAACCCATCTTCAAGCATCAAATTATTATTTAGAGCAACGTTATCCAACATAAATGGAATATAGGAATTTAGCTCAAATTGGTTAGCAAGTGATTGAAAAAGAGTAAAGAACTGTTCGGTGTAGCGCTTTCCGTAGTTTGGCGGAATGCGGTTACCAACTAGCAAGATATCAGCATTATGATCCAATGATTGTTGTATCATGCTTGCTAGATTGTCTTGAGTTTTATTTAACGGATAGCCTCTAAGGCCATCGTTTGCGCCTAACTCAAGTATAACTATGCTTGGTGAGTGTGTTTTAAGTAAGGCATCAAGACGAGAAACTCCACCTTGTGTTGTTTCGCCACTGACACTGGCATTTACGATTGAATAATTTGATTCTTGAAACTCAGGTGTGTTTTCTAATAGAGAAACCCACCCTTGATTAATTTTAAGATTATAAGCAGCACTCAAGCTGTCTCCCATAACAAGAATGCTATTAGCATAAATGGAAGAAGTGAAGAGTAACAGTGCTGAGATACATAACAATTTAATAGGGTTTAAGAAATGCATTTTTTCTTACCTTTAAAATGGGAACGAATAAGTATATGAAGACGAATTTGGCAATTAAAACACAAAACTTGACTCATACGGTAAAAACGGCAGAAGAAGAATTAACAATTTTGAATGACGTTTCTATTCAAATTACCGAAGGCGAATCGGTTGCTATTGTGGGGGCATCAGGTTCAGGCAAGTCAACTTTGCTAGGTTTGATTGCTGGCTTGGATGTGTCTTCAAGCGGTGATGTATTTTTATACGACCATAATCTGTCAGCTCTTGATGAGGAAAGTCGTGCTGATGTGAGAGGTAAGTATGTGGGTTTCGTTTTCCAATCTTTTCATTTACTACCTAGCTTGACCGCTCTGGAAAATGTCATGCTTCCAGGTGAATTAAAAGGCGATAAGGAAGCCAAACAGAAAGCAACGGAGTTTTTAAATCAAGTTGGTTTAAGTCATCGATTACAGCATTATCCTAGGCAGTTATCAGGTGGTGAACAGCAACGTGTGGCGGTTGCTCGTGCGTTTGCGTCTACTCCGAAAGTGTTATTTGCAGATGAGCCGACGGGTAACCTTGACTCCGATAACGGAAAAATTGTGACTGACTTATTGTTTGGATTAAATGAAAAGCAAGGGACAACACTGGTATTGGTCACTCATGATCAGGGATTGGCTCAGCGTTGTTCTCGTCAAATACTTATGTCCTCTGGTCGCATTAGCGAACCTACACCGTTAGTTGAGGAGTAAGGATAATGTTAGCGGTTAAAATGCTGATTCGTGAAATACGCAATGGCGATGTACTGACTTTATTATTTGCATTGATTCTCTCAGTTTCTACAGTGACAGGTATCGATTTATTTGTTGATCGATTGCAAACCTCTTTTACTGTTCAGTCTGCAACCTTGTTAGCAGCGGATAGAGTGGTGAGAAGTAATGCGGCTATTTCTGCCGAAAGGGTGGAATATGCAAGAGAGCAAAGTTTAGAAGTTGCCCAGAAAACATCTTTTTCATCAATGGTATTTTCCAATGAAGGATTACAACTTTCCCAAGTTTCAGCCGTTACCGAAAGTTACCCTCTACGAGGCAGTTATTTAATTGATAATGAGTCTTTTGGAGTTGGCTATGAAGTGGAAAATGGACCTAAAATAGGTGAAATTTGGGTATCTTCTCGATTGGCAAGTCTATTAGATGTGACTATTGGGGATGCTGTTTTTGTTGGTGAGAAAGAACTTGTTATTAAGCATTTTCTAGTGCGTGATCCTGGGTCAACTGGTTCTGCTTTTGCCATCGCACCAAGAGCGGTAATTAATCAAGGTGATTTAGTCGCTACAGAAGTCATTCAGCCAGGAAGCCGTGCTCGTTATTCATTGTTGCTTGCAGGTGATGAAGAGGGATTAAATCAATATGAAGAGTGGGTTACGCCAAATTTACAAAAAGGAGAGCGCTGGAGAACTCCTAAAAGTGGTGGGCAAGGGGTAAATGCAGCAATTAATCGTGCAGAGTCCTTTTTGTTATTAGCAGGGACATTAGCTGTCGTCATGTCGGGTGTAGCTATGGCATTGGCTTCTTCGCGTTATGTAAGGCGTCATTTAACTCAGGTTGCAGTGATTAAAACCTTAGGTGCAACGCCAAAGAAAATTGCGAGTATTTTGCTGTCGCAATTGGCCATTATTTTTATAGTAGGAACTGGGGTTGGGCTTTTATTAGGCTGGCTAATTCAAGAAATGATTGCGCTCAGTCTGGCAAGTTTATTGTCCACGGTACTGCCTAATGCATCCATTACGAATCTTTGGCTTGGGTTTATAACTGGTTTAATGTCATTGTTGGCGTTTTGCTTACCCTTATTAATGCGCCTTTTCAATGTGTCTCCACTAACTGTTTTACATCCAGCAGGTAAAATTCAACTTAAATCTTTGCAGTTGTATATTGTGGCCTTATTGGGCATGTATTTGTTGATGGTAATCTACACTGGGGGGGTATTATTGCCATCAATTATGATTGTAGCCATTTTTGTCGTTGCAATGGTTATTGGGTTGATTGGTTTTGCACTGTTTAAATTAGGTCGGCAATTAACTTCTGGTGTTGTAAGTGGTTGGCAGATCGGCTTAGCGTCGCTTCATAGGCGTTTAATGGGAAATCTGTTTCAGCTATTGGTTTTTACTTTGATTATTATGTTGGGATTGATATTGATCGGAGTTCAGTCAAGCTTGGTTTCTGATTGGCAAAAGCAGCTACCTAATGATGCGCCAAATCACTATTTGTTTAATGTACAAGAATCTGAGGTGGCTCAAATTTCGGACATAGCGAACGAGCTTCAAATTCCTGTGAATGAGTGGTATCCAATGGTTCGTGGGAGAGTGTTTCAAATAAATGGGCAAGAAGCAGATACTTTAATTATTGAAGGAAAAGAGGAGCCTGAGCTGTTATCTAGGGAGATGAATTTAACTTGGTCAAACACGTTGGGCGAAGATAATGTACTGCTTGAAGGTGAATTTGGCAGTGATATACAAGGTCTATCTATAGAGGAGAGTGCCGCAAAGGAAATTAACTTAAAACTGGGGGATGTTATAGGAATAAAAATTGGTGGTCTTGACTATCAATTGCCGATTACATCTATCAGAAGTGTTGATTGGAGTTCAATGAGACCTAACTTCTACTTAATTTTACCACAGAGCATTTTGTCGGATTTCCCTGCTAATTATGTAAGCAGCGTATTTATAGAAAAGGAAAATGTGCAATCCTTTTATAAAAAGATGGCAGACTTCCCTACAGTCTCCATGTTAAATGTGGGGGATTTAATTCAACAAATACAAACCATTATTGCTCAGGTTTCTCAAGCAATACAGTTAGTGCTGTTTTTTATTCTTTCATCTGCGGTCTTGGTGTTAAATGCTAGTGTTAGAGCAAGTTTAGATGAACGATTGGAAGAGGGGGCATTACTAAGGACCTTAGGGGCGAGTAAGACATTAATTCGCCAATCTATGTTGGTTGAATTTGGCTTCCTTGGTTTTTCTGCTGGTGTTATTGGCGCTTTAGCGGCAGAATTATGTTTGTTTGGTTTACAGACTTTTGTATTTGAATTAACACCAACTTTCCATCCTCTAATGTGGATATTAGGGCCTACAACAGGATTTTTTGTGGTTTCAATTATCGGTCTTTATGCTGGTAAATCAGTATTAACCGTACCACCCATGAGGATGTTGAGGTCTTTATAATTTATAAGGCTCTATGTTAAAAACGAATGAAGGTTATATCGTTACTCGTCATGCGAAAGATGTAAATGGCGTGTTGGAAATGTTTTACTGGATTAAAACAGGCAGTAAAACGGTACGTGTTGTCCCTAAAAAGCAACACGTCATTTTCTTTGTCGAGTCTCGTGCCCAGTCATTTCTTGAAAGTCGAGAAATTTCGTTCGAAAATCATTCCTATTTAAACTTTCAGCATGAAAATGCGTTAACAGTGTATTGCTCAAGTTTGAAGCAAAAACAAGATCTACTTCGTCTCCTTAAACAAAATCAATTCTCCGTTTATGAAGAGGACGTCAAACCACAAGACCGTTATCTAATGGAACGCAGTGTTCGAGGCGCAGTACGCTTTCTAGGTGATGTATCTGGTAATGAAGACTGTTATTCTCAAGCTATCTTAAAACCTGCCTTGCCGGATTCACAGTCAACAGAGCCAAAGTGGAAAGTGTGGTCACTCGATATAGAAACCTCAGTTACACATAACAAACTTTTATCTATAGGGATTGTATCGAAAGAGCTCGTTGCTGTTTTTGTAGTGAGTCAAACTCCTATAGAAGATGATCGTTGCTTCTTTTTTGATGATGAAAAAAGCTTGCTATTGGCCTTTATGCGTTTTATCCGTCTTCACAATCCAAATATTATTATTGGTTGGAATGTGATTGGGTTTGATATGGCCTTTCTTGACCGTCGTTGCCACGCACTGGGGCTTAAACCTCAATTTGGGGTAAGCGGTGAGGTCTGGTCTATGAGAACATCAGAAAATGAGGGCAAATACTTTCTGACGAT
Source organism: uncultured Marinomonas sp. (assembly GCA_947493575.1). GTDB lineage: Bacteria > Pseudomonadota > Gammaproteobacteria > Pseudomonadales > Marinomonadaceae > Marinomonas. The sequence continues at coordinate 15,660 of CANLRQ010000011.1, forward strand.
GCCTGGTCGAGTCGTTTTAGATGGGATTGCATTACTAAAAGTTGGAGGCTATCACTTTGAGTCTTATAGCCTGAACAATGTTAGTAAGGAAATCTTACAGGATCAAAAGGTCTTACAGGGCAGTGGTCGATGGCAAGAAATTGAAGAAATGCATGTGAATAATTTGCAAAAATTCATCGACTACAATGTTCAAGATTGCGATTTGGTTTTAAGGATTTTTGATAAGTTAAAACTCATTGAACTTCAGCAAACTCGAGTGGATTTAACAGGAATCCCTCTAGAGCAAACGGGCGGCTCTGTTGCATCATTTGAGAATTTATATCTACCGAGGTTACATAAAAGCGGTTTTGTGGCACCGGAATGGAGTGAGGAAGATTTCAAGCCTAGTCCAGGTGGTGCGGTTATGTCTTCTCTTCCTGGCTTTTATAAAAATGTATTAGTTTTCGATTTTAAAAGCCTTTATCCCAGTATTATTCGGACATTTAAGATAGATCCTCTGGCTCGAATTAGTACACAAGCCCCTCAAGTTAAAGGTTTTTTAGGCGCATCGTTTTCCGTAGATCAGGCCATTCTGCCTAATTTGATCGATGAGTTAACTCTTGCCCGTGAGTTAGCCAAAAAACAAAGTAATAGTATTTTGAGTTATGCCATTAAAATCATTATGAATTCATTTTATGGTGTTTTAGGCTCAGATGTATGTCGCTTTTATCATGTAGAGCTCGCAAGCTCGATTACAATGAGAGGGCATCAGATATTAGAGCAAACCAAACAATGGATAGAAGAAGTTGGTGCAAAAGTAATTTATGGCGATACGGACTCTGTATTTGTTATTTTGGATGAAAAGCTAAGTGAAAGTGAGGTTAGGCTCCAAGGGAAAGAGTTTTGTGCTCTTATGAATAACAAGTGGGCTGAATATTGTATGGTAGAACATAAGACTAAATCTTATTTAGAGCTTGAATTCGAAACATACTATGAGCGTTTTTTTATGCCAACTATCCGAGGCCAAGAGGAAGGCAGTAAAAAGCGTTATGCAGGTATGGTTAACGGTGAACTTGTTTTTAAAGGGTTAGAAGCAGCGAGAAGTGACTGGACTCCGTTAGCTAGACGATTTCAAAAAGCACTTTTTCAACATGTCTTTACAGATAGAGATCCATTAGAGTTTATTAAAGAAACGATAGAGAGTTTAAGATCTGGAAAGTTTGATTTAGAGTTGATCTATTCTAAACGATTAAGTCGTCCTTTAAGTTCTTATACAAAAGTAATGCCTCCACATGTTAAAGCGGCTCAAATAAAAGAGAAATACAATGAAGATCATGGTTTTGGTCATGAGTTTCATGAGGCAAAAAAAAGAATAGAGTATTTTTATCGTCGATATGGCGTTGTGCCTTTTCAATCTGAAGACGATCTCGTAGATATTGATTATGAACATTATATTGAGAAGCAAATCACTCCCATCGCGGACAGTGTGTTGGTTCATTTCAATTTATCTATGGATGCTTTATTGTCGAAACAAATGGGGTTAATGTATTAGTTTATATCTAGACGAGTTGAATTATTCATTATACCGAAGGTTGTAATCCTCTCTTTAGTTGATTATAAGTGTTATTCTTTTGTAAAGGATATAAAAATGTGAAGCTAACAGAAGTAAGAATTTTATCAATCGTCTCTCTCTTTGTTGTAATTGCACTATTGTTAGGGATGCGTTTGGGGGGTGATGGCTCGTCATCCGCCACACTAAAATATCTAGACGCATCGCTTTATATTGATGAATTGAATACCTCATCAGTTAATACTATTTTAGAGGGAGGGGATGCTATTGAGTGGCAACCTCTTGGTGAGACTGTTGGGGAATTAAACTTAGGCTACTCTGCTTACTCACATTGGATAAAACTTCAGTTTAATGAATTACCTAAAAGCACTCGCTTTTTATACTTAGATTATGAGTTGCTAGATACCGTTGAGTTTTATCAAATAACAGGGAATGAAATAGATAGAAAACTGTTAACGGGAGATCTAAAGCCCTTCTCTTCACGGGAATTCATCAGTGATGATTTTGTTTTTCCTCTGGAAAACATAACCGAAAAAACCATTGTATACCTAAAAGTGTCTACAAAAGGTATTGTGAAAATTCCTTTGAGTATTAAAACTGTAGATCAGGTGATAAATAAAACGCAGCTTAATGACCTTATGTTAGGCATTTACATCGGGTTTATGCTGTTTTCTATTGTTGGTTGTCTGGTTGTAGTTTTAATTACCAAAAACAACAACTTTCTTTTTTATGGTGCGTATTTCGCCATTTCTCTTCTTTCTGGGCTAAACTTTAACGGTCTTCTCTTTCATTGGGTCTGGCCAAATACGCCAGAGTTTAATAAATATGCAATTAATATTATTGCCTATCTCTTACTATACACACAGTTGCTTTTTGTAGAGTGTTATCTTAAAAAATTTAATGCCCGCTGCACAGTTATTTTATCTGTATCTAAATTAGCTGTATTAACTGGCCTTAGTCTTTCATTTGCTCCAGGTTTTTATACATTTGCAAGTTTATTATCTCTAATATTTATCATATACATTAACTTTTTATCCGTGCTATTTTCTGTTTCTTCATTCAGGAGCAAAGAAAAAAATCGTAAAAAAGAACTGTATTTTATCCTTGCTTGGTTTTTCCATGCATGCAGTATATATGTGCTAATTTTTGATTTTTTAAATGTGGTGAGATTCTCGAGTGGTGTAGAGAATTACATTATTGGAGCATATGCGATTCAAATTGTTTTTTTAATTGTTTCTATTGTTGATAGCTATGAATTAAACAGAAAAAATAGCATTCAAGAAGCACAAAAGAGTGTGCAAGAGTTAGAGCAAAGACAAATTATAGAGCGACATATGCTGTTTCAAGCTACTCATGACAGCTTATCATTGCTACCTAAAAAACAAATTTTGTTACAAAATTGGCCAACTATTAAAGAGTATATTCCGAAAAATCGGCCTACTGACGTATTTATTATTCACTTTGAAGGTTATTACTCTATTGTTTTAGCATTTGGTCAAGAAGCCGCAGACATGCTTGTATCTGGATTGCAGGAACGAGTGAAAAATGAAGTGTCGTTTAATAAACAATTTTCCGTGATTGATTACGATTGGAACAATGATAAAGCGGTTGTTTTAGATTCGTTAGACATTTGTCTTATATATGTTGAAAAAGAGTCGGAAGATGTCAATGTAACCTTATTAAAGCTGTATGAAAAAATTAGTGAGCCATTTAAATATCAAGATATTAACCTTGATGTTGTACTGTCTATTGGAGTAAATAAACAATTACCATCAGAAACAATCTCTTCGGGTATACGTAAGGCACAGGTAGCTTCTAGGGAAGCATCCAATAGGAAAATTGCCTTTTTGCAATACCAGCATACGTTAGGCTACGATCCTGAATATACCAACATACTGCTCTCGAAATTTAAAAAGGCACTAAAACAGGATGGACTAAGCTTGGTATTTCAACCGCAAGTCAATACTTTAACTGGAAAGGTGTTTGGTGCGGAGTCTCTATTGCGTTGGTCTGATGAAGATGAAGGTATTCTTTCTCCAGATATGTTTATCCCAATAATTGAGCAAAGTGCGTTGATTAATGACTTAACGGATTTTGTTATTAGAGAGTCGTTCCAGTTTTTTCAATCCTTTAAAACAAAATTTAGTCACCCAATTCATTTATCATTAAATCTTTCTGCGCGGAATTTCTCAGATGAAAGTTTAGTTCAATGCATCTCACAATACTTAACAGAGTATGATGTTGACCCTGAGTATATAACCTTTGAATTAACAGAAACTGCTTTCTTAGGAGATTTAGAGTCGAGTAAGCCAGCATTCAATCAGCTGTTAGAGTTAGGTGTTAAATTAGCGTTAGATGACTTTGGAACAGGATATTCTTCTTTAGCATATTTAAAAGAGCTACCTTTTTCTGAATTGAAAATTGACAAAAGCTTTTTAATTAAGGATTTCCACACTAAGCAAGGTGCAGGATTAGTTAAAGCAGCTATTGAGCTTGGTAGCAGTTTAGATATATTGGTAGTTGCTGAAGGTGTTGAATCTTTTGAATTAGCAAAACAATTAGGCACTTTTGGCTGTTATATTTGTCAAGGTTTCTATTTCTCTAAACCGATGAAAGTGCAAGAGTTTGAGAAATGGTATTCTCTTTATGATAGTAATAAATATATGTTAAGGGATCAGTTTGAACAAAAAGCGACTTAATACTTTAAATTCGTTGAGGTATTCACTACAAACTCAATTGTTAACGCAACGCTGGAGTGATATTTCTGTCCAGTTAATTTCTAAAGAAGCTAAAGTGAGTATTGGTACTTTCTATAATTATTTTGATTCTAAAGAAGATGCATTAGATGATTTGAAAATAAAGTTAACAAGCATATTAAAAAATGACCTGCTGTCTTTGTTGGCAACATATTCATCTGCAATAGATAAAATCGTTATAACGGTTAAGTATTTTATGTTGATCTCTTCAAGCGGATCAACTTGGTCTAATTATTTATTTAATGGCTCATCTTTTATTGATCGATTGTCTAATGGCATTCAAGATATTCTCAACACTTTGATTCGAGAGGGAATTGAGGAAGGAAATGTTGAGCCTTTGGATATCCCCCACGTTATTGAGTACATTGAGTCCGGCATTTTTTCTTTTTCAAGAAACTCGCTTAGTATGTCTTGTAAAGATGATGTCGTAGTAGATCTCGTGCTACGAACATTAGACGTACCTGCGAATCAAAGGTGTAAAGTATTGACAATGGCTTGTCCTGTAACACCTCTAATGCCTCTACCTATTTTAAATATTTCTAATTCTGAGAGTATATAAAAATGAATACAGTGAAACTTTATGGAACATTGGGGTGCCATTTATGTGATATTGCTAAGCAAGAAATTGTAAATTCCCATAACAACCCTAAAATAGAGTACATAGATGTTGCTGAAAATAATGATCTATTTGAGCAATTTGGTGAAAAAATACCAGTGCTAGAAGTTTCAGAACGTTTCTTATACTGGCCTTTTAGTGCTAATCAAATTGACTCAGTGATTAACACTATTCGAAAAGGAGAAAATAATACGAGACGTTATTTAAGATGACTTGTTCATTGGCTATATTGAAAAGAGCCGTCGAGCGTTTTGTGTTGTCATTTTTATAATTTCTTCAGGAGTTTGTTTTCTGATAAGGGAAAGTTCTTTTACTATATAAGTGAGGAACTTAGGATGATTTTTTTTGGGACGTGGTCGAATGGTTCTTGGAACTAAATAGGGTGCATCTGTTTCAATAAGTAGTCGATCATCAGGTATGTATTTCACGGCTTCTTTTAACTCAAGCCCTCTTCGTTCATCACACAGCCAACCTGTTATTCCAATATGTAAGTTTAAATCTAAATACTTTTTAAGTGTGTCATGGCTACCTGTAAAGCAATGAATAACACCTTCAATATTGTTATGGTTAGATAAAATGTTTATGAGAGGGTCTTCTGCCTCTCTTTCGTGAAGATAAACAGGTAATTGCATGGTTTTCGCCATTACAACCTGTTCTTCAAATGCTAGAAGCTGCTCGCTTGGGGTTGAGAAGTTTCTATTGAAATCCAGCCCTGTTTCCCCAATCGCAATAGGAGAAGCGCTCTGTGCTAATTGCAAGATGGCTTGTTTAGTAGCGGTATCCCATTCTGAAGCATGGTGAGGATGACATCCAATAGTATAGTGAATAGGAAGCTGTGGTTTCTCTTTAAGTAACGAAACCAGTTCGTTGGACTCAGACAAGTTTGAACTAATAGCAATTAACGTTTGAATGTTTGCTTGCTCTAATACAGAAACTAACTCATCTATCTTTTCTAATTCTACTGTACTGCTTAAGTTTACGCCTATATCAATCATTAAAATTCTAACTCTTGTGTTTTTTGTAAGCTGGTAATATACATTTCTTTTAATTGCTCTTTATTTAGCTCTACATCTTTGAAATTAGAGAAGGGGATTTTATCCCACTGTCCTGCTTCATAGAGACAGGTAATTTTTAATGCGGTACCTAATTTACCACTATGATGAATTAATGCATTGTTGACTGCTGGTGATAGGGGGAGACCTTTTAGAAGTGTTTTCATATCTTCATTGAAGAAAACAGGTAAATAAGAAAACAAGCCTGTGATGAAAGCACCTTCTATTTTTGGATATAACGCTTCTGCTATAGATTGTGTAAAGTAAGCTCTAGAAATAGCCATTCGATAAAGGCAATCTGGTTTTCCTTCTATTGAGGTTAGCAATGCCATACCAAACCATTTTGTTAAATCCCTTAGCCCAATTACTTCAAGCGCTCTTTGAACATTGGTGATATTGAAATTCTGATAGTACATGGCTGATTTTGTTAATTTAATGATTTTGTAAGCCAAAGTGCTGTCTACTTCAATAGCAGATGATATGTCTCGTAAGTTAACTAAGGGAGAATTAATGAGAGTTAATACTTTAGATATCAATGAGGTATAAGTGGGGACTTTATTTCCAGTAACGTCTTCGCGGATATTTAGAAGATCGCCAGAGAAAAGCTTAATCTTAGTTAACTCAGTGATTTTGTCGAGCTGTTGCTTAATGGTTAAGTCCGTCAAAATGACTTTTTTATTATGGAGTTGTTCAGAATTTGCTAATGCTATCACGTCATTCACTCCATATAAGGCAATGCTTAATTTTATGTAAGTAAAGAAGGTGAGTGCATCGTCTGTTAGGCTTTCTATGTTAGGGTTAATTAAGCCAAAGTGGTATCCATTTGCTGTAAGTGATTTTAGTTCAGAGGAGTATTGTAAAATTTTTGCTTGAGTCGCGTTAACAAAAATAACAATTTTATTTTCAGGTAAGGTAGGAAGAGCTTGAATATCGCTAATATTCATATCGATGAAAGCAGGTTTATTTTCAACAACATTATCGATGGGCAAATCAAGGAAAAGCGAGCTTAAAATGTTGCTGAAACCTTCTTCTGTACTTGCTGTAGTATGTGCAAGTAGTAATTGATATGCATATATTTTATATTGAGAGTTCAATATTGCCTGTCTAGCGAATAGAATCGTTTCTTGTTTCATTAGAATCTCTATTAAAAGTGAAAATAAATGACAGTTAATCGTTACCAATTACAATATCCAGTTTATAATAGATCTATTATGCTGGGAAATTTAGTTTGGAGTAAATCATGGCTGGTATGTTAGATGCCGTAGACCAAAGAACGCAGTTAGTAGGCGAGAATAGGCTAGAGTTGCTGATGTTTAGGCTAAATGGTCTACAAATGTTTGCAATTAACGTGTTCAAAGTTCAGGAAGTGGTCCAGTTACCAAAATTGAATTTAATGCCACATAGGCATGATTCAGTTGGTGGTGTTACGCATTTTAGAGGGCGAACTATACCCGTAATAGACTTGTCTCAGTCAATAGGTATGCGGCCTTTGTCAACAGATCAGTCTTGCAATTTGATTGTGACGGAATACAACAATTCCATTCAAGGCTTTATGGTTGGTGAAGTCGATCGTATTATTAATATGAACTGGAATGAAATATTGCCGCCACCAGATGGAGTTGGTAGACAAAATTATTTAACTGCCATTACTAAGATTAATGAACGAATTGTTGAAATTATTGATGTTGAGAAAATTTTAGCTGAGATCTCTCCTTACAATACTGCAATCAGTGATCACATCGTTGATAAAGATCTATTATCTATGGCATCTGGTCTTGAAGTGCTTGTAGTGGATGATTCCTCTGTTGCACTTGCTCAGTGCCAGGTAACATTAGACTTTTTAGGTATCAAGGTTCATACGGCAACGGATGGTAAAAAAGGACTAGAGTTGCTGAAAAAATGGGCTGATCAGGGAGAAAACATTCCTGAAAAGCTATTAATGATGATTACTGATGCTGAAATGCCTGAAATGGATGGTTATCGATTAACTAAAGAGATTCGTGAAGATTCTCGTATGAAAGATTTACACATAGTCTTACACACTTCTTTGAGTGGTAGCTTCAATAAAGCTATGGTTCAAAAAGTTGGCTGTGATGATTTTCTTTCAAAGTTCCAGCCTGATAAGTTGGCAACAGTAATTCAAGACCGTATGAGAGTGGTTGTCTGTAAAGATTAATAAAATCACTTTCTAACGCATTGTTTACTGATACAAAGTAACCCCCAATAATTGGATAATCCATATTGGGGGTTTTTTGTTATTGCTATGGGCAAAGTTGTAAAACCCATCTAACTCAACAAAGTTGTTTTGAAAGGAACATTATTTTTTCTTATTACTTTTACTGTTTTTGTTGCGTTTCTTTGATGGCTTATTATTTTTAGGGAATGGTCTTTTTTCTGGTTCGGTTCTGAGTAATAAAAATAGGTCTGTGATTACCTCGGGGATTTGCTCAATGCAAGACTGAGTCAGTTTTGCAGAAGAGCGAATATCAACGATTTCGTCGTCTTCAAATAAGTCTGATGCAACCATAATAGGCAAAAGTAACTCGGCAATCTGTTCTTCTTTCTCTGACGAAAACCAATCTTTTTCAGTGAGAAAAACACCTTCCATAAAACCGCTTGCCCATTCTTGTAATTCACTCAGCTCATCTTCCGATTCTGCCATAGCAAGCTCACAAGGAACTAAAAATCCGTCTTCAGATTCCAACTCTTTCTCGATATCCAGTTTTAAGCGAGATAAATAGCCATTAATGGCTTTTTCTTCTTTCTCAGAATTAAATTTAGGTGTGTCTTCGAATACGATAGGCACCCAAGTGCTATCAGAAATAGGAGAGGGAGATAGCGCTAAAGCAGTAAGAAATCCATGAGCTGTAATAAAATTATGGCATTCTTCATGTACGGCGTCTGATTCTAAAAACACCTCTAATGTTTCCAATTCTAGATCATCAAGTGTCTGATGTGTCATTATTTGTCTTCCTCAATAAATGTGTTCGCAGTTTATCGAATTACTTGCGGAAAATCGATGTGGTTTTTGTCTGAATCATGGATAATTCACCCCATGGATAAGACTCACGCATTACTATCAAAGTTTGGTTTTGAAAAATTTAAACCACTTCAGCAAGAAGCTGTTGAATTTCTTTTGTCGGATAAAGACGTTTTATTGATTTCCCCTACGGGTGGAGGGAAGTCGCTAGTCTATCAGATGGCATCATTATTAAGAGATGGAGTTGGTATCGTGGTTAGTCCGCTGATTGCGTTAATGCATCAACAAGTGGATTACTTAAGATCTTTAGGTGTCAAAGCTGAACTATTAAATTCCTCATTGAACCCAGGAGAGCAAGACGATTTGATGTGGGCCTTGCGTCATAATCAAGTTGATATCCTATTCCTTTCGCCTGAGAAACTCATTCAACCTTCAGTCATAGGTTTTCTTTCCTATATAAAAGTGTCTCTCTGTGCTGTTGATGAAGCGCACTGTATTGCTCAATGGGGAGAAGGGTTTCGTCCAGAATACAGTCAGTTGAATATCATTAAAGACACTTTTCCGAGTGTGCCAGTTATTGCAATGACTGGTACTGCAGATGCAGAAACACAATCTTTAATTGTTGAATCATTAAAATTAGATACACCTAAAACCCTTAGCGGCAGTTTTAATAGAGAAAATATAGAAATTGTTATTTCACAAAAGAAACAATCGTTTAAACAGCTGTTGTACTTTTTGGTACATGAAGTAGCGGGTGAGTCAGGAATTGTTTATTGTCGCTCTAGAAAAAGTGTCGAAACAATTGCTCAAAACTTGAACGAATTAGGCTTGACCAGCCGTTATTATCATTCGTCTATGTCGAATAGCGAAAAGGAAAATAATGCACGACTTTTCTATGAAGGTATAGGCGAAGTGATGGTTGCAACAACCGCATTTGGAATGGGGGTTGATAAATCAGATGTTCGCTTTGTGGTACATATGGATTTACCAACCAGCATAGAATCTTATTATCAAGAAATTGGCCGAGCGGGACGTGATGGAAACCCTGCTAAAGCTGTTTTGTTTTACGGACTTCAGGATTTTATTAAACTGATTCAGTTTGAAAATGATATGGGTGGTAAAGATGAAGAGCCATTATCTATTAAATCAGCAAAATTGTTCACCTTTTTAGAGAGTCGAGGATGTCGGCGAAAAAGCTTGTTAGAAAACTTTAATGAACTAATTGAGGATTGTGGTAATTGTGATCGTTGCAAAATGATGAGTTCTGAACACAATGTAACCGTTGCCGCGCAGAAGTTGTTATCTCTTATTTATCATACGAAAGGGCTGGTGCCTGTTTCTACCTTGATTCATATTTTACACGGTAAATTAACAACGAAAGTAAAATCAATAAATGGCATGTCCATAGGTCTATTTGGTAAGGGAAAAGAGCTCACTGATATTGGATGGAAGTCACTAATCAGGAAACTTTTAGCGGAAAACTACTTGTCTGTTGCTGGAGAATATTGTACAGACTTTCTTCTTACACAAAAATCTAAGTCGGTGCTAAGGGGAGAGGTGCAAATCATCTTAAATAAAGACTTTCACTTACCTTCAATGAAAGAGCCAAAAATTGAACAAGAAGCCGCTAACTGGATTGAAATAATGAAATGGCATTATAAGAATCATCAAACCAGTGCTTTCAGTCTTTACCAATTAAGAAAAATTGCAGAAGGAATGCCTAAGTCGTTAGCATCCATAAGTCGATTAACGGGAATTCCTATAACCAAGCTAGAAGGGGAAGAAGTTCATTCTCTTTTTAAAATTTTACATGGCTAAATGGTATTGTGAGCGAGTATGTCATTAAAAGAAAAGGTTCCTACTTCAACAGATTTTTTTCGTGTTCGAGAAAAGCTTTGTGAGTGTTTGGTATTAGCTGAGGGTTATTTTAAGAGAGAGTTTGTATTCCCTGATTTTAATTTTAAACAAAGGGGGCGCTCTGCAGGCACTGCGTATTTGCAAAAAAATGAAATCCGCTTAAATTATTATATGTACCAGCAAAACCCAGAGGAGTTCATCAATGAGGTTATTCCTCATGAATTGGCTCATTTGCTTGCTTACACATTATATGGCTCTTCTATTCGCCCACATGGAAAAGAATGGCAAAGTGTTATGTTCTTTGTACTTGGATGTACTCCGTCGCGGACGCATAACTTTGAGACTCCTACACCTAAGAAAACGTTTCAATATGCTTGTGCTTGTCAGACCCATTTATTGACGATTAGACGACATAACAAAATTGTTAAGGGTGTTACTTATGTATGTAAACAGTGCCAAGAACCTTTAAAACCATTGGTGAAGCAAGGTAAATGATTTTAACTTTGATCTATGTCAAGTTTGAGGATATTATTCATGCGCTAATTTAATCTTATGTTTGGAGTTCATGAATGAAAAATTTACTTAAACTGTTTATGGGATTTGCTTTGGGTGGTGTTGCTGCTGTTGTAATCGAAGTTGTTCCCATGATGGTTCCTGCTGTTTTGGGTGTCATTGCAGCACTTGTTATACTGGATTCTGTCTCTGATACAAAAGCATCTGCTTAATTTAGTCATTTACAGTTCTTTTTCATTACAATTGGCGTTTTTTAATGCGAGCAATTTTGGCATGTTGTAGAATGCTTATCGTTTAAATTATTGCGTGTTTGTGATGAACTTATCTAATAAACCTAAAGAAAAAATCGAATTTAATAAGCTTCAAAAAAAGCTTAGACGACTCACTGGTCAAGCTATCGCCGACTTCAATATGATTGAAGACGGCGACAAGATAATGGTTTGCCTATCTGGTGGGAAAGATTCGTATACTATGCTGGAGATTCTTCGTAATCTTCAAGCCAGCGCCCCAATTAACTTTAGCATTGTTGCTGTTAACCTTGATCAAAAGCAGCCAGGTTTTCCTGAAGATGTATTACCTCGCTATCTTGAATCTGAAGGTGTGGACTTTCACATCTTAGAGCGTGATACATACAGTATTGTAAAAGAGCTGGTTCCTGAAGGTAAAACCACTTGTGGCTTATGCTCAAGGTTAAGACGAGGTTCTTTATATGGGTTTGCGGATCAAATTGGTGCCACAAAAATTGCTTTAGGACATCACAGGGACGATATACTAGAAACACTCTTTTTGAATATGTTCTTTGGAGGAAAACTTAAATCTATGCCTCCTAAGTTGTTGAGTGATGACGGAAAGCATATGGTGATTCGTCCTCTTGCATACTGCAAGGAAAAAGACATTGAGGCGTTTTCTACTATTAAAGAATACCCCATTATTCCTTGTAATCTTTGCGGCTCTCAAGAAAACCTACAGCGCCAAGTAATAAAAGATATGCTTCAAAAGTGGGATATTGAATATCCAGGTAGAACAGATACTTTATTTACCAGTGTTCAAAATGTCGTGCCTTCTCATTTGGCGGATACGTCACTGTTTGATTTTAAAGGGTTAGAACAAAAGGAAGACGAATTTGATCGTCTTAACATAATTTCTTTATAGGATTTATTAATGATGTTTAAAAAATGGTCGGTTTTCATTGCAACAGGTGTGTTTTTTTCTATGGGATTGTCGGCGGCAACTTTCGAAGGAAGTTTATCGGACCAATCAATCAAAGCGGACATTAGTATTAGCCAAGACAGCTACTTTTTAGATATCGGTGGGATGCACGATACAGAAGACGGATCTTATGGCTATATTGGTGCTCATATTGAAGATACGGATACAAGCGAAGACTATCCTGTGCAAATCGGTTTAGGCGCTCGTTTGCTAGCTATCGATGCTGATTTAAGCGGTCAAGATTCTGGCATTGCTGTAGGTTTAGGTGGTTTTTATCGTTATACGCTTCCTAAAGCGAATCGCTTTAGCTTGTATGGATCCTTCTACTACGCACCCCAAGTTTTGTCATTCGACAATATTGATGATCTTTACCAAGCGGAAGTACGAGGCGAGTATCGCACATTACGTAATGCCAAAGTCTTCGTTCGATACGGTTTAACAAGTATTGATTTTAGTAAATTCGACAGCAATCACAAAATGAATAAAAGCTTTGGTTTAGGTGTGTCTTTAGATCTTTAGTGATCAATAGATTTTTAGTAATTAATGAAAAAGGTGTCTAAAACGACACCTTTTTTTATTCACCATCAAAAGCGCATAAGCTAAAAACAGGAATATTTGAGTCTCTTATTTTTTGGCTGCCTTCAAGATCAGGTAAATCAATAATCGCCGCTACTTCTTGAATTTGTGCACCTTGAGAAGTAAGTAGAGAGATTGCTGCAAATAGCGTTCCTCCTGTTGCAATTAAATCATCAAATAACAGCACGTTATTGCCAGCTTCGACAGCGCCTTCTTGAATTTCTAGCTCTGCTTCACCGTATTCTAAAGAATAGCTTTGCGATACCGTTTTTCCAGGCAGTTTGCCTTTCTTACGAATTAGGATTAAGGGTTTTTGTAGCTCATAGGCAAGAACTGCCGCAATTAAAAAACCACGGGCATCAATGCAAGCAATGTGAGTAATATCAGATGCGATGTATCTATGTACATACGCATCGACAACCATTCTCATTCCCTTGGGATCTGTGAATATTGGAGTAATATCTCTGAAGCTAATGCCTTCTTTTGGCCAATCTTCAATAGTCTGAATTAGAGATTTAATGTAAAAATCATCATAAAGCATAAAATTTATCGCCTTAGGTGGTTGTGTTAAACAGTGTCAATTCTAACACAATCTTCTGCAATTCCGACGAGTTTTTGCATGGCGGGTAAATCTATAATGGTAACCTCTTTGCCATTTACTTGGATAATATTATTTTTTTGAAAGCGAGTCATAACTCGACTGACAGTTTCAACGGCTAATCCAAGGTAGTTTCCTATTTCTCCTCGAGACATAGAAAGTCTAAATGAGACAGCTGAATAGCCTCTACGCTTAAAGCGCCCGCTTAAGTTCATTAAAAGTGATGCGACTTTCTCGTCCGCATTTTTCTTGCCTAGAAGAACCATCATTTGCTGGTCGTCACAGATTTTACGGCTCATGACCTTAAAAATTTGACTTTTTAAAGAAGGAATTTGATTAGATAGTGATTCAAGGTGAGAAAACGGAATTTCACACACGCTGGTTGTTTCCAGGGCTTTCGCTGAAATAGGGTAAATGTTGTTGTCTATACCACTTAAACCAACAAGTTCGCTTGGGCAGTAGAAGCCGGTAATTTGCTCTTCCCCATTATTTGTTATGTTGAACGTTTTTAGTGTGCCTGTTCGAACGGCATAAACTGAGCTGAACTCTTCTCCTTGGTGAAATAGAACTTCACCTTTTTTAAGTGGTTTTTTTCTTTCAATAATTTGATCCAAGCGGTTCACATCTTCATCAGCTAGCGCGATGGGTAGGCAAAGAGCACTTAAACTACAGCTTTGACATTGAGATGTCAGTTTGCTGTTAAAACGGTTAGATTGTAGCGCGGACATAAAAAACTCCCTGAACGAGTTGTTCTATTAAATTACTTTCGAATAACGAGTGCCATTATTCAAATATTGATCAAAAACCATGCAGACACAACGAATAAGTAATTTTCCTGCATCGGTTACTTGAATTTTTTGGTCATTCATAATGATGACCCCGTCTGTTTCTAATACTGTTAACTCTTCATGTTCCTTTAAGAAATAGCCCTGAAACGAAACATTGAATTTCTTGCTAAAGAAAGCGTAATTAAGCTCATAATTTGAAATTAAACTCATGATAACGTATTCACGCATTAAGTCGTCTTCTGTTGCTATATAGCCCTTTGCGATAGGAAGTTGTCCATTTTCTATTGAGCGTCGGTAGGTAGCTAAATCTATATGGTTTTGAATGTAGGTATCATTAAAGTGACTGATTGCAGACGTCCCGAATGCGATTAAATCAGTGTCTTTATGAGTTGTATAGCCTTGAAAATTACGCTTTAGTTTGTGTTCTTTTTGTGCAATTGTCAAAGAATCTTCTGCTTTTGCAAAGTGATCCATACCTATATGAACGTAACCAGCGGCAGTTAATTTTTCTATAGTAAGCTTAAGCATGTTTAGCTTGGTTTCAGCTGTAGGTAGTGATGTGTCTAAAATTCGTTTTTGAGATGGGAACCGTTCAGGTAGGTGAGCATAATTGAAGATAGATAATCTATCTGGGCCCATCTCTAAAACAATATTAAGTGTTCGCTCGAATGACTCTACTGATTGAAAAGGCAATCCATAGATTAAATCAAAATTAATAGAGTGAAAATTCAGTTCTCTTGCTTGATTTAATACCTTGGAAACTAACTCAATAGACTGAGGTCTATGTATTGCTTTTTGTACTCTCTCATCAAAATCTTGAATGCCAAGGCTTAATCGATTAAAACCAATTTCCCTTAAGCAGTGAAGTTTTTCTACGTCAATTTCTCTTGGGTCTATTTCAATACTGTAATCACCTGAATCATCATTTACTAATGTGAAGTATTTGGTGATTTTATTAAAGAGTGCCTTAATTGAGTCAGTAGAGAGGAAGGTAGGTGTGCCTCCTCCAAAATGCAGTTGTGTCACTGGCTGATCTTGTTGAATCATTAGAGACCTTAAGCGCAGTTCTTCATCCAAGAGCTCAATATAATCTTGCCCTTTATCATATTGTTTGGTTATTATTTTATTGCAAGCGCAGTAATAACAAAGGTGGGCGCAAAAAGGTATATGGAAGTACAAGCTTAGTGGCTTTTTTGAAGGGCTAAGCATTTTTTCTATTAGGGCGATTTTACTAATATCTGTGCTGAATTGAGGCGCTGTTGGATAAGACGTATACCTAGGGCCAGATAAGTTATACTTTTCGATTAACTTTGAATTCCAAAGCATGCTGTCTTCCTATTAAAAAGTTTAACAAAAGTATAACTGTTACGAAGATGTATTTGCCTGACCTACATCAAGTCTCATGACGTCATCGAAAAATTTCCTAGGCTATATTGCTTAATGATCCATGCCTGAGTGATCCACGTTTGAGTGATCCATGTCTGAATGATCCATGTTTGAGTGATCCATGTTTGAGTGATCCATGTCTGAATGATCCATGTCTGAATGATCCATGTTTGAATGATCCATGTTTGAATGATCCATGTTTGAATGGTCCATGCTTCCGTGATGCATTGCATGATGTCCCGTTGGAATGGTCCATATTCCAAAGATAACCAAAAAAATCCCTGATAGAATATTTAATTTAAACTTTACCCAAAAAGTTTTAAATTGCATGGCAAAAATGCCAGTCAATAGCATCGCAGGCATAGTTCCTAAACCAAATCCCACCATTAGCCAAAGAGCTTCTAGTGGCTTTCCTGTGGATGAAACCCACAAGAGACTTGAGTAGGCTAGTCCGCAAGGGAGCCAACCCCACAAAAAACCTGCTGTTAACGCTTTAGTGGATGTGTCAACGGGGAGGACAGATTTTGCTATAGGGTTAATGTATTTCCATATGGTTTTGCCAATAGATTCAATGCGTAGAATCCACTGGTTTAGACCAATCAAGTAAAGGCCAGTGAGAATGAGTATAACGCCTGCAAAGGTTCTTATAGGGGTTGCTAGAGCGGAATAAAGCTCAAAAGAAAGAGAAAAAAAGTAAGTTAATGTAAAGGCAAAAAAAGCATAGGATGCAATTCGACCTATGTTATATAAAAATTGAAATTTGATTTTTGTATAGCTAGATTTGGAATGGGTGCCCATAGATAGAGTGCTAGCAATGCCTCCACACATGCCAAAACAATGCCCAGCTCCAGCTAAGCCAATTAAAAAGGCAGCTAAAAAACTAAAATCAGTCGCTTGCATTACTTGTCGTCCTCATCATCAAATAAAATTCTTTCTCCTTCACGATCTAGATCGTCAAATTGGTCTCTTTTCACAGCCCAAACAAAGATGCCTAAGCCGACAGCAACAAATAAACCCGCGATAGGGATTAATAAATACAAACTTTCCATTACTTATCCTCAATGAGTTTTATTATTTTGATAATCGAGTAGCGTTTAGTACAACAAATAGTGAGCTGGCTGCCATGCCTAAAGCGGCACTCCATGGTGGAATGTACCCTAGTAAAGCTGCTGGCAACATGGTCCCATTATAGGTTGCAGCCCAAAATAGATTTTGTTTGATAATTCTTTTGCACTTAATGGCCAACTTAATAGCGTTTTCTATGGTTGAAATATTGTTTGATAGTAGCAGTGCATCAGCATGGGTTTTCGCTAAATCCGAGCTTTGTCCCATGGCAATGGATGTGCTGGCTCCAGCAAGGCTAGGCACATCATTGAGGCCATCACCAATCATAATTGTGTGTTGTAAGTCCGTTTTATTAGAAAGCCAATCCCACTTTTCTTCAGGGGTTTGATCCGTGATAAAGTAGTCAAAACTGGATTCTGACAGTACGGATAGAGACGATGCTTTCGTGTCCCCGGTGAGTAACGAAACGCTGTAACCCTTCTTTCGCAGATTTTTAATCGTGGCGTTTGTTTCTGTTCTAAGTCTGTCTTGCAGTGTTATAACGCTAACTATTTCTTTTTCTGTTGCTAAAAAGAGTGTAAGAGCGTGTTCTTCAGAGGAAGCGTACTCTTTGTCATTTCCCCAGTTTTTGATAAAACTCCAGTTTCCAAGTCGATAAAGCGTGCCGTTTATTTCGCCTTCAACTCCCTTACCTGCATAATTCATAACATTGCGTGCTTGCAGATGCTTAGTAGCGTTAAATGCTTTTGCAATAGGGTGAACCGAATTTTCTTCAAGTGCTGCACAGTAGTTAATAATATCTTCTTTGTTTTTATGTGAAATGGAAAGAATGTCGAACTTACCGTAAGTAAGTGTCCCTGTTTTATCAAATGTAATATGGTTGCAGCTGGCTAAAGATTCAATAACATGGCCACGTGTAATGACTAATCCATATTCTTTTAATTTATTTGTTGCTGTAGTAAGTGCAACTGGCGTCGCCAAAGAAAGTGCACACGGGCAAGTGACTACCAAAACGCTTACCATTATCCAGTACGCCTGAGATGAGTCGATGAAATACCAAACACCGTATGCAAGTACTGCAACGATGAGTACACAAATAACAAAATAGTGAGCGATAGTATCGGCAACAATGGCAATCTTAGGTTTTTCTGACAGTGCTCTTTGAGTCAATCTCTCAATGGCTGCGGCGCGGGTTTGAGTACCAACGGCTGTTACCTTGATTTGAAGGGTTTGATCGACATTGATAGTAGAAGCAACGACAGGGTCTCCAATGCTTTTTGAAACGGGTAAATATTCGCCTGTCAAACTAGATTCATCAATACTTCCATGCCCTTGAATAATGACACCATCAGTAGGGAAGTGTTCTCCAGGAGAAATTTGAATAATATCGCCTGAAGTGAGCTTGGATTTTGGATAGAGTAATGTGTCCGAGTTTTTTATTAAAGTAACGGAACTGAGTTCATCTGAATTGCGATTGTCCTTTTGTGCTTTTTGTCGAGCGCTTTCTTCTAAAAAACGGCCTAGCAAAAGGAAGAAAGTAAACATAGTTACAGAATCGAAATAGACCTGTCCGCTGTTGGTAAATAAAGCATAAACACTGCTGACATAAGCCAACCCTATTCCAATAGAGACAGGAAGATCCATTGTGAAATGCCGGGTTTTAATGTCTCTTAAAGCGGCTCTAAAGAAAGGTAGGGCGGAAAAGAGTACAACGGGGGTTGAGAAAAAGAAACTGGACCAGCGGAGTAAGTTTTTAAAGCTGTCTTCCATTCCCTGTATTTCACCAGCGTAAAGCGCAATTGCACTCATCATTACTTGCATCATGCCAACGCCAGCAATACCGAGTTTAATAATGGAGGATTTTCTTCTTTCCGAACGATTACTGTCTTCAATATCGCTGCGGTAAGGTTTGAAATAATAACCAATTTTGTTGGCTGCGGAATTTATATCCACTAGGTCTATTTTTGATGGCTGCCAAATGAGCGTGGCAATAGAGCTGCTGAGGTTTATATGCATCGACTCAACGCCATCCATATCAGAGATATGTTTTTCAATTAACCAAGCGCAGGCTGAACAAGTCATTCCATCAACTGAAATTTGGATATGATGCTCTGCATTGTCAACATGAACATAAAGAGGGTAGATGTCCTCATTTTTTAATAGTTCAAATGCATGCTTATACTCTTCAGTGTTCTTGTTGTTAGGGTTGATCGCATTACTTTGTCTGCGTTGATAATAATTAGAAAGGTCTTCTTCTCGAATAAAATCTGCTATAGCTTGGCAGCCATAGCAGCAGAAGTGAGCATCAGTGCCATCAATTGTTGATGTGATAGATAGGTTTTTTGGAATCAAGTCACCACAATGAAAGCAGGCGTTTTTGTTCATGGAGTTAAATCAAGCTCGTTTGAAAGTGTTAAATCAAGGCGTCCTGATAATTTCCAGCCTTTTTCAGACTCGATAGAAACATTCCAATTACCGGAAATGGATTTTTTAAGGCTGCCTCTATATTGATTGTCGGAGATTTTTTGTAAAGCAACATTGAAATCTTTTTCTGCACTCGCGACATGATAAAAATTCAGCGTCAGGCTTGGGTTGACGGCGTTTTGAGACGCTACAATTATTTCTCCAGTTAGATTATCGATTGTTAATTTGGCGCTAATGCCTAAGTCACTGGCGAGCTGTTTTCTACCAAGTTCTTGGTTTATGCCTAACCCTTCTTTGTAATAATTATCTTTTACTAAATCTCTAGGGGAGTTAAGTGCAAAGTAAACTTGGAATACGGCTACAATAACAGAGCTAAGGGGAATGCAAATTACAAACCAAGGCCAGAATTGTTTATACCAAGGTGTAGTGTCAGTCGTGTCCACATTTATCTCCTAAGATTAGAAGGCCATACAAGAGCGTTTTGTATGGCCTTAGTTGTGTTATTTACCAATTGGACCGATGAAACGACTTTCGGTTGTTTTAGTCGCCTCATAACTTGGGTCTATTGATGTTACGGTAAATGAAATGGTGTTTTTTTGCTCTGTTAAAACATGTGGTGGTATTTGGATAGATAAAGGAATTGAGCGAACTTCACCAGAGTTAACGACAAACTTCTTACGACCAATCATATTAAGCTGATCCAAACCACTAACACTCAGTTCAAAGGTGTGTTTGGCTTGATCCATGTTGAGGATTTTAATGGTATAGATGTTCTCTATCATACCGCTTGGCGTCTCATTATATAGACGGTTTCGATCTTTTAAAACATCTAGTTCTAATGCTTCTCTGTCTCCGACAATAAAGCTGAATGCGAGTAGCATTGCCAGTACTGCAATAGCGTAGCCAATAGATTTTGGGCGTATTATTTTCGATTTTTTACCTTCTAAGCGGCTTTCAGTTGTGTAACTTACTAAGCCACGAGCGTAACCCATTTTATCCATTACATCGTCGCAGGCATCAACACATAAGGCGCAGCCAATGCATTCGTATTGAAGACCATCTCGAATATCGATACCAGCGGGGCAGACGTGCACACATTGGTTGCAGTCGATGCAGTCGCCAAGACCAACTTCTTTAGGGTCTACACCTTTTTTACGTGCGCCTCGGCCTTCACCACGAGCAGCGTCGTAAGAAATAACCAAAGTATTACTATCAAACATCACTGATTGAAAGCGTGCATAGGGGCACATGTAGGTACAAACCTGTTCTCTCATCCAACCAGCAAATAAATACGTTGCTCCTGTGAAAAAAGCGATCCAAAAATAAGCCCAAAGGTTTGCTTCAAGCGTAAAGAAGTCCAAGGCTAATTCTCTAACAGGGGTGAAATAACCTACAAAAGTGAGTCCTGTTAGCCAAGAAAAGAGCACCCATAATGAGTGTTTAGAAAACTTTTTATAGAACTTTGATTTACTCATAGGTTCTTTATCAAGCTTAATTCTTTGATTACGGGAACCTTCTGTTTTTTCTTCTATCCACATAAATATCATTGTCCATACGGTTTGTGGACAGGTGTAGCCACACCAGACTCGACCAAAAAGTGTGGTTAATAAAAAGAGAGCAAATGCGGAGATGATAAGCAGAGCTGCGAGTAAAAAGAAATCTTGTGGCCAAAAGGTAATACCGAATATATGGAATTGCCTGCTAGGTAAGTCAAAAAAGACACCTTGTCTATCATGGAAATTTATCCAAGGGGTTAAAAAATAGCCAAGCATTAAAATCCATAACATGCGAGTTCGAATGGATTGAAAAAATCCTGTTATGCGTCTGGTGTAGATTTTTTTTCTTTTTTGATAAAGATCATATTCAACCGTTTCTGGTTCAATGCTCTTTAGGGGGATTTGATTACTCATCATAATATCCTTGCGTGGAAAATAAGAAAAACAATATGAGGAATAATACTAGATAGGGAAGAAAAATGGGTGTGACATGATGCCACACCCATTGAATTTAAAGCTTATTGGTTTGATAAGCTATATACATAAGAAGAAACAATGTGAACTTTATCTTCACCAAGGATTTCATTCCATGCAGGCATTTTACCATTACGGCCATTACGTACTGTTTGCATGATTTGCTCTTGAGATCCACCATACAGCCAGATGTTGTCAGTCAAATTTGGCGCACCAAATAGGTGGTTGCCTTTTGCTTCTTGACCGTGACAAGCAACACAGTTTGTATTGTACAAGGCTTTGCCAGACTCAACGGCTTCCATATCTTCTGCACGATCACTTAAACTAAGTACGTACTGAGATACTTGATAAACGCCTTTCTCACCAAGGGTTACACCCCACGCCGGCATCGCAGCAACACGACCATTCATGATAGTTGTCTTAATGGCTTCTGCTTCGCCACCATACAACCAATCGTTATCTGTAAGGTTCGGGAAGCCATAGCTGCCTGTCGCGGCAGAACCGTGACATACTGCGCAGTTGTTAGAGAAAAGGCGTTGACCGATACGCATTGCTTGATCGTTCTGCGCCAATTCTTCAATTGGTGTATTCGCAAATTGAGCAAACATAGGGCCAAATTCGGCTTCTGCTTTTTCCATTGCGCGTTCGTATTCTTTCACTTGAGTCCAGCCTAAAAGGCCTTTGAAGTTACCTAAACCCGGGTAAAGAGCAAGGTAGCCTAAAGCGAAAATAACTAAAATTACGTATTTCCAATACCACCATTTTGGTAGTGGATTATCGTATTCTTCAATACCGTCATACACATGCCCCGTTGTTGCATTTGTGTCAGTATTGTTTTTTTGGCCTTTTCTAACACTGGCTAAAAGCCAGTAGCTACCAAAAATTGAGCCTAAGGTGAGTATGGTTACCCACGCGCTCCAAAAACTACTTAATTCATTCATGCGTGTTTTTCTCCACAGACTGCTTGCTTGGCATATCATCGTCGTCGTCAGCAAAAGGTAGATTTGCAGCCTCTTCAAGCCCTTTTTTATTTCTACCAAGTGTCCAAACCGTTATACCGATAAGTGCGATAAAGGCTAGTACAGTTGCAATGCTGCGAAGTGTTGTAATATCCATGCTTTTGTCCCTATCTTTTTATGACAGTGCCAAGTTGTTGAAGGTAAGCAACCAATGCATCGATTTCTCGCTTACCACGAACATCATCTTTTGCCGTTGTAATGGCTTCATCAGTATAAGGAACACCAACGTTACGTAAGGCAATCATTTTGTTTGCTGTGTCATTACCATCTATTTTGGCTTCAAATAACCAAGGGAAAGATGGCATGTTTGATTCTGGAACAACGTCACGAGGATTGTACATGTGAGCACGATGCCATTCATCACTGTATCTTTGACCAACACGAGCTAAATCAGGACCAGTACGTTTTGAACCCCATAAGAATGGATGCTCATAAACACTTTCCCCAGCTACACTGTATGGTCCATAACGTTCTGTCTCAGAGCGGAAAGGGCGGATCATTTGAGAGTGACAACCGACGCAACCTTCACGGATGTAAATATCACGACCTTCTAGCTCAAGCGCCGTCAAAGGCTTTAAGTTAGCAACAGGTGTTGTTGTTTTTTGTTGGAAAAATAATGGAATGATTTCCACCATTGCTCCAAAACTTATGGCGACTAAGATCAAAACGATCATTAGTCCCATATTTTTTTCGATTATTTCATGACGCATTTAATTGCCCCTTAAGCTGTTTGAAGATTCGCTTGTAGCGCAGCATGTTCTTTATCACTTGCGCGAATTGTACGGTAAGTGTTGTAAGACATAATTAGCATGCCTGTTAAGAACAAAGCACCGCCTAAGGCACGAACTATCCAACCTGGTTTACTTGCATCAACGGCTTCAACGAAGCTGTAAGTCAAAGAACCGTCGTCGTTAAATGCGCGCCACATTAGACCTTGCATAATGCCGTTTACCCATAAAGAAGCAATGTATAAAACGGTACCAAGAGTAGCTAACCAGAAGTGAACGTTGATTAAAGCGATAGAATGCATTTCGCCCGGCTTGCGGCCTAGAACTGCTGGCAACATGTGATATACCGCACCGATACTAACCATAGCAACCCAGCCTAACGCACCTGCGTGCACGTGGCCAATTGTCCAGTCAGTATAGTGAGACAAGGCGTTGACGGTTTTGATTGCCATCATAGGGCCTTCGAATGTTGACATGCCGTAGAAAGACAAAGATACAACTAAGAAGCGCAAGATAGGGTCTGTTCTAAGCTTGTGCCATGCACCAGAAAGAGTCATCACACCATTGATCATACCGCCCCAAGAAGGAGCAAGAAGGATCAAGGACATTACCATACCGACACTTTGAGTCCAGTCAGGTAGTGCTGTGTAATGAAGGTGGTGAGGACCAGCCCAGATATATAGAGAGATTAGAGCCCAGAAGTGAACAATAGACAGTCTGTAAGAGAAAACAGGGCGTCCAGTTTGCTTTGGAACGAAGTAATACATCATGCCCAAGAAGCCAGCGGTTAAGAAGAAACCTACCGCATTATGTCCATACCACCATTGAACCATGGCATCGACAGCTCCCGCATAAACGGAGTAAGACTTCATTGCGGATACAGGAACTGCAAGGCTGTTAAATACATGTAACACAGCAACAGTAACTATGAATGCACCGAAAAACCAGTTAGCTACATAAATGTGCTTCATTTTTCGATTAGAGACAGTCCCAAAGAAAACGACAGCATAGGTAAGCCAGACGACTGTTATAAGAATATCGATTGGCCACTCTAATTCAGCATACTCTTTTACCTGAGTGAAACCCATTGGAAGAGTAATGGCTGCGGCGACAATAACAGCTTGCCAACCCCAGAAGGTAAAGCTTGCCAAGGTGTCGGAAAACAGCCTGGCCTGAGTTGTACGCTGAACAATGTAATATGATGTAGCGAAGAGTGCGCTACCCCCGAATCCGAAGATAACGGCGTTAGTATGTAATGGGCGTAAACGACCGAAATGCAAGTACTGAATGTCTGCGAATATGCTTGGCCATACAAGTTGAGACGCGATAATTACGCCTAACCCCATACCAACCACACCCCAAACGACTGTCATGATGGTGAATGCACGCACCACTCTGTAGTTGTAAGTTGGGTGATCAAAAGCTGTGCTCATAGTTTCTTCCACAATCCACGTTGAGTGATTGACCTTGTTATTAAATTTTTTGTCCTAATTAATTAGATCATGTTAATGAAAAAACTAATTAATACAGGACACGTTCAAACTAGCATCCGTATTCTAAGTCTTTTTGTGTTTTTTTTCTATTGGAGCAAGTTGTTTTTAATAGATTTTCTTTGTCATAGAGCAATGTTTTTATGCTTAATTTTTCGATTTATATGGCTCACGGTGCTTCAGCGGGGCATGAGTCGGCTTTTTTAAAAAAGCTGGCTGCGACAATTTGTCGCAATGAACCTGCTCAATATACACCTATTACCTTTGATTATATGGTGGAAATGACAAGCAGTGGCCGCCGACGCCCTCCTGCTAAATTCAACTTACTTGTGGAAGAATATAAAAATAAGATTGACCCTAAAATAAACACAATAGTTTGTGGTAAGTCTTTGGGAGGTCGTGTTGCAACTCAATGCACTGAAATTAATGGTGTTGCAGGTGTGGTGTGTTTTGGTTTTCCTTTTTATCCCCAAGGGAAAAAAGATAAGCATCGTCTAGCCTTTTTAGAAGCTCTAACTGTTCCTTGCTTAATTATTCAAGGGACGCGTGATGCTTTGGGTAATAAAGAGTGGGTGGACCAACAAAACTTGCCGACGAATGTCACCGTAAGTTGGGTTGAAGGTGCTGATCATGATTTTAAAGTTCTTAAGTCTTCTGGAATGAATCAAGAAGAAGTGATTACGGATCTTGTTAATAGAATGTGTGATTGGCTTAAGTTACTTAGTCATTCTTGAAGTGATCTTTGCACGAAGTCGTGAGCATAGTAGTCGTGCAAAGGTTTCTTGAAATAATAAATCAGTTAAGCTGCAAGTTAATTGCGGCTATAATGGAACGGCTACTTTATTTAATCCATTTTATCTTAAGGTTGAGAATGATTTTTGATGCGTTATTAGATGCTAAAGGGCTACTTTGTCCTGAGCCAGTCATGATGTTGCACGTGGAAATGAGAAAGTTAAAGGGTGGGGAAGTGTTAAAAGTATTAGCTACCGATCCCTCTACCACACGTGATATTCCTAAATTTTGTCAATTTCTTGGCCATACTTTGGATAAATCTGAGCAAGAGGGAGATCTCTATACTTACTGGATTATTAAGAAACAGAAATGAGATAGCCTTTCCTCATTGTTATTATCTGTAGTTTATAGTTCAGTAGTTTATCGTTCAGTAGTTTGTATTATCCGTAGAAAGTGCTGTCTGAGGGGATGTCTTTGCGTACGACAGCATTCGCACTGATAATAACGTCATTGCCTATGGTTACCCCGGGTAAGATCTTAGCTCCACCGCCAATCCAAACATTATTCCCTATTGTAACGGGCTTGCTATGGCATTGCCCTGTTGAACGCGCAAATGCCTCTCTAGGGTGATCTACTGTATAAATATGAACTGCTGGCCCTAATAGAACATTATCGCCAATAGTTATGTGATTGCTATCTAACATGACACAGTTGAAATTCGCATAAAAATTCTCACCAACAGTAATATGCACCCCATAATCACATTGAAAGCCGGGCTCAATCATAAGCAGGTTATGGCTCTTAAAGAGTCGAGTGATGTGTTTTAAATTGCCTTTGCTTGGATGTGCGTTGTATTTCGCACAGGCGAGTCTTGCTGTTTCACGCATTAATCTAAGGGTTTTATCAATAGATAGGTAATTTGCGCCTGATAGCATTTTCTCATATTCAGTCATTATTATGCTCAAACG
The DNA here is from genome assembly GCA_947493575.1 of uncultured Marinomonas sp. Lineage (GTDB taxonomy): Bacteria > Pseudomonadota > Gammaproteobacteria > Pseudomonadales > Marinomonadaceae > Marinomonas. Next base: position 41,936 of record CANLRQ010000011.1, read on the forward strand.
GATTAAGGCAACACAGTGAACCTATTAAAAAACGCCAATTAAGGCGCTTTTTCATAGCTCATACTGGTTTTATAGCATTGATGCTAATTTTTCTTCCAGTTTATTTTGGTCAATTGCAAAGTTGCGAATGCCTTCTGATAGTTTTTCAGTTGCCATTGCATCTTGATTCATTTCCCAACGGAATTGAGCTTCAGTAATCGCTTCTGGAGCTGGTGTAACTGTAGCGGCAGGGATGAGTTTACGCTCTAGTGTGCCCGTGTCTTTCTCTAGTTCACCCAGTAATGCAGGTGCAATAGTCAAACGGTCACAACCTGCCAATTGTTCAATTTCTCCAATGTTACGGAAACTTGCGCCCATTACGACAGTTTTATAGCCATGTTGTTTGTAGTAGTTATAGATTTCTGTAACGGAAACAACACCCGGATCAGTTTCAGCAGAGTAATCTTCACCAGTAGATTTTTTGTACCAGTCAAGAATACGACCAACAAAAGGAGAAATAAGATAAACACCTGATTCAGCACACGCTTTTGCTTGAGCAAAAGAGAATAGCAGTGTTAGGTTGCAATTAATGCCTTCTTTTTCTAGCTCTTCCGCTGCTTTAATACCTTCCCAAGTAGACGCTGCTTTAATGAGTACGCGATCACGAGTAACGCCAACAGATTCATATAAAGCAATAAGCTTACGGGCTTTGTTTAAAGTGGCTTCTTTATTAAAGGAAAGACGAGCATCAACTTCTGTAGAGATGCGTCCCGGTACTGTTTTTAAAATTTCAGCACCAACAATAACAGCTAACATATCACCAGCATCAATAATTTGCTGCGCTTTGTCATCGCTTTGAGATTTTGCATAAGCAACTGCTTGATCAATAAATGGTGCATATTCAGGGATTTGAGCGGCTTTTAACATTAGAGATGGGTTTGTTGTAGCATCTTGCGGTAAATATTCTTTAATAGCAGCGATATCGCCTGTGTCCGCAACAATGGTTGTAAAAGCTTTTAATTGAGTCAGTTTATTGCTCATTAGTGCGTTTCCTTTGTTTTGTTTATTTGTTGGTTTACCATTTTTATGGCTTCGATTAATACATCGATTTTAGCATCTGGCTTATGACCGTTTTCTGACAGGTAGCGACGAAACACTTTGCCGCCGGGCTGTCCAAGAAATAAACCCAATATATGACGAGTAATGTGCATTAAGCGCTCACCACTCTCTAAACGGTTTTCTACATAAGGTAAAAAGCTTTCTAACGCCTCAAAGCGTGACTCAACAAGAGGAGAACTTCCAAAAATCGCTTGGTCTACATCCTGTAATATCCAAGGGTTGTTGTAAGCTTCACGTCCAAGCATAACGCCGTCTACATGCTTCAAATGTTCTTTGCTTTCTGCCAGTGTTTTAATACCGCCATTTATTATGATTTCTAAATCTGGAAAATCCTGTTTAAGCTGATAAACGTAATCATACTTTAGTGGAGGGATTTCTCGATTTTGTTTGGGGCTCAATCCTTCTAAAATAGCATTACGAGCATGAACAATAAAAGTGCTCACTCCTGTAGTTGTAATATCACCGACAAAATCTCTTACAACAGAGTATTCTTGTTGATCATCCAAACCAATGCGATGCTTAATTGTGACGGGTATACTGGTTGCGTCCTGCATCGCTGTCATAGCGTCTTTTACTTTATTCGGGTGAGCCATAAGGCATGCACCTATAAGACTGTTTTGTACTCGATCACTCGGACAGCCAACGTTTAAATTCACTTCATCGTAGCCATATTGCTCGGCTAATTTCGCGCATTTACCTAGAGCAATTGGGTCTGCCCCTCCAAGTTGCAAAGCAATCGGGTGCTCACATTCATCATATTGCAAGAATCTGGCAGGCGAGTCGCCACGTAATAAAGCCCCTGTTGTTACCATTTCTGTATATAAAAGAGTCTTGGCACTTAGAGTTCGAGCAAATACTCTATAATCGGTCGTTGTCCAATCCATCATGGGCGCGATACTGAAGCGTCTATCTATCTTACTATTTGATTCTAAAGGTCTTATGTCTTTTTCGTTGGGCATTATTTTTTGCATTCTATGGTGCTTTTGAGGCGATGTAATTTGCATCTGATAAAGCAATAGCCATTCTTTGTTGCTGCTATTGGTATGTTGTCTAGTACAACTAAACGAACATATCAGAAAGAAGAGCCTTATTATGTCATAAAATTACAGTACTATGTACGGGTAGTGTGCACTAAATTTAAACAGAATTTACCTGTTTATGGTTATGCTTCAAAAGATTAACAAGAGCCTTAACCTATCTTTTGATATCAAAGGCGGGTTGGATAATTTGTTTACTAAGTATCCCTCTGCGGCAGCAAAATCACCTTCGGCAGGTTTTCCTGCTAACTGGGGGCTAGACCCATTGTGGACATAGAGACGGGTACATAACAAACACATCAAGGCGCTCGCAGGCTCGCTGGGTCACCAAAACTACGCGGAGATTTAGTTCGTCAATACATATGTGACCCCCATTACTTTATTGATGTTTCTCAAATCACTGTCTAAACTAAAAAAACCAAAAAGCAGTACGCTCTATTTGAATCAGAGGAAAAGTCACTATAGTCACCGCGCCACTATTTACACTCGTTCGTCTGATGGCGCATCGCTTATCCAACCTTGTGTCAGTACAGAACACCCTCCTAGTTATTCTTTCCAGTATCGAAACCAACTTATTGTAGCCAGCTGTATTTTGCCTTTTTAATGGACGTTAGTTTTGCTCCATAGATTGCACCTTTATTACAACATAACTACACTGTAACTCATGAGTGATATTCAATTTGAATGGGAACCAAATAAGGCAAGTTCCAATATTAAAAAACATGGTGTAAGTTTCGATGAAGCCCAATCCGTATTTTTTGATTATCATGCTCGCATAATTCCAGACCCTGATAGCTCTTTTGGTGAAAAGCGTTTTATTATTCTCGGTCAAAGTGGTGACCATAGAGCCCTTGTGGTCTGTCATTGCTACCGTGAACCCGATGATACTGTTCGAATTATATCAGCGAGAAAGGCCGATAAATTTGAACGTGAAAAATACGAGGAGTATAGATATGCGTGATCAATATGATTTTTCTAATTCCGTACCTAATCCGTATGTGAAAAAGCTTAAAAAACAGATCACTATTCGTTTAGATCAAGATGTAATTGAGTACTTCAAACAGTTATCAGATCAAAATGGTGTTCCTTACCAAAATCTAATCAATCTTTACCTTAAAGATTGTGCTCAAAATCATAAAGAATTAAAACTCAACTGGCAGTAGGTAAAACTAAAAAAAACTTCAAACGGAAAAAGTGCAGTTGACAGCTTTGATTCCGTTCAACATTTTAGCCAACTATATTTTTTCGCTTAAGTAAGCATTGAGGCTGTAGAATTACTCGAAAATAGAGATTAAGTGATTCGATTTTGGTGCGGAGAACATCTAAAAGCTAATTTATGTATGATAACAACCTTACGTTTCACGTAGTTGCGTGATTTTAGGTTTATTTTTGAGGCTGTTTTTCTTGAATGAGTAATTCTAAAGCCTTGTTATGGGTTCTTGAGTTGTAGTTCCACATCCATGCTTTTGTGTAGCACACGAACTATGTAAATTGAATGATCTACGTTTTCATAAAAAATTGTGTGATGTTTGTGATGATACTTTCTCAGCCCATCGACTATGTAGCTACACGAAACACCAGAAAGAGGGTTTTCTGCCAAAAAATGAAACTGTACATCTAGTTCCTTAATATAGGCTCTACGCTGAACTGCTCCCCAATTTTTTTGAGTATAAGCAGCAATATTTTTCAAGTCAGCCTTCGCAGCTCTGGAAACAAAAAATGAGCTCATTTACCAAGCTCTTCATCAAGCTCTTGCATAAGGCTATCGTAACTATATTCGGCTGTACCACTTGCTTTGCCTTCTTCTATCAATGCACGCAGCATTTCAAGTTTTCGCTCATCGTCTTCAAGTTTGCGCAGTCCAGCACGTATTACTTCACTTACAGAGCCATAACGTCCGTTAGTAACCTGTCCCTTTATAAAATCATCAAAGTGGCTTCCTAAGCTAATGCTAGTATTCTTGGCCATGTGGCACCCCATTTATACCAATATTTACCCAATTTTGGTATAAAAACCATAGCAAGTCAATCAACTTCGCGCTTTCAGCACCGGATGCTAGAGTCATCTAGGCCACCTATGTAGTTAACTTATATATTTCAAAAGTTTAAGAAATAAATCCAAGACACCTAATTATAAAAATTACATGGTAGACCTTACTACCTATGAATTTAATCAAGGCTTAGACAAAGTAGGTAAGCGCCTATCCAACTACATCCTTGCAGTTCCAAGGCAGTAATGCCTCAATATCCTCCACATTTCCCGATATGCGGAATTAATTGTTTTATGATGAAATGTGTGTCTTGTCAGGTATTTATTTTTCTTCGTTTAAGATGGGGCTAATAGTTTGATAAAGAAGACAAAGAAACATGCTGAAAAACACCACTTTTGAAAAGTCAAATGCCAAAAAGGTAAATCCCAATATGATTGTTTGATACTGAGCCTTATTAGTTAATTCTTATCTTCTAGGGTGTAACCCTGTGTAATATTTAAATTTAAATTGATCCTCTACCATGCATTTCTCTTCTAGAAGTTGATGTGGATCATGATATTACTCATATCAGCTGACTAGATTCGTTATAACAACAAGGTTTATGTATTCGGCTTTTATAGGGATTGAAAATGAGTGAAGAAATTACAGTAGCAGAGTATTTATCTCTGCGTTTAAAAGAGCAAAATGTTGGTACTTTTTTTGGTGTTCCAGGTAACCACTTAGGGCCGTGTATTTCTGAATTTGAAAGACAGAATATTAAATGGATTGGTGGCACTAATGAAATGAATATTGGTTACGCTGCTGATGCTTATGCCCGTAAGAATGGTTTTGCTGCTGTGGGTGTAACATATGGTGTGGGTGCTCTTAGTATACTTAATCCAATAAGTGGGGCATATGTGGAAGATGTTCCAATATTGGTGATTAATGCAGCACCTACCTACGCTCAACAATTAAGTTTACGTGATATCAATCTATTGACGTCCCACATGTCTGACAGACAAACCAGTAACATTGATGCTTATAATGCTGTCACTGGTATCGCGGTAAAAATTAATAATGCCAAGTTAGCGCCTTCTATTATAGATGCGGCTATTACAACCTGCTTAACACAAAGTAAGCCGGTTTATCTTGAAATGAATGAAAATGTTTTCAGTGAAACCTGTTCTGCTCCAGTAGGTTCATTATCTGATCTAGGAAGAATCTACAGCGAAGCCAATGCAAGGGATGCGGCAAAAGCGACGTTGGATCTAATCCGTTCGACTAATTCTAGCAACGAGCTTAAATATCCTAAAGGTCCTGTATTTTGGTTAGGTCATGAAATTGCACGTTGTGGCTTGCAGCAAACAGTGATTGATATGATTAATCGATTCCAGTTGCCTTATAGCACTACTGTAATGGGTAAAGGGGTTATTTCAGAAGACAGTGCCTACTTTAAAGGTGTGTACTCTGGCGGTTCAAGTATTGGTGATACGAAAGAATTCTTTGAAGATGAAGAGCGTTGCCGTATTGGTATTGGTGCATGGAGTACTTCTAAAAACCTTGGTAATACTCGTTCTATGGGTGTCGATTGGGTTATGTCGAAAAAAGACAGTGTCACTGTTGGAACTTCGTACTTCCCGAATGTGGGTTTGGTAGATTATGTCAATGAGCTTGTTTTGTGTTTGGAAGAAGCTCAAGCAGAATTAAGGCAATTAATGCAGCCTAATACAGTGCAACAATCTATCGCATGGGAGATTGATGACGCTAAAGGTTTTTGTTATGACAATTTGTTTGCCAACTTAAATCAGTGGTTATGGAAAAGTGAAGTAAAACCTACCAATGTAGATCCAGCTGCCCCAGGATTGAATTCACATTTGATTTCAGATGCAGGTTTTTCTTTAATCGGCTCACAAAATATCTATCAAAAAATTGCTGGACGTTTCCATAGCCAAGCTTCTTGGTTATCTATCGGTTATTCATTGGGCGCATTAACTGGCTTTCAATATGCTTTGAAAGATCAGCCGGATGTGAGTGAAGGGACACATCCTGAGTTCCGCATGGTTTGTATCGGCGATGGTTCTTTCCAAGAAACGGCGCAAAGTTTGTCGGACATTGTTCGCAGTGAAAGCAGTGCTATTGTGTTTATCATGAATAACGAAAATTTTTATGGTATTGAGCAAATGCTGGTGGATCCTACTTTCTATAGTGATAGTACGGCTCCCGGTGATGTTTATAACCATGTCCAACCTTGGTTATACAGTGATCTCATCAAGGTTTTTCAAACCAACCAAGACACTCCGGTTCTAATTGAAGGCAATGTTGTTGATTCAAATGAAACGCTTGTAGACGTGCTGAGTGCCTTTTCAACGACACTACAATCGAGTGCTCAACCTCACGTACGTGTTGTGCAATGTAAGTTTAGTCAAAAAGATTATCCACAAGGAATGGATTATAAGGTTCACCCAGATTCTTAATAAAGTATTTAGAGTAAATGACAAAGGTTTATTTTATTAAATAGACCTTTGTGGGTGCTTTTTATTGATTATAAATGTCAATCTTCTTAAAGGAATAACAATGCAATTATGCAGCAGGCTACTTACTACTTGTTTATTTGGTTCTTTGAGCTTTTCTCTACCTGTTATCGCATCTGATCATGGGGATCCTTTTGACCCTCCTGTTATTGATCGTCCAGAAGGGGCAATTACAGATGCCTTTTACTTTAAAAATGCAGATAACTTAGTGATGATATTTGGCTTTATGAAAAGCCCAGAATGTGTTGCTGAACCAGATTTTGATGAGATTTATTATCGCATTAATTTTGACTGGGATACGCCTATAGAAACATCCGCGAACGCTGATACAGCGGCTTTCGCTCCATATTATGGTGGTTATGTAACCGAAGAAAATTCAAAAGACATTAAGGAAAGTGAAACTTTTGAATTTTGGAATGATGGCGGTGAATGGAAGTGGCAGTTTGAAAATGGTTTGTTATCAAATTCTAATGTCAATTTTGTTGTTGATAAATACGATGACCCATTTGCTTTTATTAGTTTTGATAATAAGAATGTTATGGCTGCAGTTATTACTGTTCCTCTCGTTCATTTCACAGAAAATGGATGGAATAAAATGATTGTCTGGGCAGACACACAACAAGGACCAAAAGACCACTTCCATCAAATTGATCTAAATGGCCGTGCTATTCGTTCAATGTTATCTCGTAATGAAACCTCCGAGCTGAATTACTTGCCTCCTAGTCTTCATGTTGAAAGTTTGAGAGCAAACTCAGCCAGTGACGAAGCGGCTCAAGTAGGTTCTAACTTTCATCCAGATGTAATTATTTTGGATTTATCTCAAGATACGCATTTTCCAAATGGACGTCACCTTGAAGATGATGTTGTGCAAAGCGTATGTGGTTTAGCGGATTGTGACTTATATGAAAAGTCGATTTATCGAGCTTGGCCTAATCCGCGTAGTGGCATGAATGATAAGCCGTTTCTCACGCAATTTCCTTATCTTGCAGAGCCGCATGAATTTTCATGCTCTTAATTTGTAAGAGAAAGTGGAAAGAGAAAGTGTAATAGGGAACTAGTACACAATTGTTAATTATCTTGTAAACAAAAATCGAAAAAGAAGGATATAACCATGACTGCAAGTGATGCAAAATACTTAAAATTGGCTGAAGAGTTGTATTTACCGTACACAGATCCAGTAACCTCGGAAGATATAAATTCTGCAACCATTTGTAATTATTTGGACGTAATGAAAAATGGTTTAGGGACACCGGTTGCCTCTCCTAAGCGCGTTACTATTATCGGTGCCGGTATTTCTGGCATGTACGCTGCAAAGCTTCTAAAACAGGCTGGTCATAATGTTTCCATTATCGAAGCGAATAATAATCGTGTTGGCGGAAGAATAAAAACCTTCCGTAATCAAGATGGTAAAACGCCATTTAAAGATGATCTGCAATATGGGGAAGCAGGAGCAATGCGTTTCCCTACCTTACACCCTTTGTTGAATGAATATATTAGTCAGTATTTTACAGAAGAAGAGTTTCAAACTTTCTATTTAGTGGATGTAAATATTGATGCTGCAAACCCAGATGAAGCAAAAGTGAACAACCGCCCGATTCGTTGTAATAGCTTTGAGATTCGTAAAAAAGCATACCAAGGCGTAGCAGGGGACTCGACTGCTGAGATGAATCAAGGGTTTGACGGCTTCGAAAGCGGTCAAACGGCAAGCCAGCTGCTTGATGAAGCACTTGAGCCAGCAAAATCTCTATTTGCTAATAAGCAAGGTGACGGTACTTGGAAAAACAAACCTTATGATGAATGGTTAGCTGGATGGGCGCAAGTTATTGAATTATATGACCACTATTCTATGCAATCCTATTTAGAAGAAGTGGCTGGTTTGGATAAAACAAGCCTAGACTTGATTGGTACCATTGAAAACCTAACGTCACGTATGCCATTAGCCTTTATGCACAGTTTCTTAGGTCGCAGTGATATTAACCCAAATGTAACCTATAGAGAATTTAAAGGTGGATCGCACGCGTTATCAGATAAACTGTACACAGAACTGGTAGCGATGGGAGTGACATTCCATATGGATCACAGAGTCACTCATATTGATTATTATGATGATCAATTTCAAAAGAAAGCCTCTGTAGAAGATAAATACCATGCAACGGCTATGGATCCAGTGGCGATTAGAGCGGTAAATGAAGCTGGCCAAGTAAACAGTACTCTTTATTCAGATGTTGCGATTGTAACTATTCCATTTTCTAGCTTTAGATTTGTGAGAACAACACCTGATTTGTCTTATAAAAAACGTCGTGCAGTGATTGAGCTGCATTATGATGCCGCGACCAAAGTGTTATTAGAGTTTGATAAGCGCTGGTGGGAATTTAATGAGGCCGATTGGGAAACTGAATTAACTCAATTATTTGTATCTGGGCAAATCTCTCAAGCTGAGTATGTCAAATACATGGCGACGCCAAGTTCTGAAGAGCGTACAGCAGGTGGTGGTTCAATAACAGACAATCCTAACCGCTTTATGTATTACCCTTCACATAAAGTAGAAGGTTCTGAAGCGGGTGTTGTACTTGCTAGTTATACTTGGGCAGATGATGCAAGACGTTGGGACTCGATGGACGAAGAAGGCCGTTATGCATTTGCCTTAAGAGGGCTTGCTTTAGTACATGGCGAGCGTATTAAATTATTTTGTACATGGCTTAATGAGAATAAATCGACTGGGGCAGCGACTCAAAGTTGGGCAAGAAATCCTTATGCTTTTGGTGAAGCCGCTGTGTTTTATCCAAAACAATTAACAGACTTGCATTTGGACACCCAAACAGTGGAAGGACCATTGCATTTTGCTGGAGAGCATACGTCTCTAAAACATGCATGGGTTGAAGGTGCCTTAGAATCAGCAATACGTGTTGCGGAAGAAATCTATAACCTTGATTAATTGAATTGACTAAGAGTTACTTGTTATAAATAGTTGAGAAATGGCTTACAGATTTGTAGGCCATTTTTTTATCCTTAAAAAACTATATGGATAGTAGATAGATTATATGGATAGTAAAGAGGGTGTGTTTGTATTTAAAATGATAAATTTTTAAGACTCACATTGTTTTTTCTGATTCAGTGCTCTTGCCTTAGTAAGTGGATAAAAGCCTGCTATTCAAGGCGATTATTGAATGTGAATAGCCTATTTATTTTTTTCGGGATGCTTGTCTTAGGTGTTATCTTATGTTAATCATTCAATTACACGATATTACATGCCATTTAAAAACCAATGAGCAATTTGGCTTTCTTTTAGATGAATTTATAGGTTAATAATTATGAGGGTTTGTATTATAAAAAATTATAATAAAATGGAAGTGTTTGCTGTTTTTATAAGTTTAATGCGGATTTGAAATAGTTTTTTATTTACATTAGTTATATTAAAAATGCGGATTTTTCCAGAGAAATGCATTTTAGATAAAATAATAGAGAACTGTAATAAGTGGGATACAATCTTTATAAGAATCACTTTAAAGCAAGTCGGATATTATTAGAATATTTTGTAAAGAAGAGAGAAAAAATTGCTGGATTAACATGGTTGAAATTATTTAATCCAGCAAAGTACCAATATAAATTGGCGAATAAATTAGCCGGTTGAGTTTGCTCTCAACCGGCTTTACCTATCCATCTTGCGGTTGCTCGTTGGGCTTTTGCGGCATAACTTCTGCTTTTAATTGATCAGGATTTGTGCCGGATAGCGGGCGTATACGACCATTATCTTGGTAAAAGCCAATGTCTCTCAAACTGTGAGAATCTAAGCTTCTCAAAGACTGTTCGGCGTGTTTGTTTGCGAAATATTGTTTAACTGAGTTTAATAATCCAATAAAAATCATATGATCTCTCCAATGTTAAGTAAGGGCGGGATCAAAGAAGGATCTAGATAATACAGATGCCGCGATGATCCGCGGCCAAGATAAAAAATCTAGTACGCAGATTTAACCAAAGTTCGTTTTGAACAAATATTGGCTAAATTTAAATTCATAGAGGTTAGAGCGAGTTGATGCGTTTGATATGTCATTGCTTACCTCCAGAACGTACTAAATTAATATTATGAAACACTATAAGTATATAGCGTGATGGTATTTGGCCTGATTTTGCTTTTTATGTCAATTGATTCAAGTAAAAAAAGTAAATAAAAGTGTTTTTATTTTCTATCTTTTAGTACTTTAGCCCTGTGAATTTCTAACTGAGAGTAATGTGCTGTTCGGTTGTATCATGTGTTTTTCTAGATCTGAGTGATTCCTTAATTTTTGAACGTCAATAGCCCTACGGAGTAAAAAAGTTTCATGGCAATTAAATCAACAGTATACAAAGCGAATATCCAAGTAACGGATATGGATCGGAATCATTATGCCGGGTACGATTTAATCGTGGCACTGCACCCGTCAGAAACGGAAGAGCGCTTAATGGTCCGCTTATTGACCTTCGCTTTATTGGTAGATCAACAAGAAGGTGATGAGCAGCTCAGTTTTACAAAAGGCTTAAGTACTGATGATGAGCCTGATTTATGGCAAAAGAGTTTATCCGATGAAATTTTATTGTGGGTTGATCTTGGGCAACCTGATGAGAAGCGGCTGCGTAAAGCGTGTGGCCGTGGGCAAAAAGTAGTTATTGTAAATTATAATGATAAGAGTGACATTTGGTGGGAGCAAAATAAAGGCAAAATGCAACGCTTCTCAAATCTATCTGTTTTGCAATTCCCTGAAAGTCAGGTCATCGCTATGGAAAAGCTGTGTCAACGTTCTATGCAATTAACCATTACAGTGCAAGATGGTGAAGTCTGGTTGTCAAGTGACCAAGGGGAAGCAACAGTGACACCAGTTTATCGCTCATAGATATGATGCACTTTGAATGATGGAATAGGCATAAAAAAATGACGAATCAACTTAAAGGTATTCGTCATTTCTTTATTTTGAGTCTGTTTTTAAAAAGTATTAGCAAGCGTAATAGTCGTACAAAGGTCCCATATTGTAGAGTGATGAATTAGTTTGTCAGCGTTCTAGAAAAGAGAGCAACGGCAAGGCGGTAGCATTCTAGGGCCAGTGCAGGGTCATAACGATCTCCTCCATCTCTCATAAAGGCATGTTGTGCATTAAACTCATGCCATGAGAAGTTACGCTCTGTATCGATTAGCTCTTGATAGATTTTTTGTCGGCCAGAAGTAGGAACATGAGGATCTTGTTTGCCCCAAACACAAACGATTTCACCTTGAATGTCCTTCGTTCTACTGAAAGAGTCATTGCCATCTTTACAAGGCAGCGTATTAGAGTGGATATCAGTGGCGTATAAACAAAATGCGGACTTAATAATTGGATTGAGTGCTGCACGGTACGCTAAATGGCCACCAATACAGACACCCATGGCCCCAAATTGACCATTGCAATAACCTTGTTTCTCAAAGTAATCAATAATACTTTGAGTGTCAGAGTCGTGAGCCTCTAGTGTTTTGGCAAATTTGTCTGCATTGCCTTTGTCTTTACCTTCATCATCATAACCGAGTACTGTACCGATAGGGTTAAGCTCGTGAAATACCTCTGGTACCACCACCACAAAACCATGGCCTGCCATAATACTTGCAGTACGACTGATAGGTGCTGTTATTTGAAAAATTTCAGAGTAGAAAATAATGCAAGGGTAATTCCCTTCCGCTTGAGGACGATATACCGAGCAGCGCATTAACCCCGTTGGCGTATTTAAATCATTATAATGTTGTTGAATAATCATAAAAACCTTATTTGAAATAACAGCGATAAAATTGAATTAAACGCTAGATCGATTTATAGGTCTAATAGTATTTTACAAAAGTGTTATTAAAAGGACTTATTTGCATCTTGGGAAGGTCTTAGATAGACAAATGGATAACTTTATTACCCATTGCATCGGCATCATCAGCATCGTGCGTGACCAATAAGGTAGGTAATTGAGCCGCTTGTATTTGTTCTAACACAAAGGCTCTCACACTTTCTCTCAAGGTGGCGTCTAACTTTCCAAAAGGTTCATCAAGCAAAAGGTATTCAGGTTCTGACAACAATGTCCTTAATAAAGCGATACGGGCTTTTTGCCCCCCTGATAATAAATCTGGTAGGGAATGGGCTTTATCAGAAAGGTTAAATTCTGCCAATTTATCTAAGGCCAGTTCTTGACGTCGTTTGCCTTTAATTGTGTCCGGTATAGCAAACATGAGGTTTTCAAGATTGGTTAGATGGGGAAATAGCAAAGCTTCTTGATATAAAATGCCTACTTTACGCTTTTCAATAGGTAATCTACTAAGTTCTCTGTTATTTAAATGCAACTCTCCTGAAGCGTGAAATGCAGGTGATAAAGAGCCTGATAAGTAGTCCAACAAGGTAGATTTACCGCAACCACTAGGGCCCATAATACAAAGAACGTCACCAGCATCAATAGAGGCATGAAAGTTTTGGAAAAGGAATTTTTCAGCAAGTTTAATGGTGACATCTGAGAGAATTAGCATACAAAAATGATCACTTCTTAGTTGAAAGGGTAGGAGGGAATGGTTTGCTCAAGCGAGTTTTTAGATGAATACGAATGGGTGTCCAAACTTTTGGTAACCAGATTGCAAATATAAACACGATCAAAGGAAAAATAGATTGCATAAGTGCAAGCAAGCTTACGATTTTTCTTTCGCCCGAAGAAGCAAGGGTAACTGCTTCTGTAGTTAGTGTGCTGATTAGTCCATTACCTGCAACAAGGGTAGGTAAGTATTGCGCAATACTGACAGAAAAACCAATAGCAAAAGCACTAAAAATAGGTGCTTTTAACATAGCTAGCTTAATCTGGAAAAAGGATCTAATGGGCTTTTGAGTAAGTGCGCAAGCCTGAATAAAATAGTTCTGATTGTAGGCTAAATAAGCACCATGTAAGGTTAAATAAACGTAAGGTAATACATAAAATAAATGCAGCGTAATAACAGCCGGAAGGTGGCCGCTAAAACCAATACGAATGAAAAAGATTTGTATGCCGAATAAGAAGCCTACCTGTGGCAATAAAATAGGAAGATAGATTAGCCGATCAAAGAAGGTGGTATTAAGTGTATTGATACGTTTGACTTCAAGCACGACAATACTGATTGCAAGGGCTAATAACGTACTGACAATTGCTACAAATAAAGTATTTCCACTCAGATCGAGTAATAAATCACCATTACGCTCAATATTTGCAAGTGACCAGCGGCTCGGGAAAATATCTGGAAAGCGCCATCTTTTGGCAAATGACCAAATAAATAAAATGATGCCGGCTAAGCTGACAAAAAACAGCAATAAGAAATACAGAGAGCCAACCCAAGGGTAAAGTTTGCTTAGAGTGGGATGTCGAACTCCTTGAGTGCGAAACTTTTTTGCAAAGTGAGATAGGAGTCTATAGGTACATTCCCAGAGAAGGAATGTTAAGAAGACTAAGATCATTAAAAAAACGGCGCCCGATGAGGCAACAAAGCGTTCGTTTAAGTCGGCATCTTTAAACCAACGGAAAACCGTAACGGCAAAAGTAGAGGGTGTATTGGGGCCAATAATTAATGCTAAATCTACTACGGTTAAACTAAATGCCAATACAATAAAGATAGGTAAACGAATTAAAGGATAGATAGCAGGAAGTAGAATTTTTTGCCAAATTGCCGCTGAATGATATCCCATACTCCTGCCAATATTGAGCGATTCATTGGCTTTTATCTGTGGTAAGCAAGCTAAAATCACAAAAATGAGATAAGGGGTTTCTTTAATAACTAAGGCCAGAATGAGCGATAAGGTGTAAGGGTCTTGTACTGTGATCCAATTAGGTGGCCGTTCGAACGTGGTAAATAAACGAATTAACCACCCACTTGGACTCAATAGAAAAAGCAGGCCAATAGCGATTGCCGCATGAGGGACAGCTAAGATAGGTGCAAGACTCTTTTGAAAAAAACGTAAAATCCAACTTTGATGAAATGCCGCTACAGCCGCAAATGCCAACATTAAGGATATGAATGTTGCAGCTAAGCCACTGACAAGAGTTAGGGTAATGCTGCTAACAAATTCGGGTGTATTAAAGAGTGTCACCCAAGGTGTCAAAGAAAATGTATAGGCATTGATAGCAGGTAAATAATGAAAAGCAGGTGCAATAATGCCAACAACGCCGATCAGTATAAAGGCACAAATACTCGCGACAATCGCAAAATTGACCTGCTGTAATTTCATTTATATATCATACTCTTAATATTAGAAAATTAGTTTGCGTAACGTAAACGCCATTCATTTTCCAATGCTTTAACCCATGATACATGAGGTTCAGGAACACTGTTGCTCAAGTTTTCAAGAGTTAATGTTGCAACGCCTCTAGGTTGTTTATCAAAAAGAGCCTGATGTTCTTTTTCCATTTTCTCATAGTTTAATACGGTTAAGTCTCCCCAAACAGTGCTGTCTTGTTTTTGTAACTGAGCTTCAGGAGACAAGAAGTAATTGGCGACAACTTCAGCACCTGCTGTTGCAGTAGAGTTATAAGGAATGGCTAAAAAGTGAGTATTACTAATAGTGCCTTGATCAAAGATGTAAGAGCGAACACTGTCAGAGAGGTTGCCTTTACTAATTTGTACGGATGCGGCAGAAGTATCGAAACTAAATGCAACGTCAATTTCTTGATCATCTAAAAGACGGATCATTTCTTCTGAACCACTTGGGAAGGTTGTACCGCTGCGCCAAGACACTGGGTGCAACTCATTGAAGAATTCCCAAAGAGGTTGGGTTAATTGCTTAAAGTCGACCCGATCAACAGGGTTTGCTAGTACTGTTTTGTCAGCTATTAGTTCATACAGTGCTTGTTTTAAGAAAGTCGTCCCCAGAAATTGTGGTGGCTCTGGGTAGGTGACGCGACCGGGATTCTCTTTTGCATAGGCTAATAATTCGGCCATCGATTTTGGAGGGTTAGCTAATGTCTCTGTATCATGAATAAAAATGACCTGAGCTTTACCCCAAGGAGATTCCATACCCTCTACAGCTGTACCAAAATCAAGCGTTAAGCTTTTGTTTGAAGATTCATCAATGTAACGGTAGTTTGGCAAATCATTGCTGAATGGGCCGTGTAAAAAATTATTTTCTTTTAATGAACGGAAATTCTCACCATTCAACCAAATTAAATCAATGGAGCCGTTATTAACATTATTGGCGGCTTTTTCTGCCAGTACTCTACCAATCGCGTCAGCTGTGTCGACTAACTTCACGTGTTTGAGAGTAACTCCGTATTTCTCCTTGATATTTTTGCCTGCCCATTCAATGTAATCATTGATGTTTTCAGCTCCGCCCCAAGCGTTAAAATTTACAGTCTGTCCTTTTGCTTCATCTAAGGTTGCTTGCCAATTGTCTGCATAGGCATAACTTAAGCCGGTTGTTATAAGGGAGAGAGTAAGCATTTTCTTAATCATATCGAGGACCATTTTTCGTTAGAATGTGGATTCAAATAAAGTAACTTAATGTTATTTCGAGTATTATCCATAAAAAATAATACAGATATGACTTTATTTATATCAATAAGTTCCCTGTCATTGTTGAATATACTGTATCTATTTTGTAATAAATTGAAAATCTTATGAGACGAGTATGCCTTATCAAATCATGACACACAATTTGCCATCCGCAACGTTTGGCACAAGTCGGCTTATAAAGGCCCATCATTTTGGCCATGTTGGTGCGCGACCTAAAATATATTTGCAAGCGGGATTGCACGCTGATGAGTGGCCCGGCTTTCTGGTACTTAATGAACTTATTAAAGTGCTTAAAAAAGCGGATGATAATGGGCAAATTGTCGGAGAAATTATCGTTGTTCCTGTGGCAAACCCAATCGGTTTAGCGCAAAATTTCCATGGATACATTCCAGGACGGTTTGCATTTAGTGATGGTGGTGGCAACTTTAATCGTAATTGGCCAAGAATTGCGGAGAAGATAGAGCAACAAGTCCGACATGATATTGAAAGTGACCCGCTGCGTAATGTAGAAAGAATTCGTAAACTCATTATGCAAGAAGTGATGAATTTGCCGGAAACAACAGAACTTCAAGGGTTAAGAAAAACACTCATGCTGATGTCTATGGATGCAGATGAAGTTCTTGACCTACACTGTTCTGGAGAAGCCTGTATGCATGCGTATGTGGCACAAGAATTTGAGTCTCATTTTGAACCTTTACTTGTGCACCTAAAAGCGAAAGTGGGTCTATCTGAGCTTGAAACGGGTGCCGCGTCTTTTGATGAGGCGAATGTGGATGTATGGAGGCATCTGAAAAAAGGGTTTGCACACCTAATCCCTTGGGGGTGTCGCTCGTTAACACTAGAGCTTAGAGGTGAAAACGACATTAATCAGGAGATGGCAAAAGATGATGCACAGAGTTTATTTGCCTACTTGATCGACCGAAACGTGGTAAATGGCAGCCCGATAACACCTCCTGAATCTGAGCTGGAATATTTTCCATTAGATGCAATGGATTTAGTAAAAGCTCCTTGTGCAGGTATCGTGTGTTATCACAAAAATATCGGGGATCGAGTTGAAGAGGGCGAACTGATAGGAGAAGTGGTGGATCTGATGGACGATGATGTTGAAAACAGCGCCCAACCATTAATTTCTCGAACGAATGGTATTTTATTTGCTCGTTTACAACGTCGCTTGGTGATTTGTGGTGAATCTATTGCGAAAATAGCGGGCAAAGAGCATCTAGCATTTCGTGAAATAGGAAGCCTCTTTGAAGATAAGTAATCCAATGCATTTTACCGAAGAGCAACAAGCGGTTATTCAGCATAATATTGACGCCCACGCCAAAGTTGTTGCTGTGGCAGGAGCAGGTAAAACCACGACTCTGATTGCTCGTATTGAGCATTTGTTGCAACAGGGTGTATCGATTAAAAAAATCGGCGTTTTTATGTTTAATAAAAGTGCTCAAGAAGAATTTTTACAGCGATTAACCGAGTATTTAAATCAACGGCATTATTTTCATGTGCCAGATGTCATGACATTCCACAGCTTTGGTTTAAAGTTATGTCGCCGCATGGAGCAATCGGATTTGCTGCCTAAAGCAAACTTGGTAACAGATGATTTTTCATTAGTAAAACTGATTCGAGAAGGCATGCAGCAGCTTACTAAGCAAGGTAAAAAAGTATCTGCGTTGGATGAAAAAGAGTGGCTGGAAGATGCTCTTTTATTTATCGAGCACGTAAAAGCCGCAGCGGAAGACGCCGATGCAGTTTATAAAGAGTCGGGGTTTAATTCAGATCGAGCGTTTTTTCCTGATTTATACAATGCCATAGAAAAAAATCGTCAACGTCGAAATCAACGCTTTTTTTCAGACCTAACCTTAGATCCCTTGATGGCAATTGAGCAGGATCAATTATCTGAAAGTATTTTGATTCGAGGGTTGTTACCTCATTATGACTACTTGTTAATTGATGAGTTTCAAGATATTAATCCCTGCCAATACCGATTATTAAAAAATCTGTATGCTACGAGTAAGTGGATGATTGTGGGCGATGTTCAGCAATGCATTTATGAATGGAGAGGGGCGAGTCCATCTATTATGGCGACCGAATTTGATCAAGATTTTGATCAGACCCTCGGATTAGCAGAATCGAAAAAAGCAACATCATTAGACTTGAACTCTGCCAGTTCTCTGACAGAGGTCGTTAATTATGCACTAAGCAAGAGTTTCCGTTTTGGTCATCAAATTGGTTTGATGGCATCGAATGTGATCCAGCGTAACCGAGCTGAAAACTTGGTTATCGGTGCAGATAAAGAAACAGAATTTGCATTTGCGAGAAGTGACAAAACAGGGCAAGCATTGCTTTCAGAATTAAAATATTGGGTGCAATCGGGGCAGTCTCTAAATGATGCGGCAGTATTGGTCCGTCTTTATAGCGATATGGTACCGATACAGTTGGCGCTTATGCATAAGCAGGTTCCTTATCATCTTCATGGGGATTCACCGCTTTTAGAGAACCGTCAAATACGCATGTTATTGGCGTATCTGGCGGTGATGGCAGACGGTTTTACCACGCCAACTCGCTTCCATGATCTGCAAGATATCGATTATTTACTTTCTGTCCCTAGTTTGTCTCTTGCTCCTAATGAGAGACATCGCTTTTCTCAGCAGTGTCATTTGTCACCTTATTTAATCCCTCAACTTATTGAAGAATTAAGTGACCGCCACGAGGGATGGCGCAGTAAAAAACTGTTGCAGCGTTCTGACTGGTTACGCAGCTTAACCCTGTACCGATCTGATCCTGCCACTGGGTTACAGCATACTATTGAAAAATTGGGCATTTACCGTTACTTCGAAAGTACCAGCAGTAAAGAAATTCAAGCACAAGAAAAAATAGCCACCTGTGAAGCTTTTATTGCCTATGTTCGTGGTGTTGGTGGAACGGCAGATGATATTTTGGATCAATTACGTACATTGTCTTCTCAGCCATCTGAAAGCAGTCACAATACTGGAGTTCACTTAATGACGATTCACAAGTCCAAGGGGCTGGAATTTGGTCAGGTGATTATGACAGGACTGCAAGAGGGGCGTTTTCCTTATTATGAAAAAGACGTGGATGTACCTCAAATTGAGGCGGAAAGGCGACTTTTTTATGTGGGAATTACTAGGGCTAAACAACGCTTGGTTTTTTTACATCAACCAACAAAGCTAGAGCATAAAAAACTCTCGGTTGGCAGCATTCAAGAGAAAAAGAAATCAAATCTAGGTTTGTCGCGTTTTGTTTTTGAATCCTATCCACTCATAATACAAGATATGATTGTCGCAGAAACTTGTTCTGATGCTACGCTGGTGGAAGGCAGTCAGGTATTAGAATTGGATCACCCTCAAACAATGCAAAGCTACTTGAGTGTGGCGGAATTTAAACGTTCACCCATATTTAAAAATACCATGAAAGAGGTACGAACCTTGCAAGTTGGGGATCGTGTAAGGCATGAAAAGTTTGGTAGTGGTGTGGTACTAAATCAAGATCAAAAAGGCAGTAAAATGATTATTATTGATTTTGATGTGGAAGGAGTAAAAACCTTTAATCCTAAGCACACACGCTTATTAAAAGAGTCAGCGGTTTAATACATTTGTTGACGATTGTGTTATTTAAATTGAACTCATAATGAAAAACAGGGTGTATGAATAATGAACTCAATTCCACTTATTGATTTTTTGTGTCTGAAATCTACCGATTCAGCACAGCGTAATGAAGAAATTAAAAAATTGGATCACGCCTGTCGTGACGTTGGCTTTTTCTATCTAACGAATACCACTATACCAAAAGAAGAATTAGAGGGTCTGCTAAAGGCGGCAAAATCCTTCTTTGCTCTTCCTCAAGCCGAGAAAGAAAGTATTGATATCAAACTCAGTAACAATCATCGTGGTTATGGGAAAATTGGTGAAGAGCAGCTAGATGAAGTGAATCAAGCTGATTGGAAAGAAACTTTTGATATGGCGTTGGATTTTCCACTAGAGCATCCTCTTAGCCAGAAATACCCTAGCATGTATGGCCCGAATCAATACCCTCAGCAAGTAGCAGTGATTGAGGCATTACAAGCCTATTACATTTCTGCTTTTGAGGTGTCGCAAGTCGTATTAACTGCCATGGCACAAGCTCTTAACTTGGAAACAGACTTTTTCACTCGATGCTTTCAGGATCACGTGACAGTATTACGTATGATTCACTACCCGCCGCGTCCGGAAGAGGATCACAGTAATGGAGCTGGAGCTCATACGGATTATGGTTGCATTACGCTGTTGTTACAAGATGATATTGGTGGTCTACAGGTTAAAAATGTAAGAGGGGAGTGGATGGATGCTACGCCAATCAAAAATGCTCTGGTGGTTAATATTGGAGATCTCATGCAACGTTGGACAAATGACGAATATGTTTCAACAGCCCACCGCGTTATTTCACCTGAGAGCGGCGTTCACCGTTATTCCTTTCCATTTTTTGTCGAGCCTGATTATGAAACCAATGTGGAGTGCATTGATTCCTGCCATTCAGCCAACCATCCAGCAAAGTACCCACCCATTCTCAGTGGGGATTGGATCCAGTCTCGTTTTGATGCAACCTACGCCTATAGAGAGACAGAGTAAAAGCCGCATTTCTCGTATCCACGCTCTAGCGTGGTAATGCAGGCGGATGCCGTTAAGTGACAGGGGGTGAGTTCCCGCGAAGACAACCGTGGGAACCAGAGTAAAAGCTAAAACAAAGCACTGCTGTGGAAAGGCTGAGTCGGGTCTAACGTAGCGATATGCCCTTCAGGGATTAATGTCCAACCATCGCCAGATAATTCTAGCGGCTCAGAACCAACGACAATATGACGATCAAAAGATTTGCTGTAAATCGTAGGGGATTGGTGGTCACTTGAATAACGGATAACCGTTAACTTATCACCATCCGACAAGGTTGAGGCAAAGCGCAAAGGCTCAGTAATACCATTTTGCTCCATGAGCGTTTCGATCTGCTTAAGAGTACTGGTAATGGCTTTGTTCACATTAGTTTCTAAACCATTGGCAATCATTAAGAGAAAAATGATTTCTGAATCAGTGGCTCCGCGACGAAAAGAGTACAAATTCTCAGGGATGAGACGGTCCAAATGCCATCTTAATTTATCGTACTCACCAATCTGGCCGTTATGCATAAATAACCAATTTTTATAGCTAAAAGGGTGGCAATTTGTACGGTTAGTTGCGGTGCCTGTAGACGCTCTGACATGAGCAAAAAATAAATTACTGCGAATATGATGGGCCAGATTTTTTAAGTTGCAGTCACTCCAAGCGGGCATAACTTCATGATACAAGCCCGGCTCTTCACGCGCATCGTACCAACCAAGTCCAAAGCCATCGGCATTCACTGTCACTTCTGATTTTCTTGCACCTAAACTTTGATGTACTAAAGAGTGTTCAGGTTCATATAGTAATGTTTCTATGTACACAGAATCACCAGTATAGGCCATCCAACGACACATAATCTCCTTCCTTTTTTGAATAATAGATGAATAGGGGTAAGAAATAAGTCCTTTTTTAAAACTAACTTAAAGACATACTGAGGCAAAACCGTATCAGGAGCAAGCTTGTTTACCTGTCTCCTGATACGTTGAACAGCATTAAATTAGACTTTAAATAACTGATTTTTGCGAAAGCTGTTCTGCTAATTGGTCAAGCTCAGAGGATGAGTGACTAATCGCATGGATGGAATCCGTAGTTTTGTCTGCAATTTTATTAATATTAGTAATGCTATTGCTGACTTCTTCGGTGACACCTGCTTGTTCTTTCGTAGTGGCGGATATCTGGTCATTCATAGTGCGGATTTTGGATACGGATGCATTAATATGATCGAGAGACTGTTCTTCATGCTTAACTTGCTCTACCACGTGAACGGATTTGTTATGGCTTGAATCCATTGCTTTTACAGCTTGGCTGGTGCCTTCTTGTAACTGCGCAATCATGCTTTCGATCTTTTGTGTTGCATCTTGCATATTTTATGCAAGCTGTCTTACTTCATCAGCAACCACTGCAAATCCACGACCTTGTTCTCCGGCTCGTGCGGCTTCAATTGCAGCATTAAGCGCAAGCAAGTTTGTTTGCTCGGCTATGCCTAAGATAACATTTAGGATGTCACTTATTTGATTGGTAATGGCTTGCAGCTCATTCATGCTTTTAGTGGAGTCTGCGATGTCTTCCGCTAAAGTGTTTATGGCTTTGATTGTGCCAACAACGATTTCTCTACCTTCAGAGGCGGCGTTTTCTGCCGTTTGAGCCGCGAACTTGCATCCGATATGAAATAGGGCGCTTTAGTGGGTGTATAGAAAAGCAAACGTGATGTTTCACGTTTGCTGAGGGTCGCTATTGATCACGACATTATCGGCATCAACCTCAAAGAAAAAGCAGTTTCTTCTATTTGTGTGGCAAGCCGCCCCTTTTTGATCCACTTTTAGTAAAATGCAGTCACCATCACAGTCAAAAGAGATAGATACTAATGTTTGTCTATGGCCTGAACTTTCCCCTTTACGCCAGTAGGTTTGACGTGATCGAGACCAGTAACAAACTTGACCTGTTTCTAAAGTCTCACGGATGGACTTTTCATTCATAAAGGCATACATCAATACCTCACCGGTATCATGCTGTTGTGCAATGGCACCAATTAAGCCATTTTCATCTGTTTTTAAATGAGAAAAAATATCGTCTAAAGGAATCTTACTGCCTTTATCTAAATTTTCGTATTGCTTTAAGCTCATTGTTTTTAACCTTATAGCTCTGATGTTGAGCAAATTTAAAGAGTGTATTTACTGGCAATAGCGCCTTTACCTATGCCTTCAAAAGCATGTACTTCGATTTGATGTCCAGTATGCTCTTCTGCTAACACGGTTGCGATATGTTCAGCCAGCAGTTCTACGGTTGTATCGCTATCTATTAGGTACACGACATTTTCATTAATGCTCAGATCAAATTGACCTTGGTTACTGACATAAGAGAATTGAGTAAAACGATGGCCATCTATTTCTTCTACATCAATTACATCTTCAGTTGTACCTAGGTAAATGTCTTGCCAGAGCAGTGCCCAATCTTTTTCTAGCTCTAATGAGCGAGTACCGTCTTTATAAATTTCAATCGTGGAGCGATGTCCATGGGCAATACGCTGGCAGTTACCGTCGTGTTTTTTAAGGCCATGGGTGTAATGGTAGGCCGCCCCATCAATTTTCTCAGGGTAAAACTTGATGCTCACACTGGATAACTCAGCCGGGAGCAATTCAAGGATTTGAGATTCAACCCATGTAGCGGCATCATTGGGTGTAATGGCTTTTAAAGGTAATAATGAAAAAGCTTGATGGGGCGCAATGCAATCAAGTTGCTTACCATTAGTACCCGCAAATTTAAAATGCGTGCGTTCATCGTATTTAACAAGGGAAACAAGAGGGTGTTCAGTAGGAATGGCAAGACAGTGATCAATATGATCATCCAACCATTTTTTGATCATTTTTTTAACAATACTAAAATCACAGATCATACTTTCGTCATTGAGCTTACCTTCTAGCACAATGTCGGTATGCCAGCTTTCTCCTACAACACCGCGTTCGGCATCAAAATAAGAAAGGTCAACATGGGTGAGGTTTTTAACAAACAATTTCATGCTAATTGTCTCCAGATAAAATAAATGCGGCTATCTTACCGTAAAGCGGAAGTCAGTATCTAATTAGAAATTGTAAATACCGAAAATTTATAAATACCTTGTAAGTATTTGAAGCTGCTTGCCTTTATGGGGTTGTAATTAAAAAAGTCATGGGTATAATACGCCCCAAGATCGAGCGATCTCCTTTATGGTGTCTCTTCCGGTCCCTCCGCAATAATAACTCGTTAATCTGGTCAGGTCCGGAAGGAAGCAGCCACAGCGAATGACTTATGTGCCGGAGTGCGGCTGGTTGAGATGCCACCTAATATCTTCTTTGTAAATTCCTGCATAAAGTGATAAAAATCCACCATAAGTTGTCAAAGCTTAACCTACCTGTACATATCTAAATTAAATCCTGCTTGCAACACTCGTCGTGAAAACCATCATTTGCTTTTGAGCTTGAAACCTCAAACTAATAGCGCTTTTGACCACACAACCCCCAATAATCATACTCAGCAAAGCCTTCGTCTTTTCTGCTTGCGTCACTGTCGTAGTCAGCGCAGAAAAGACAGAAGCCTTTTGCTTTTGAATCATATTTTTCTTGAAAAACACGACATGAAAGATCATCACCCGTAGGTTGGAAAAGCCGTAGGCGCCTTCCGACATCATCAAGAAGCTATACGTTATTTTGAGCCTGCAACCTCAGTCTAATAGTACTTTCGACCACACAACCCCCAATAATCTTACCCAGAAAAGACAGAAGCCTTTTGCTTTTGAATCGTATTTTTCTTGAAAAACACGACATGAAAGATCATCACCCGTAGGTTGGAAAAGCCGAAGGCGTCTTCCGACATTATCAAGAAGTTATACGTTATTTTGAGCCTGCAACCTCAGTCTAATAGTACTTTCGACCACACAACCCCCAATAATCTTACCCAGAAAAGACAGAAGCCTTTTGCTTTTGAATCGTATTCTTCGGCAAGAAAAAACTAACTCTTTGAAATCTATAGATTAAGCACATAGATGGCTTGCATTTTATTTTGACTTTTATATTAGAGTGGGGTCAGTTCATAATTCTTTGGAGCTTTGTTTTTTTCATGAAGTAGCTATAATGGCTATATTGATGGCCAATATATTGAGTATGACAATGAAAGTAATGAGTGCCAAAGACGCGAAAAATTCGTTCGGTACATTCTTAGATACGGCTCAGCGTGAGCCTGTAGTTGTAACAAAAAGAGATAGACCTGTCGGTGTTTTACTGTGTGCTGATGATTTTTCAGCTATGGAGGAATTTGTAGATAGTATGAGGGAAACCGTAAAACAAGGTGTTATGACTGGCTTAAGAGAAGCAAAATCCGGAGAGGGTGCAGAGTTGACTGAGAGTTATGTAATGGATCTACAATCTAAATTACAAGAACGATTAAACGCTAATAAAAATAGATGAAAAAATACCGTGTAATAGTTACCCCTAATGCTGAAGAGTGCTTATTAGAAATTGCTGAATTCATCGCTCTGGACAACCCGGTAAAAGCCTTTAGTTTCATTAAAGAACTCACGAATTCATTAAAAAAGACGCTTTCCATATTTCCATTTTCGGGCCGTGTGTATGAAGAGATTGCAGGGGAGGAAATAAGGCGCTTTTCTTATCAGAACTATACGAGCTACTACCGAGTGAATACCGTTAAAAATACAGTTGAGATTTTGTTTATTTTTAATGGAAAACGCCAAGTAAACGAATTTTTAGAAAGTATTAAGCACACTTAAGAGGCTTCAAGATTAACCATATGGATGGCTTGCATTTCCGTGTAGGTCGCGCCTTTAGGCCGACAATACACTCAATTAGCCCAAAGCTAAATAATCACTCAGCAAAGCCTTTCGCTTTTGAATCGTATTTTCGGCAAGAAAAAACTAATTCTTTGAAATCTATAGATTAGTCATATGAGTGGCTTGCATTTTTTTCTTGAAAAACACGACATGAAAGATCATCGCCCGTAGGTTGGAAAAGCCGCAGGCGCCTTCCGACATTATCAGAAATTATACGTTATTTTGAGTCTGCGACCACAGATAAATAGTGCTTTCGACCACACAACCTCCAATAATCACACTCAGCAAAGCCTTCGTCTTTTCTGCTTGCGTCACTGTCGTCGTCAGCGCAGAAAAGACAGAAGCCTTTTGCTTTTGAATCGTATTCTCCGGAAAAAAACTAACCCTTTGAAATATATGCATTAACTGTATGGGTGGCTTGCGTTTTTAAAGCCTTTTGCTTTTGAATAGTATTCTTCTGGAAGGAAAAGATAACTCTTTGAAATGTATAGATTAAATATATGAGTGGTTTACATTTTTTTCTTGAAAAACACGACATGAAAGATCATCACCCGTAGGTTGGAAAAGCCGCAGGCGCCTTCCGACATTATCAGAAATTATACGTTATTTTGAGTCTGCGACCACAGATAAATAGTGCTTTCGACCACACAACCTCCAATAATCACACTCAGCAAAGCCTTCGTCTTTTCTGCTTGCGTCACTGTCGTAGTCAGCGCAGAAAAGACAGAAACCTTTCGCTTTTGAATCGTATTCTTCGGCGAGAAAAAACTACCCTTTGAAATATATAGATTAATCACATGGGTGGCTTATATTTCCTCAAATCAAAGTAATGGCAACTTGAGGAGAAGATGTAAACATGAGAGATGACTCCTTGAGGAAAAGAAATCATCACTTTATGCAAACTGAATTAGAATTGTTATATGTGGTTCGCTGGACGTTTACTGTCCAAACTAGAAAAATCAGCAACTTTAACTAGTTCAACTAAGGTAGACATTGCGTTCTGAGAGGCTACAAGCTGATCATCATCGCTCTTTGCAGTATCGGCTTTATCTGATATACCCCTTATAATTATAGTATGGTGTACTTTAGGCTCCTTAGAACTAGCTTCAGCTTCCATATACATGGATAGACCAGCGGCCTCCATTTCTACAGCTTTTGTTTTATCATGCGTAAACTTTAATTTTGCTATAATTTCGCTTTCAGAGTTTGCAAGTACTTTTTCACCGCTCCCTATCGGTCCTTTTTCAACCATGAAGGTGTTCCCAGAAGGTGAGTCCAGAGCAAACTTAGATTTGCCCTTACCTATCTCAACTTCAAGTCTAGATATCTGGTTTTTAGTCCATCTAGAAGCTCTGTAAGATGTCATTCTAGAAGTATTTCCTGTCTCTGTATCTTTTTGCTTTTCATAGTAAATAACTTCATCGGCTATTATTACATCGCCAATGTTTAGTTTAGAAGTGATACCTCCTGCAATCCCAATTAGAATTGCTACTTTGCACGAGTAATCATTTAAAACATGACTAAGTGTTATAGCCATGTCGGTATTACCTGCTTCAGGTGATTGGCACAAAAGTACTTTACGTTCAATTCCAGCACCATCTGATAGCGTTCCTTCAAGAAGCATATTTGAGTATGTTACATTTTTATCTTTCACATATTCGGTATTTTTTAACCGTTCTTTTACCGCAAAAAATTCTTCACTTAGTATGGTTAGTATTATTATATCAACTTGATTCATTTTTTTTCCTAAATTTATTGAGCCTACCACAAATTTCTTAATGCTCAGATCTTGACTAACTAGATTGCTAATAGTAACGGTTTGATCCAATGTTGGTCTTTGTTTCGACTTCCAAAGTTTTTCTAGATACGTGTGAGCTCGAAGTAATGTATTGGAATTAGGCTTCCCACTAATAAATACAAGTTCATTGTGTTCAATAATGCCTAGTTCATCATCTAAGGAAATGTCCAGTTCTTCAGCATTATTGATAATGTTTGGGTTGTTTCTATCTATTCTAAAGGGTCTGTATTCACGAGGGAAGTCTACGTAAATAGCTAGCCTCACTCTAAATTCACTACCAAATGTTATTATTATTTTATTAGCTAAGAAAATAAGCCATTCAGTACTGTTACTTCCTTTTGCTATTATTTCGGCTTCAATAGTGGAGTCATTATGATAAGGGGGGCGGCTTTCTACAAGCCAGCGATTGTGCATTGCTGAATTATTGTTGCGCCCTTTTAAGAATTTCTTAGGTTCCCTATTATTTGGTCTCCTCGCCGCTTCAATTGTTTCCTGAATTAATTTTCTAAACTTACTTTCAAATTCTTTTGATGATGTTTTTGTTACTAAACCTCCAACGATTTTCACTCTAAGACGGTCATCAAAAACTTCAATATGCTCGGCTTGGCCATACTGGCCCACGGTACTCTTTGCTGAATTAAGTAACGTGAATGATTCCTTAATTAGAATTTCAATATGATTTAACAGCATTGAGTAGTACTCAGCGAATTTGCTTTTTTGAGTATTGTTTTTTATAGAAGTCCACAACTCGATAAAAACATGGGTTCTCTTGGATACCTTATATAATGATTTTATCTGTGTCTCAACTGTACTTTCTGTATCTGCTAATCTGTCTATATTCTCAGATTTTGCATAAATTATATAAGCTATCATATCTATGCAGACTCTGGTGTGTGTAAGCCAAATTCCAAGCTGCCTGATCATATGTTGATGTATCTCTGGTAATGGTCCTCCTTGGTTAAAGTCTGGAGACTTCCAAAACTTTTCCCACATTGCTTCTCGGGTTTCATCATTGTTGCAATAAGCATTTTTAAGTTTGTCAAATATTTTTTCTGGCCACTTCTTTTCTATAGCTTTAAACTTCCCTATGCCACTTATTAGTGCTTTATATCCAAGGGAGCCTTTTAATTGATCCATTATCTTAGGGCTTACCAAAATACCGTGGGAGTGGTGTTCCTGAAAGTCTAAGATAAATTGTGACATCCACTTATCTGAAAATATATTAATATCAGCAGCTAGAGCCAAAATTGAGTTTTCAGGGTATAGGCATGACGCTAAATAAGTTTGATCTTCGGCTGAACGGTTAAAAATGCCTGCTTGATAACCTGATGATATAAGTTGACCAAGTGCTTTGGTATCAGCAATATTAGAGTTTGTATGTTTCTTGGGATCAAACTGTTCAAGGTAAGAGTCAGGAGTATCATTAATTTTATAGGTGCCCTGAGTAGACTTAACCTCAGAAATAATACCTTCCCTAACAAGGGCTTTAGAAAATGACTTAGAGGTGTCAAATTCAAACTTTTCACCTTTTGTTCCGATTTCACTGACAGCACCAAAAGCATAATATTTAACACCAACAGAAGCTACTTTATTCGTTCTTTCAAATATTTCCTCTAAAAACTGACTATTTGCTCCACAAGATAAAAATAGGACCAAGAGTTTTTCCATTTCAGTACTGTATAGTATATTTCTTTGAGTGTTCTTTTTTATTGAATTTAAAAATATACTAGCAAGAAAAAACTCCTTTTTAGATAATTTTACTTCTTCACCATGGCGTAAAGATCTTGTAATTATGTTTCCAGATGGGGTTTCGATTTTTGAAGTTATTGGTACGATAATTCCTTGATCAATAGCACTATCAAGAAAAAGTGTAAAAGCAAGCTTATCTTTATTGATGCCTTGTCTATCGTTCTTATCAACGCCTTTAAAAAGCTCTCTTATAGTAATACCTATCTTTAATCTATCTTTTATTATTTTGTTTTTACTGGAGTAGGGTTCCTGTGAGCCGTGTAGCTTAATGAGTTTTTGTAGTGGAACCTCTTTTTGTATGTACATATCGTAAAAAGGCTGAGTTAATGCTTGTTGAAGATCAGATATGCTCTCTATTAATTCGGTATCATTCTTTTCCAACTCTTTTTCATTATATTCCGAATTAGCGGTTGAGCAAGATGTGTACTCATGCAGTGAAGATGTACTACTTAAGCACCTTTTAACTAGGTTAATAGATGCCGGTGAGAAAATAAAAGCGAGCTCCCTGTCATCATGTTCTAAGTTTATCTTATTATTGTTACTCAGTAATTTGTTGCAATCATTTAGCCAAAGTTTTGCTAGCTTGTCAGCGACGGTGTATTGTAATAACCTTATTTTGGATTTGGCGGTTGTAAAGTGCTTTAGCAAATCCTCTGAAGACTCAGGTACATATTGAATTAGTTTATTAAATAATTTATCAACTTGGTTTTCATACATGGGTGAAAATACGAAAAATGGAACGACTCTAAAGCTAAACTTGGTTTTTCCTCCCTTTCCGCCAACATATCGGCCGAAAATACGTATTTTCGTTAAATTTTCTTCTTTAATCTTAAAGCCAATTACATTTTCGAATTCGTTTAATTTTTCCGGCCTTGGAATCAGAGTAAAGACCCTTACATTGTTATCGTTTTGTAGCTTGGTTGTTAGGTCGAAAATATTCCAGTTTGCACAAGATGATAAAGCTGAAATATCATGTTCATATAAAGAACGTCGATTATAAAGAGGGTAATCAACGCTATATGGTCGAGGGAGTATAGACATTGATTTTACTATACTAGAGCTAAGTGCTCTACATGTTGTATCTTCAATTTCAAAGTACTTGTTGTCTGGTTGAACATAGTCACTTTCCCAATGCTCTGAATTAACAGCAAGAGCATGGCAAGTTACTTGAGTATTAACTGTTTTTTGTTTAATTAGAGCAAGAGAATCCTTTAATGTTGTACCAGTAAAAACTAATTCGTCGATAATAGCGATTTTTTTTCCATTCATCCATTTCATGTCCATCCCAAGAACCCTATCCGTAGTTATGATTGCGGAATTATGGACAAATCCTAAGGTTTCAAGTGTGTGGTAGAAACAAGCCGCTTTTCTTGCCATTAAAATAATTATGTCTGTTTGAAGCTCAGTAATCTGTTTAGCGTATTCGATAACCGCCTGCTTCGACTCACCTTCAAATTGAGCTAGAAAAATACCCTTGTCCATTTGTTCCTTCCTTCTGGTTAATTGCTCTTCAATTTACCTTACCGTAGTTGGGTTTTTATCTCAAGTTTATGAGCAATACAGGACAGACATATGATTATTGATGTTTCTCTAACCACTGCCT
Organism: uncultured Marinomonas sp.; assembly: GCA_947493575.1. GTDB lineage: Bacteria > Pseudomonadota > Gammaproteobacteria > Pseudomonadales > Marinomonadaceae > Marinomonas. The sequence continues at coordinate 72,685 of CANLRQ010000011.1, forward strand.
AACCTAAAAAACCAAACTCAATGATAAGAGAGCAGTTATGCCAAGGGCAAGAAGCCAGCAAGTCAGTTTGTCTGACACTCCGTAATATCATTGCATCAGCTGATGTGTTCACTGTGTTTTTTATACATCGCCTAATGGGTTTTTTTCAAAATAATTCACAATATGAGGGACATTCTTTTCAAATCCTCCCGGAGTATTAATAGACATAAAGCCCACTTTTTTGTCGCTCTGGTTATTAAAAGCATGGCTGTTGTTGTTTGGGATATAAATATAGCTTCCTTTTTCAGCGATACCCCATTTTTCCTCTAAACAAGCAGATAGAGAGCCTTCAATGACATAAAACAAATGATCTTCAGGGTGGGCGTGATGATGAGGCCCTTCTGTATTGGGTTCTAATCACCATTCAGAAACCGATTAACGGTTGTTTGTTGTTTCGTCTTCATCCACTTTGAAGTTCACCGTAATTCTCCCCATTGGATAAATTCGACCTTCATTTGGCTTAACGACGAGAGGCTTTGCTTTTGTATTCGGTGGTTGGCTCATTGTGTATTCTAAAGCGTGATTCTGTCAGGCTAAAAGCCGTTTTGCATTTCAGCCTGTGTCTGGTAGCTCTCTATTTTTTGTTTACACGTATTTTCAGTGATCTGTTGCAATTTATCCACTTCATTGGCTAAGTAGCTAAGTTCATCCAAGGTGATAACATAATGCTCAGAATAACGGGCATCGACGTAGGCGCGTTTTAGCCTTTGAAAGCAGCGGCGGTGGGTTTTGTCGATTGCTGGGAATAGGGTGGCGAAGTCGGGATTTTGTTGCGCACACAGTGAGCGCATGTGTTCAAGGTTGTGTGTTTTAGGTAGGTAGTTGGTGCAAACTAATAAGGTGCAGGCAAAGAAGCGTTCAGTCGCTTGATGCAGCTCAAATGCTGCTTTTGGGTAATTCTTTCGGCTTAAACAATGGCGAAAATCAATGACAAATTCATGTGCGCTTTCAAACCATTGACTAAAGTGTTTATTAGCGATGGTTATTTGTTCTTTTGGCGGGATTTCATTGGCTAAAGGCAGTGATTTACCATCAAAACTGTACAGTTCAATGCCTTGCTCGCGAATGTCTTTGAAGAAATAATGCCCCTCTTCCAACATAACGTTGATGTCACGTTGAGTGTGTACGATCAAACCTAATGGAGCCGACACTTTTCGCGCTATTTTGTCTTCAGCGGTCTGCCAGATTTCGTATTCTTCCACGAATGCGATTTGATTCACAATGACGAGAATGTCGTAATCACTCACGTAGCCATTGATTGGATCATTTACCCATGTGCCGGTTGCGTGGCTGCCAAATAAAATGATTTTATTGATGCGGTATTTGGCTCTTTTGCCCGTCCTGTCTTGTTTAAAATCATCAAGCACATCGCGCAGTGTGGTGGCGATGGTTTCAATGTCGTGTAGCTTTCTTTCAGACAGGGGCTTAGGAAACGTATTGAGCGCGGGTGCTGATGCCTCAGACATGAGATCTGGCTCTTTATTTGGCGTTTTATTTGGGATGTAGTCCAGTATTTTTTTCATGGTTTTATGCTACTACAATAGTTTCATGGAAAACAGTTTCTCAGTAGCTCTATTCAGTTTTACTGTGGGAGTAATTATTACGGAGCAGCCATGTGATTATGGGAGTCTCTCTCATCACGTTCTAAATTGACAAATCAAACGCAACAACCTTGTAAGACAGGCATCATTAAAAACAGTGATTTAAAAAGCATACAAACCACCAATATGCTTAATTTATATATTTCAATAAGTTAGTGTTTGGTGATATAAGATCACCATGTAATTATTGATTTCCAAAGGAACTTATTAGGTAAGATACAGGGTAGGGCAAAATGTCAAAATCAAAAGTTATTTGTTTCACTGAAGAGTTTGAAAAACTTAAATTTGTTAAAGACAGAACACCTGAATCGACAGGTGAGCAACTTGAAGGTGCTTTTGCTGAATTGGCACCTTACCGAGATGGTGCTTTATTCATTGGCCACTATGCTGGTAATAGCGAATGGGAGCGGCACCCTCAAGGTGATGAAATTGTTTACGTATTAGGCGGTAAAACAATTCTTATCGTACTTGTCGAAAACCGTGAGGAAAGAAATTTATTAGAAACAGGGCAATTTTTGATCGTACCTAAAAATACATGGCATCGTTTCGAGACACCAGAAGGCGTCAAAATTATGACTGTGACACCTCAACCAACTGACCATAGTGTCAGTCACCCAGATGACTAACAAACTCATGCAGATTCTCAAAACAGCCATATGAAAACCTCCCAACATCAGCCATTCTATCTATACAATCAAACTGATACTATTGCGGGATGAAGACGAATCTAGATCACTTACCAGAAGATAAACAGCATCAGCTCCTGCGCACGGTGGATCTTATTTAGGAATCCGTTAAGCCTGATATGATCAGGGTTGAGGTGCCACCCTTTGAAAGGTAATCGAAAAGGGCAGTACGCAGTTAAATTGACAGGGTTTTATAGGTTAATATTTACAGTTAATGGCGATTGTTTAGATATAGCATTAATTGAAGAAGTGAGTAAACATTATGATGACTGATACAGTGTTTATTTCTGATATGGCAATTCCTCCAGGTGAATACTTGGAAGAAATGCTAGAAGATGCAGAAATTAGTCAAGCGGAACTAGCAAGGAGAATGGGACGCCCTTCACAAGCTATTAACGAAATAGTTAAAGGAGATAAAGCTATTACCCCTGAAACCGCTTTGCAATTAGAGCAAGTTCTTGGCGTTTCAGCTCAATTTTGGAGCACTCTTGAAACAGAGTTTCGATTGGTTTTAGCCAAGCAACAACAGCATAAAGAAATTAAGCATGAAGAAAGCTTAATTAGTGAATTTCCATATTCACAATTAAGTAAACTTAATTTAGTGGAGAAAACTAGAGATAAGTTAAGAAAAGTTGTGGAGTTAAGGAAGTTTTTTGGGGTTTCATCTTTAAAAAATATTCGCACAGTAAATGAGTTTTCTCCTGCGTTTAGGCAACAAGAGAAGAGTACTATTTCTCATGAGTCATTAGCTTCATGGCTTAGAGCTGGGCATGTTATTGCTGATAAAAGAGAAGTAAATATATTTAATAAAGAAAAATTAGAACAGAGTATTACAGAGCTTAGAGATCTGACTAATGTAATTGAACCTAATGAGCTTATTAAAAAAATTACAAGTGTTTTAGCTGATTGCGGTGTTGTTTTAGCTTTAGTTCCAACTTTCCCTAAATCATATACTACAGGTGCAACATTTTGGATAGGGAAAAATAAAGCTGTAATAATGATGTCACTGCGTGGCGCTTGGTCAGATATATTTTGGTTTAGCTTATTTCATGAAATAGGACATATTTTACTTCATGATAAAAGAGTTACTTTCTTAGAAAGCGGAAAACTTGATCCGCAATACAAAAAACAAGAAGAAGAAGCGGATACATTTTCGCAGAAGTCTTTAATACCTGCTGAGCCGTATAGCACGTTCGTTAGAGAAAATAACTTTTCTAGTTCATCAATTAAGCAATTTGCAGAACAAATAGGAATATTTCCAGGAATCGTAACTGGACGGTTGCAACATGATAAAAAACTGCCACATACAATTCATTGCCATCGAATAAGATACAAGTGGACCTAATTGCGTTCTAACAAGTGACTATGGTGTCAATTCCTAATGTTAAACCATTTTAGGGTTCCACATGACACCATCTCTCACCATCGAATTTATGATTACTACGAGCTTTCTTATACAGGCAATAATGGCGACTTTTTTAGGTTTTCCAGATGCGACCATTCGGTGGTAAATCTCTTTAAATTTCGGGTTACATTGGATAGCTGACATCATTGCCATGTACATGGCTGTTCTGATTTTAGGCCTTCCACCACGTATCATCCGTTCATACCTTGATAAGGGAATATGGTCAACATCTGTCTTCAACCAGGTTCAGTAATGAAGGCACTTTATTCTGATGCAGGCAGTGGTATTATTTTTAATTTTGTTGGATAGATTTTAGTGAAAATGGTAAAAAGTCTTCTTGCCTCGGCATGTGGATAAAAGTCTGCTATTCAAGGCTTAGAAGACTTATCAGTACCTTCTCTAGTGTTCGTTCTGTAATAATATAATAAGATCATTAAAAGGAATCGGTTTGCTGAAGTAATAGCCCTGTACGTGATTGCAGCCATAATGCGTTAAATGATCTAGTTGTTTTTGGCTTTCGACGCCTTCTGCGATGACTTTTAAATGGTATAGCTCCGCTAGGGATAGGATTATATTCAGTAATGAATGTTCGTTTTTATTGATCGTTTCTAATGTATCAATAAAAGTCTTATCGATTTTTAATGTATCAACAGGGAAGGATGAAAGTTCATTAAATGAGCTATAGCCTGTTCCAAAATCATCCAATGATATTCTTACATTCAATTCCTTAATTTCGTGGAAAAGGGACAGGCTTTTTTTATCTATTGAGATCAAGCTGGTTTCGGTTATTTCCAATTCAACAAACTGAGGGTCAATTTTGTATTGTTGTAGACGTTTCTTTAGTTCTGAGGGGAACGCATCGTTGTTTAGCTCCAGACCTGAAATATTAATAGAAAAATAACCATTAAAATTGTGCATAGCTTTCAGTGTGGAGAAGGTACTAAAAGAATTCTCCAATACCCATAAATCGATACTGCGAATTAATCCTGATGATTCAGCAATAGGTATAAACTCATCTGGTCCTATAGAGTGTTTTGTTAAGTCTGGGCAACGTAATAGCACCTCTAACCCTTCAATAAGTCGAGTGTTTGTATTATAGATAGGCATAAAAAACAATTGTAATTCATTCTGGTTGAGAGCGTTTGAAAGTGTCTGCTCAATAAATTCTCTACGCTTAGTTTTTTGTTCCATATTAGTCGAATAAAAACAAAACTGATTTTTGCCATTATTTTTTGCTTCATACATTGCAGTATCCGCGCAGTTAATCAAGGCTTTAGTTTCAGTTGCGTCTGCTGGATAGTGGGCTATTCCTATGCTTGCATAAACGTTATGTCGAATATTCTCAACTAAGAAGCCATTATTAAACAGGGAATTAATATCATTGATAATAGTGAGCAATTTACTGGTAAAAGCTATTTTCACAATAAATTCATCGCCAGACAGCCTGGCAATAATGCTTTGATCATTTGTTCTTTGAATGATGATTCTAGTAAGTTCCGTACTGAATTTTACTAACAATGCATCACCTGTAGCATGTCCATATTGGTCATTTACTTTTTTAAAGTTGTCTAAATCAATGTAAATGATGGAGAATTTTGTATCTGGATTTTTACAGGTTTCAATTGAAGCCTGTAATGAAGATAGAAAGCTGCTTCGGTTTAATAGCTTTGTTAACGAATCATAGTGAAGTAAGTTGAGATATGCGTTATTAAGTGTGGAGATTTCATCGTTGTTGTTGCGGTATGAAAGATAGATATTCTTATTGTTTTCAGACTCTTTGATTTTTTTCGATAAGCTTAATAAAGGTTGGATGAGGTTTCTAAAAAATAGAGAGCGTAAAATGTAATAGGTAATCAGAGAAGTGACCAGTGCAGCAAAGTATGTAAAATAGAATGTTTCATAAATTGTGTTTTGAAGCTGCTCTAAATCAGGTGTTAAAGTTATTTTATAAAGAGAGTTAGTTAGGGTGGACTGCTCAACTTGAATGTCTGTTTCGAATAGATCTTTATTTAGATTTTGCTTGGTGTTTTTTGAGAATTGGGTATGATAGTTGATTCCTAATGACCTCTGTAGCATAGAATGCAAATTGTCATCTATGGTGACATTACTGGTTATGACTGCGTATGAAATCCCTCGCTCATTTGAAAGATGCAGATTTAAGTCAGTGAAAAGCTTTCTAGAAAAGGGTTGTATAAAGCCAATAACTGGGTTCCCCTCTTTATCTTTGTTAAAAAAATGAGTAGCGGTATGGCGCTTTTCTCCATTAGCTTTGATCCAAAGTCTATCACTCATTGGTATGGGCTCTAGTTGGGCTTCATCAAAAGGGGAGGTATTGTCTAGGCTGAAAAGTATGCTACCTTGATAATCGATAAATTGAATGGCTCTGATATTTGGTAATATTGTTTTTGATTGTTTAAAGTACAAAAACAAAACCTCTTCAATTGCGAGGCTTTTTAAGATGTTGTCATTTTGAGTGACGCCTTCGATCATTTCAGGGCTATTCAATATTTGTCTTATCAGGTCAATCTGGATCTTTTTTTCTAGCGTTGCCTTATTATGCATTGATAATAAGGCTTCTTCAGAATGAAAAGTTAGCCTGTGTTTTTTTTCTTCTATAGTAGTAAATATTGCAACGCTAGACACCACAAAAAAGACTAATGTAAGGATTGGGAGTAAGACCCAATTCATTCGAGTAACGAGTTTTATAAGGAAGCCCTCATTATTTATCTAAAATTAACGCATTCATCATTTTTTGTCTGATTTTATAGCTTTTCGATGAAAGTGTTTTATATGGGTAGCTCAAATCAAGAGTTGATTGATTTGGGTAAAGCTCTTTATCGTCTAAAATATCTTGCGATAAAAGTTTTACGGCTTCTGCACTGACGTTTGTTATATAAACGTCCTGAGCATTTTGAGCGGCAATCTCATGCCTGTTTATATAATTTATAAAATCAAGGGTAGCTTGTTTGGTTTCTTTGCCTGTAGGTATGCTAAGGCAATCCACCCAAAGCATAGTGCCTTCATTAGGAACTGTATAAACCCAATCATCTTGCTGAGTTAGGGCGATTATTTCTTCCACATCACCAGAAAATGCTAACGTCATGGCCATTTTGCTGTCTGTTTTATGTTTACTAGCATAGGTTATGCCATATAGATACTCAAGAATTTGGGGTCTTTGATCAAGCAATATATTGTATGCCTGTTTGAGTTCATCCACATTTTCTGTATTCGGGTCCATTCCTAAATAAATAAGAGCAATTTCAGTTAATGTTGTTGCATCTGTTTGCGCGATAATACGGTTCTTGAAGACATCATCTGGGTAGAAGAATTCTTTCCATGATTGAATTGGCTTATCTACTAGGCTCGATCGATAAGCTAGTCCAGCTGTTCCCCAGCTATAAGGAATGCTAAACGCGCCACAACTTTCTTGCCAAACGCTATCAATTGAGTCGTACGTATTAAGCTTAAATGGAGCGATTGGTTTTAAATAACCTAGTGCACCGAATAAATCAGAGCGAGAGTTCTGAATCATAATTAAATCAAATAAGGTTGATTTTTTATTGGCAAACAAAATGTCTATTTGATAGTCATTGTCAAAAAAAGTTTGGGATATTGTGTGTCCAGTTTCTTCGGTAAATTGGGAAATAACATCAGGTGATAAGTATGATTCCCAATTGTATATTGAGATGTTATCTGCTCGAGATGTTTCTGAAAAAGCGAGGAAAAATAAAGAGATACTCATTAGGTTGAGCTTTTGTAATGGAAACATATAGTAAATCATCCGCATTTATATTGAGACCTTTGCACGACTATTGCGTTTGCTAATACTTTGTTAAAAATAGACTAAAAATGCGCATATATAACTCATAAACGCCGCTTTTTTGTTTTATCATCGCTTATGACTTCGTGAAAAGGTCTCATATTGTCATAAAAACGTCCTTATAAAAAGTGTAGCAAACTTTTGATTTAATGCGAGTTAAATTTTGAGGAGGGCTAAATTGACATATTCTAATGTAGGGGTAGGTTAAATGTAAATACAGATTAGGAGGGGTGTTTATTTGACACGAAAGTTATGACTCAAAAGGCAAACCGAAGTTTGCCTTTTGAGTGCTGTAAATATATCGCTAATCTTCATAGCTCTCAATAGGAGGGCATGAACAGATTAGGTTTCGATCACCGTAAACATTGTCAACACGAGCAACAGGTGGCCAGTATTTGCGATCTGTTATCCAGTTAAGAGGATAAGCCGCTTCTTTTCTCGTGTAGCTATGAGGCCATTCATCAGACAATAAACTGTCGGCAGTGTGAGGTGCATGCACTATCGGATTGTCTTCTAAAGTCCATTCACCATTTTGAACCTTGTGAATCTCTTTACGAATTTGAATCATGGCATCACAAAAACGATCAATTTCTTCTTGGTTTTCGGATTCGGTTGGCTCAATCATCAATGTTCCTGCAACAGGGAAGGACATAGTGGGTGAGTGGAAGCCAAAATCGATTAAACGTTTTGCAATGTCTTCTTCCGTAATACCAGACTCTGCTTTCAAAGGACGAATATCAACGATACATTCGTGTGCTACTGTATTATTGGTGCCAGTAAATAAAATTGGGTAATGGCTTTCCAAGCGTTTAGCGATGTAGTTTGCATTTAGAATGGCGTGGAAAGTAGCAGATTTCAAACCTTCATCTCCCATCATTTTCATGTACATCCAAGTAATGACGAGAATGCTCGCACTGCCATAAGGTGCTGCAGAAACGGCACCATTTTGTATGTCGCTTACTAAATCTAGCGCAGCAACCGGTTTTACAGCGTGACCCGGTAGGAATGGTGCTAAGTGGGATTTCACTCCGATTGGACCCATGCCTGGACCGCCACCGCCATGAGGAATGCAAAATGTTTTGTGTAAATTGAGGTGAGAAACGTCACCCCCAAATAATCCTGGAGGTGCAATGCCAACGATGGCGTTAAGGTTTGCTCCATCAATATAAACTTGTCCTCCAAATTTATGAACTATGTCGCATACTTCGCGAATTTCTTCTTCAAACACACCGTGTGTTGATGGGTAGGTAGCCATGATGCAGCTAAGTTTGTCTGCATGCTTTTCTGCTTTTTCTGCAAGATCTGCAACATCAATGTTGCCATCCGCATCACATTTAACAATGACTACTTTCATGCCTGCAAGAGCAGCAGACGCTGGATTTGTACCATGAGCTGAGCTTGGAATTAAGCAAATATTGCGTTCATTGTCTCCACGGGATTTGTGGTAGCGATCAATGGCGATTAAACCAGCGTACTCACCTTGAGCGCCTGAATTAGGTTGTAGGGACATGGTGTCATACCCTGTTGCTTTTGACAGCATCTCAACTAATTCGTTAAGTAATGTTTGATAGCCTGCTACTTGATTGTTAGGGGCGAATGGGTGAATTCCACCAAACTCAGGCCATGTTACAGGGAGCATTTCTGATGCGGCGTTAAGTTTCATTGTGCAAGAGCCAAGTGCAATCATGCTCTGATTTAATGCGATATCTTTCACTTCTAGATGACGCATGTAACGCATTAGCTCTGTTTCACTGTGATGAGTGTTAAATACAGGATGAGAAAGGATGTCATCTTGTCTTAATAGTGTTTGATCAAAACCGACTCCGCCATCAAAGCTTTCTACTTCTTTTTGAGTTATTTGAAGTCCGAAACATTTAGCCAGATCGACTAGATCTTCTGTTTTAGTTGTTTCACTGAATGAAATAGATATTTCAGTATCTGACGCACGGTAGAAATTCATTAACTGATCTGCACCGGCTTGCATTATTTCATCGGTGCGTTCGCCAGTTTGAATAAGCAATGTGTCGAAATGGCTATCGTTCAATGTAAAGCCGCCACTTTTAAGTGATTCAGCAAAACAATGAGTAAGATGGGCAACACGATTGGCAATGCGTGTTAGGCCTTGAGGGCCGTGGTATATTGCGTAAAAGCCAGCCATCATTGCAAGTAGGGCTTGAGCTGTACAAATGTTGGATGTGGCTTTTTCACGGCGAATGTGTTGCTCGCGAGTTTGCATGGCCATTCGTAGAGCTTTGTTGCCGTGACGGTCAATCGATACGCCTATAATTCGACCTGGCATTGAGCGCTTGTAAGCGTCTTTTGTTGCAAGGAATGCTGCGTGAGGGCCGCCAAACCCCATTGGTACGCCGAAGCGCTGGCTTGAACCAAACACAATATCTGCACCCATCTCGCCAGGTGATTTTAATAGCACAAGTGATAATAGATCTACTGCAACACTAACAAGCGCTTTTTGTTCGTGGCACTTAGCAATAATAGGTGTTAAATCTTTAACTGAACCATCTGTGCCGGGATATTGGATGATGGCTCCGAAAATGTCGTGAGTTGAGATATTTTCAACATCATCAATAACGACCTCAATCTCTAGCATTTCAGCGCGAGTTTTAACGACATCAATGGTTTGAGGAAGGCAGTTGCTAGCGACAAACAGAAGGTTGGATTTCTTTCTGTTTGAACGCGCCATTAGAGTCATGGCTTCAGCTGCGGCAGTTGCTTCATCTAATAGTGAGGCATTTGAAATCTCCATTCCCGTTAAATCAATAACGACTTGTTGGAAATTTAATAAGGCTTCTAAACGACCTTGAGATATTTCTGGTTGATATGGTGTGTAAGCGGTATACCAACCTGGATTTTCTAATAAGTTGCGTAAGATTGGTGAAGGTACGAGGGTATCGTGATAACCAAGACCAATGAAAGACTTCGCGATTTTATTTTTGGATGCGATAGCTTTTAAAAGAGAAAGAGCTTCATTTTCTGTAATAGGTTGTTGGCTCATGTCTAAATTGTGCTGACGGATAGATTGAGGAATGGTTTTCTCAATCAGTGCGTCTAAGCTGTTCATGCCAATTGTTTCTAGCATGGATTGTTTTTCAACAGCATCTGGCCCTATGTGACGGGCAATAAACTCATCGTTTCCAAGAAAATCACGAATGCACGAAGTCATGGTAACTTAACACCTTTATTAGTAATGTGGGAGGAGAGTAAAGCATCTTGCTTTTCAAAGGTTGAAAAGCAAGATTTACGCACTATCGCTGAAAGGAGGCTAATTAACACGCTCGCTTTAGCTGTGAGTGTGTATTAATAATTTACGCGATAGTAGTATTGTAGCCAGCAGAGTCTAGAAGATTGTCTAGATCAGCGGCATCACTAAATTTAATTTTAGCAATCCATGCGCCTTCGAATGGTGCGTCGTTGATCATTTCTGGTTCATCAGAAAGCGCTTCGTTTACCTCGATGACTTCACCGGAAACGGGAGCATAGATATCTGATGCTGCTTTTACCGATTCCACAAGGGAGAACTGCTCTGCAGCAACAACTTCAGCGCCCACTTCTGGGAGCTCGACATAAACAACATCACCCAGTAGCTCCTGAGCGTGGTCGGTAATGCCTACGGTAACTGTTCCATCGCCATTATCTAGAACCCATTCATGTGATTCTGCGTATTTTAAATTTTCTGGGATATTGCTCATAATTTAGTCTCTATGATTTAGCCTGAAATCCTAATTATGTACTTCAGGTTGTTTATTGCTATACAGATACAGTAATTTATCGATTACAGTAACTTAACGATAAAGCGGGAAGCGTGCACAAAGTTCGAATACGTCTTTACGTACACGTGTTTCTACTTCTGGATTACCTTCTGGCATTGCAACCAAGCCATCCAACACGTCACTGATTAGATGACCAATTTGACGGAATTCTTCTTCACCAAAACCGCGGCTTGTTGCTGCCGGTGTACCTAAACGGATACCAGATGTAACCATTGGCTTTTCAGTGTCAAATGGAATGCCGTTTTTGTTACAAGTTATGCCAGCGCGCTCTAGTGCTTGATCGGCTACATTACCTTTTAATCCTTTTGGACGAAGGTCAACTAGCATTAAGTGAGTGTCAGTACCACCAGTTACAACATCACAACCGCGTTCGATCATAACAGCAGCAAGTGTTTGGGCGTTTTTCACAACTTGTTTAATGTAGTCAGTGAACTCAGGGCGTAATGCTTCACCAAATGCAACTGCTTTACCAGCAATTACATGCATTAGAGGGCCACCTTGATAACCTGGGAAAACAGCAGAATTGATTTTCTTACCAAGAGCTAAGTCGTTAGTAAGAATCATGCCGCCACGAGGGCCACGTAGTGTTTTGTGAGTTGTTGTTGTAACAACGTGAGCATGTTTAAGAGGAGAAGGGTGAACGCCAGTTGCAACTAAACCTGCAATGTGAGCCATATCAACCATTAGATAAGCGCCAACTTTGTCGGCAATTTCGCGGAAGCGTTTGAAATCAATTGTACGTGGAATCGCAGAACCACCAGCAATGATCAATTTCGGCTTGCATTCAAGAGCTTGCGCTTCAACTGCATCATAATCGATGTTTAAAGTTTCTTCGGATACACCGTATTGAACAGCGTTGAACCATTTGCCTGATTGCGCTGGTGGCGCACCGTGTGTTAAGTGTCCACCGGCAGAAAGGGACATACCAAAAATGGTATCTCCAGGTTGTAATAGAGCTAAAAAAACTGCGCCATTTGCTTGTGCACCAGAGTGTGGTTGAACGTTAACAAATTCACAGTTAAATAACGCTTTAGCGCGATCAATAGCAAGTTGTTCGGTAACGTCTACTTCTTCGCAACCGCCATAGTAGCGCTTTTCAGGGTAACCTTCCGCATACTTGTTTGTTAGAACTGAGCCTTGAGCTTGAAGTACAGCTTTAGAAACGATGTTTTCTGAAGCGATTAACTCGATGCCGGTTTCTTGGCGCTCGCCTTCTTTGACAAGAGTCGAAAAAAGCTCTGCATCGCTTTGAGCCAAGTCTTGGCTGAAAAATGTGTCAGTATTAGCCATTCGTAAAATTCCTCTATATGTAATACAAGTGCGCACAGGTGTGCAAAATTGTGGTCTATATAATATCACTAGCTTTACTATTTAGAATGAAAAAATATCAATTATTAAGTACTTCTAGTCATTATTTTCATTGTTTAATTTCTAGATAATAGAGTAAAAGTTTCCTATTGGAAACAGGATTTTTTTGAAATCTTTTTCTCAAAAAGAAAAAAATGTTTTTGCACTAAGGTGATTTACTCTATTTGTGCCGAGTTTACTGGGTTGTTAAGAGGCAGTACTTATCTGGGGTTGAGATCATTATGGACTCAAAAGAAAGATTTTTTGCTTGTCATTCGGTATTAAAAATAGTTACTCTGTTTCTTATTGGAAACTAAGAAATATTTATGGGGCAAGGTTATGAAAAAAACACCGTTATTTGATTTGCATCTAGAGGCTGGCGCTAAAATGGTTGAATTTGCGGGATATGAAATGCCCGTACAATACACTTTAGGCGTGAAAAAAGAGCACCTGTGGGTACGCGAGCATGCGGGATTGTTTGATGTGTCTCATATGGGGCAAGTGATGTTATCGGGTGTTAATATTAAAGAAAAACTTGAAAGCATTTTACCTGTAGACGTGCTTGGCTTAGCGCAAGATACACAAAGATATGGCTTTTTCACAACAGAAGGCGGCGGTATCTCGGACGATTTGATGTTTGCAAATTGGGGAGAGGATATCTTTGTTGTTGTTAATGCTTCTTGTAAAGAGCAAGATATCGCTTACATGAAATCCTCTTTGGATGGCTGTGATGTTGTACCTATTGAAAATAGAGCTTTATTGGCTTTGCAAGGCCCATCGGCACGGACTGTGATGTCTGAGCTTGTTCCTGAGGTTGCCAGCATGGTGTTCATGGAAAGTAAAAAGCTTTTATGGAATGGTGTTGAGTTGTGGGTGAGTTGCTCTGGTTACACAGGAGAAGACGGCTATGAAATTTCTGTGCCTGCCGATGAAGCGAAAAACTTATCGGAAGCATTACTCGCGTCGGGTGAAGTTGAATGGATTGGTTTGGGTGCGCGGGACTCGTTGCGTTTAGAGGCCGGACTGTGTTTATACGGGCATGATATCAATACCACGACAACGCCTGTAAGTGCATCACTGAATTGGGCGATTCAAAAGGTTCGTCGTTTGGGTGGAGAGCGAGAGGGGGGCTTTGTTGGAGCAAATAAAATTTTACCTGAGTTTACGAATAAGCCATTGCAAAAGCGTGTAGGTTTTATTGTAGATGGTAAAGCTCCTGTACGAGAAGGCGTTGATATTGTTAACTCTGAAGGTCAAGTTGTTGGCTCAGTAACCAGTGGTGGCTTTTCTCCATCTTTATCTGTGCCTATTGTTATGGCGTATGTTCAAGTAGCGGCGATAGATGCAGAGTTGTTTGCTGTTGTTCGCGGTAAAAACATTCCTTTGATTAAAACTGCCATGCCATTTGTGCCAAGTAAGTATTACAGAGGGTAGAACAATATAAAGAGCACATCTGAGGGATGAGGTGTTATCCTGTCAGTCAGAACAGAAGTTCTGATTTGTGTATATTGTAATCCCTAGGTTTTTAACTTAGGGATTTTTTCTGTGTAATTAGTTCATGAGACCTTTGTACGAAGTCATGAGCGACGATAGTCTGAAGCAAAAAAAACAGACAAAAAGTGAGATTTATGAATTATAAATGAACGTTTTGAGTCTTTTTTTTTAAAGTATTGGTAGTCGTACAAAGGTCTCTTCATGTTTTTATATAAAGGTATCAAGAAAGTCTGTGTTTACTGCTGATGAGTTGGTGTCATGCTTTAATGGCTGTTTTGAGCAGAGTCACCATGTGAAATTAATAGGGGGCGCGAGCGAGCCATTATATATTCCAAGTAAAGAAGCGGGGAGGCCAGCAGAAATTCACTTTCGTTTGGATTATGTTTCTAGTGCATTGCATGAAATAAGTCACTGGTGCATTGCGGGCGAATCACGTTTGAAATTGGAGGATTATGGTTATTGGTATGAGCCAGATCATCGAACGTTTGAGTTACAAAAAAAATTTGAATCTGTAGAGATTAAGCCTCAGGCAATAGAAAGGGTATTTCATTTGCTGTTGGATCTTCCCTTTAGAGTAAGTGCTGATAACTTAAGTCTTCTGGATTACAGTACAGTTGAGTTTGAGTGTCAGGTTGAGGATCAGTTTGAACGCTATGTGAATAAAGGTTTTCCACTTAAAGCGGAAGTTTTTTGTGTGTATTTGTTGAGATTTCAGGGTATTCATAAGGCGTTATATGACCATCTTAAAGAAGAAGTTACGAATTGTTGCTGATGAAAATATGCCAAAGGTAAATGAGTTGTTTTCAGCTTTTGGCGATGTCGCTTTAGTTGATGGCCGCAGTTTAACAAATGAGCAAATTAAGGATGCTGATGTTTTATTGGTTCGTTCTGTAACTAAAGTAAATCGTGAATTATTGGCAGCTTCATCAGTAAAGTTTGTAGGTACAGCAACTATTGGTGTAGATCATATAGATACCGCGTACTTAAAAGAAAATAATATTGGTTTTGCTAGTTCGCCTGGTTGCAATGCAAATGCGGTGGCTGATTATGTTGTTAGTTCGATGTGTTACCTACACTCTAATAAAAAGGTGGACTTTTTTACAAAAAAGATCGGAGTGATTGGCTTTGGTAATGTGGGTAGAAGAGTCTTTGAAAGATTAACAAATGCTGGGTGTAGTGTCGCGGTTTATGATCCATACAAAGGCAATGAAGAGGGAGTTAATTTTGTTTCTTTAGGTGCCGTGATGCAAAGCGATATTATTTGTTTGCATGCTCCACTTACCACATCTGGAAAATATCCTACTTATCATATGTTGAATGATAAAATGTTGTCCCATTTGTCTGAGGGGTCAAGCATTATTTCAGCTGGTAGAGGAGGGGTGATAGATGAAAAAGCACTGCTCAATCGGTATGAAAAGTTAGATTCAAAATTGAACTTGATTTTTGATGTTTGGGAAAATGAACCGGATATTTCCCTTGCAACTTTATCTGTGGTGGATATTGCGACACCTCATATAGCTGGCTACAGTAAGCAAGGAAGAGAGGTGGGAACATTGATGGTCTTTGAGGCTTTTTTAAGGTACTTTAAGCTTTCGGTAGCGAATCATTACAAAGATTGTATTTCAAAAGGCTCTATTTCATCTATAGTATGTCCGCAAGAAAATCAGAATCTTGATGTGATTTCTAAAGTAGTCAATTCAATTTATGACGTTATGCATGATGATAGTTATATGCGATCTGCATATAGAAAAAATCCTCGGGATCTAAAGCAGTTTGATGCATTGAGAAAAAACTATGTTGAACGTGACGAGTTAAATACCTGTTACGTGAGTGATAAAAGAGTGTTTACAGCATTGGGCTTTTCTAGCTGTAATATTTGAAGAAGGTTTCATGGCAGAATTAATTGAATCTCAGTTAAATGATCTAGACATCTCTTTGGGGGAAAGTGCCCAAATAGAATTTGTTTCTCCATCCTCTCGGCATATGGTCAAAATTCTTGGTTATATTCCGAGCCGTTCATTAATTTTGTCTTGTCCAAAAGTAAATGGAAAAAATATTATTGTTCGCGATAGTCAGGTAGTTAATGTTCGATTGATGTTGAATACCTCCGTATCTGCATTTTCCAGTCAAATTGCAAAAAGTTATTTGGACCCTACGCCACATTTACATATTGCTTATCCTAAATTTGTTGAAACATCGGTTGTTCGTCAAGCAATGCGTATTGAAACAAAGCTTATTTGTGCATTGGATAAAGTGAAAAACGACCACAGTATTTTAGATTCTGCAAATGGCGTTGTAATTGATTTGAGTGCTGGTGGAATGAAGCTAATTTCCAAAGAGGATATAGGTTCGGTCAATGCGCAGATGAAAATGGCGGTTAATATTAAAGTAGCGGGCTACCCACACCTTCTTAAATTGGAGTGTGAAATTCGTTCTCAAGAAATTCAAATGCTTGAGCAGGTTCAGGCGAGTATAGTGGATAATGACTTTTTGACAAAAATGGGTGCGGAGTATTTTTTTGTATATGGCGTTAGATTTATTAATATGACAAAAGAGGTAGCCATAATTTTAACTGCTTATATTCTTGAGAAACAAAAATACAGCTTATAAATGTATGTATTAATTTTTTCCTAGGGAAGGCGACATTATTCACTTAATGTCGCCTTTTTCTTTAATAGTGCTTTATAGCTAGAAGAATGGTTGATCGTATTTTGAACAGGTGTTGGTTTTAGAAAGGAAATCGCGTATGTTGTACAGATGGAATGCTTAAAAAGATATTGATTTTTTAGAACGGCCAGCAGTTAGATGTGTTTCAGTATAAACTAAAAATAGAATGCAAACGCACTAGGCCATAGGTTAGATATTAGGAGGGGGTAGCTGCTAAGTAAGGAACGTGAATGGGTATGATACAAAATAAGGAAGAATATTATGGGATTAGTAAAGTGTTTTATGCTTGTAGGGATTGTCGGATTTTTAAGTGCCTGTGATGAGTCGTATTCAATAGGTAACGGGTTCTGTGGTTTTCCTATTGAGTTGAGTGGGGATGTTAACAGTCGTTCTACAGGTTATGTCGTTAGTTTTCATTCAAGTGCTAATGTTGTTGAAGAAGTCCGTCGTCTGGATCAGAAATACAATGATATTGAAGTTGGGTCTGTTTATGGCGCCATTAATGAGGTCTATGTCAATATGGGAGATCGCAGTCTGGAAGAAATTCGGTGTGAAAAACAAGTTCGTCACATAGCCTATAACACACGTGTATCCTTGGCAGAAAATGATTAATCATTGATTTAGGGGAGAATGAGTAGGGTGTATATATGTATCCTGCTCATTCTCCTCTAAGGTAATGCTGTTTATTTTAGAAGAACACGGATATTTGAGTCATTAAGCAGTCGATTGACTGTTTGGCCTGCCAGTTTGTTGAGTGCCATTTCTACGTCTTTTTGATCTGGTAAAGAGCCATACTCATCGATAACCTCGGAACCGTAGTTTGCCGAATAGGTTTGATTGTCGCTTTTAAGTGTTGCCTTTAAGTTGAACTGCAGTTTTGCTATGGTTTTTAATACTTCCGTAGATGTCGTGTAGCTCAATTTAGTGACATCTATTGATAATAGGTTTGCTGGTAACTCTCCACTTTCTAGCTGATAACCTAGTTCAGTAAGTCCTTCGGTGACTTTTGACTTAATGCTTTCAGCCACTTCATTACTAATTAAAATGTCTGCATGTTCATGCATCGCCGTATCAATCGAACCAATATTGTTGTCTAAATAATTGGTAACTTTCACTCTTATTTGGTGGCTATTGGTTAGTTGCGCCGATTTTAATTCCACTGATGGATCTAAATGTATGTGATGTGTTGTGTTCGCACAACCAATAGAAGATAGGATGGCAATTGAAATGGTTGTGCCGAGAAGGAATTTTTTAAGCATGTTTTGGCTCCATAAAGCTAATTCATTGGGTTAAATGACAAAAACTTAATTACTTTAACAGAAAAATGAAAAAAACTGTTGATTTTCAGGCTAGTAACAGTAATATACGCACCCGCTCACACAGCATTATTTGTTTATGTCCCATTCGTCTAGAGGTCTAGGACACCGCCCTTTCACGGCGGTAACAGGGGTTCGAACCCCCTATGGGACGCCATTCATTAAACTATTATTGTTTGATGTCAAATGTCAAAGAAAATGTGAGTCGATATGCGGGAATAGCTCAGTGGTAGAGCACAACCTTGCCAAGGTTGGGGTCGCGAGTTCGAGCCTCGTTTCCCGCTCCAGTTAATTTATAAATTAATTGTACTAATTGGTTGTGCTATTAATTCTATTAAACAGTATCGATAGTGAAGGGCATTGGTTTTTCATTATTAAACCTAGGAATAGGTTATTACGTCCCATTCGTCTAGAGGTCTAGGACACCGCCCTTTCACGGCGGTAACAGGGGTTCGAACCCCCTATGGGACGCCATTTATTTTGTACGAATGCAGCTTAAAGTTGTTGAAGTACAGTGTTGCGGGAATAGCTCAGTGGTAGAGCACAACCTTGCCAAGGTTGGGGTCGCGAGTTCGAGCCTCGTTTCCCGCTCCAGTTAATTTATAAATTAATTGTACTAATTGGTTGTGCTATTAATTCTATTAAGCAGTATCGATAGTGAAGGGCATTGGCTTTTCATTATTACACCTAGAAATAGGTTGTTGCGTCCCATTCGTCTAGAGGTCTAGGACACCGCCCTTTCACGGCGGTAACAGGGGTTCGAACCCCCTATGGGACGCCAT
>CANLRQ010000012.1 GCA_947493575.1 uncultured Marinomonas sp.
GGAATATGGGCGTGTTTTAAATTAAACACACCCTATGACTCCTCAAAACTATTTAGTGAAGAGCACAAAAAAGCTTGTGCTTAAACAGAGTATCTACAAGATAACAAGTCTTCTTATTACGCCAAATGATGTCTGCCTCTGGGACAATTGGCGATTTTTTTTTCGTTCTCACGTGGTAAGGAACGCGGATGCAGCTAATAACACGGTATGAATTCCCACGGAGACCGTGGGAACTAGAGGAAAAAGCATGAAGCCTTTCGCCTTTTTTGCGCTGACGACGACAGTGACGCAAGCAAAAAAGACGAAGGCTTTTTGCTTTGTGAGCAGCCTATTTTGTTGCCACCACTTCATAATGTCGGAAGACGCCTTCGGCTTTTCCGACCTACCCTACAAGATAACAAGTCTTCTTATTACGCCAAATGATGTCTGCCTCTGGGACAATTGGCGATTTTTTTCGTTCTCACGTGGTAAGGAACGCGAATGCAGCTAATAACACGGTATGAATTCCCACGGAGACCGTGGGAACTAGAGGAAAAAGCATGAAGCCTTTCGTCTTTTTTGCGCTGACGACGACAGTGACGCAAGCAAAAAAACGAAGGCTTTTTGCTTTGTGAATAATCCGTTTATTGCGCATTACCTTACAATGTCAGAAGGCGCCTGAATATTTGAAGAGATTAAGTTAAAGCCCTAGGCCATTACTAAACAAGATTGTTTGATGCTTCAGCCCCAGTAGACAGTTCCTTAACTACTTCCTCAACAATTGTTGGTAATAATCGCTCTATAACTGTTTGAATAGCTGTTTGTAACTGGATAGCATCCACATCAGAAAAAGATAAAGCATGGCTCTGCTCAGAAACCTCTTCAGTAGAAGGTGTTGCCTTTAGATTTGAGATATCGCTCGCCATTTTTTTGGAAAAGTACGTTTCTTGATTCAAACTAAGAGAGACATGCTCTCCCACTATATCCATCAAGATAGGGATATCGTCTTGGTTCCGCAGTGCCTCTATCAATACATTTTCATCGGGTTCAGAGGATATATGTTCGTGTTCTTGTGATAAATCTGACATCTCTATGCCTAATTACTGATTAACTAATCACTCAACTGTCTCATTCAAATGGTCAAAAGTCCACTTTAGAAAACAACAAAAAACTACCCGAATAAAGATTATTTAAATAGTTTGAGATAAATCAAAGAGATACAGATATAAGGAAAACCAATAACTTTCCCTAGCAAATGACAGAAAATATCAATAGGCGACTAAAGCACTTCTACAGGAAAGCCGCCTATTGAATATACAGTTTACTAAAAGTTAAGCCGTTTCTTTTGACAATAAATACTGTGTCAGTAAAGCAACAGGACGACCACTCGCACCTTTAGCAGCTCCACCAGACCATGCCGTACCAGCAATGTCTAAATGCGCCCAAGGATAGGATTTAGTAAAGCGAGACAAGAAGCAGGCAGCAGTTACAGAACCCGCTTCAGGGCCACCAATGTTAGCAATGTCAGCAAAATTACTGTCTAGTTGCTGCTGATATTCTTCGTCTAAAGGCATTTGCCAAATTTTATCGGCAGACACTTTACTTGCTTGCTGTAAATCGGCTGCAACGTTCTCATTATTAGAATACATTCCAGAGTTCACACTACCAAGAGCAACCACACATGCTCCCGTTAATGTAGCAATGTCTACTACTGATTTAGGTTCAAAACGCTCGATATAGGTCAATGCATCACACAGAACCAAACGACCTTCCGCATCTGTATTTAAAATTTCTACCGTTTGACCAGACATAGTTCGAACAACATCACCCGGTTTTGTTGCGCGCCCGCTCGGCATATTCTCTGCGGCCGCAATAACAGCCGTGATGTTAAGCTTAGGTTGTAATTCGCAGATTGACTTCATCGTGCCAAACACACTTGCAGCACCACACATGTCGTACTTCATTTCATCCATTTTCGCACCGGGCTTCAATGAAATACCACCCGTATCAAATGTAATGCCTTTACCAAGTAATACATGCGGAGCGTCACCCTCTTCGCCACCTTTATATTCCATAACAATCAAATAACTCGGTTGATCACTGCCTCGTCCAACAGACAACAAGCACTGCATACCCAATTCATCCATGCGATTTTCGTCTAATAGATCAATTGATAAGCCATAATTTTCACCCAATTGTTGAGCTTGAGAGGCAAGATAGCTTGGTGTACATACATTCCCCGGTAAATTACCAAGCTGGCGAGCATAGTGGGAGCCCTCTGCCGTTGCAACACCAATACTTAACGCAGACTCATTGCTGCCTTCTAATAAAATTGTTTCAATTGCTGGTGTTACTTCAGGCTCTTTTTTAAAGCCGACAAATTCATAAAAACCTTCATTTATCCATTGTGCAATCAAGGTCAATACGCCATCGGCAGAACGATCTTTTACGGCAAGATCGCTATTTGCTATCGCAACTGTTTTGTAAGGTAACTTTTTAATTTGTGCAGCGATGGCAGAGATAACTTTACGAGCTTGAGCATCAGACAAGGATTCGTCTTTACCAATACCCACTAATAAAATAGGTTGAGCGAAGTCTTGTGTTGTAATTGGTAGTAAAAGTGTTTCAGATAGTTTTCCCGCAAATACATTAGACTCTCTAAGCTGTTCAAGATTGCCGTCTAAACGCTCGTTTAACCAACTTGCTGAAGCAGGCAACTCTGAATCACTAGGAATAAATGCCACAAGCAAATCCGCTTGGACAGTAGATAAACGATCAAATAATGCCGTGTTCATTCACAAACCCTCAAATTATAATTTAAAAAAAACACTGGATAATCACCATACTAGCACGTGATAATGGGGACTTTATAGCGATTGTCAACTCTCTAAGTATTCGCACGCAACAGATAACGAGGTACTCTTGATAATATTCAGATACTTGGCAAAAGAAGTTCTAGTATCAACGGCAGCGGTTTCACTTATATTACTACTCATAATAATAAGTGGACGCTTTGTAAGTTACTTAGGCCGTGCTGCTGAAGGCAAAATGACGTTTGAATTTCTCTTTGTTATTTTAGGCTTCCACATCCCAAGTTTTATACAAATGATTTTACCGTTGGCCTTCTTTTTATCCTTATTATTGGCGTATGGACGTTTATACGTTGAAAATGAAATGTCGGTTCTGTTTTCTTGTGGCATTAGTAAAATTAAATTAACAGGCTATACATTAGGGATAGCCGTTTTTGTCACCCTTCTAAATGCCGTGGTTACCTTTTGGGTGGCTCCAGCAAGCGAGTACAAAATCGAACAGGCATCTCAGCAACAAAATCAACTGACGGTATTTGACTTCATTAAACCGGGGCGATTTCAAGGCAGTGGGCAGCAGACAACCTACGTAACCAGCATTACACAAAATGAAGGTTGGATGAACGATGTATTTATTTCAGATTCTGTACGAGTTAATAGCCAAGACGTCCCTGTGCAAACTTTCGCATCCTATGTCGAGCAAGTAACCATCGATCAAAATGGACAAGGTGTGAATTACTTAGTCTTCAAAAATGGTACGCGTTATGAAGGGGCTCCTGGAACCAATAACTATAAAATCACTGAATTTGATACCTATGCCGTTCGCTTAGAAGAACCGGAAAAAGAAGACATTACTGATCTAGTCACCAGAACCACCAGCAGTATATGGAACAGTTCCAATTTAGAAGAGTACGTAGAAATGCAATGGCGTATTGCCATTGTACTAATGATTCCTATTCTGGCAATTATTGGAACGGCCTTAAGCCACGTCAATCCAAGACAAGGGCGCTTCTTTAAAATTTTACCCGCAATCATTTTAGTTATTGTTTATTTAGGATTACTTATTTGGGCTCGTACTGCACTCAAAAAGGGAGACATACCACAAGAGATCGGTCTTTGGTGGGTGCATGGCATTTTTCTCGTCATTGCCCTGCTGCTGCTAATAAACTTCCTTGGATTCACTTTTAAAAATAAGAGTCGCGCTTAATGAACAAACTTGATCGCCACATTGGCTCCAGTGTCTTTTGGTCATTTTTGACTGTCATGTTTGTATTGCTTGGGATGGATTTTGTTTTAACTTTTATTGACCAAGTTAAAAAAGTTAACGATAACTTTCCACTAGAGTCTCTTCTTCAAGTTCTTACTTTTCGTTTACCGGGTAAGTTCACTGAGTATATCCCCATTGCCTCTCTTATAGGAACGTTAGCGGGGTTAGGTGCAATGGCAGGTAATTCTGAGCTTACCGTGATGAGAGCCGCTGGCATACCATTATGGAGAATAGGATACGCTGCCATTCAACCAGTTTTATTAATTTCTGCATTTGGTATGGCAATTACTGAATACATTGCACCAGAAGCAAGACAAAAAGCGGATTTAATAGAAAAACTACAAAGTCAGCAAGATAACCAATTCTCGTTAACTGGAGGGGTTTGGATACGCTCTGAAGATAAGTTTGTTTATATTAATGCTGCCGATAAAAATGGCACCTTATATGGCATACAGATTTTTACCCCAATTGGACAAAAACTTTCTCAAATTAGTAAAGCAGATACCGCCACCCATTTAGCTGATGGACAGTGGGAACTGCAAACAACCCAAACAACCCACTTTTTAGAAAACACCATCGAGACACATTCCGCTGAAACCAGTTTATGGAAAGCATCTCTCAAACCAGAGCACCTTTTCCTAGCAGCTCAAGAGCCCGAATCACTTTCACTAAGCCAATCTCTTCAATACCAAACCTATTTAAAGCAACAAGATCTAGATCGCGGCCCATACCAGCTTGAGTTCTGGAGCAAAGCACTTAGTCCTCTCGCTTCAATTGCGTTGGTTATTGTTGCCCTTTCTACTGTTTTTGGACCTTTAAGATCTTCAACTATGGGAGGTCGTATATTCTCTGGCGTGATGATAGGTTTGGTCTTTCAAAACACCCTTAGCTTATTTGGCCGAATGAGTCTTACCCTTGGCTTCTCCCCTTTTATAGGCGTTTTGATTCCCATTTTAATTTGTTTCGCGTTAGGGCTTATCTTAATTCGAAGGGTCAATTAGACCCTTCTTTTAATTTTTTATGATCAATATAAACCAACTTAGTTTGACTGAGCTTGTCGTGCCACGAGCGCCCATCTTTATCAACTAAACACCATAAAAACCCCAGACCAAATGCCGCCCAAGAAACAAGAGAAAGCAAAAAGCGCACACTGGCTTGACGAAGAGTCACTGCCTGATCATTTTCAGATACCAATTTCATTTTCCAAACTTGCATTCCTAACGTTTGCCCCGGATAACACCAAAACTTTGCAAAGAAAGCCCAAGCAACAAAAATCAAGAACCAGAACATCCAAGGCCCTTCCACGGCTGCGCCATCATTTAATAGAACCAACACCCAGCCTAGAATAAAGTACAAAGCCAAAAGTAAAAAGCCGTCGTACATTGCCGCAGCAAGTCGTCGCCATAACCGGATCCGAATCAAACCCATACCTGATTACCACATCAATAAAATAAACGCCTGTATAATGCCTACATCTATTTTTTTTTCAATCAAACATCTGGAAACAATAGCGGCACCGACACAAAAGCACTGTAAAAAACATTACTCCAGCCTCTCTTATCACCCCACAAAAAATCTATCGCTTTATATATTGTTCAATCCTATTTAAGGCTTCCTCTAGGCGAGATTCATCACAGGTATATGCAAAGCGAACGTATTTATGAGCATTATGTTCTCCAAAATCGTCCCCTGGAGTTAAGGCCACTTTATATTGATCCAGCAACCCTAAGCACCACTGCATTGCACTTTCTGTAATACCTGACACATCAACAAACACATAAAATGCACCTTGAGCGGGTGCAACCACAGGTAAGTTCAAACGCTTCAACCCCTCTAATAAAAACTGTCGACGTTGATCCAGCACTTGCCTCCTATTTTCACATTCCTCCAAAACATCCTTATCTAATGCTCTAATAGCAGCATATTGTGAAACAGTAGGCGCTGAAATAAACAGGTTCTGAGCCAACTTCGTTGCGCCTTCAATAGCCCACTCGGGAACTACAGCCCAACCTAAACGCCAGCCAGTCATTGCGAAATACTTGGAAAAACTATTAATGACAAATACATCATCAGATATTGATAAAGCAGTCATATTTTCCCCTTCATAAACCAGACCTTGATAAATTTCATCCACCATAAGGTGACCGCCAAGTTGGTTCGTTTTTTCAAACGCTCGTTCAAGGTATGACTTACTCAATACTGACCCCGTTGGGTTCGAGGGTGACGCCAACCACAGCCCTGAGGTTGTTTCGTCCCAATACTCAGGCAACCTATCTAGATTAATTGCAAATTGCTCAGACGGCTCGGTAGCAATCAGCTTGGCCTGCGCCCCAACTTGCACAAGAAAGTGCCTATTACATGGATAGCAAGGGTCCGGCATCAAAACATTCTCATCAACATTCACTAATAATGATGACAGCAATAATAAAGCCCCAGACGCGCCAGGAGTTACGATAATACGCTCAGGGGAAACCTCTACTTGGAAATGGGTTTTATAATAGGAAGAGATTGCTTGCTTTAATTCTGGCAGGCCTGTTGCAGAAGTGTAACCCGTTAAATGGTTTTCAATCGACTCAATTCCAGCCTTTCCTACAGAAGGGTCAGCAACAAAATCTGGCTCGCCCACCTCTAGATGAATAACATCTTCACCCGACGCCTGTAGTTTTTTCGCTTTATCCAAAATTGCCATCACATGAAATGGAGAAATATATTCAACTCGCTTAGCTAATTTGCTCATAACTCGTTTGAATTCCTTAAAAAAGCCGCTTTTTTCTCGAAGTTTTAGCAGAAATTGTTAAAAAAAGTGGTTTCGTGCTCAATAATTTGATAAGTTTTCGCCCCTCAATATACCACCCTTAATTATTGTTTACAGATTTGTGTAAAACACTCTGTAAAGTGAGGCAAATGAATATGCCAAAAATGAACCCTGAATCATTAATGAAAGACTTCACACCTTACGAAGCGAAGGCTGGTGAAGAGTATATGAACGAAGCTCAACGTGAGCATTTTAAAAGCATTTTGCGTAACTGGAAGCAAAACTTAATGGAAGAAGTTGACCGTACCGTTCATCATCTCCAAGAAGAAGCAGTAAACTACGCAGACCCAAATGATAGAGCAAGCCAAGAAGAAGAGTTTAGTCTTGAGCTTCGTACACGTGATCGTGAACGTAAATTAGTCAAAAAAATCAATAAAACCATTGAGAAAATCGATGAAGATGATTATGGATTTTGTGATCACTGTGGCATAGAAATTGGCATCAGACGTCTAGAAGCACGACCAACAGCGACACTGTGCATTGACTGTAAGACACTGGCTGAAATAAAAGAAAAACAAGTCGGACGTTAAACCAGCCCCTGTTATATGAACAGCGCTAAATACTATGCATAGTCATTATGTCGGCCGGTTTGCACCTTCGCCAACTGGCCCTCTTCACTTCGGCTCTCTAGTTAGTGCTCTCGCTAGCTATTTAGACGCCAAAGCAAATAAAGGGACATGGCTGCTTCGTATAGAAGACGTCGATGAAACTCGTTGCAAGTCCAGCTATACCCAAGCAATCATTGAATGCTTATCAAGTTACCAATTGATAAGCGATCAACCTATAATATTACAGTCACAACGAACCCACCTTTATCAGGCGTATCTCGATAGATTAATAAAGCAAAACCTTGCATTTCCTTGCAACTGTACACGCCAAACCCTTAATGCAATGCAGGGCAAACATTTAAATGTCTGCGATAGCAACATTGAGCAACCCCACTCGTGGCGCTTAGTCATTCAAGAGGGGCTATTTCAGTGTATTGACCCAATACAGGGTAACTTACATTTCTCTTTAAATAGACTCACCACTTGTCCGGTGCTAAAGCGTAAAGACGAGCTTTTTTCGTATCAACTAGCCGTTGTTATTGATGACAATAAACAAGGTATTACACATATCGTCAGAGGTGCAGATCTACTAGATACGACCGACACACAGCTCTATTTATACCATTTATTTGGCTGGCCTCCCCCTTCAATGGCTCATATCCCTTTAATACTCGACCCAAACAAACAAAAAATCAGTAAACAGAATCACGCCTGTGCTTTACCTTATGGCAACTTATCGGTTTTAAAAGCCGCTCTATCCTATCTACATATCCCTGACACCGGCAGTCAAACCATCCAAGAGACACTTGAACACGCCTTAATACATTGGTCTTTTACTCCATTAAAAAATCAAAAGACTCTCGACATACATGAAAAACACGCATATTTAGCCCACCAGAATACAGTCTAAAACCCTTACAATCTTCACCCTCTCTTCACAAAAGCAATGCTTTCAGTGCGCCCCCTAAAGTGTATAATCGTGACTTACCGTTACCTATGGTTACAAAAATGCAAAATATTCTTCTAGTTTTCCCAACTAATTCACCACTTGAAGAAGCCTCTTTATGGCTCTCTCGTAATGGCTTTAATGTAAATTGCTGTAATACCCCCCAACAAGCACAAAAAGAACACAACCTTAGCACTATAGATTTAATGTTAATTGACACGTTAGCTCTCCCTGTAACGCATTTGGATTTGTCCTTCTCACCTTGCCCCATTATTACTTTTGATACCTCTCCATCCGTAGAGAACGCCACTCTTTTTATGAAGGAAGGGGCATACGATTACCTCCCCCTACCTACAACAGAAAATCGATTATTAGCGAAAGTCGTCGAAGTATTTGATAAAAGCTCCGCCAACACCAAGCTTTTTGCTAGCACTGGCAGCAAGGCTGAGTTTCTCCATTTGCAAATTCTCGCAAATGGCATCATTGGTAATAGCCCATTAATGCAAGATCTTTTTAATGATATGCAAAAAATATCATCAACTGATGTCACTGTTCTTATACGAGGAGAGTCAGGCACAGGTAAGGAATTGGTCGCTAAAGCCCTACATAATTTAAGCAAAAGAAAGAAACAACCGCTTATCAGTGTTAACTGTGCGGCAATACCCGAAAACCTTATTGAGTCTGAATTATTTGGCCATGAAAAAGGTGCTTTTACTGGTGCTGTCAGTGCACGAGATGGATTAATCTCTGCGGCCAATAAAGGCACTTTATTCTTAGATGAAATTGGTGAACTGCCCGTTGAGGCTCAAGCTAGGTTATTGCGTGTACTTCAAGAGGGAGAGATTCGGCGTGTAGGTGCGGTAACTTCTACTAAAGTAGACATACGGCTTGTTACCGCAACCCATAGAGATTTAAAAGATATGGTTTCTAAAGGGCTGTTTCGTGAAGATTTATATTATCGTCTGTACGTAATGGAACTTATACTTCCTCCACTACGCGACAGAGACAATGACATCTCCCTCATAGCTGAAACACTGCTATACAAATCCTGCGAAAAACACCATAAAACCAAGCTGCAATATACTAAAGAGTTCGATCAAGCAATTAGGTCTCACAACTGGCCGGGCAACGTGCGAGAGCTCGAAAACGCAATAGAGCGCGCAACCATTCTCAGTGACTCTCACAAAATTGACCCTGCAAACTTAAAAATACCCAAAAAAATACCCACGCAAACACATGCAATAGAAGGCAGCGAACCAACAACAAAGGCAATTCTCACATTAGATGAGTACTTGAAGCATACTATATTGGCACATCAACATACTTTAACTGAGACACAACTTGCCCTTTCTTTGGGCATTTCTAGAAAAAGTTTGTGGGAAAGAAGAAAAAAGCTAAAAATAGACAAAAAGTAACACCGAAAAGTAACGCCAGTTACCATTAAACCCAAAAAAATATCCTTTATTTTTACTATATTTCAAAAATATTTATAAAAACCTTTATATTTCAAAAAGATAAAAAAAGTGGCACAGGTTGTGCTCTATGAAGGATATAATGATAACAAGACAGACATTAATAATAAAAATAAATTAGTCGTCGAATGTAAGTTCCAAAAATAAAAATAAAAATATTGGAACACCTTAGCCTCTTAGAATAAAAATAAAATCTGAGGCTAGGGATAGAAAAATCGCTTTGGATAATTGATTTTTTTAGATATATAAGCCTTCGGGCAATGAAAACATTGCAATAATAAAAATAAGTTTTGAGTAGAACTGCGACAGCAGCACCAACTTTGTTTTCGGAACTAATATCTTCATGTATCCAAAGCGATTATTTGTTTACCCACCTAATCGTCCTATCTCGTCTTTGCATACTCTTTATTTCAAGTGAAACTTTTATTTTACACGTGTAAAATACAACCATCGACAATTTAATAGTTTGTACCCTAATGCTAACAGGATTTAAAAATTTGGCAAAAAAAGCCAGTTCGCTTTTTACTCCAAAAAAGACGCAACAGTATCCAATAGTGATACCACGTGATAAACACACTCTTTCGCGCTCCAATCTCAGCTCAAATGCCGTTAAGGTTCTCTATCGTCTCAACAAAGAAGGCTACGATGCCTACTTGGTAGGCGGCTGTATTAGAGATCATTTAATTGATATGGAACCTAAAGATTTTGATGTGGTTACCAGCGCTACACCTGAAGAGGTCCACGCGATTTTTTCTAACTCTCGCCTAATAGGTAGACGCTTTCGCTTAGTGCACGTTACTTTTGGTCGAGAGATTATTGAGGTGTCAACATTTCGCGCAAACGCAAATCCAGATAGCGATACAAGTGACAGCAAAGCAACTAATAACAGCCTTAAAGGCAAAGACTCAGCCCGTTCTTCGCATGGAATTATTTTACGAGACAATGTATGGGGCGATATAGAGCAAGATGCCCAACGCCGTGACTTTACTTTTAACGCACTCTATTACAATGTGGCCGATTTCAGTATCCATGATTATTGCGGTGGCCTCGAAGACATTCAAGCTCGGCAAGTAAGGATTATTGGCGATGCAGGTCAACGCTATCAAGAAGATCCTGTCCGCATGTTAAGGGCGGTTCGCTTTGCTGCAAAACTTGGGTTTGATATTGAGCCAGAAACAGCGGCCCCAATTAAAGAAATAGCCCATTTATTAGACCATATTCCCCCTGCAAGATTATTTGAAGAAGTCTTAAAACTTCTTGGTAGCGGCAATGGGGTTGCGACTTATCACTTATTAAAAGAATACGGATTATTCCACTACCTTTTTCCTGAAACCGACGATCTAATTCGTAGCAACTGGCAGTCACCTTCAATTAATGTGGAAGCCTTTATTCTTCAAGGTCTCAGCAATACCGATAAGCGCCTATCTGAAGGCAAAAGCACGGCCCCATACTTTCTATATGCCATTTTATTATGGCCAAAAGTTTTGTTCCGCCACGAAGAGTTTCTAGCTCAAGGCTTACCTGAAACCCCAGCTTTACATCAAGCTGCTTCGTATGTTTTAGATAATCAGGTTGCGCATACTTCCATCCCTAGACGCTTCTCGACTCCTATGAGAGAAATTTGGGATTTGCAATTTCGCTTACCTAAACGCTTTGGCAAACGCGCTTTCACACTGGAGAAACACCCACGCTTTAGAGCGGCATTTGATTTTATATTGATCAGAGAAGAAAGTGGCTCAGATTTGAATAACCTTGGAGAGTGGTGGCAATCTTTCCAAGATGCCGACGAAAAAGAACGTCGTAATCTAATCAATCAAGCTGACCCGCTCAAAAATGGCAAAAAAGCCCCAACTAAGCGCCGCATTCGTCGCAGAAAGCCAAATACTAAGCGCACATCATTTGATACAACGGACTCAACTCAAAATGAATAAGGTTTACATTGGACTTGGTAGCAATTTAAATAATCCGGTAGAACAGCTAGAAGGTGCATTAAATGCGTTGTCTAACTTACCTGAAATCAAAGAGCTAACGTTCTCTAACTTTTATTCTAGTAAACCGGTTGGACCACAAGACCAACCCAACTTTGTAAATGCCGTGGCATTGTTTTCAACAACATTAACGCCAATTGCATTATTAGATACTTTACAAAGTATTGAGCAAGCACATAATAGAATACGAGAACGTCACTGGGGACCTCGCACGTTGGACTTAGACATCCTGCTTTTTAATGATGAAACCTTATCATTACCTAGATTGACGGTCCCCCACCCTCATATGCTAGAACGTGGATTTGTAATTCAGCCATTAGCAGATATTACACCGGGAATGCTTTTATCAAACGACAAAACTGTTGAAGAGCATTTACATTGCCTAAATACTACGGACTTAGTCTGTCTATAAGAAGAACACTATGTACTCTGACACTTCGAAGAAAAAACTCAACAGCCCAATAACCCTCAGTCATTTACAAAAAATGAAATCAGAGGGAGAAAAGTTCTCTTGTTTAACCGCTTATGATGCAACATTCACCCACATAATGAATGAAGCAGGTATTGAGACAATTTTAGTCGGTGATTCATTAGGAATGGTTATTCAAGGCCAAGACAGCACTCTTCCAGTGACAATTGAAGAAATGTGTTATCACGTAAGAGCAGTAAAGCGTGGCAATAGTAATGCGTTCCTCTTAGCAGACATGCCTTTTATGAGCTATAGCAAGCCAGAGTTAGCACTTGATAATGCAGCCAAGCTTATGCAGGCAGGAGCAAACATGGTAAAACTGGAGGGGGGAAATTGGCTTTGTGATACAGTAAACCTTTTATCACAACGAGGCATTCCAGTATGCGCACATTTAGGGCTTACGCCTCAAGCAGTTCATAAATTAGGCGGCTATAAAGTACAAGGAAAAACGGGCTCAGCCGCAGAAAAAATCAGACAAGACTCTCTCGATTTAGTTGCTGCAGGCGCGGATATCCTATTATACGAGTGCATCCCTACGGAGCTTGGTAAGGAAGTTACTGAGTTAGTCAGCGTCCCAACAATAGGCATTGGCGCTGGTAAGCATACTGATGGTCAAGTACTGGTATTACATGACATGATTGGCATTAATCTAGGCAAGCGACCTAGGTTTGTGAAAAACTTCCTAACTGATGGAAGATCAATCCAAGAATCATTTGAAGCTTTCTCTCAAGAAGTAAAAGATCAGTCCTTTCCATCCGATGAGCACGGTTTCTAGCAATGAAAACATGTCATACAGTAAAAGAATTAAGAGCAGCGTTAAAAGTTGAGCGTCTGAAAGATAACAGTATTGTGTTTGTTCCAACCATGGGGAATTTGCACGATGGTCATATGAGCTTAATAAGACGAGCAAAGAAAGAAGGCAAGGTTATTGTTGCTTCAATTTTTGTCAACCCTATGCAGTTTGGAGACAACGAAGATATTGAGCGCTACCCAAGAACCTTAGCAGAAGATCAAGTCCTATTATTAGAAAATGGCTGCCATTACCTTTTTGCCCCAGATGCATTAGAAGTGTACCCCGACGGCAAACGCAGTCAAACTCAAATAGAAGTATCTGGCATTTCCAATATATTATGCGGTGCAAGTCGCCCAGGTCACTTTATCGGCGTTTCAACTGTTGTTACAAAGTTATTTAATATTGTTCAGCCTGATGTTGCTATCTTCGGATCAAAGGATTTTCAGCAATTAAAAGTTATTGAAAATATGGTTCGAGACCTTAGTTCTAATATTAAAATTATTGGAGAAGACATCGCTCGAGCGGAAGATGGATTAGCATTAAGCTCTAGAAATGGCTATCTAACACCTGCAGAAAGAACTATTGCTCCATCTATTTTCGAAAGCTTACTAAACGCAAAAGAACAAATTCAATTAAAAGAAAAAACATTTGAAGAGATCAGCGAGCAAGCACAAAAAAAGCTTGAGGAAATAGGATTTACTCGAGATTATTTTGAAATTCGTTCGCAACACTCTCTTCAAAAACCCACTAAAGACGAAAAAAACCTGGTCATTTTAGTGGCCGCTTATTTAGGAAAGGCAAGACTTATAGATAATCTATGCATCACTTTAAACTAATTTAAAATGTATTTTTAGGAGAGAGCAATGACGTCACCAATACATCTAGCTGCTTGGAAAGCATTATCTGAGCACCGTAAAGAAATCGACGCAACCAGCATCCAACAAATTTTTGATACTCAACCTAGCCGCATTCAAGACTGCACCATTAACGCAGCAGGCTGGACTTTGGATTTTTCCAAGAACCGAGCCACATCAAAAACCTTCTCTCTCCTAACACAATTAGCCCAAGAAGCAGAGATAGAATCACTTAGAGACAAGATGTTTCAAGGTGAACGTATCAATGCAACTGAAAATCGTAGCGTTCTTCACACAGCCTTAAGAGCCAGTCATGCTCAGAACTCTTTAGTAATAGATAATAGTAATGTACTTGCTGAGGTTCGATCCACGTTGAAGCAAATGGAGAAATTTGTTTGGCAACTTCAAAGTGGCCAGTGGAGAGGTTATTCAAATAAAAAAATAACCGATGTGGTTTCCATAGGTATTGGTGGCTCCTATCTTGGACCTAAAGTCGTTACTGAAGCACTAAAGCCATACGCTCAAAATACTATATCGGTTCATTATATAGCCAACATTGATGGTTCAGACATTACTGAAAAATTAAAAAAGCTAAACCCAGATACCACTTTATTTATTGTTTCTTCAAAATCATTTGGAACATTGGAAACCCTCTATAACGCCAACGCTTCTAGAGAATGGTTTTTGCGTAATGGTGGACCAGAGGAACAAATACATAAACATTTCGCAGCGGTAAGCTCTAATGTGAAAAAAGCCGTTGAATTTGGCATATCAGAAGAAAACATTTTCCCAATGTGGGATTGGGTTGGCGGCCGATATTCTCTATGGTCTGCTATTGGCCTTCCTATTGCAGTTTCAGTTGGTATGGAAAATTTTCGCTCACTACTTGAAGGCGCTCATGAAATGGACACCCATTTTAAGACAGCCCCTTTAACAGAGAACTTACCAGCCATAATGGGGTTACTCGGTATTTGGTATTGCAACTTCTATGGTGCGCAATCCCATGTTCTGATTCCTTATGACCATTATTTAAGAGCTCTTCCTGCCCATATTCAACAATTAGATATGGAAAGTAATGGTAAAGCAAATTTACAGGATGGTTCACACGTTGAAACAGATACAGGCCCTATTATCTGGGGAGGTTCAGGAACAAATGGACAACATGCTTATCACCAGCTATTGCACCAAGGCACTAGATTAGTACCTGTCGATTTTATTGCGCCATTAACAACTCATAACCCGGTAAACGATCATCATCTACAACTGTTTGCTAATTGCGTCAGCCAATCACAAGCTCTTATGGTTGGA
Organism: uncultured Marinomonas sp.; assembly: GCA_947493575.1. Taxonomy (GTDB): domain Bacteria; phylum Pseudomonadota; class Gammaproteobacteria; order Pseudomonadales; family Marinomonadaceae; genus Marinomonas. The sequence continues at coordinate 15,247 of CANLRQ010000012.1, forward strand.
AAAACACTTGCGCAAGCTGAAAACGAACTACAGCAGAGCGGCGCCACTAAAGATGAAATTGAGAAAATAGCCCCTCACAAAGTAATTGCAGGTAATCGCCCTAGCAACACACTGTTAACCAATAAGTTAACACCTTTTACTGTTGGTTCACTCATCGCTTTATATGAACATAAAACCTTTGTACAAGGTGCCGTTTGGGGAATTAACTCTTTTGACCAATGGGGAGTGGAACTAGGCAAAGTACTAGGAACAGATATCGCTCAGAGACTAAATTCCAACTCAGATGATTCTGAACTAGACTCTTCAACACAGGCGTTAATCAAGGCGTTTAAAGACGCCCAAGCATAAGCACTGAAAACAACTCTGCTCGTCAATTATGTTAAAATTGGCGAGGCAGAGTTATCCACCTATCACTCACCTGTATTTCTTACTAGACGAAGGGCTCCACTAAAATTCAAACGCTGTGTTTCAACCCTTCCGTGAATAAACTCAACCACCCAAATGTTATCAAGAAAAACATCTTTGACCGGTGTTGATGAGAAGAAGCTTACAATTGGTGTGTTCGGAAAAACTTCTAAATTGACCGCTGGGCGATAACATTGCGCCTCGATAATAGAGCGAAGTTCTTTGATATTAGGCATTCTCCAGTCAGTATGTCCGGCAAAGCCTCCCCCCTCATTCAAAGTAACAATACTTCTTAAAAAAACATCCCAAAATGCTGAACTCTCACTCCCTTCTTCACATTGGCTGCCAGACAATCCTTCGGGACATTGCTTCCACATGAGCCCTGTCTGAAGATCAGTAACCGTTTCATCTCCATTAAGCGTAAATCTTGATGTAGCAGTTGTCGCTATAATATTATCGGGTTTGCAATTAACCTGTTCAGAGTAAGCAACTGAGGAACTTGCGGATAAATACCCCAAGCAAATAAAACCAATTATTTTTTTAAACATCACTAATCTCCACTCACTAGGCGAACAGAGCGGCCAGCGACTTTGCTCTCCGAGAAAATCAAGCTCCCCCCTGTTAATGTTGCAGCATTATCAACATCAAATAATACCACCCACGCTTGATGGCTTTCTGTATTCTCAGGGTCTGAACCATTTGTCCATACCTTAGTACCTGGTTCAGTATTAGGAAAATAATCTGCATTAATTGATGGAGATCCTTCGCCAAAATGAACCAAGCCAAACAGCTCATTTGGTGTTGGTAAACGCCAGTTAGTCTTGCCACACAATTTACTTGCATTCACTCGATCTACAAAAGCACTGGTATTACAGAAGTTTTCACTGCTTTCTGTATATCCAAAACATGCTAATGGCTGTGTATCTTCACCACCTGAGTCGCGACCATTTTCAGCAATATCAGCGTTGTACCAACTAAAGATATCATCCGCATCATGTAGACCCTGATCTCCTTTAAACTTATTTCCTCCTTGTTTAACCTCCCAAACCAATCCAGTTACATCATCTTGAACACAATTCCAAAAGGTCTCATCAGCTGCCAAAGGAGAGCCTAAAGAGTCTAACTTCGTATAACTAAAACCAGCAAAGCCATCTTCTGAATCATTATTTGTTGCATCTAACCCAACAGAACAATCCTGCTGTTCGAAAAACGTGCCGCTACAATCGCTGTTATGACTTCCAGAAGCATTAGGATCAGCAACGTAATCAGGAAAGTTGATTCCAAAATCAATGCCAGTATCAGGTATCACTCTAAAAGTAGCCGTTGTTGCAGATACGCTTGGCGTGGCTGTAGCTTCTACACTAGCGGGACTCTCATTCTCACCAGCATCAACCGCTGTCACCACGAAGAAATAAGGGACATCATTCGTTAATCCCGACACATTCAATACGAGATTCGTAACACTAGGAATCAAAGTTCCACCGGACAATGTGGCATAATTGGTGATATCTGTTAGTGCCTCAAAGCTTTCCGTTGCATGGTACACATTGTAAGACTCTACATCGGTGACTTCATCCCAAGTCAGCTCAACCCTTTGATTTCCTGCCACCGCAACCAAATTCTGCGGCGTAATATTAACGGTAGGCGTTGCTGATACCTCAACTCCTCGATCACTTTCTCCGGCACTATTAGTCGCCGTCATCATAAAAAAGTATTCCATATTATTGGTAAGATTTTCAATAAGTTGGCTACTTCCTGTTAAAGCCCCTACTGTCCTACCATCACTGAGAGAAATAACATCCGAAAGATTAGTAAGATCAGCCATACTTTCAAGCGCATAATACACTGTATAAGTATCTGCGCCTTCGACTTCAGTCCAAGTTAGGTTTACAGAGCCTTCTCGAGGCTCAGCACTTAAATCATCAACAGTACCAGGAACACTTACTGTCTCTTCATTCGTATCAGGCTCTTCCGTGGTTGGTTCTTCCGCTGCCGGCTCTTCCGTGGTTGGTTCTTCAGTAGCTGGCTCTTCCGTCGTAGTATCGCTTGTGGTGCCATCCCCTTCAGGAGTGCCGCAGCCAACCAGAAACAAAGTTATAATCAGTTGAAAAATCCAAAGTCTTTTCATAGCACACTCAGTACTCTGTCATTCATAATAGGATAAAAGGTCATTATCTAAACAATATCGGCTCAATGGCTTTATTCTTTATTGTAGAGAAAAAAAAAGCAAAGTAATGAAAATTACTTTGCTTTTTTGACTCATTAGAAATAAAAAATAGCTAAATATGAGCTACTTGTTCTATTTCATAAACCACTTCACCACTTGGGATTTTGATATTTACTTCATCACCTTCCATTTTTCCAATTATTGCTTTCGCAATTGGAGAGGCATAAGAAATTTGTTTTTGCTTTACGTCCGCTTCATCGTCTCCAACAATACGATACGTAACGGTTTCTTCTGTATCCACATTGTAAAGGGTAACCGTTGAACCAAACACAACCTTACCCGTATGAGGAATAGATTTAACATCAATCACTTGAGAATCAGCTAGTTTACCTTCGATCTCTTTAATGCGACCCTCGGCAAAACCTTGCTCTTCTCTTGCGGCATGATATTCCGCATTTTCTTTTAAATCACCGTGTTCGCGAGCCGTCGCGATATCCGCAATAATACGCGGGCGATGGACAGTTTTCAGCATGTTCAATTCTTCTCGAAGTGTTGCCTCACCCACCACTGTCATTGGTACTTTTCTCATTATTTCCCCAAATGCAAATCTTGCAATCTTCTAACTTTGGTTTCCTCTTTGAGACTAATCGCTAAGCTTGTCGCCTCAGCACCAGTCATGGTAGTAGTGTAACAAACCTTACGCTGTAATGCTGTACGACGAATAACTGACGAATCAGCTATTGCTTGAGTCCCTTCTGTCGTATTGATAATGTAGTCAACATCACCATTTTTTAACATATCAACAATATGAGGACGACCTTCGTTTACTTTATTTACTTTACGAACAGAAATGCCTTTATCCGCTAAGAATTTTGCTGTTCCGCCCGTAGCCACAATATCAAATCCAGACTCGATCAAACGCTCAACAACCGCTACTGAATTTTTCTTATCCATGTCTCTTACACTAATAAAAGCGGTTCCCGACATAGGTAAAACCGTACCACCACCAAGCACCGCTTTATCAAACGCCTCAGCAAATGTGTCACCAATACCCATAACTTCACCCGTTGATTTCATCTCAGGGCCAAGAATTGGATCAACACCTTGGAACTTATTAAATGGGAATACGGCTTCTTTCACACTGTAATAATTTGGAATAATCTCTTCTGTGAATCCAAGTTCTTTCAATGATTGTCCAGCCATTACTAATGCTGCAACTTTCGCTAACGATTGACCAATACACTTAGAGACAAAAGGAACCGTACGAGACGCTCTAGGGTTTACTTCGATGACATACATCTCACCATCTTGTAACGCCAACTGCGTATTCATAAGACCAATAACCCCTAATTCTAGGGCCATTTTCTTAATCATATCTCGAATGATATCTTGGTCTTTTTCTGATAACGAATAAGGAGGCAAAGAACATGCTGAATCACCGGAGTGAACCCCTGCTTGTTCAATATGTTGCATAATGCCGCCAATCACAACTTGCTCGCCATCAGAAATACAATCTATATCCATTTCTATTGCAGCATTCAAAAAGTGATCTAGCAGTACTGGGCTGTCATTAGACACTTTAACTGCATTGGTCATATAACGAACCAGTTCAGATTCATTATAAACAATTTCCATTGCTCGCCCACCTAATACATAGGAAGGTCTTACAACTAAAGGATAACCAATTTCAGACGCTTTCATAATGGCTTGGTCAGTACTACGAACCGTTGCATTCTTTGGCTGTTTAAAGCCTAGACGCTGAATCATGCTTTGGAAGCGTTCACGATCTTCTGCGCGGTCAATCGCTTCAGGTGTTGTACCTATGATTGGCACCCCTTCAGCTTCTAACGCACGAGCAATCTTCAATGGAGTTTGACCACCAAATTGAACAATCACACCCATTGGCTTTTCTTTACGGACGATTTCCAACACATCTTCAAGAGTAACAGGCTCAAAGTACAAGCGGTCAGATGTGTCGTAGTCTGTCGATACGGTTTCAGGGTTACAGTTAACCATGATGGTTTCATAACCACCTTCTCGTAACGCTAAAGCAGCATGTACACAACAATAATCAAACTCAATACCTTGACCAATACGGTTCGGACCACCACCTAATACAACTATTTTTTGACGATCCGTTGGCTCAGCTTCACACTCTTCTTCATACGTTGAATACATGTACGCTGTATCTGTTGCAAACTCAGCAGCACAGGTATCAACACGCTTATACACAGGATGAACATCTAATAAGTAACGACGTTCTCTTAATGATTTCTCAGTAACATCCAATAATTGAGCAAGACGGGCATCAGAGAAACCTTTGCGCTTAAGACGACGCATTACATCGTAATCAAGATCAACAAGTCCCTTATCAGACAAAGACTCTTCGTCTTTTATTAAATCTTCGATTTGCACTAAGAACCAATGATCAACACCCGTTAGTTCATACACTTCATCAACAGATAAACCAGAACGGAAAGCATCACCAATATACCAAATACGATCTGAGCCCGGTGATTTCAACTCATAAATAAGCTTTTCTTTAGAGTTTTCTTTACTAAAATTTAACTGGGGATTAAACCCGTCCGCACCCACTTCAAGACCACGAAGCGCTTTCTGTAAAGATTCTTGGAATGTGCGACCAATCGCCATTACTTCACCCACTGACTTCATTTGAGTCGTCAAACGATCATTCGCAGTTGGGAACTTTTCAAAGGTAAAGCGAGGTATTTTTGTTACAACATAATCAATTGCAGGCTCAAAACTTGCTGGAGTGCGTCCACCAGTAATGTCATTTTGCAATTCATCTAGGGTATAACCAATTGCCAATTTAGCGGCGATTTTTGCAATTGGGAAACCTGTAGCTTTTGATGCTAGTGCAGAAGAGCGTGATACACGCGGATTCATTTCAATTACAACAAGGCGACCTGTCTTAGGGTCCATACCAAACTGAACGTTCGATCCACCTGTTTCAACACCAATTTCACGTAATACAGCAAGAGAAGCATTACGCATAATTTGATATTCTTTATCCGTCAATGTTTGCGCCGGTGCAACTGTAATAGAGTCACCTGTATGAACGCCCATTGCGTCAAAGTTCTCAATCGTACAAACGATAATGCAGTTGTCGTTTTTATCACGTACAACTTCCATTTCGTATTCTTTCCAACCAATAAGCGATTCATCAATCAACAATTCATTGGTTGGAGAAAGATCCAGTCCACGGGTACAGATTTCTTCGAACTCTTCCATGTTATAAGCAATACCACCCCCGGTACCACCCATAGTGAAAGAAGGGCGAATAATACAAGGGAAGCCAACTTCACCTTGTACTTTTAATGCTTCTTCCATATTGTGCGCGATGCCCGCGACAGGGCAAGATAGCCCGATAGACTTCATAGCCTTGTCAAAACGATTACGGTCTTCTGCTTTATCAATGGCATCTGCCGTTGCACCAATCATTTCAACATTGTATTTTTCTAAAACACCATGACGCTCTAGATCTAACGCACAATTTAGAGCTGTTTGCCCACCCATTGTAGGTAAAACCGCATCCGGACGTTCTTTTTCGATAATTTTTTCTACTGTTTTCCATTCAACTGGCTCAATATAAGTAGCATCGGCCATAACTGGATCAGTCATAATTGTGGCAGGGTTTGAGTTTACCAAAATAACTCGAAACCCTTCTTCACGTAGTGCTTTACACGCTTGTGCACCTGAATAATCAAATTCACATGCTTGTCCGATCACAATCGGGCCAGCACCTAAAATCAATACGCTTTTTATATCAGTACGCTTTGGCATAGTAATTCTGTCCCCAGTTAGGCTTTATTAGCTTTAATGCTTTCAATAAATTGATCAAACAACGGCGCAACATCATGTGGACCTGGACTTGCTTCAGGATGACCTTGAAAACTAAATGCTGATTTATCCGTACGAGCTATACCTTGCAAAGATCCATCAAACAAAGACTTATGAGTTGCCATTAAATTATCTGGCATATTCTCTTCATCCACTGCAAACCCATGGTTTTGACTAGTAATCATTACCGTGCCTTTTTGCACATCCTGTACTGGGTGATTAGCGCCATGATGGCCAAACTTCATTTTTTTCGTTTTGGCACCGCTGGCTAATGCCAAAAGCTGATGACCAAGGCAAATACCAAAAACAGGAACATCGGCAGATAAAATAGCTTCGATTGCTGTAATAGCATAGTCACAAGGCTCTGGGTCACCTGGACCATTTGATAAAAATACACCATCTGGATTTAGGGCTAAAACGTCTTGTGCGGATGTTTGAGCTGGCACCACAGTCAAACGACAGCCACGCTCTACTAACATTCTTAAAATATTACGTTTTACCCCAAAATCATAAGCCACTACATGATACGGCAAGACTTCTGGAGTTGTATGTCCATTGACTAAATCCCATGTGGATTCTGTCCACTCATACGACTCTTTCACGGTAACTTCTTTCGCCAAGTCCATTCCTTTTAATCCAGGGAAGAATTTCGCACTCGCAACGGCTTCTTCCTCTGAAATGGCATCACCTGCCATAATACAGCCAGCAAGAGAACCTTTTTCACGTAAGATACGAGTCAGTTTACGCGTATCAATATCCGCTATACCTACTACGCCTTTACGCTTTAGATAAGCATCTAATGTTTCTTCAGAACGCCAGTTACTCGCAACAAGAGGTAGATCTCTTATAATAAGTCCATCACACCATATGTTACTCGACTCTTCATCTTCTGAATTGATACCAGTATTGCCAATATGAGGATACGTTAAAGTAACGATTTGTCGTGCATAGGAAGGGTCAGTTAGAATTTCTTGATAACCAGTCATTGAGGTATTAAACACTACCTCAGCAGTCGATGAGCCATTTGCTCCAATCGACGTACCTTTAAATACAGTGCCATCTTCAAGAGCAAGAATTGCTGATGTTGCCAAAGGAGCCTCCCATTTTAAGCCGTTCAGGTTGCAAAAAAGCGAGACGAACAGCGTGGTTCATCTCGCTTTTTAGGAATTGCTGTATTGAGGAAATCAACAGAAGAAAAGCCCTCTGAGATGCCCCAAAAAATCTTAACAATTCTACTCTCAGGCGATCAGAATATCTACTAAAAAGGCACCATTTGAAGAAGGTATTGTATATTTTTTCAGGTTTTTACTTGACCCAAAAGTCAAGATTAGTATTTCTCTAATAAATAGAAAAATCTCTAACATAAAAGAGCATCGGCAACCTCTTGAGCGACATCATAACCTTTCAAGTTCGCCAAGAGGCTTAACGCGAAAGTCATGGCCGTTGCAGGGCCTTGGCTGGTTAAAATATTATCGTCCATAACAACAGGTTGATCCGAGATGTACTCCGCCCCAATCAAACCACTTTCAAAACCGGGATAGCATGTCGCTTGTTTATCTACTAAAAAACCATGAGTTCCAAGCACCAAAGCTGGAGCCGCACAAATAGCTGACAATAAAGCGTCCTGAATATCATGTTTCTCTAAAATATCCACCAACAATTTACTGTCCCTTAAGTTTTCCGCACCTGGCATTCCACCCGGAAGCGCAATCGCATCGAACATTCGCTCTTGAATATCTGATAACAACACATCCGCTTCTATTTTAGTGCCTCTTGCAGCACAAATAGTTTGATGGTCATGAACACTGGCAACGACCACTTCCACTCCACCTCTACGCAATACGTCAATAATGGTAATTGCCTCTATTTCTTCACTGCCATCAGCAATAGGTACAAGTAATGTTGCCATCTATTTTTTCCTTTATGTCATTTTGAGACATTTGCACGACTACGACGCTTGCTAATACTTTGTTAAAAACAGATTCAAAATGCGCATTTATCACTCATAAACTCCGCTTTTTCGTCTGTTTTTACCTCGTCTATTTTTGCCTCGTTTTATCATCGCTCATGACTTCGTGCAAAGTTCTCATTTTATTTTCAGATTAAAGCTTAATTAAATTTGGTATTCTCTAACTATCTACTCATTAAAAGAGCATTTTCCATACCTGTTGCAGCTGGGTAATAGTTTTTTCTCACTCCGACTTGAGAAAACCCCATCTTTTCGTACAAAAAAATAGCCGATTGATTAGATTCTCTCACTTCTAAGAAGAAAGAGTCGACTTCCTTAGTTTCCATGTAGGATAGCCAAGTTGACATCAACTCTTTTGCCAACCCTTGCCGTCTATAACTTGAATGAATTAGCACCAACTCCAATTCAGATTCATTTAAAATAGTTGAGGCTGTTAGCCAACCAACTATTTTTTTATTGGAAGAATCTCCAGTCTCAATCACCCAATTTGCACGGGAGCAAAGCGCATCCTTAATTAATTTCTCTCCCCATGGATACAAATGACTAATACTATCTAATGCAATGATCTCAGCTAAATCTTCTTTTAGTGCGTTTCGAATCATACTAACACCACTTTTTTCATCGCTCCCCATGCGTCCTTCTTTAACTCTGGAATTCGATACAACTCAGGTAAACTGTCAATATTTACTTTAACCAAATTATGAATAGGTGACGTTTCAGGCAGTAACTCAACTACCTTTTGGAGCTGCTGCCCAGCGATAATCAAGGTGACGGATGAAGAGAGATCCTCTAGATAGCGCTCTATAAAACTCTCAAACGCCCCCAACATCCAATCAGTCTTTTCTACAAAATAGGAGTTATTTAACCTATCCGGCCAAGAGAAATGGGCAGACTGCCATTCTTGTATCGACTGTTTCAGCAATGCCTGCGACATTTTTAATGCCATATTTTCAATAACATCAAATTCTTGAAACTGCTGAGGAATATGAGTCAATATAAGTAAACGATTCTCTATTGCGTATAATTGTGCCGAAAAAGCTTGAAGCCCAGCGTCCTCTATTTCTTGAGAAGGAAGAATATCGACGGCAAACTCTTCTATTGGTTGGAGATCCTCAACAATCACTGACGAGTTTGACAGTAGCTCTTCTTTTAACTCCGCAACCGTTTTCTGAGTTAACTCGGGATCACTGGCAACAGGAGTGGATTGAAAACCAAAGGAGGATTTATCTTGCTTAGAACCTTTGTCTATTCTCCCAAGAAATTCCGCTGATTGAGAATGCTCAGTTATCCAAGGTATCGTAGGACGTAAGATAGTTGGCGACTCAAAGGAAGAGTTTTGAGGAACCCAACTGACAATTCCCATTTGTTCCAAGCAATATGCTTGTTGAGAGGCATCAATTAACATTGTAATCTCAGGTGACTTTGCATAAAAACGCACTTATTTGATCTAACGGAGTAATTTCAAATCCAATCATAACAGTATAAGTCTTTTCAACGAATAAATGATGCAACATAACAACAGAATTTTCATACTAAAAAGATAATTCTTCATAACCATTCAAACCCAAAAACGCTATACTGGCTCTTTAATCTGGTACTCATCACGGAGTGAAACAGGGAAAAATTGCCATTGGACTCCTGTAGAGCACCGAGTTCCGCCTAAGCCTATTGCACGAATCCGTGTAATTTATGAAATATTATCACGCATATTTTACGGTATATTATGAAACTATCTAATTTTTTGATCACAGCGATCACTTCCGTTGCTACCCTTTTTTCCATACCAACATTCGCAGACACGTCTACATTACCAGATTTAAATGGTAGAACCATTGTTGCCGTTACTGAGAATGCCTATTCACCATTAAACTTTATCGATCCTGAAACAGGCGATGGAATAGGCTGGGAATACGACGCTTTTAATGAAATTGCCAGTCGATTAAATGCAAAAGTAGACTGGAAGCTAAGTAGCTGGGACACCATGATACAAGCAGTTAAACAAGGTCAATTTGATGTGGGAATGGATGGCATCACCATCAATGAAGAACGTAAAAAAGAAATCGATTTCTCTATTCCGTATATGATATCGCAACAATTCATGCTCGTACGTAACAAGGAAGATCGCTTTTCAGATCATACGGAGTTTGCCAAAAACAATGATTTATTAATCGGTGCTCAGCCAGGTACAACTAACTTTTATGTTGCTGTTTATAACGTGTTAGACGGTAATGAAAACAACAGTCGTATTCAGTTATTTGAAACATTTGGTGCTTCAGTTCAAGCATTAAAAACTGGAGATGTGGATATGGTTCTAATGGATGCATCATCAGCTCGTGGCTACATTGGCGCAAATCCGGGTCAATTTAAGTTAGTAGGAGACCCTCTAGGAACTGAGGAGTTTGGTTTTATCTTAACACCTAACTCAGATTTAACTCCCGCGATCAACGCCGCAATTATCAGCATGAAGGAAGATGGAACTTTAGATATGCTCAATAAAAAATGGTTTTTTGATTACAACAACTAAGGAAGGTGCGAATAAGTCTACAGAGGCTAGAAGACTTATTCGAGCCGCCCCCTAACCAACAACAATTTTAGACCGCTTTTTCTTTTAAAAGTGCTCTTATTTTATTAAGCATTATGACTAAAAACAGCACTTTTTCTCAATTTCCTTGGTGGCTTCTAGCGACAGTAATTATTGGTTTATTACTAAGTTGGAATATTGTCTCAGACCAGGGTTACAGTAGAATTTTTAATACACTCAGTAACGGCTTATGGGTAACCATAAAGGTTACATTAGTTGCTTTCTTTCTTGCAACTGCCGTTGGTTTGTTGGTTGCACTTGCAGGCTTTTCACGCTTCACTCTTGTTCGGCAATTAGCGACATTTTACGTAGAAATTATTCGCGGAATTCCTGTACTGGTCATTTTATTTTATGTTGCTTTTGTCGGCGCTCCGGAACTGGTTAAATTCTATAATTGGGCCTTACAAGACTTAATCGAACAAAATATTATCACCACAGCAAGAACTCGTGACTTTACCATGGTTTGGCGAGCAATATTTGCTCTCACCATTAGCTACAGTGCATTTTTAGCAGAAGTATTTCGAGCAGGTATACAGGAAGTTGATAAGGGTCAAGTTGAAGCAGCTAAAGCGCTAGGCCTAAACGGTTGGCAACGCTTTCGATTCATTATTTTCCCCCAAGCAATCAAGAAAATTTTACCCCCCTTAGGAAACGATTTTGTCGCGATGATTAAAGACTCAGCTCTCGTTTCTGTTTTAGGGGTGCAAGACATTACTCAAATGGGTAAAGTATTTAGTGCATCTACATTTCAATTCTTTGAAACCTATAATGTTGTGGCATTTATGTACCTCGTACTTACCCTGAGTTTGTCATTAATGATACGGGGAGTAGAACGGTATTTGAGGAGAAATGACAAACGATAAGATTTTCTTTTAAAACAAGGAGGTAAGTGCGAACTTTATCACTTACTTCCTTAAGGCTAATGGCTATTACACCCCTAGATAAATTAAACCTTGCAGCGCAAAAAAAGCAAAAATGCCAGCCAAAACATCGTCTATCATAATACCGAAGCCACCATGAACCTTTTTATCTAACCAAGAAATTGGCCAAGGTTTCAAAATATCAAACAAACGAAAAAATGCAAAACCAATGATTATATACAACCACCCTTCAGGAGCCATCCACATGGTAATCCAGAAACCAACAAACTCATCCCAAACAATTCCAGAGTGATCATGAACCCCAAGGTCTTTTGAGGTCTTGTCGCACAAGTAAACACCTACAACAAACGTAATAACCAACATAATGAAATAGGTTTGATCGGCCCAATGCTGCATTAGCAAATAAATAGGAATCGCCGCTAGCGTACCGAACGTACCGGGTGCCTTATCAACCGTACCTGAACCTAAACCAAATGCCAGAAAATGAATTGGGTTACGCCATACAGAGCTAGGAACTTTATCCGTCATTTAGAAACCTCTTCACCGAAAATAAAATTAAACACACACTTATACTAGAAATGTTGCCAACCATTCAAATCACCTGAAAACCCTTCAACCACAAAGCCAGTTTCCACAATTTTACCAATGTTTGTACAAGGCAAATGCAAGGTTTGGGTAATCAAATTAATCTCTTCTCTCATTGATGGGGAGGCAGTAAAGCATAATTCATAGTCATCCCCTCCCGTTAAGGCAAAAGCCAAAGCATTGGTTGGCTGCCACTTTTGAAGCTCATCAGAAACAGGAATTGAACGCGCATCAATTACAGCCCCAACATCAGATGCGGACAATATATGTTGCAAATCTTGCGCAACACCATCAGACACATCCATCATTGAAGTCACGACTCTTTTTAGCGCCATGCCGCCAATAACTCTAGGAACAGGCCGCCAATAGCGATCATGAAAGTATTCAAACAAATCGCTTGCTACTACCATCTCTCCCGTCACAATTGGTACGGCTGCTGAAGCGTCTCCTAAACAGCCCGTAACATAAATATCGTCACCTATTTTTGCGCCGGAACGAACAGAGCATAATGATTCTTCAATATAGCCATGTACCTGCAAAGTAATCGTTAAAGGGCCTTTTGTGGTATCCCCCCCCACCAAAGTCAAACCTAATGGTTCTGCTATTTCAGCCATTCCCTCAGAAAAAGCGGCCAGCCACTGAGCATCTGAATTTGGTAGGGTTAATCCTAAAGAGAAAAAAGCGGGCTTTGCCCCCATTGCTGCAAGATCGCTCACGCATGTCGCAATAGCACGATAACCAATAGAAGCGGGATCAGCATCATAAGGAAAATGTCTCCCCTCAACTAAAGTATCCATTGAAAAGACCAACGTTTGGCCTGTAGGCACCTTAATTTGAGCGCAGTCATCACCAATACCTAGCAAAATATCATCACGCCCATTAACATTTGACATAGAAGCATCTTTAAAAATACGCTGAATCAACTCAAACTCTTTCATACAAAATACTCCAACATATAAAAATCAGCCTATAAACCTGCTTACAACTCAGCCCTCATCTTATTCCACACAAAGGCAGACATAAAAAAACCATCATAAAGATGGCTTTTCAGGACGAAGCAATAATTATTTTTCTCGACGTGCTGCTATTTCTTCACGACGAATACGCTGCGCCAGTTTATCCAATATACCATTCACATATTTATGACTTTCAGTTGCGCCAAATGACTTAGCCAATTCAACACTTTCATTAATCACAACACGATAAGGAATATCCAAACGCTCTGAAAGTTCAAAACTTCCAATGCGTAAAATAGTCAACTCAATCGGGTCTAATTCTGCTAAAGATCTATCTAATAAGGCTTCAAAAAGATCATCTAGCTTAGACTTATTTGCAGTCACACCTTGAAGTAATTCACGGAAGTAGACTTTATCACAGGTTGCTAAATCATGATCAACCGCAAACTGTGCTTCGATTTCATTAATCGCATCACGATTCATATGCCATTGATAAATAGCTTGCAACGCAAAGCTACGAGAAGCACTACGCAATTGCGAACGAGAAGGTTTCTTAGCTTTTGGCTTAGAACTCTTTTTTGGTTGGGTAGACTTATCTACTTCGCTCATTTTTTTCCTCAATTATTCAAACCAAATAACTTGGCCACAATCTACTGACTGTTTATTTAATAGCTTGCTTATATAATATTTACAGAGACCTTTGCACGGCTGTTACGCTTGCTAATACTTGGTTAAAAACAGACTCAAAATGCGTATTTATCAATTATAAACTCCGCTTTTTCGTCTATTTTTGCCTCGTCTTATCATCGCTCATGACTTCGTGCAAAGGTCTCTTACAGTTAATACAACAAAAGAAAGTATGTCTTAGTAAATAAAACACACTCTAGTGCAAATCTTCTTAATTTCCTTCGTAAGGAATAAACTCTACCGCTTCTAAATCAAACCCAGTTAATGAGTATTTCATCGGAGAACTCAATAACTTCATTTTCCCAACGCCCAAGTCTTTTAAAATCTGAGAGCCAGTACCAACGGTTAAATACATACCTGAACCGCTCTTATCTGAACCTTTACCACTTGGCGGGTTCAATGAAGTAGCAAAACGAACAGCCATATCTGTCGGTTTATCAATTGTATCAATTAATAAAATAACGCCCTCACCTTGATCACCGACATACTTCATTGCTTTATGCATAGACCAACTTTGATTGCTGGCATTAGTAACCGCACCAGTTAAATCTCTTGCTAAATCAGGAACATGAACTCGAACAAATGTAGGCACGTCTTTTTTAGGTTGCCCTTTAACAAAAGCTAAATGAGATAAACCATGAACTGTGTCACGATAGGTAATCATATTGAACTCACCCGCTTCAGTTTGGATAACTTCTTCTGATTCACGCTGTATCGTCGTTTCATTTAAAGTGCGATAGTGGATAAGATCGGCAATTGTACCAATTTTTAAGCCATGTTTCTCAGCAAACTTCTCTAGTTCAGGTCGACGAGCCATAGTACCATCATCATTCATAATTTCGACAATGACAGAAGCCGCTTCATAGCCAGCCATTCTAGCCAAATCACAACCCGCTTCGGTATGACCTGCTCGGCTTAAAACCCCACCTGGACGAGCCATCAATGGAAATATGTGGCCCGGTTGCACAATATCTTCAGGCTTAGCATTCGCCATGACAGCGCGCTTCACTGTTAAAGCTCTATCGGCAGCGGAAATTCCCGTTGTCACACCTTCAGCAGCTTCAATCGATAAAGTAAAATTAGTGGAATACGCAGCGCCATTATTATGAACCATTAAAGGCAGCTTTAATTTCTCACAGCGCTCATTTGTTAAGGTCAAACAAATTAAACCACGAGCGTGAACTGCCATAAAATTAATCATTTCAGGTGTAATACATTCAGCAGCAATAATCAGGTCACCTTCATTTTCACGATCTTCATCGTCCATCAAGATAACCATTTTGCCTTGACGAATGTCATCTAAAATTTCTTCAATAGTATTAATTGCCATAGTTATGCTCACTTTATAAGCTTAGACACGATCAATAAAATTGTCATTATTGAACTGTCTATGAAATATCAAACCTCATGCACCATAATAAGTGACATTGAGATATCTAAATTGAGATATCTAAATTGAAACCTTTGTACGATAACTGTACTTGTTAAAAACAGACTCAACATGCTAATTTATAATTCATAAACTCTGCTTTTTCGTCTGTTTTTGACTCGCCGTATCGTCACTCATGACTTCGTTCAAAGGTCTCAAAATATTATTTACTTTTGTCTATTTATTCTTCTATTTCGTCCAAGTAAACTGGAGCGAAGGTAATTCGTAGATCCTGACCAACTTGACGTACAGATTGAACTGTCAAATCAATCGAGTCATCCATTGCATCAAGTGGCAACTGAAATAGTGGTCTAGCTAAAGAACCCATTAATTTAGGTGCCATGTAAACCACAACCTCATCAACTAACCCTTGTTGCAAAAAGCTGCCTGCTAGCTCAGAACCACTCTCAACTAACACCTCATTAATCCCTTGATCTGCTAATTGTTCCATAATCTGTAGCAAATCCATCCTTCCATCTTCACCACGATCTGCAAAAGAGACCTGCACACCTTTTTTATGTAATGCATTCAAATGTTCAGCTTCTATTTCTTCTTCTATAGAAAATATTGTGACTTGGTTTGAAGGGTAAAGAATTTTAGACTCGGGCGTAATAGAAAGTGCCGTATCCAGAATAATACGTTTAGGCTGTCGCACCGTTTTTGGATCTGTAGCCATATCGTCCGAGTCAATACGAACCGTCATACTAGGATTGTCAGCCAGCACCGTGCCTATTCCCGTTACAATTGCATCACTTTGTGCTCTCAATCTTTGGACGTCCATACGAGCATCCGCTCCGGTTATCCATTGGCTTTCTCCAGATTCCATCGCAGTACGACCATCAAGACTCATGGCCATCTTTAATCGAATAAATGGCAACCCTTCAGTCATTCTTTTTATAAAGCCTTTATTCAATGCTGCACATTCACTTTCTAAAATCGGCCCAACTACTTGAATGCCCGCAGCTTTCAGTTTGGCTAGCCCATTCCCTGCTACTTGAGGGTTGGGGTCTTGCATACCAAAAACAACACAGCTAACTTGTGCATCAATCAAAGCCTGCGCACAAGGACCTGTTTTACCATGGTGACTACAAGGTTCTAACGTCACATAGGCTATTGCACCAGTGGAGTCGATATCTGAAGATTGAAGTGCATTAATTTCAGCATGGGCTTCACCGGCTTTATGATGAAAACCTTCCCCAATTTTTTTACCTTCTTTCACTAAAACGCACCCCACTCTTGGATTAGGGTGTGTCGTATAAAAACCTTTTTGGGCTAATTGACACGCTTGCGCCATCCAAAATGAATGAGGTTGTGACATTATTTAGTTTCCTTTATTTAAAAGAAGACGGGGGTTTATTTTCACTTTTTTCCAATCGCTCAATCTCGTCACGAAACTCACTAATATCTTCAAAGCTTCGATACACTGAAGCAAAACGGACATATGCAACTTGATCTAAAGACTTTAACTCATGCATGACAGCTTCCCCTAGCCACATAGAGGGTAATTCTCTCTCGCCTGTAGCCTGCATTTTCTCTTTGATACGAGCAATGGAGGTTTCTATTGCTTCCACGCTCACGGGGCGCTTCTCTATCGATTTAAGAATACCATTGCGCATTTTGTCTTCATCAAATGGTACTCTACTACCATCGCTTTTTATCAAACGAGGCATTTGTAATTCAGCAATTTCAAAACTCGTAAAACGTTCGTTACAGGCATTGCATGTACGTCGACGT
Source organism: uncultured Marinomonas sp. (assembly GCA_947493575.1). GTDB lineage: Bacteria > Pseudomonadota > Gammaproteobacteria > Pseudomonadales > Marinomonadaceae > Marinomonas. The sequence continues at coordinate 32,502 of CANLRQ010000012.1, forward strand.
CTTACCTGAGCGCCTTCTGATACAAGGCGAGAATCAACAACTTTCGTGTCTTGAGCACCACAAAAAGGACATCGCATACTGGTTCTCAACATCTATCTGAAAAGAGTTATTTTCGGTTTTTATAACAACATTTTTTCGCTTGCAAATGATACCAACCCGACAATAATATAGCTACCACTCATACCCGCTAAGCGCCCTCAAGACACTCTATTTTTTGCAAGGATTTATATGACATTTATTGAGTTATCGGGGTTGATTTCTACTTTATGCTGTACGTGATCGAGTTTGATGACTCCTAAGCTTATCGAAACGTTTAGTATCTATGATTATTTTACTTCTAAGTTTCATTGAATGGTTCCATTCACACAATTTACAGACTCTTTTTGAGTAAGTATTTTTTCCAGTTTCCTGCCTGTGATATCCTTAACACAACACTATTTAAAATCGCTATTTTTATATTGAAAATATAAAAATGTATTTCTATTAACTAATAAAAGCATTCTCTCATGGCTCAATTCGTATACAGCATGAATCGCGTAGGGAAAATCGTCCCACCGAAACGCGAAATATTAAAAGACATTTCTCTTTCATTTTTCCCTGGCGCTAAAATCGGTGTCCTCGGACTCAACGGCTCAGGTAAATCGACTTTATTAAGAATCATGGCAGGGGTTGATAAAGACCATCTTGGTGAAGCTCGCCCTATGCCAGGCATTAAAATAGGTTATCTTGAACAGGAACCTCAGCTTGATCCAGCAAAAGACGTGCGTGGAATAGTCGAAGAATCTGTTGCCGATGTAAAAGACGCATTAAGTCGATTAGACGCAGTTTATGCTGCTTATGCGGAAGCAGATGCCGATTTTGACGCTTTAGCAAAAGAACAAGCTGAATTAGAAAACTTAATCGAAGCCAAAGACGGTCACAATTTAGAAAGAGCTCTTGAAGTAGCGGCAGATGCATTGAGACTTCCACCATGGGAAGCAAATGTAGAGCATTTATCAGGAGGTGAGCGCCGCCGTGTTGCTCTTTGTCGTTTACTACTTGATAAGCCTGACATGATCCTACTTGATGAGCCAACTAACCATTTGGATGCCGAATCCGTTGCTTGGCTTGAGCGTTTCCTAAAAGATTACCCAGGAACTGTAGTGGCTATCACCCATGACCGATACTTCCTAGACAATGCAGCAGGTTGGATTCTTGAGCTTGACCGTGGACACGGTATTCCATATGAAGGTAACTACTCTTCATGGTTAGAACAGAAAGATGCCCGCCTTGAAAGAGAATCAAAACAACAAGCATCCCATCAAAAAGCCATTAAAGCGGAATTAGAATGGGTTCGCCAAAACGCTAAAGGTCGTCAGTCTAAGTCCAAAGCACGTCTGGCTCGCTTTGAAGAAATGAATTCACAAGAATTCCAAGATCGTAACGAGACTAACGAACTTTATATCCCACCGGGACCAAGACTGGGTAACAAAGTCATTGATATTGAAGGTGTGAGTAAAGGGTTTGATGGTCGAATATTAATTGAAGACTTAAACCTATCTATTCCACCGGGTGCAATTGTCGGTGTTATTGGTGGTAATGGTGCAGGTAAATCAACGCTTTTTAAAATGATTTCTGGAGCTGAACAACCAGACACAGGTACAGTAACAATTGGTGAAACTGTCCAATTAGCTTATGTCGACCAAATGCGTGAGCTTGATGGTGACAAGACCGTTTGGGAAGAAATTTCCGATGGTTTAGATATGATAACCGTCAACAACTTTAAAGTTTCATCACGTGCTTATATCGGCCGTTTCAATTTTAAAGGTTCAGACCAACAGAAATTAGTTAAGCACTTATCAGGTGGAGAGCGAAATCGTTTACACTTAGCTAAATTGCTTAAAGAAGGCGGAAACGTACTGTTACTTGATGAACCGACAAACGATTTGGACGTTGAAACATTACGAGCACTAGAAGATGCATTACTTGCATTCCCTGGCGCCGCTGTTGTTATTTCCCATGACCGTTGGTTCTTAGATCGTATTTGTACCCATATTCTTGCCTATGAAGGCGACTCAAAAGCCGTCTTCTTTGAAGGCAACTACGCAGAATATGAAGTTGAATACAAAAAGCGTACTGGTAACGATGCAACACCTACACGAATAAAGTACAAACGTATTGATGCCTAAGACTTAGGAAGGATGTAAATACCTCCCTCCGTGTATGGATAAAGGCCTAAATTTAAAGACGAGAGGACTTGTTCGCACCTTCCCTAGACATAAAAAAACCGTATATTGAGTAATCAGTATACGGTTTTTCTTTATAGTCGAGCCGCTTAAATCATGCAACTCTCTTTAGTGTTGCCTTTATCAAAGTACTCTTGGAATACTTTAGGTGTACGACCACGGCCAGTCCACTCGAAGACTTCACCATCAATTTCAAGGCGGTACTTAGGATCAACTGTTTTACCTTTTGAAACAGTTGCCTTAGGAGCCGAAAGCATCGCAACCTCTTCCATAGTTAAGCCACTCTCAGCAATCAATTGTGCGATTTTACCCGCCGCAGCGGTTTTTTCTGCCTCTTGAGCCACAATTAACGCTTCTTCTTCTTTTAGTTTAACCAATGCATTATTAAAACCAGCAATTAAATTTTCTAATTGTGGAATGGTTAGCTCTTTGGCCGCCGCGCGTGCTTTTGCTTTATTGCCAGCTAGCTCAAGTAATAGACTCATATAAAACTCCTATACATTTCAGAAAGTGAATTTTTTAAAACAACGTGCTTTACCTTTCTTCAGTAAATTCACTATACATTAAGTCCATTTACCTTTTTAAAATCAGGTACAATGAAAAATGAAACTACAGTGGTAACGACTCACGTATTCAAATATTTTATAGAAAGGAAAAGGCTTTAATCGCCGTATATTTTCCATTTATAAAAAGTTAGTTTATAAAATAAAATCGTTATATTATTCTATAAAATAGATTTTAATAAATTATTCGCAAAATATCTAACAAAGTTTCTAAAAGTATCGTTAAAAATGTGCAAGGAAAAAGATCATATATGTCTAACACTCTAAAAAAGCTGTCTTTTGAATTCTCTATCTCTTTAAACGCAACTCAAAAAACAGTAGAACTTTTCAATAGCGGCTCTACGGTTCCTTTTGTTGCACGCTATAGAAAAGAAATTACCGAAGGTATGAGTGACATTCAATTAAGAAGTTTTTTTGAACGCTGGCAGTATTTAAACGATTTTGAGAAAAGACAAACATACATAATAAATCAACTGACAGAAAAAAAAGCATTAACCCCTTTATTAAAATCCGCCCTACTTAATGCCGAAACCAAAAATCAGCTAGAGGAGCTATTTTCTCCTTATAAATCTTCCAAAAAAAGTAAAGCCGCCGTTGCTATAGAAAAAGGCTTACAACCTTTAGCAAACTTGAGTTGGAATCAATGGACAAGCTTGCGTACAGAAGATGTTCAAAAATGGTGTGCCGACCACAACATCAGTGCATCCACAGACAGTGCATGTCAGGGCGTTATAGACATTTTATGCGAGCAGTTAAGCTTACACATCCCTCTTCTACAAGAAGCTAAAAAAAGCTTACTGTATCAAGGCATCATAAAAAGCAGAGTTATTCGTGGTAAAAAAGAGTTAGGAGAAAAGTATCAAGACTACTTTGATTTTTCTGAGCCATTAAAAAAATTGCCTGCTCACAGAATCATGGCTTTATTAAGAGGAAAAAAAGAAAACATTCTGAAGTTAAACATTGCTTTTGATTCTGAGAGTAATCACTTCCCTTCATTTTTGCTACAAGACATACCCAAGATTAATTCCACAAATAACCAAAAAAACATAGCGAAGCTTCCTGACTTTAAAATAGACATTTTAAATACTGCATGGACAGATAAAATACTACCCAAAATCGAAAACGAAATTCTATCTGATTTAAAAAATAATGCAGAAAGTAAGGCAATAGATGTTTTTTCGAACAACCTTTCAGATTTATTAATGGCTCCACCCGCTGGGCAAAGGGCCGTTCTTGGTGTTGACCCAGGATTTCGTAACGGAGTAAAGATTGCTGTTGTTACAAAAAAAAGCTTGTGCATAGACCATGCAGTTATCTATCCACATCCACCTCAAAACAAAATAGATCAATCTAAGAGAATATTATTAAAGCTCATCAAAAATAATAATATTGAGCTTATTGCTATCGGTAATGGGACTGCATCTAGAGAAACAGACTCGTTAATTAAGAGCTTAATTAAAGAACACAACTTACCCTGTCAATCAATTATTATCAGTGAAGCGGGAGCCTCTGTATATTCGGCCTCTCCATTAGCCTCAAAAGAGTTTCCAGATTTAGACGTAACAATAAGAGGGGCAATTTCTATTGCTCGACGACTGCAAGATCCTTTAGCAGAACTCGTTAAAATAGACCCTCAGGCAATTGGGGTAGGACAATACCAACACGATTTAAAGAGCAGCGCTTTATCTACAGCACTTAAATCCATCGTTGAAGATTGTGTAAATAGAGTAGGTGTAAACCTGAATTTAGCATCATCAAGTCTCCTTAGTTTTGTCTCTGGTCTTACACCTAGGTTGGCAGAAAATATTATTGAATATCGGAATAATGCGGGCCTTTTCACGAGGCTAGAAGAGTTAAAAAATGTATCAGGCATTGGGAATAAATGTTTTGAACAATGTGCTGGCTTTTTAAGAATTCCAAATGCTCACTATGTATTAGATTCGTCAGGTGTCCACCCTGAGTCTTATTCACTCGTCGAGAGTATGGCGAAGTACACCCAACACACGATCAACGACCTTATAGAAAACACCCATTTAATAAATGAAATTAAGAAATATAGACAACATTTTAATGACGTCGACGACTATACATTCAACGATGTACTCTCAGAATTAGAAAAACCAGGGCATGACCCTCGCCCTAAATTTACCTATGCCAGCTTTAGACAAGACATCCATTCAATTGAAGATTTAAAGCCAGAGATGACACTAGAAGGAAGCATTACAAATGTTGCTGACTTTGGAGCATTTGTAGACCTTGGCGTGCATCAAGATGGATTAATTCATATTTCTCAACTTTCAGAACGATTTGTTAAGGACCCTAGAGAATTAGTTAGAGTAGGACAGGTCGTAAAAGTATCTGTCATTGATGTTGACGTAAAAAGAAAACGAATTAGCCTTAAGGCATTAAAACTCTAATTGAATTAAGGTTTGCTTGATAAAATAGACCTTTATAAGCGACTTTGATCGATACAAACTTGAGACACATTTATGCAAAAAGCACCAAAAGTCACATTGGAACAATGGAGAGTATTACTTGCTGTTGTAGACTATGGAGGGTTTGCTCAAGCCGCTGAAGCGCTCCATAAAAGCCAATCATCTATAAGCTATACAGTAGCCAAACTTCAAGAGCAGTTAGGCTATCCATTATTAGCTATTGAAGGAAGAAAAGCCCAACTCACAGGTAAAGGCCGCATTCTTATCAAACGAGCACGACAATTATTAAATGAAGCATCGGAATTAGATACCTTAATTCAAACACTCGGAAAAGATTGGGAACCTAAAATTGAATTAATTGTTGATAGCGCGTTTCCAACAGCACCTCTTTTAAAAGCGCTACAGCAGTTTCAGCTTCAAAGTAGAGGAACCCTTATTCAACTAAGAAACACAACTTACAGCTCATCTTCAGAAGAAATCCCAACGCTTTTAATCGGCTCTCAAATTCCACTCAATGAATCAGCTGACTTTCTTCTTGAAGTAAGTTTTTTGGCAGTCGCATCTCCAAACCACTCTTTATTTGATCAATCTACTAACATTGCTAATGAACCCCTTACGGAGGCATTGCACATCGTAGTAGAAAACACCTCCATTGATGATAAACACCATTCATCCCCCAGCCCAAAACACAGCACGGAACAAAACTGGTGCGTACCAAATACACAATCGGCAATAGAAATGGTCACTAGAGGGATGGGATATGCTTGGCTACCTATATCAGAAATCAAAGATCAACTAGAGGAAGGCAAACTAAAAGCGCTACCATTAATATCAGGTAATAAGAAGTCTTTAAGTCTTTTTGCGATGTTTGAAGCGAAAAAAAATGCTGGCCCTGCTACACAGTGCTTCCTAGACTTATTAAAAAACGAGTGTTTAAAAACAATCGCCCTTTAATCTAAATTGAGACCTATTCCAGAACAGAATAAAACATACAAAAAGCCATTTTCTTGATAGTTACAAAATGGCCTTCCGTAATAAAAAAATTATTTTTTAGCGTATATAAGATCCCAAACACCGTGACCTAAGCGTTCTCCTCTTTGCTCAAATTTGGTTAAAGGTCTCCATTCAGGGCGAGGGTGATAAACGCCTTTACCCGCTACGTTCACATATGCAACTTGCTCTTCCATCACTTCCATCATATGTTCTGCATAAGGCTCCCAGTCGGTTGCCATATGGAAGGTTCCAGAAGGTTTTAAAATTTGAGCAATCTTTTCAGAAAAGGACGCTTGAACAATACGTCGCTTGTTGTGCTTTTTCTTATGCCATGGATCAGGGAAAAATAGCTGAAAAGTTGAAACAGAGTTATTGGGGATGCAGTTAGCCATCACCTCAATAGCATCATCGCAAAAAACACGAATATTTTTCACTTCAGCTTCTTGAGCTAGCATCATTAATTTTGCGACACCAGGTGGATGAACCTCAATACCAATGAAGTCTTTTTCTGGTGAGTTTTTCGCCATTTCAACCAATGAGCCCCCCATTCCAAAACCCACTTCGACAACAACATCAGATACCCTTCCAAAAACAGATTGATAGTCTAATAAACCGGTTTCAAGGTGAAGACCATAGGTTTCCCAATTAAAATCGTAAGCTTTTTGCTGACCTTCGGTCATGCGGCCACTGCGCACAACAAAGCTTCTAATGGTTCGTTTCTTAAACGTATTTTCTGTTTCGTTTGAAATATCTGACATGTTTCGATTCATTGAATATAAGGTAATAGGAAAAGGTGCTTATCTAATAAACCGCAATGCTACCCGAAAAGCTGGATTATGTCCTCATCGCAGTGCGGGAAAATACAAAAATTAGCCATCCCCATGCTAAAAGAAAGAAAAGCCCACCGATGGGTGTAACCATCCCCAATGAAGTCAATCCTGTGAGAGACATAGTAAATAGACTGCCTGAGAAAGTTAAGATCCCAATCAAGAAAGCCCAGAGAGAAAAACGGATAGAGGGTAACACGACTAACAACAAACTAATGAACAGACCAGCAAGAGAGTGATACATCATATATTGACAGCCTGTGTGCCACCAAGACAGAGCTTTATCACTCAGTATTTGAAGTAAGTGCATGTGCTCCAAAAGCCCCCAGAGCAACAGCTAAGAACACACATAGAGAAAAAGCAGCAAGCCACCACAATTGATATTTATTATGATGCAACGAACGGCTATCCATTTTACTGCCAAGAAGAGAAAACATTATTCGGGGCCTTTGCACTAAGTCATGAGCGATGATAAGAGGAGTCTGTTTTAAACAAAGTATTAGCAAGCGTAATTGTCGTGCAAAGATCTCTATTCAAAAGTATTTAACAGACCGTTACTACCAATAGCGTAGTAAGTTGACTTTTTCTCTCCAAAAGCTAAAGCCAATACAGAAGCTCCTGTAGGACGCAAAACTTCCTTACGTTCTAAAGCCCACTCCTGTAATACATCACCACTGGATAAACTAATAAGCTTCACCTCAGCACTAATACCACCGGTTAATAAATAACGACTGTCTGGTGAGAATATTGCCTTACTGATGGTCACATTACGAGACTCTAACTTCCCAGTGGAAATACTTAATAATTCATTACCTGTTTCTGTTGACCAAACTTTTGCATTACCAAGTTGGGCAGCCCCAAAGGCGTATCTTCCATCATCAGATAAGGTAACAGACGCAATGCGATTGCTTAATTCCCATTGATATTTAATTTCACCATTCGATGTATCCCAAAGCGTCACTTTGTACTTATCATCACCAGTAAGAGCTAATGTACCAGAATCATCTACATCAACACTTCTAACAACAGCCCCTGTACGAAACGTTTGTTTTATACCGCCATTTTTAACATCAAAGTAACGAGCCGTTTGATCGTCTAAACCAACAATCGCATAATCACCATTGGTAGATAGTTTTGTAGAACGAATGTCTCCAGGAGTGTTCCAAAAACCTTCAGACTGCCCAGTTGAAGTATTCCAAAGAACCATGGTTCTTGCGCCTCCAGTTAGCGCATAATTCCCCGTCGGGTCAATATCAACACTAATAAAAGGAGTAAAATCACCTTGCTCGTGATTCCAATTAAAACGCCTTTCAGAATTGCTATTTTTCCAATAGCTACCGCCATGCTGAATCGATCCAACTAATGAATATTCACCATCACGGCTCAATGAGGCCGAATACAATCCTTGTGTAGCAAGCTCAACTGTGCGGGAAGGCCCTTCAGCAGAGCAGGCATACAAGAAAGTGCTGGCCGTTAAAAAAAGCGCGGGGTTAAGCACTTTTCTCATTATGGGCCTCATGTAACTCTTTAATTAACTGATCTTCTAGACCAAAACGCTCAGCCATAACAACACCCAACGTCTGCAAAGCAAATGGCAGCTCTGTTAATTGAGAGTCACAATGTTCTTTCGTATCAAATTTATCATTAAACTCAACAGCAATAGTTGTCGTTTCTTCTATTTCAGGCATCAACTGAGTTAATCTCAGTAGCGCTCTATCGTCATGAAACTCTTTCGCTTCAAGAGCCAGTTGTTCATATATTTCAAAATGACCAGCAGATACATAATCAACCAGTTTTTCACAAACAGTTAAAATAAATTGACTGTCTTCAGGTTTAAATGCTTCTTGTTTTCTGAGTTGTACCAACTCTTCAATTAAAAAACGGCGTTGTTCTAACCAACGATCTATTATGTCGTGAACACCGCCCCAACGTTCTTGTGCAGATTTACAACTTTCCAACATAAGATAGCTCCCTAGAATAAGTTATTATCAATAGCATATTCTCATCCAATTAAGGCTGCAAGACATTCACAAAGCCTATTAACACTTTCACAACAATCGCTCTAAATCTGTTTTGCCTTAATCACAATTATCACATTCACAATTGCCATTCCCATAAAGGCAACTAAAGTCCAACCAGGAATACTTAACCCTAAGAAAGTCCAGACAACATCACCGCATTCCCCTGTTCCCATAATCATAGCAGACATAATCTCCTGCCACGGAAATACTTCAACCATATAACTTAAGCCGGGTAAGCAAGCAGGTAATTGTTCTTCAGGTAAATTTTGAAGATACAAATGACGCAAAGACAGCGCAGCGCCTAATAAAGAGAAAATAACAATGCCAATTGCATACCGACTAAATGCCTTAGGTGAATTATGCCAAGCTGACACCAAAGACACGATACCAATGACCAAGAATACAATTCTCTGCAACATACAAAGTGGGCATGGCTCAAGGCCCATTTCGTATTCCATATAAAAAGCAACCGCTAATAAAATAAATGCGGCAAAGCCGACTACTCCATGAAATCGACGTGAAGAAAATAAGTGCAACATACCTGCCTCATAAAAAAACAATGAAAATAAGCGATATTTGCATTTTTATATTCGATGAATACAAATACCTACTGACATAAGACTTTATTGGCAGGTAGTATACAAAGAATTGGACTTAAAACGAGATACCTTATGAAACTACAGACAATACATTACGTTTTACTGACACTTGTGCTCAGCTTTTTTACGTTCAACTCCGCTTATGCTGAAGATGAAGAAGTTGTAAGCTTACCCGTGTATGTTGAGTTGTCCCCAGATTTTATAGTCAACTACGGATCCAAAGGTAAAAGGCTTAAATACATAAAAACCAGCATCACGCTGAGGTCTAAGACAGAAATGGCAGGTTATATACACGATAATATGCCATTGGTAAGGGACGCCATTGTTATCTTTATGAGCCAACTAAAAGACGAACAGGTAAAAGGTGCACTTGCACGTGAGCAAAGCCGTAAAGATGCACTCGTAGCTTTAAATGCCACTCTAAAAGAAGAAACCGGCCAAGAGCCAGTAATTGATTTATTATTCGCTAGTTTTGTGACTCAGTAAAAAATATTACGTGACTGTACATTGCATGAAAAAAGGAAGCATACTCGCTTCCTTTTTTTATTATTGCCAAGCTGAAATGCTTTATAGTTCTACGATATCGCTTGGATCAACATAGCCAGTCACCCGATCTGTTGGTTCATTATTCATGAACTTATCCATTTGCTCCATGATGTATTTACGAGACTCAGGCATCATCATATTTAGTTGTTTTTCATTAATTAGCATTGTCTGCAATGTTTGCCACTCTAACCATGCTTGTTTGGATACAGTCGAAATAATTTCTTGTCCACGAGCTCCAGGGAAAGGAGCTCGTTCTAACCCTTCTAGCTCTTGCTGATACTTTTTGCAAAACACTGTTTTTGCCATAATCTGGGCCTTTTAGAAAATCAAAAATAACATGCTATGAGTTTAATATGGCTCAACTGTCATAAATCAAGCAACTAAATAACGAATTAGAGCAATAGCAGAAAAAGCAAGCAAAAGCCAAAGCACACTTGGCCTCTTCCAAAATAACCAAACACCGCCACACAGCAAAATTACACCATCAATAAAACCCAGTAAGCTGTGAGGCAATACTACCGAGATAAACACATACATTAATAACCCAACTACCGCAGCATTTAACGCAATAATTGCAGAATTGACTTTTGGTATAGTAGAAAAGCGCTTCCAATGATGTTGGGCAAACATCATTAACAACAATCCAGGCAAAAAGACACCTAAGGTTGCCAATCCACCCATTAATACAATCGCACCCAAACCACCTGAACTTGCCCCAGTTACTCCTCCTAAGAAGGTAGCCACTGTAAACATAGGCCCAGGTACAGATTGAGCCAATGCATACCCTGCTAGAATCATTTCTTCCGATTGTTGAACAAGAACATTTTGCAATAAAGGTAGAATGACATGTCCACCACCAAAAACTAAACTTCCAGCTTGGTAATAATCAAAAAACACATCAATCGCCAGTACTGAAAAAGTGAAGAAGCTGAACAAAAACAGAATAATAGCGATCACACCAACAATATTTGCATGACTTACATCTGCAAGCTCTACCGTATTTCTTTTTTCAATAATTGGTAAATAGCCGCTAACTAATGCAGTAATAAGTAATAATGCCAAAGCGCCCAAACCAAAAGGCCAAATAAATAAAAACACAACAGATAACACAGCAACCATATAGGTGGTGGCTGTTTTACAGAATTGCTTCCACATTGTGTAACAGGCATCTGCAACTACAACTGTCGCTAACAAGGTAAGACCATGCATCCAATATTGTAAAAGTGTGTTGTTTTCTAAACTAATATTAGCCCACACCAGCAACAACATCAGTAGCACTGAAGGCAAAGTAAAACCTAAAAAAGCACTGATGGCTCCTAACCAACCGCCTCTCTGATAACCAATAGCAAATCCAACTTGGCTAGAACCAGGCCCAGGAATAACTTGGCTAAGCATAACAAACTGGGCGTAATGATCCTTTGACACCCATTTCCTATGCTCTACAAATTCCCGATGAAAATACCCTAAATGAGCAGCAGGGCCACCAAAGCTGGTGCAGCCTAACATAAAGAATCGAGTAAATATTTCCACAAAAACAGACATAGCACTTTACCGTTATTAACTAAAATGACTCCAATTAAAACAAACAGATATGACAATTTAATGAGAATAAAATCACTGTCTAGATTTATTCCATTTCAATAAGAATCTGTCTAACAGGCGCAGGCAAACCTAGATTTAACGACTGCTCTTTTGTACACCATTGGTACTTATTACCGTCATAGACCATGTGCTGAGACGCCACAACTAATCGCACAGGGTGAATCATTAAATGATAATGACTAAATGTATGACGAAATACTGCTAACGTTTTTTCAGCAATTGACTGAAATTGGAAGCGTTGCTCAACATCTAGAATCAATGATTCACTTTCTGCCGATTCGGGTAAACTCCATAAACCTCCCCAAATCCCCACTGAGGGCCTTTTTTCGAGTAATAACTCTCCAGATTCATTAACCAAAATAAGCATTACTGTGCTTTTTGTTGGCTTGGCTTTTTTAACTTTTTTAATAGGAAAATCCGTTGGGTTTCCTTGTTTAATAGCCAAGCAGTCATGACTTAAGGGGCACAACAAGCATTGAGGTTTGCTTCTAGTGCAAAGCGTTGCCCCCAAATCCATCATAGCTTGGGTATAATCACCGGCTCGTTTTTCTGGGACGTAACTTTCTGCCACTTCCCACATACGATTTTCAGTTTTTTTCTCTCCGGGCCAAGTAGGAACCGCATGAAATCGAGCTAGAACCCGCTTTACATTGCCATCGAGAATAGCAGCAGGAACCCCTCTTGAAATCGATAAAATGGCCGCTGCCGTTGAACGTCCAATTCCCGGTAGTTCACAAACACCCTCAACAGTAAGAGGAAATTCACTGTCAAATTCACTAACCAGTTTTTTTGCGGCTTTATGAAGGTTTCTAGCTCTTGCGTAATATCCAAGACCACTCCAATGAGATAAAACATCATCTTCTGACGCATTGGCCAAGGCTTCGACAGAAGAAAATGAAGACATAAACCTTGCATAATAAGGAATCACAGTGGCTACTTGAGTTTGCTGTAGCATAATTTCAGAAATCCAAACACGGTAAGGCGTTTTATCCTGCTGCCAAGGTAAATCTTTGCGGCCATGTTCATCAAACCATGACAATACACGTTCAGAAAATTTTTCAGTGGGGATCATTTATGTTCTCACAACCAAGAGAAGCAATGGCCTCTCTTGGTTTTTTTGATAGGGAAATAGAAGAATGCGATTTTAACCAAATAAGCCTTTTAAACTACTTTTTAACTTATCCTCTAATTTTTCTTTAGCTCTCTCCTCTTCTTCTTTTAGTTTGGCTTTTGCTCTGGCCTTTTCTGCTTCTAACTTTTCTTGCAATCTGTCCTCTTCAGCTTGTAGCTTTGCCTTTGCTCTGGCTTTTTCTGCATCGAGCTTCGCTTTAGCACGAACTTTTTCAGCCTCTAATTTAGCATTCAATTTCGCTTTCGCAAGATTAGCAAAGACTTGACCAAAGCCTGCTATATCAGGTCGACATAAACCTGCAGGGTCATCACTAAAGTGTCCTTTGCACACAACAGGAAAAGCCAGTTCAGTGAAGGTCTCTTTTACTCGACAAGCATTATCTAATTCACTTCCTGTAAAGGCGATATAAGTTCGATAGTTTAGCAAAGATTCAGGCAATGAAATCACACCATCTCCTGTAACTTGCAGTCCGACCGCGGTAATGTTTAAGCCAGGTGTCGAAACTTCACCATTAACAATATGAGCAGGGAATGTCAGTTTTTCAAAGGGCGTATCTGCACCCCATGCGGATTGAGACAAGGGTTCACTACGTGTTGCTGCAATGCCCTCACAAACCGTTTTGGTTAGGTTCATTCCCACCAAAGCCCCATCTTTCACTTCAACTAAAAGGTCTCCACTTAATGTGTTCATCAAGTCATGTACGGAATTCCCTTCAAGCCCTAAGTTACCGTTAACCACGGCAGTACCTGCAATTTTCTCCAACTCCATAAAATCATTTAATAAAGGCTGAATTTGCACCTTTTTAACATCCGGATACACGGTAATCATAGGAACGTCTTTACGAACATCCACATTCGCACTCAACTGAGCCGTGCCCGAATATAAATTTACATTAAGAGGTTCTAATTTTATCAAACCATTAGATTGAGTTGATTTAGCAGCTAGAGAATCAAGCTTTAAATTTAATACTTTCAGGTTTTCCATTTCGACGCTAACACGCCCGTTTAGTGTCCTAAGTAGCTCTACAGGTAATAACTCATCATTCTCCGAGCCAGATACTGGAGGGGTTGAATTAGGTTCATTTGCAACAACTGCGGGTTCATCAGACGGCTCAGGCAAATAACGATCAACATCTAGGGCATTACTTTTAAGCGTTACATCCCAGTACAAGGGAGCTAAATTTACTTGTGCTGTCGTGTTCAACGTTGTTTCGTCGAGGTTCAACACAAATGGCGTCACTTGCAGTTTTTTATCTGTGCCGGATAACGTCATTTTGGCTGATAAACTGGTTAATGCCGTTGCATCACTCATCTCAGGCAAATCAACAGACAACAGAGTTAATAAATCACGCGGATTCATTTGAGCCAACTCTAAGGTACCGTCAAATGCAGGAGCACTTAATATTTGATACGCATTAATAGAGGTTGATAAGTTAACTCCCAAACCTTCAAACTGAGCTTGATCAATTAACACACTTTCCTGCGGGAGGTTTAAATCAACTTGTTTTATTGAAATAGCAGCCTGAAGTGGAGAAACGGGTAAGAAGTCAGCCTCTGTTTGTGTTTTTAATGTAATTTGCTTTAATGAAATTGCTTCTTTTCCAGGAAAAATAGATAAGTTAGCACCAAGAGTAGCCTCAGCATTGATTTTATTTTTCCCAGACAGATCGCTCGTTTCTAGCGATATATCCAGTAACATTGGCCAAGCTTCATCCCAACGAACATTATTCAGCTCAAGATTCAGTTTAGTATTTAATAGCAAATCGTTTTGCTCATCTCGATATTGAACAATCGCATTTTGTACCAGCAACTGATCTAACTGAATATTCGGTAAATTCAAAGGGGTTGCAGTAGAACCAGAGTTTCCATTGTTTTGCGCTGTTGTGTTTTGTGAAGCGTTCTGGGAAGAGGTTTCTGAACTGCTGGAAGCGTCTAAACTCTTGTCAGTTGTTGGAGCCCAGTTTTGCACTCCCTGTTTATCAACGACTAGGTTAGCTTTCAAATCAATAAGTTTAACTCTGTCTACCTGAATTGTTTGACTCAAAAGAGGAAGAATAGCTAAACCAAATTCAGCTTTGCCAAATTGCACTAATTCAGATTGTTCTCCTAAAGCTACACCAATATCAGCCAGCTCTAAGCCTAACCAAGGAAAAAACGACCAACTAATATCACCATCAAGTCGCAGCGTAATACCAGCCTGCTTGCTTGCAACATCCTTAAGTTCCTGCTTGAAATCATTCGGATCAATGAAAACAACAATATAAATAATGGCCGCAATTAATAAAGTAACTATTGCAGCAATCCCTAAACCCAACCGCTTTAACCAAACCATGTTATTCTCCATTAAGTCTAAAAACATGAACAACCGCTAAGTTTTAATAACAATAAAAAACCAGCTAAACTAACTCGCCCTCATTAGAACATATTGAAAACACCTTCTAAACCAACAAACACTAGAAGAATTCAAAAGAGAGCCATTTTAAGATAGAAGCCTAAGAAGCTCCGTTCTATAATAGAGCGCATTCCTATAGGCTAAAACCCCGCTTTCCTATAAGCTAGCCTCATACTTTTTTATTTCAAAAGCACGGAGAACTTATTCATGTCAGACCGCATTGCCAGTGTTGAACGTAATACTCTTGAAACTCAAATAAAAGTTTCAATCAACCTAGATGGCACAGGTAAATTCAACTGTGAAACGGGCGTTCCTTTTCTTGATCATATGTTAGATCAAGTAGCACGCCACGGTTTAATTGATATGGATATCCATGCTGTTGGTGATTTGCATATTGATGCGCACCACACTGTCGAAGATTTAGGCATTACTTTAGGACAAGCGTTCGACAAAGCCGTTGGAGATAAAAAAGGCATCAAGCGCTATGGCCATGCTTATGTTCCATTAGACGAAGCATTATCACGTGTTGTCATCGATTTTTCAGGTCGCCCAGGTCTTGAGATGCATGTTCCGTTCACACGTGGCTCTGTTGGTGGTTTTGACGTAGATCTATTCTCTGAATTTTTCCATGGGTTTATTAACCACGCAAAAGTTACCTTACACTTGGACAACCTACGCGGCAAAAACACACACCACCAAGCTGAGACTATTTTTAAAGCATTCGGACGTGCTTTACGTATGGCATTGGAGCTAGACGAGCGTATGGCAGGGCAAATGCCATCCACTAAAGGCTGCTTATAAAGGGTTAACAATGACAAATAAACAAAAATCTGTGGTAGCGGTTATTGACTATGGTATGGGTAATTTGCATTCCGTTGCCAAAGCTTTAGAGCATGTTGCGGGTGAAAACACACAAGTAGTAATAACCAGTAACCCTGAAATTATCGATGCTGCTGATCGCGTATTATTACCCGGTGTTGGTGCAATACGCGATTGCATTGGTGAAATGTACAAAGCAGGGCTGGTACCTAGTATTCGCAAAGCGATGGCTGAAAAACCATTTTTAGCCATCTGTGTTGGTATCCAGTCTCTTATGTCTCACAGTAAAGAAAACGATGGCGTTGATTGCTTGAATCATTTTCAAGGTAATGCGCTTTTCTTTGGTGAAACCCATAAAGATTATGATGGTAGTAAATTAAAAGTACCTCATATGGGTTGGAACCAAGTATCACAGACCATCAAACATCCATTATGGAAAGACATTCCTGATAACGAACGCTTTTATTTTGTTCACAGTTTTTATGTAGTGCCAGAGAATCAAGATGAAGTCGCGGGAACCTGTGATTATGGATTGAATTTCTGTGTAGCTTTAGCAAAAGATAACGTTTTTGCAGTCCAGTTCCACCCTGAGAAAAGTCATAAATATGGCTTACAACTTTATAAAAACTTTATCAATTGGGACGGTAAGCCATAGCTTTACCTTATCATCCTTCAATGAAAACTGATTTTTAGGAGCCACAAATGGGCTTAGCAAAACGCATCATTCCTTGCCTTGATGTTGATAATGGTCGAGTTGTAAAAGGCGTACAGTTCCTTGATATTCGCGATGCAGGAGACCCTGTAGAAGTCGCCAAAAGATACAATGAGCAGGGCGCAGATGAAATTACTTTTTTAGATATAACAGCCAGCTCGGATGACAGAGCAACCACAGTACATATGGTTGAAGCCATCGCCAGTGAAGTATTTATTCCTCTCACTGTGGGAGGAGGCATTCGCACTTGTGATGATATCCGCCGCATGTTGAATGCAGGTGCCGATAAGGTTGGCATTAATACCGCCGCTGTATTTAATCCAGAATTTGTTCGAGAAGCAGCCCAAAGATTTGGGTCACAATGCATTGTTGTTGCTATCGATGCAAAAAAAGTGAGCCAAGATGGTGAAGAAGATAAATGGGAAATCTTTACTCATGGTGGAAGAAAGCCTACTGGTTTAGATGCTGTTGAGTGGGCTAAAAAAATGGTTCAGTTCGGTGCTGGAGAAATTCTCTTAACCAGCATGGATCGTGATGGCACAAAAAATGGTTTTGACCTTGGTGTTACTCGTGCCATCAGTGAAGCTGTACACGTACCAGTCATTGCTT
Organism: uncultured Marinomonas sp.; assembly: GCA_947493575.1. Taxonomy (GTDB): domain Bacteria; phylum Pseudomonadota; class Gammaproteobacteria; order Pseudomonadales; family Marinomonadaceae; genus Marinomonas. The sequence continues at coordinate 49,976 of CANLRQ010000012.1, forward strand.
CTGGTGGTGTCGGTAACTTAAATCATCTAGTCGATGGCGTAAAAGAAGGTAAGGCTGATGCGGTTCTTGCAGCCAGTATTTTTCATTTTGGTGAATATAGCATTCAAGAAGCCAAAGAAAAAATGCAAGACTCAGGCATAGAAATGCGACTATAAATCAATACATTCGCATTAGTTGATTAAGGTGTCATACGCTCTACTGGCACCTTAATTATCAAAGACTCAAAAAAGCTAATATTACCCATAGTACATTTATAAAAAGTGCATTTATCAGAATCCAACGCCACACTCCTTATATTACTAACGAGACTGTAGAGTTTCTAATTCAAAAAAATAGCCTCAAAAATACCGTTAAAACAAGCCTAAAATCACATCGCCACGTGAAGAGTAAGACGGTTATTATATTTTTCATGTAGGTTGCCTATATTTTTCATGGAGCATATTGAAAGAGCGACTACAGGGAAATTATCGACAGTAACCAATGTGAAACAGTTAAAAGCAGTTTAATTGCTTTATAAAGCAAATCGATGTGATAAATTACCGAGTATTATAATTTTCTTAAGTTTACTGCCACAACAACTATTAGCTTCAAGCCAAAAGTTACGGAAAACTTAACTATTTTCAGGGCAAACACCTATGTCAGACAATTTCTCTTCTACAGCCGCATTTTTATGGTCGGTTGCTGATCTTCTTCGTGGTGATTTTAAACAAAGCCAGTACGGGCGCATTATCTTACCTTTTACCCTGTTAAGACGTTTAGAGTGTGTGCTTGAAAGTACCAAGCCAAGCGTACTTACCATGTACGAGTCAGTTAAAGATAAAGATATTACAGCACAAGATAAAATACTGACCCATGCTGCTAAGTTAAGTTTTTATAACACCAGCAAAATGGATTTAAACAAGCTTGGTGAAACAGGCGTAGCGCAAAACCTTGAAAGCTACGTGCAATCATTTAGCCCGAATGCCCGTGAAATATTCGAACATTTTGATTTTTTTCAACACCATCGACAAACTAGAAGAAGCGGATTTGCTTTATAAAGTGGCTAAACGCTTTGCCACTACCGACCTTCACCCTGAAGTGGTTGATAACTACAACATGGGTTTAGTGTTTGAAGAATTAATAAGACGTTTTGCTGAAAGCTCTAACGAAACCGCAGGGGAACACTTTATAATGTCATCTTTATTTTTTAGTAACGAATGCCACCTTCAGAAAACAGCTTAAATTGTTACCCGTTTAATTAAGTTTATACCAATAAAATTTCTTTAACTGCTAAGCGCCATTCTTTGTATGATGTTATTAGAGCAGATGATTTATCCATCATTTGTTGAACCAATGAGTCATATTTCGGCCCATCTTCCCAAGCACCTGCTCGATCACAATTTAATTGCGGAGCTAAGCACATTCTAAAGTTTGTTTTAGCTTGTCCGTATGGGTACTCATCAAATTCTTTGTTAATAAAAGAAAGTAGAGCATTAAGTGAAGTAGAGAGTGTAGCCATTTGTTGTTTTAGTTTTTCATCAACAAACTGATTTGTAGTCTCTGTTGCATAAATCAAAAAATTTCTCAGTTTTTGAAAGTCATCCCACATAATAGCGTCACTTGTGTGCATATAATCAAACAAGTTATTTATATATGTCTCATCTATCATGGCATTTAGAGATTGGAAGATTTTTATGTCATGCTCATCTCTTTTTACGTTATAGATTTTCTCTTTTTTTGATAAGACAAACTCGTGAAGTCCTGTGTTTATAAGGTGATAAGTTAAGCCAACTAGAACTAGGCAAAAACCCCAAGTAGTATCAGATTCTTCAGTTATAGAAAATTGAGAACCTGTTTCCAATATTAAATTTATTAGTGTTAACCATAAAGGCTTAGACATCAGACCTAAGCCGCTGATTACTATTAGCCAAGTTAGTTTGTTGTAGAATTTAGGACGTAACATCTCAATAAGTTTTAAGAGCCTGTCCCACCACAAATCAAGTGATTTATTCATTCAAATACATCTCCGCCATGTCATCTAATTTGGCTTTTACTTCTTTCCAGTTTGGCATTACTTGGGTTAATAAACGCCAGAAGCGCTCGCTGTGATTGTGTTCAGCAATATGGCAAAGCTCGTGTAGTATCACGTAATCAATGCATTCTTTAGGTGCTTTAACGAGGTGAGGGTTGAGCATCAAGTTGCCTTTGGTTGAGCAACTTCCCCATTGCTTTTTCATTGCCATCACACGAAAAGAGGGAATGCCTGTTACCCAAGTAGCTTTAGGAAGTAGTTCGGCTAGTCGCTCATGAAAAATTGCTTTTGCTTTGTGTTGATACCACTTGTCGATTAGTGGTTTAATTTTCACCAGCCGATCATCATTATTTTTGCTTATGTCGTGCTTGATTGTTACGTTCAATTTGCCACGGCTTAGCTTTACGTTAGGCACTTGCTCTGCATCAGTGATGATCTTTAATACATAACGCTTACCCAAATAAAACTGCGTTTCGCCACTCACGTAACGCTTGGGTAAAACCGTATCTTTTTGCTTAGCAAATTCATCAATACTTTGCCAAATCCATCTGGCACGCTTATGCATGGCATCTTGAATAGCATCATCACTTGCGTCATGTGGCACAGTAGCGACAACACGCTGATCAGGGTGAACCTTAATAATTACTTTGCGTGCTGTTTTTTTAGCGTTATCAGCAGGCTTGGTTTTACGAATCACATCATAGTGAATGGTGTCGTTACCATAGGTAAAAACACCTCGTTCACTGGTTGTTGTTCTGCTTTCTTTTGGGCAAATAGCGGCAGCAACGGCTTGTCTAGTCACGCTTGTTAGCCCCTTGCTAAGCCTAGTCGAGTGATCTTGAGCACTTCTTCAATCAACTTTTGAGCGTTATCAAGGCCAAGATCAGCAAATAACAACGGTAACAGTTTCATGTGAATAGCGTTTTCAATCTCCGCAGGGTTGATTGAATACTCAGCAACAGCGGTATTCACAACATCATCAATGCTAAACGCCAACGTTACTAATTTGTCATTATCGAGATCCTTTTCATTCAAGAAGTCAGCATCAAATAGGTGCTTAAACAAACCAAAGTAGGCTTGTGCATGTTTATTTAGCTTGCCAGAGTCATCTACAAAGTCATTGGGAACATCAGCGACTTTGCGCTCTTTTACTTCCTGCTCAAAATCAGCAAAAAGGATGTATTGCTTAACAGGTGCATCAAACATCGCTTTTGCATCTTCAATCGCCTTTTTAAGCATATTAGAGAAATACTCCTGAGCATAAGGATCATCTGCTAAGTCTTGCTCAATCATTTTGGTGATTCGGCCTGTGATTTTATCAGTCTGGTTACGAGCTTCGTCATCGCTCATATCCTGTGGCTTAACGTCTTTTCCTAAATTTCCGACCAAATACGCACCGTCAGGCTCTTTAACTTCAATACCAGCAATGTGCTTGTCTAGAAGGCTGCGAATATCTTCTGCGTATTCATCATAATTAATAGTTTCGTCCGCATCTTCACGTACTTGTTTACGTAAATCGACAAAGGCTTTTAGGTCACGTTTGTATAAGTCACGAGAGCTAACAGCGGATGGAGAGCCATCAAATGACTTATCTTCAAAGTAGGTGGCTGATTGCAACGCTACTTTCATACAGTTTGAAAATGCGGTCAGTGCCGAATAAAAGTCATCACGCTTTTTAAGATTGGTATCGACAAGCTTTCCATCAACATCATTCACCTTAGGCGCTAACGCTTGGCGAAGTGCTGGGCCATCTTGTTTGTTTTTAACACCATCAAATATCGCCCATAAATCACTGTGCAGCCCCGGAAGCTTTTTGTATTCCGTATCCATGCGGTTATACAAACCTTTCAGGTCGTCAATATCAAAGCCGCCTTGGGTACGCTCAGCAAGGTCTTGATACTTTTCGATTGTAGTATCAAGCTCTTTTAGTATGCCTCGGTAATCAATTAAGTAACCAAACTGCTTTTTGCTATGCAATCGATTAACACGGGCAATCGCTTGGATCAGGTTGTGCTCTTTAAGTGGTTTGTCGATATAAAGCACTGTGTTTTTAGGCTCATCAAAGCCAGTGAGGAGCTTATCAACAACAATCATGATGTCTGGACCATCATCTCTGCCAAAGTCTTCAATAATGGCTTTGGTGTAGGCTTTTTCGTCCATTTTATTAACGTTTGCCTTCCACCAATTTTGCACAATGTCCTTACTTTCTTGATCAACCGCTTCGTGACCCTCACGAGTATCTGGAGCCGACATCGCCACAACCGATGTCACCGTACCTATTTTATCCAATGCCTTCTTATAACGAATTGCAGAGGCTTTGGAATCACAAGCTAATTGGCCTTTTAAGCCTTGTTGTTTAAAGTTTTGGAAGTGGTCGGCAATATCATAAGCAATCAGGTCAATTCGACCTTCAGTTTGGTAGATCTGACCTTTTTGCGAAAACTTCTTCTTTAAATCCGTTTTTTGTTTGTCAGTTAGTTTACTAGTGCTGCGTTCAAACCACGCATCAATGGCTTTGTCGTTAACATTCAGCTCTGGAATACGTTCTTCATACAGTAATGGTGTAACAGTTTTATCTTCAACCGCTTGCTGCATGGTGTAAGAGTGGATGATCTTACCGAATTTGTTTTCGGTCTTATCGTCTTTCAATAGTGGCGTACCCGTAAAGGCAATATAGGCCGCTTTAGGCAGCGTCTGCTGCATACGGATATTATTTTCACCGTTCTGACTACGGTGGCCTTCATCCACTAAAACGATAATATTAGGACTGTCGTTGTAGCATTCTTTGTATTTAATCGCTGAGCCAAACTTATTAATGATCGAGAAGATAACTCGCTCATTCCCTTTACCGATTTGTTCAGCTAAACGCTTACCAGTGGTCGCCATTGCATCTTTTTTATCTCGGTCAGTTAATACACCGCCTGATGCAAAGGTACGGCTTAATTGATCTTCCAAGTCCACACGGTCTGTCACTATGATCACCCGACATTGTGCAAGCTCTTCTAGCCAGATAAGCGCTTTTGATAAAAACACCATAGTAAATGACTTACCGCTACCTGTAGTGTGCCAAATAACACCACCATTACGAGCACCAGCGCCGCGAGCGGATGAAGAGCCATCAGCGGGTGAAGTGTCATCAAACGTATTAATGCGTTCAATCAGTGCCTGAATACCGAAAACCTGCTGATAACGAGCTACAATCTTGCCTGCTTTTTTATCAAACAAGGTAAACAAGCGAGTCATATCAAGAAGACGCTCAGGACGCAGCAAGCTGACTATAAGCCTATCTTGGTCGGTAACAGTTAAGTCGCCTGCTGTAACCAATGAAAGGTAGTCATCTTTCGCTTTGACAGGACGATGATTAAACAGCTTATTTAATTGTTCTTCGCTCAGTTTATGATTTTTTAACCTGACAAATTCCGCTTCAGCTATTCCTAGATGAGAGTGTTCTTCTTTCCACTTAGCCCAGAACTTTTCAGGGGTGCCGCAAGTAGCATATAAACCTTCATGCCCATTTACTGCTAGTAGCAATTGGCTATAGGCATACAAGTGAGGAATTTCAGCCTGTCCTTGATTTCGAATATGCTGAGAAATCGCTTCAGCGTTGGTCGATTTACCTTCTTTATTTGAATCAGGGCGTTTCGCCTCGACAACCACTAATGGCAAACCATTTACAAAACACACAATATCAGGGATTCGATTACCAGTGCCTTCGGCATTTTGAACCACTAACTCTTCAGTAAAGTGGAACTGGTTATTCTCAATATTATGCCAATCAATGAGCTGAATAGTCGGAGAGGCTTTTTTACCATCAACAAACTCAGTTACACTCACGCCATACATCATGGCGTTGTAGAGCTTTTCATTGGCAGCTTTAAGCCCTAAATTCATTGCTGGGTTTAACTCATGCATCACTTTATCAATAGCAGCTTCTGATAACCTATGTTGTTTGCCTGCAAACGAAAACGTTTGTTTCGCTAAAAAGGCACGCATAACAGGGAGCAAAATAACCTGATGAGTGCTTTTCTTTTCATTTGCTAAAGTATTACCACGCAGCGCCTCGCATTCAATTGGTGGAATGAAGGTGTAGCCTAGGTTGGTTAATAGCGACAGAGCAGGGATTTTTGCGCTGAATTCTTCGTTAAAATTGACCTTTTTACTAGTTACTTCCATAGTGGATGCTCTCTCCATTCTTCAGGTAGCCCCATTGCAGAACGCCATCTCCCGCTATGAGCTAATTGTTCTAATAATTGATTTGTATTGCTAACCCAATCGTTACCGTTATCTGTGGCCTTAAGCAGATGCCTTAACATAAGTAGAATATAAAAAATTCGGTCATTTCTGGGGGTAATAGGAGCAAGCCATTTAGGATCTTTTGTCTTGTCAGGTCTAATTGCTAATGAACGATTCCACAAACGGCTGTGATGAGCGCAAATATTTCTTACATAAGTTAGCGTATGCAACCAGTCGCCAAGCTTTTTGTGGTGGAGGTTAAAATGTTGAGCAATAGCTTTTTTATCTTCAATTCCATTTTTTTTATCATTTATCAAGCCTCCATATCCAAATGATAAGGCGCCTAATGACATTACCTCAGTAAGCATCCAGACAGGTACAGTTGGAAATCCAGTATATTTGGATTGGTAGTGGCGAATAAAATCATCGCTAGAGCGACGCACTTCACTTTCTAGTTTGTTCAACCAGTCTTGATGTTTAAATTTTGGATGAAAATTCTGCGCATTCGTGTGACCAAAAGCGCCATAGGTATGCCCAACGTGATAGGTAAATTGTGTTCTAACAGCTATCTCTACACGTTCAATAGCATCTAGAATTAATGAACGAAGTTGCCTATCCCATTCATATAAAAAAATAACTTGATTGAAGTCAGTATCAGCTTCAAATAAGTTGGAAACATTATTATGCTTATCGCGCACACGAAATGGATACCAATAGCCACTTAAACGATAGTAACTAATGCTGGCTAGTTGAATCTCAGCTTGGGCTTTGTTATTGAAATTCAGCCCTTTTTGTTCAAGTCGAATGATTTGATCTGCAAAGGAAATAGCAGGCTTGGTATACGGAACTAACGTCATTTGCCAACCCCATTTCCCCCAGAGGAGTAAATTTCAGGCAAAGAAAAACCGCCAAGGTTGCGCGACACACCTTTAATCAAAGAAGAAAGGGCACTAAGCGTGGCGGTTATGTTGAGCTTAGTATGGTATATATTGACGCTATGGTCAATATAAAATCTATATCCCCTCATAAAGGCAGTTGTCAACTTAGAGTTGACAACTGCCACTTCAGCCAGCTCACCGTCTGCTAATACGCTTTTAATATGCTTGCTAATATTTAGTTTACTAGACTGGTAAAGCTCTGCAATTTCAAGTTGAGATAACCATACTTGCCCGCCGAGCTGACGAAGTACAAATTGTGATTGTCTGTCTTCTGTAGAATATAAAATCAAGTCGTTTACAGTCATATATATCCTTTAATTCCCATCCCAAATATCAGCCGCTGAGCTCTCAATTTCAAGGTAAGACTTGGAAATGAGAGGTGTTCTAATAGGTGCGGTTGATTTGCTCCAATCGAGTGTTGAACCAGCCTTGTCTTTTCTTTTTAGCTTTGAACCTGAACCAAGACTCATAGAAAACAGATCAAGAAAACGTCTAGGCCTTACGCCAATAAAAGGTTCAAAAGTTATTAATCCATTATCGGTTGCTGAATTCATTGCTGGGTTTAACTCATGCATCACTTTATCAATAGAGGCATCAGTAAGTTTGTGTTGTTTACCAGCAAAGGGAAAAGTTTGTTTGGCTAAAAACGCTCGCATAACAGGCAGTAACACCACTTGATGTGTGCTTTTTTTATCTGCCAAAGTGGATTGCCACGTAAAGCTTCACATTCACTAGGCGGAATGTACTGATAACCTAAATTAGTAAGCAAGGTTAATGCTGGGATTTTTGAACTAAATTCTTCTTGGAAATTTATGGTGGTTCTACTCATTAGTTGCCACCTTTAGTATTTATAAACTCGCAAACCGCTGCAAGAATATTAGTACAATTAAATACTACGATTAAAGTGGTAACTATCAATGTTACCCATAATGTTAATGGAATTTTATCTCTAAAAAAGCCAAAAGGTCGATAATTATTAATCCACCCAATTTGCTGCTCCCAGAAAAATTTATAATGAGCGAACCAAGAGGCGAACATTATATGATGGGATGCACAGCTTTGATTGTATCTAGTCTCAATATTTTGCAACTTACTGTTAATTATCTCCGTGTCTGGTGATTCATGCTCTGCTTCCAGCATTAAATGTTTTAGTTCGTTAAATAAGTCCGTCAGTTTAACGCCTTTTTCTTCATAATTTTCCTTGTCACCATTTTTCATTGTGATGTATAAGCCGATGAGACCTAGCACGAGGAGAGTGCAAGACATAAGCTTTGTTGATAGCTCAGAAAAAGCTAACGCATAAATACCAAAGGCCATTGAGATAAAGCTAATTAACCCCGGTAGCTTTTCAATCATTTCAAAACTAGCAAAGTGCAATTTAGCTGAATATCCGACGTTGTAGGCAGTTTCAGCAATATGTTTTTTTAAATTATTATTATCCATTCTCGCCTCACTGGATTGGTACATCGATTCGGTCTCTTGCGACTACAACATCATTTTGAATAACAAAACATTCAACAATATGTTCTCCGTTAAAACCTGTTTTTTCTTCTCTCTTACTAAAGCCTTCATCAATAACTATATCACCTCGAATGCAATCTCTTTGTTCAGCTACTGCACCACGATTAAGAACCTTCCATTTGATAATGAACTCACCTGGAACATCAATATCAGCAATAAAGAAGTTAAGTTTTTTCTTTGATTGTAATTTTAGCTTTCTAGCTAACATATTTCGAAGTAAAGCTTCCCTGAAACCGTTTTGTGAAACTTCACATTCAAGCCTTACGTTAAATCGAATGTCTACAGTGTATAAATCTTCAATAAACTGTTCTGTATTTCTAAACGAGTAAGCTGAAGATTTGCTTTCTTGCACCGCAGCAACAGGAAAAGGTCGGCCAAATATTTTTTTCCACTTTTTATTGGCGGAGCTTGTTTCTCCTGCTGCAATGGCTGTTAAACTATTTTCGTAAGCTTCTTTTGCTTTGCGCTGAAATTTGCTTTTAACATTAACTCGTTGGTTACTACCTAAGGCTAAGTAGTAGTCTTTGTTTGGCTCTTCCGATAAATACTTGAAGAAATCTCGGCACAACCAGCCATAATAAGCTGTTGAACGTTTATCATAATCAGAGTTAGACTTAAGAAAGTTATACGCTAACGTATCGAGTAATAATCCCCCCATACCAACACCGCATTTGTTCTTCCATGCTCTAGACATTTTACAAAGCTTGCGTAGATTTTTATTTTTTTGATCAACAAACTCTTTCATCGCTTTAATTTCTTTACGAGGCTTGGTGATCTTCCAACATCCACCATTGTAGGTGTCAGGATACTTGAAGCTAGCATCTTCTTGCTCGAAAACAGGTTGAACTTCAACCATAAATCCTTTGTAAATAACCTGCACGACCAAGCGGTCTTTTTTCACAGTTGTTTTGGGGTATCTGGCTTGAATGGCATCTTTGGTGTCATCTAATAACTTAGACTGCTTACCGTTTTTATAATCATTCCATTTAGAACTTGGCATGATATAAAGCATATCTAAATCCGATATGCCTTTTATACCAGTCCAACGCCCATAAGAACCGACTTGCAAGCTATTAGCTGTTTTTGACTCGGTATCGCGAAATTTTTTATTTAACGCTGATGTTATTTCTTCGTACTTTGAAGTAATAGAAGCAGCATTATCAATTTTTAAATTTGCTAAAAAATCGGTAAACATTTCAGTTGTTGTCATTGATATTCCCTTATCTAAATCTTAACTCTGCGCTTGCCAGTTAATAACTGTTGCATCAGCGCTCTTTTCTCTTGTTTTAGTTCAGCAAGTTGTTGCTCTAGTAGTTCTATTTCTTTATCTGCATTGGTCAATACTGAGGCAATTTTTTGCTGTTCTTCTGATGATGGTTTAGGCAATTTGATCTCTGAAAAGTATTTATAGCTTATAATTTTCCCGTCACGAATACCTTCAAGGCGACTCTTCATTGCTTGAATGAAAATGTGAGATTTAAGGTGGTACTTATAGAAGGCATCTACGATTTCTACTTTCGGGTATAAAATGACATATGCTGGGCTACAAATCCCCTTGTATCTAGAGTACTCAATACCACCTTGGAAACTTCTTAAACTGATAATGAAGTCACCGATCTCAACAACTTTATATCCTGAAATACTTTCCTTAGTAACGGACACATTATAATCAATAAACTCTCTAGGAATAGCACCCTGATCTTGGGTAATCGCTAATATCGGCAAATCAGAATCATGCTTTTTATTTGATCTAGTTGAAAACATATCTCCTGCTCGAACGTACTTCCATTCACCATCAAACGGTTTACCTGAATCATCAAGAAGGCGCTTTTTACCTGTGAGCAGTTGTTGCATCAGGGCTTTTTTCTGCTGTTTGCTATTGTCGATTAGGCGCTCGGTGGTGCTAATCGCTTTATCCCAAGTAGATAGAACTTTGGCGATTTTGCGTTGTTCCAACTGCGGAGGAATTGGAACATGAATACCTTTAATAATTCCAGCGCTCAAATTCTGCTGACCGCCACTATTGGCTAATTCTCTAATATTTTCGTATTGACTGACCAAATACTGATAGTAGTAATCAACCTCAAAGCCATCTTTAAGTAGTAACGCAGCACACGCTTGATTTGTTGAAGCTTCAATACCTAGCTTTGCAACTTGACCACGAGTTTTTCCTTGACCATACATGGCCATTAAAATGGTGTCTTTTGGAAAAAGTTTCGCTGATGAATTTTTAAGTCCTGCTTCAGTTATTTTTTGCTCTGTATCGTTAATTACGCCAAACTGAACTTCAGTTGTTGTTACCCAAGGTATTTGACCGTCAAACCAATACGAATCATTTTGTCTACTAGGAGTTCCACCAGAAGAAACTTTAGCAATATCTTCTATTACACCTTTTTTCCATTCATTAGACATCATACCCCAGCTCCTTTAAGTAGCCTTCCATTTCCGCTTCCAGTGTTTTTAACTCGCTTTGTAACTGGACACGCTCTGTGCGTACTGCCACTAAATCAATTTCAGCTTCTTCTTCAAAGGTATCAACGTAACGAGGGATGTTGAGGTTAAAGTCGTTTTCTTTGATTTCATCAAAACTGGCGAGGTACGCGTACTTATCAACGCTTTCACGAGCCTTGTAGGTATCGATAATCTTTTGAATATTATCGTCAGTTAATTGGTTTTGGTTTTTACCTGATTTGAATTCGCGACTGGCATCAATAAACAACACATTGTTGGCCGCTCCTGCGCGTCCTGCACCCGCGGCATTAGTGCTTCCATGCACGTCATCGTGCTTTTTCTTTTTAAATATCAAAATAGCGGCTGGAATGCCTGTACCAAAAAACAACTTTTCTGGCAGGCCAATAACGGTATCTAGCAGGTTTTCTTCAATCAGTTGCTGACGGATTTTGCCTTCGCTCGATGCTCTAAATAACACACCATGTGGCACGACCACACCCATTCTTCCGCTTTCCGGTTTTAGCGTTTCAATCATATGGCTGATAAACGCATAGTCACCTTTGGTTTTAGGCGGTACACCACGGCGGAAACGTCCGTATGGGTCGCTGCTGGCGTCTTCATGGCCCCATTTATCCAGTGAAAATGGCGGGTTGGCTGTTACTACATCAAAGTGCAGTAAGCCGCTACCGTCTTTATCAAGTAGCAATGGGTTACGAATGGTGTCGCCCCATTCAATACGGTGGTTGTCTTCACCATGTAGGAACATGTTCATTTTGGCCAATGCCCACGTTGAACCAATCGCTTCTTGCCCAAACAAGGCGTATTTTTTGGAGCCAGTGTTTTTACGTACCATAGCGCCACATTTAAGAAGCAATGAGCCACTGCCTGTACATGGGTCGCATATTTGGTCACCTTCAACGGGCTCTAAAACGGTTGCTAAAAGGGTTGAGACCTCTGGTGGGGTGTAGTACTCGCCAGCGGTCGCACCACTGCCTGCGGCAAAGTGTTTAATAAGGTATTCATAGGCGTTACCGATAATATCTAAACTGCCTACACGCTCTGTGCTTAGGTTTAAAATGTCTTTACCGAAGTCTTCTAGTAAGTGACGCAGTAAGTCGTTTTTTTGTTTTTCTTGGCCTAAGCGGTCGGTGTTAAAGCTGATGTCTTGGAATACGTTTTTAAGCTTACTGCCGTTGGCTTCTTCAATAGCATGTAAGGCTTTATCGATTCGCTCACCGTTACCTGCTTCATAACGCTTTTCGTATAAATTCCAAAAACTTGCGCCTTCTGGTAGTACAAAACGCTGTTTCGACATCATGGCGTGGATTAGTTCAGGGTTCTCGTTACCAGAGCCACCATACTGAGTAACTAATTTGTTGTATTCATCTTTATAAACATCAGAGATGTACTTTAAAAACAGCATGGTCAGGATGAAGTCTTTATAAGTATCGGCACTGATCACACCACGGAAGGTGTCACAAGCGGCCCATACCGCCTTGTTTACTTCACTTTGCGTGATATTTTTTGTTTCGCTCAAGGCTGCATCACGCTGGCTCAAGGCTGTATCATCCTGATTGATTTGATTGGTTGTGGTCATATTGTTTAAGTCCTTATTATTAATTTTTAAATCAGTTTTGTTTTAGGCTCTCTTTCAAACGCATGAGCTTTCAAGTGCGTGAATAGCAATGGCTTCTAGTTGTTGCTGTCTATTTTCAATCAGCTTTTGTAATACTTTTTGCTCTCTAACACCGCAGCGGTGCATTGCAGCGAGTTGTTTTTGTTTCTCAAACTTAAGCACCTTAATTGGCACGTTCTCCAACACTTGCCTGCGAATACTTAGGTACATTGAACCTTCAGCAGTCGCTTTAAAATAGCGCTGTGCAGGTTGCTGGTTAAGCTGCCAACATAAGAAATCGGGCACGATGACATCTTTAAACTCAGGCTTTAAACGCACCACAAAAAAGTGTGGTGAGCAGACTGTGCGCTCTAATACCTGTTCTACTAATACGCTGTAATGTCTTGCTCCTTTAGCGACAAATAACACATCGCCATTTTGTAACCAGTCGGGTTGTTTCTTCGTATTTAATAAGGTTTCAACCATAGTGTATTGGTTGATTTCACCCGTTGCCTCGGTATCCCTTACTTGAACAACATTTACGTCACCATTGTCGTATTGCTTTACCGTGCCACGAAAAGGATGGCCTAAGCGGATATCGGCAATATCACTCAGACGCAGCTCTTCAGTAGCTTGGCGCATTTTTGCATTCATGAACGTTAAACCTTGTTGTGTTCAGCAAACCGATTTCTCCAAAAAGTAAATAAACGCCAATGGGGTATGACCAACTGGCGTTACAAAATCGGAATTAATTTAATGAAAATTATTGTGGCTGACATTGTTGGTTAGGTCAATTTATTTTTGCAGTAATCAAATACTGCAATTTGCCGTTGACATATAAATCAACTGGCCCTATATTTTGCAGGAAACATATAAGCCATCCATACATTTAATTCAATAATTTCAAATAGTTAGACTTTATAAAAACTCTCAATCAATTTAAAAGCCTCCGTTTTTTTCTGCGCTGACGACGCCAGTAACGCAAGCAGAAAAGACGAAGGCTTTTGTGTGCATCAACGTAATTCATAGTAGAGTAATATATGAACACTCCGGGTGGGCAAGAACGCAGTTCGCTGAACAATACCAGATACCCATACCCATACCCATACACTTAACTCAATATTTTCAAGTTGTTAAATTTTTTAAAAGCACTCAACCAAACATCCTCCCTGCCTTTCTGTCCTGACGTTATCGGTAACGTAAATAAAAAAACAAGGGGGATTACCCTGTAAAAAATCAAAGCGTTAACGTTTTCGGCAATCATTAACATGACTTACTTACCCACCCTCATTTATCGTTAGACCATTTTTCTAAACCATGAATGATACTCTCTTACTGAAGGTGAATTACTTATCCTATTTTTAAAATTCACCACGGAATAACATTGTATTTTTATACGAAAATACGCTATTAACATCAAATATTAATATCGCGTATTCTGCAATGAATGTGGAAACGCCCTCCTTCTCTATTGATGCTAGGATTCACACAAGAGTACAATTAGCAAAACCGTTATTAAAACGCCTTACGTAAGAAGGAAAACAATTTGACTACTCCGCTTTCCAATGCCTTAAAGGCTCTCGATGCATTCTGTCAACAGAACATCGACGCGACACCACTAACTTTCCACCGAGGAGTTGAACGTGAAGCTTTGAGGGTCAAAAAACAAGATGGCAGAATATCTCATCTTCCACATCCTCAAGCATTAGGCTCAGCTCTCACCCATGACTCCATCACTACCGATTATTCCGAATCATTAATGGAATTTATCACGGGAGTACACCCAAGTGTTGAAGGTGTGATTACAGAACTAGAAACCATTCATCATGTTGTAAATCATACCTTATCAAAACAAGATGAGTGTTTATGGCCTGCCAGTATGCCATGCTACCTAGCTGACAATAAGGATGTTCCCATTGCAAATTATGGAACGTCTAATGTAGGTAAATTAAAGTATGTGTATAGAGAAGGGTTATCAAATCGTTATGGCCGCATAATGCAATGCATTGCAGGAATGCACTATAACTTTTCCTTTGATGAAAGCTTCTGGGAGTTTTTACAGTCCTATAAGGCACAGTCACAAAATACCGAATCTTTACAAGACTTTAAGTCAAACAGTTATTTTTCCTTAATTCGAAACTTTAGGCGCAACTCTTGGTTATTGTCTTATCTTTTTGGCGCGTCACCAGCTGTAGACACCAGCTTTTTCAATCAAGAGACAGATAAGCTAAAGAAATTAGGTACGCAGACTTATTACGGTCAACATGCAACATCACTTAGAATGAGTGACCTTGGTTATCAAAATAACGCTCAGGCTGATTTGTTTGTTTGTTATAACGAAGTAAGCACTTACATAGACACTCTAAAGCAAGCACTTAAAACTCCTTATTCCAAATACCAAAGTATAGGATTAAAAGTCGACGGAAAATACCAACAATTAAATACAAACATTCTGCAGATTGAAAATGAATATTACAGTGATATTCGACCAAAAAGAGTGGCTCAACCGGGAGAGCACCCTAGTACAGCATTACATTCTAGAGGTGTTGAATACATAGAAGTGCGCATCATGGATATTGACCCCTTCTCCCCGATAGGAATGAATGAAGATACCTTATATTTTATCGACGTATTCTTGGTATTCTGCATGTTAACGGGTGATAGCTTATTAGAAGAGAAAGAGTGCCATGCACTCAGAGAGCTGCAACAAGAAATAGCCACACATGGTCGAGATAGCAGTTATTTATTTGATTTTGGAAATGGCAAAGTATCATTACAGGATCAAGGTTTAAAATTACTCAACGAACTTAAACAAGTAGCTGAGTATTTAACCGCTAAAACAGGGAATGATAAATATCTTCACTCTATTGAAAAAGAGCTAGCCGTTTTTAACTCGCCAACAGATTTACCATCTAATAAAATTTTATCCTTAGCTGAGAGCTCAACGGGTTATACTGCCGCCATGCTAGAAATAGCAAAAAACCAGCAAGAGAACTGGTTAGCATCTCCACTTTCTGAAACAACCAAGCAACACTTTTCTTCATTAGCTGAAGCGTCTTTCAAGAAACATCTAGAAATAGAATCTTCTGATACTCAAGATTTCGACACATATCTAACTGAGTACTTACAGCCTCAATAAAAAAATGGCACGTATATACTGAGACCTATGCATGAAGTCATGAGCGATGACAAAACGAGGAAAATACAGACAAGGCAAAAACAGACGAAAAAGCGGATTTTATGAGTTATAAAAGCGCATTTTGAATCTGTTTTTAACAAAGTATTAGAGAAGGTACGACTCTTTGAATGTTAATACCTTTCAAAGAGTCATAACGCAATGTGACGCTCTCTCTGAAAGGCACTGAAAGACCTGCGAGGCATGATCTTAAAGCCTGTCTTCTTTTAAGCATCTCGAATGACAAGCTTTTACCCATATGCTGAGGCAAGAGGACTTATTCGCCCCTCCCTAGCAAGCATCGTAGTCGTGCAAAGATCTAATGCTATATGCCCAGCCCACTTCAAACACTCATAGATTTTATTTCGGCAAAAAACTTACATTACTCTTTAGTAAATTCGCCAAGCTCTAACCAATCTCCCAACTTCATTCTCAATTCATCAAGGCCGTCACCGGAAAGTCCCGAAAAGGTTTGCACAGAACCTATCACGCCTCGATCATTCAAGTTTTTCTGAACGGCTAGCATTGTTGATTTTGCAGGGCCTCGCTTTAACTTATCTGATTTTGTTAATAACACATGTACTGGCATTTTATTCGCTTGGGCCCAATCTAACATTAGTTCATCAAACTCTTTGAGTGGATGACGAATGTCCATTACAAGCACAAAACCAATTAATGAATGTCGATTCATTAAATAATCTTGCATGTGCGCTTGCCAATTTACTTTCATGGCAACAGGAACTTTAGCAAAGCCATAACCTGGTAAATCAATTAAGCGTCGATCGTCAATATTTAAACCAAAGCAATTGATTAACTGGGTACGACCAGGAGTCTTAGACGTTCTCGCTAACTTTTTTTGGTCTGTTAATGTATTTAGTGCGGTTGACTTGCCAGCATTTGAGCGACCAGCAAATGCGATCTCAAAACCTTGGTCAACTGGACACTGGGATAACTTTTCAGCACTTTTAATAAAATACGCTGAATGAAAAATAGGATCAAAGGGGGTCATAAGTTGATATTCGTCAATAGAGTCTGATTAGCGTTCACGTTTTTCATTTGGTTGTATATAATGCCTTCTAAATTGTTTATTTACCATGCTTTAACTCAGTACTTCTTGATTAGTCTAGTCCAGTAGGTAAATATACAGGCCATATATAGGTTTGTTTTGTCATGCCAGTCAAAATAAACACATTTTTATCGATATGTCAGGGGCAGCGAATGAAAAAAGTAATAGTAGGTATGTTGGTCGCAATTGGTTCAACTTCAGTAGCTATGGCGGAAGGCAATGCCGAAGCAGGAAAAGAATTGACGACTGCTTGTGCAGCATGCCATGCCGCAGACGGCAACAGTTTAGCTCCTAGCTTTCCAAAACTCGCTGGTCAGCAAGAAAAATACCTTCTTAAACAGCTAAATGATATCAAATCAGGGAAGCGCCCAGTTGCTCAAATGACTGGTCAGCTTGATAACCTAACACCACAAAACTTAGCAGATATTGCAGCTTATTTTGCAAGTAATTCAACAGTTGTTGGGCAAGCTGATCCGACATTAGTTGAAGCTGGCCAAGCATTGTATAGAACAGGTAATCCAAAAACAGGTGTTCCAGCTTGTACAGCTTGCCATGGACCAACAGGTAAAGGCCTAGGTTCAGCAGCATTCCCAGGGTTAAGCGGGCAACACGCAGATTATACTAAATCTCAATTAAAAGCCTTCCAATCTGGAGCTCGCGAAAACGACCCGTCAAGAATAATGAGAGATATTGCATTCAAAATGAACGATCAAGAGATTGAAGCCGTATCCAGTTATATTCAAGGTCTATACTAAGGCTTACAATAATTACTCGTGTTTCCCAAAAAATCTTAGCAATATGTTCGTACAACCTCCCTGTTAAACGTGTTTTGAGGGAGGTTGTCGTAAACATTACGTAAAGTTAACGAAAACACACTTATTTAACTCCTATGTAATGTAAAAATTTAGGTAGAATTTTGCGATACGAGACCTTTTAGCGAAATCATGAGCGATGTTTATGAGCTATAAATGCGCAGTTTGAGCCAGTTTTTAACAAAGTATTAGCAAACGCAGTCGTGCAAAGGTCTCGATACATTAGTGCACTAGTTTACTTAATGACATTATCTGGAGAATACAATGAAGAAATTATTAATCTCATTTTTACTGGCGTTTGTGTTACCTACACTTGCCCTTGCAGCTGAATATAGTCCAGGAAATGGCTATACACTCATCAAAAAACCTGTTAGAACTGCCTCACCAGATAAAGTAGAAGTCGTTGAAATTTTTTGGTACGGATGCCCTCATTGCTTTGCCTTAGAGCCTTTAACTCAAGCATGGTCAGCCGACTTACCTAGCGATGTAGATTTTAAATTCACTCCTGCTGTATTTGGTCGTAATTGGTTAGCACATGCAAAAGCTTATCATGTTGCTGATATACTGAATGTTTTAGATAAAACACATGTTGCGTTATTTGATAGCATACATATTGATAAACGCCGTCTAAACTCTGAAGACTCGTTAGCTGAATTCTTTGCTCAACATGGTGTGAGTGAGTCTGAATTCAGAAAACAATATAATTCTTTTGCAGTAAATAGCCGTTTAAAACAAGCTGATGCAAAAATTAGAGCCTATGGTGCCCGTGGAGTACCTGGCTTAATAGTAAATGGAAAATATTTAGTGACGGCAGAAACTGCAAATGGTAGTAATAATATCTACAATGTCGTTGACTACTTAATTGAGCAAGAACGCAAATCAATGTAATAAGAGTGAGGTAAAATGTCAGATCCAGCAACTCAAAAGCTGATAGAAACACTTCGTAAAGCTGTTTCGAGAACAAGCATGATGGCGGAAGGTATTGATCCTCAGCTGGATCTGGCGCTGAAAGAAATACGGAATAGCATTGCCTCAAATGTTGATAGTGTTGCTGTAAATAAAGTGTTAAAGGATCTTGAGCCAAAGCTGCTAAAAGCAGATAAAGCAAGAGACGCACGAGCTAAAAAACTGCGTGATACCTTGCATGACTTAGTCGACTTGCTAGAACGTATTCCAAATCATTCAGTTCCCCAGAAACAAAAGAAAGATTTTCTCACAAAAGTGCGCAGCCATTGGCAATCTATGCATCAATGGCCTGACCTAGTTGAATCTTGCATTGCCTTAATTGAAGCCACATTAGAAGAACCTGATGAAGAGCAGCCAGGTAAACGCTCTCTTTTCAAAAAGCTGTTTTCTAAAAATGACAGTAATAATCAAGGAGCTACAGAGCAAAATCATCCACATATACTAGTGGATGTTGCCCAAACACTAACTTCTTTATTAGATAATCTATCTCTCCCTGAAAACTTTGACGACCAAATTAGTGATGTAAAATCTTTTTTAAACGATTCTAAAGAATTAAAACACATCCCTAAAATGGTTGCCGAGACAACCAACTTAGCTCTTATTGCTCTTGGCAAGAACCAACAAGATTTAACTTCATACCTTAGCCAATTAAACTCTCAGTTAGCGTCCATTAACGCTAGCATTGTCACTAGCTACAAAAGTCAAAAAACATTAACGAACACTCGTAATGATTTTAACTCTAGCTTGCAGCAGCAAGTATCTGATACAACTACTGATGTATCTCAAGCGACAGATTTGAACAGTTTAAAAAACTTAATTGGAGATAGACTTAATACAATATCTTCAACTATGGATCAGTATCAGAAGCAAATGCTTGATCAAGATAAACAAGCGGCTCAATCAATCTCTCAATTACGCAATAAAGTCAGTAGAATGGAAAAAGACGCCTCCACTCTTCGTCTAAATTTACAACAAAAGCTCGCACAAGCTATGACGGACAGTCTGACAAATTTACCTAACCGAGCGGCATACCAAGACTCTATTCTGCCTCTGTGCAACATGAATGCAAAATCTAATGGCCAGTTAGCTCTTGCTGTTTGCGACATTGACCACTTTAAAAATGTCAACGACACCTGGGGGCACTTAGCGGGAGATAAAGTACTGCGGTTAATTCCTAGACAAATTCGCAGTGCACTAACAGAAAAAGACATGGCCTTTCGTTATGGTGGTGAAGAATTTGTTATTTTAATACCAAACACAACACCTGATGCTGCAAAAATGAAAATGGAAGCAATTCGTCAAGCTGTAGAAAAAATGCCTTTTAATGTTCAGGGTCAACCTGTACCCATTACTATTTCCATAGGTATTGCATTATTGACTGGCAATGAAACACATGAAGAACTGTTTGAACGAGCAGATAAAAGCCTTTATGTTGCTAAAGATCAAGGTCGCAATCAGGTTGTTTTCAGCTCAAACTAACAGGTTTTTCTATAAACATTAATATAGGTATCTAAATCACCTAAAGATTAAGGTATCCTATCTATAAATTACTTCTTCTTTTTACATACCGTGCTGATTATTAAATTTCAGAACCAGTACGGGACAGCCTTTGGATTGAGCTTAGTTATGCAAGAATCTTCAGATAAAACCACTCACTTTGGATTTAAAGAAATTCCTACAGATGAAAAAGTGGATGCAGTTGCTCAAGTATTCCACTCTGTTGCCGCAAAGTACGACATCATGAATGACTTAATGTCTGGTGGCATTCATCGTCTTTGGAAGATGCACACCATCAATCAATCAGGAGTGCGAGCTGGCCATAAAGTATTGGATATAGCCGGTGGTACAGGTGATTTAACGCTAAGATTTTCACGCATTGTCGGCTCAACAGGACAAGTTATACTGGCAGATATTAACGATTCAATGTTAAAGGTCGGCCGCGATAAGCTCGCCAATAAGGGTGTGGTTGGAAATGTAGCTTTTTCTCAAGCAAACGCTGAAGCCCTACCTTTTGCTGACAATACTTTTGATTGCATCACTATTGCATTTGGCTTGAGAAATGTCACCGACAAAGATGCAGCATTACGATCTATGTACCGAGTACTTAAACCTGGTGGTAGATTGCTTGTATTAGAATTCTCCAAGCCTGAATCCGAGTGCCTATCAACCATCTATGACCATTATTCTTTTCGATTGCTTCCCTTTATGGGACAAATTATTGCCAATGATGCCGATAGCTATCGATATTTAGCTGAATCAATTCGAATGCACCCTGACCAAGAAACACTAAAAGAAATGATGAATGTTGCAGGTTTCGAGCGCACTTCTTATCAAAACCTCACAGGTGGCATTGTTGCCTTACACAAAGGATTTAAATATTAATTATGTGGCAGAATCTAAAACGTGTATGGCGCATTTTTTATGTTGTTATACGTTACCGATTAGACACCTTTATACCCACTGATAAACTACCATGGTTTATCAGATCGCCCCTTGGTTACTTATCTTCAAAAGGAAGAAAACAATTAAAAGAAAGCAGAGGCGAACGCCTTCGTCTTGCCCTAGAAGATTTAGGCCCAATCTTTGTTAAATTTGGCCAACTTCTTTCAACCCGCCGAGATTTATTAGATGATGACCTAGCGGATCAGTTGGCAAAATTACAAGATAAAGTTCCTCCGTTTTCTGGAGCAGAAGCAAAAAGCATTATCGAAAAAGCATTAAACTCACCTATTGAAGAGCATTTTACAGACTTTTCCTTAGAACCACTTGCTTCAGCTTCCATTGCCCAAGTCCATACCGCAACGTTGAAGACTGGGGAGGACGTTGTAATTAAGGTTATTCGTCCTAATATTGAGAACACCATAAACCAAGATATAGGTTTGCTTTACAGTATTGCCAAATTACTCAATAAATACAGTAAAGATGGCCGCCGTTTAAAGCCCATCGAAGTCGTCAACGATTATGAATACACAATTTTAGATGAGTTAGACCTAGCAAAAGAAGCGGCTAATACTGGCCTGTTACAACGCAATTTCCACGAATCTGAACTGCTCTACGTCCCTCAAGTATATTGGGATTATTGTCGCAGTAATATTATGGTTATTGAACGTATCTCTGGTATCCCAGTCGCTAATATTGGCGACCTTAATAACGCCAATGTTGATATGAAGTGTTTAGCAGAAAGAGGCGTAGAGATATTCTTCACTCAAGTATTTGATCACAGTTTTTTCCATGCAGATATGCACCCAGGAAATATTTTTGTTGATCCAAGCAACCCCAAATCACCAAAATACATCGCTATTGATTGTGCAATTATGGGTAGCCTCACAGATGAAGATAAAAGCTATCTAGCTCGTAACCTGCTAGCCTTTTTTGAGCGGGATTATCGTATGGTTGCTCAATTGCATGTTGAGAGTGGTTGGGTACCAAAAGACACACCGGTGCATGCGTTTGAGACCGCTATCCGTAGCGTGTGTGAACCCATGTTTGCCAAACCATTAAAAGACATTTCCTTTGGACAAGTATTAATTGGACTTTTCCAAACTGCCAGACGTTTCAATATGGAAGTGCAGCCGCAGCTCGTTCTATTGGAAAAAACCTTATTAAATATCGAGGGGCTTGGAAGACAGTTGTATCCAGATTTAGATTTGTGGGTAACAGCTAAACCTTTCTTAGAACGATGGATGCAACGTCAAATTGGCCCTCAACGTATTTGGGAAGAAGTTAAAAAACAAGCCCCTGAATGGGCTGGTCAATTCCCTCAAATACCAAACTTAGTCTACTCTGCCCTTTCTCAAGCAAGCCTACAAGAAGAAAGAGCCAATGCTCAAACCAAAGCAATTTTAAGTCTGAATAAAGAGTTAAAGCGCAATCGCCGTAATACACCATTCAAAGTATTAGGTGCTCTAAGCATTATTAGTGCTTGGATTGTGTCTGACCCTGCAGCTTTGGAACACTTAGCAAGTGCAGATTTAATGAGCTTGGGACTTTTTATCGCAGGTATATACCTGCTAGTATTAAAACCGTAACATTTGAGAGCGTATAATGAGTACTGAAGTTTTAACCGAATTAGCAAAAACTCTTGAACAAAGAAAATCTGAATCGCCAGACACCTCTTATGTTGCCAGTTTACATGCGAAAGGCTTAAATAAAATATTAGAAAAGGTGGGCGAAGAAAGTATTGAAACAATTCTTGCCGCAAAAGACGCAAATACTCCCGATAGCAAGCACAATCTTGTTTATGAAACGGCAGATTTGTGGTTCCACACTTTAGTCATGCTTTCTCATTTGGATTTAGGTCCTGAAGACGTTCTAAATGAGCTTGCTCGTCGATTTAACTTATCTGGCTTAGAAGAAAAAGCCAGTCGATCTCAATAGGAGAAACATCATGCTTGGTGGTATCAGTATTTGGCAATTACTTATTGTATTAGCTATTCTTATCCTTATTTTTGGCACAAAAAAATTAAAGAACTTAGGGTCAGATTTAGGCGGTGCTGTAAAAGGCTTTAAAGAAGCGGTGAATAAGGAAGATGAAGCTAAAGAAGACCCGCAAGCTCAAAGTAAAATCATCGAAAACGATAAAAATGATAAGAGTGCATAATCTGTGTTTGATATAGGTTTCTCAGAACTTCTTATCGTTTTCATTGTGGGCCTACTTATTTTAGGCCCCGAACGTCTTCCTCATGCGGCAAAAACTGCAGGTTTGTGGATCAGAAAAATTAAACGGAGCATTGGCTCTGTTCAGCGCGAAATAAATGAACAACTTGATCAAGAAGAGTTACAGCAAAAAATTCTTGAAACAAACAATCGAATTATGACTGAAACTAATACTATTCAAAACACCATTACTCCTTTGCCTGAAAAAGAACCTGTCGTAGAACAAGCTCAAGAAACACAAACCGTTGAAGCTCAAGAGTCTGCTAAAGCTCCATTGGATATTAAGACGGATGCACCAATGCCTTCAGAACCATCTAATGAAGCAAAAGTTACTCAAACAGAAAAAACTTAGTTCTATTTATTAGACATTCATTACAGGGCGCCTCTCTAATGAGTCAAAACAGTAACACTGCTCAAACTCCCTTAGTTTCCCACTTAATTGAATTACGTAATCGTTTACTAAAAATTGTAGTGGTTATATTAGTTCTATTTTTAGGGCTATATGCTTTTGCAAATGATTTATATTTGGTCGTTTCCGAGCCATTAAGGCTCTTATTACCAGAAGGCAGTTCGCTTATTGCAACTGAAGTTGCTTCTCCTTTTTTAGCACCACTAAAATTAACCTTTGCTATTGCCGTATTATTATCGATTCCGTTCACTCTCTACCAGATATGGGCATTTATTGCTCCAGCTCTATATAAGAATGAAAAACAAATTGCGATTCCATTGTTGATCTCAAGTATTTTTCTCTTTTATGCTGGCATTACCTTTGCCTACTACGTTGTTTTACCTCTTATATTTGGTTTCTTTACTTCCATTGGCCCAAGTGAAGTAACAGTAATGACAGATATAAATCATTACTTAAATTTTGTTCTGAAATTGTTTTTTGCATTTGGTGCAACATTTGAAATCCCTGTAGCAACGTACTTGTTAATCAAAGCAGGAGTAACAAGTGTTGCAGCTCTTTCATCTAAGCGCCCTTATATTATTCTAGGTTGCTTTGTAATGGGGATGTTACTTACACCGCCAGATATTTTTTCTCAAACCTTATTAGCTATCCCTATGTGGCTCTTGTTTGAAATTGGTTTGATAGCTGGACGTACAGTTCCAACTGAAGAAAGCCAAACGGATCCTGATCAGCCTGACTTAAAATAAACATCTTAATTCATATTTTAATTGTAAAAAAAGAAGTCTATTTTGAGGGTGAGTTTAATTAAATAGTCCTAAAAAATCCGATTAAGCATTCTTAATCGGATTTTTTGTCTATACAAGACAACGGCTTCACTTTTTCTCGAATCATTCCTTCACTCAAAACATACATGCAGAGTGGAAGGAGTCCTCACCTTTTCTTCAAAAGCAGCGTAAGCGTTCCTGAAAATCACGCTCTCTAGTTAGTGTGTAGGCATTACTCTATTTCGAGACGAACCGATTCAAGAAGTGACTAGACGATTAAATATTTTCTCTGAAGAACTAGTATTTCAACAAGTACTTGCTACGAATGGGATATCCAAATGAACAATATGAACCTTGAGTTGCTCTATATCGACTTATTAAAGGGTGTGTTATATTTGTAAGAAAGAACCTAAGTTTTATTATTGATTGTACTGTAATTATAAATTGCGATTTATAATCGTAGAGTTTTTATATGGTAATAAAGGGACATATGAATATTGATGAAGAAACTAAATTAAGTGTCGATCAACATAGATTGTTTTACCAGCAAATGCGGACAACGACTCCTCTACAGGCTGTGGTTGTCACTTGTTGGTTTGGCGTGTTGATGTACCACGACTCTTCAGTTTTCCCAAAGCTTTGGTTAGCAATTTTTATGACTTTTCTTGCTTTTCGCTACTCGGTTTACCTGAAGATTAAAGCTTGGGATGATTACAGGATTGCATCCCATCTTAATTCAGTTAATCGTAAGGGGTTGATTGCTGCCGCTGTGAACGGGTTGCTCTGGTCTGTTTTCTACATCTACTCGTATAACCATCTTTCTGAGCAATGGATGCTCCTTTTCTCCGCGTTCGTTATTATCTTAATGTCGTCCGGTTTTATTACTCTTGCAATTCATAAATATTCATTTTATGCCTTTTTTTGTTGTTTTCTTGTTCCAATAATAGTTTTTATATTTATGAACTGTGAAAAAGAAAGTACATTATTTTTTATGTCTATTATGTACATTTTTTTTGGGTTTAATATCTTGTCTCTGTACAAAAATATCAACAAAACTATCATTGATAGCTTGAAAAGTGTTATTGAAAATAAACGCTTAGCAAGTCGTCTCGAAGAGCTCAGTAATACAGATAGCCTGACAACATTATCCAATCGTCGGCACTTTGAAGAGACATTCTATAGTTTCTTAATGAGATCAGAGGGGTTAAGGAAAAAATTTGCCATTTTGATGGTAGATATTGATTACTTCAAATTATATAACGATAACTATGGTCACTTACAAGGTGATATTGTAATTGAACAAGTAGCCAAAGAGCTAAAAAGCGTTCTGATCAAGACTCCGGGACTTATCGCCAGATATGGAGGAGAAGAGTTTATTGTCTTATTAGTAAATACCACTGAGTCCGATTCTGAAAGGGTAGCGAAAACGCTTGTTAGAGCTGTAGAAGCTCTTGAGATAGAAAGTAAGTATTCTAAAACGAGCCCTTTTGTCACCATCAGTGTAGGTGTAGCGATAGATGTCTCAACAGATGAAATAGAGCTAAAAGAGGTGATTAAAAGATCAGACCTTGCACTTTATAAAGCAAAAGATGAAGGGAGAAATCGCTACAGTCTTCATCCTTAAGAAATGAAAATAAACCAATAAATTTGTTTAAGTGAGAAAGGCACTGATATCAATTTCGTGCCTTTTTTCATTAAAATACCTTTCAGCCTTACAATGTGAGACATTTGCACGAAGTCATGAGCGACGATAAGACGAGTCTTTTTTAAACAAAGTATGATCAAGCGTAGTAGTCGTGTAAAAGTCTCCATTAATACTAAAAAAATACAGGTTTAATCCAACATAAAGGTAACAGGTCCGTCATTGATAAGGCTCACTTGCATGTCGGCACCAAATTGTCCGGTGGCTACCTTATCATGCTGTTTACGTACCATTTCAACAAAAATATTAAAAAGCCTCTCAGCCTCCGCTGGCACAGCTGCCGTTGAGAACCCGGGCCTTAAGCCTTTTTTCGTTTCAGCCGCTAAAGTAAATTGAGAAACAAGTAATACGCCACCCTCAGCTTGTTTAACATTCAAATTCATCTTACCGTCTTCATCGCTGAACATACGGTATTTTAATAACTTGTCGGCTAATCGCTGCAAATCCGCTTCTGTATCCGCTTTTTCAATACCAACTAATACCATTTGACCATGCTCAATCGAACCAATCACCTCACCCGCTACCGTAACCTGAGCCTGCTTTGCTCTCTGTATTAACAACTTCATTATAATTCCTTACTGCATCAATTGAATGTATAACATTTTATACATCAATCTTAACAACTAATGATAATGCTCATCCAATATCATTTGGGCACCTTTTTCTCCAATCATCATTGATGGCGAAGACGTATTACCACTTATCAAAGTGGGCATAATAGAGGCATCAATTACCCTAACATTCTTTAGCCCTCTTACTTTCAAGGATGCAGGGTCAACGACGGACATATCATCAATACCCATTTTACAAGTCCCAACGGGATGATAAACCGTACTAGCCGTTTCTCGTAAATAATGCAGGATATCCTCGTCGGTTTTTACCTTATTCCCCGGAGCCATCTCAGCACCACGGATGTCATCAAACACAGGTGAGGCCAAAATTTCTCGCGCTTTTTTAATCCCTTCAATCAACACTTTTTGATCTCGTTCATCGGAAAAAAAGTTGTGATCAATTAGAACATGACGGTTAGATCCATCTTTCGCTAACTTCACTGTTCCTCTACTTCTAGGACGCAAAACACAAGTAAAAACCGAATAACCATGTCCGAACTCAAATTTCTTGCCTCGATGACTTCGATACAGAGGTGTAAAATGAAATTGTATATCAGGATCCGCATCAGCTGAGCCAAACTCTGCTTGCTCAGCTAAGTGTGTTCTTGCAAACCCCCCTGCTTCAACATAATTAGTGGTAAGCCACCCCTTGCGCTGCAAAACATATTTAAACGGAGCCAATAAAACATGTGGTAAAAAGGACGGCAAAGAGACTCCAATTGTGGCGGAAGTTTTAGCTCTAACCGTCACCATGCTATCAATATGATCTTGTAAGTTTTCACCAACCCCAGGTAAATCAACACGGCATTCAATCGCCAAATCTTCCAAATCCGATTTATTGCCAATTCCTGATGCCAATAAAACTCTGGGGGAAACGATAGTACCAGCCGATAAAATAACTTCTTTATTAGCCCATATTTGCTTAACTTGACCTGCGGATTCAGCATTAACGCCTTGCGCCAGATCACCTTCTAGTATCAAAGAAAGCACATCCGTATGAGTGAGTACGGTTAAATTAGAACGAGACAAAATAGGTTTAATGAAAGCACTGTAACTACTAACACGCTGGCCTTCATCTTGCTTCACATCATAACAACCTAAACCAAGTTGTGATGGTCCATTAAAATCTCTGTTCTCAGGTAAGTCAGCAGATGCACCCGCTTTAATAAAAGTTGCACACACTGCATGAGAGTCTTTCTGCTTAGTAACCATTAACTCACCATCAAAGCCATGATAATCAGCCGATTGACTATTTTGATTCGCTTCCAGCTTTTTAAAAACAGGCAAGACATCTTGATAAGACCAACCTTTACAACCCAGTTTTTCCCAACCATCGTAATCATTTTGATTACCACGGATATAAACCATGCTATTAATGGCTGTTGATCCACCTAAAGCCTTACCTCGATTCACCATCATTTTACGATTATATAAATGTTCTTGAGGAGTACCTTCAAAAGCATAGTCGTATTTCTTATTACCATAGAGACCAAAAATACCTGCTGGAATATTCACCCATGGACTATTGCTATCACCGCCAGCCTCAATAAGACACACTCTAATTTTTGGGTCTGCACTTAGACGATTGGCAACAACACAACCAGCAGCACCAGCTCCAACTACAATATAATCGTAATCACTCATGACATCTCTCCCGCTCTACTCCTATTATTCAATCAATTCGTTGATGTTTTAAAGTGATAACTTTTTGGTCTAGTTAATGCATCAAAACCCATTGTTGAAAGCGAGCAACCTCTGCCTGTATTTTTAACCCCCGTCCAAGCCAAAGCAGGATCTAAATAATCACAACGATTCATGAAAACCGTACCTACTTCTAACTGAGGTGCAATACGCTCTGAAGCGTCAACATCTTCTGTCCAAATACTTGCTGTTAAGCCAAATTCAGAGTCATTCATTAAACTAATCGCCTCTTCATCACTGCTCACTTTAATCACCCCCACTACAGGGCCAAAGCTTTCCTCTGTCATAATAGACATCTCATGAGTCACATCGGTTAATACTTGCGGCGCCATATAAGCAGAACCCAACTTATCTAAGCTAAATAAACCAGTATCTACATGTGTTTTTGCTCCCCCAGAAACGGCATCGGCTATTTGCTGACGGACAAAATCCGCTGCCGACGGCTTAATCATTGGACCTAAATTTGTGTCCGAGTCTAACGGATTACCTAAGCGATAGGTTTGGCCCGCAGCCGCTAACCCTGCAACCAATTCATCATGAATACTTTCGTGCACATAGATTCGCTCAATACTGCAACAGGACTGACCGCTATTAAAAAAAGCGCCATCAGCAAGGTTCTCAATTGTATAAGGCATATTACAATCGGCTCTCACATATGCAGAATCTTTACCTCCAAGTTCAAGACCCAAAGACATAAATTGCCCTGAAGCTGCTTGCTCCATTGCTTTACCGCCGCCCACCGATCCAGTAAAACACACCATGTCCACATTACCTGATGCAATCAGTTCGCTCGTCATAGCATGGTCAAGAACAACATGCTGAAACAAGCCGTCAGGTAAGCCCGCTTGGTCAAAAGCATCTTGAATACGCTCGGCCACCAGCAACGTATTAGCCGCATGTTTTAATACAACCGCATTACCAGCAAGCAAAGCAGGAACAATAGAATTCAACGCCGTCATAAAAGGAAAATTCCAAGGTGCTATGGTCATCACAACACCCAATGGTTCACGATTTATTTTCCGCTTAAAGCCTTCTTTAAAATCTGGTTCAAAAGGCTCTAAAGATGATTCTGCAATGGAAATCATATGACGAGCACGCTCTTCTAAACCTTTCACTTCTCCAGCACCTTGACTAATCGGGCGTCCCATTTGCCATGCTAATTCTTCAGCAATACGATCCGTCATAGAAATCATGGCATCAACGGCTAAGGTACAATATTTACTACGTTCAGCAACGCCTCTCTGAGCCCAAAGGTGCTGTGCCGCCGAAGCTTTAGCAAAGACTGTGGCAACCTGAGCACTTGTTGTAATATCACGTTCTGCATAAACGCTACCATCAATAGGAGACACACATTGAATCTTCTTCATTTTTTACCTAATACTTAAAATACGTTATATTCAAATTGCCTTTTATTGCAGCCTAAAGCAATTGAGCTCACAAAAAACAAAGCCTTTAAAACCAAGATGCAAACCATTCAACCATTCAACCATTCATAAAATAAGGTTGTATAGGAGGGAAATGATTCAACAACGTTCAAATCCACGGGCAACTTCCCAATCAGTGACCTGTTGATCAAATACCTGTTGTTCCCAGCGAGCAGCTCTCACATAGTGATCAACCACTTCATCTCCTAACGCTGCTCGCAACATGCTTGAATCATTCATTTTATCAACAGCTAAACGCAAACTGTTTGGTACTCGGTGAGCATTCTCACCAGCATAAGCATCACCAACAAATTCATCTTCCAATGGTATTTTCTGCTCTATTCCTGCAATACCTGCCGCAAGTTGTCCCGCCAATGCAAGATAGGGATTCAGGTCAGAGCCACCGATACGGCATTCTATGCGGATGCCTTTTGTTTCTGCACCACACAGACGAAAGCCTGCAGTACGGTTATCCAAGCTCCATACCGCTTTAGTCGGGGCAAATGTACCTTCTTGAAAACGTTTATAAGAGTTTATATAAGGCGCAAGTAAACAGGTAACATCATCCGCGTAAGCCAGTAGTCCAGCTAAATAATGGCGCATAAGCTCCGACATGCCATACGGTTGAGTTTCATCTAAAAACAGCGGTTTACCCTCTTTGCTCCATAAAGACTGATGAATATGGGATGAACTTCCAGTTTCAGTTTTTTCCCATTTAGCCATAAAGGTAATGGCTTTATCATTTTGCCAAGCAATTTCTTTACAGGCATGTTTAGCAATAGAGTGATGATCCGCCGTCGTCAGAGCTTTATCATATTTAATATTTAACTCTTCCTGTCCCGCACTGGCCTCGCCTTTAGAGCACTCAACAGCAATGCCAGCCTCATACACACCATTACGTATCGCTCGAATCACTGACTCTTCTTTAGTAGTTTGAAATATATGATAGTCCTCATTATAAGAACTGGCTGGTTTCATGTTTTTGTAACCTGATGCACAGGCATCGGCATAACTTTGATCAAACATAAAAAACTCTAGCTCCGTCGCCATCATAGGAACCATTCCCATGGCATCTAAGCGGTCAATTTGTTTACGCAGAACAGCACGAGGGGAATGAGGAACAGGATTATAATGATGATCTAAAACGTCACACAGCACCAAAGCTGTTCCTTCTAACCAAGGTACTCGGCGTAATGTCGTCAAATCTGGCTTCATAACATAATCACCATAGCCAGCTTCCCAACTCGTCGCTTTATAGCCTGATACCGTTTCCATTTCTAAATCGGTTGCTAGCAAATAATTGCAGGAATGAGTTTCATTAACCGCATGATTAATAAAGTAATCAATATGAAAACGCTTCCCCATTAAGCGACCTTGCATATCAATCTGACAAGCTAGAACCGTATCTAGGCTGCCAGCCGCAAACTCTTCTTTCAATTGTTCTAGGGTTAACATGCCTTTCATAGATTTTCCTCTCATCATCAAAATAACGTGTTCATTTAGCAAGCTATGAATTTGAACCAACACTTGCCTGATTCAAAACTGTAGCAATCAACTGTGCCCATTCTTGCTGATCATTTTCTCGTAAAATTAGGTCATTACGAATTTCCAACATCACGTTGGCTATTTGATTATCACGGCCATGCTTAGTAACTGTATGCAACACAGGTTCAGGAGGACCATAAGGCTCATTAATTCGAATATCGTAATCGCAAACCTCTCGAGCTTTCTGATAGAAACGCTGAGAAAATTCATTATCAGGGTCGCAAATCACCCCAAGTTCGACCCCTCTCACCTGACCTTTATAGATAGGTGTAAAACTATGAATCGTCACAATAATTGTACGTCTACCTGCTTTTTTTCGATCGGCAATGTGTAATCCTATCGCCTCATGGAAGGGTTGATAAACACGCTGAATTCTATAATCACGTTGCTCAGCCGTTAATTCACTATTACCCGGAATCACTGTTGCTTCACTTAATGGTGGAATAGCACTCAACTCATCTGGCGGCCGATTACAATCGTATAATAACCTTGAGTAACGCTGAAGAATCAGGCTAGCATCCAGTTGCTGACTTAATTTTTTCGCCAAATCTGCTGCCCCGATATCCCAACCGATATGACTTAAGCATTCTTCTTCTGCCAGCCCTAAGTTATTAAAACCTTCTGGTATAAAATGGCTCGCATGTTCACAAATCAAGAGAATATCGGATTTCCCTGTTAGGTTTATCTCTTCCGTTGGCGATTCTTCTAGACCGTACATCACCACAATAATACGTCTCCTTTTTTATAATATGAGTTTTAAATAGCCTGCTCTGTTTTACTTACGTGCTTTTCAAAAACGCAGTATTACTTTCCAAAAACAAGCTCAGGCAACCACAATGTAATTTGCGGAAATACCATGAATAGAATTAAAGCAAACACCATGATGATCACAAACGGAGTGATGGATTTATAAATATCAATCAACCCAACTTCTTTCGGAGCCATCGCTCTCATCAGAAATAAGTTATAACCAAATGGCGGCGTCATATACGCAATTTGACAGGTTACAGTATAAAGAACACCGTACCAGATAGGATTAAATTCGAGAGCAATAATTAAAGGAATGTACAATGGGGCAACAATTACTAGCATCGCCGTATCATCCAGGAACATTCCCATAACAATATAAGACACCTGCATCATTACCAGTACTTGCCAAGGGCTTAACCCCCACTCTTCTAGGAACAAGGCCTCAATGGCTTTTACCGCCCCTAGACCATCAAACACGGCCCCAAAACACAATGCGGCCATAATGATCCACATAAACATGCAACTGATGCCCAAGGTTTTTCTTAACGTTGTGTGTATCAAACGAAAACTCAATCGGCCTTTTACCAACGCAGCTAACATAGCAACCGCAGCGCCTACCGCCGAGCACTCAACTAAGCTGGTATAACCCATTAGAAATAAACCAATAACCGAAAAAATAACTACCAACGGCAAAACACCTGCTCCCAAAAGCATGTACTTTTCTTTGCGGGTAATTAGATCACGCTCGGCCTGTGGTAGTGGTGGACCAAGTTCAGGCTGTAGGCGACAGCGAATGACAATGTACGCAATAAACATAACCGCTAAAATCATTCCCGGAATCGCTCCAGCCAACCATAATTGACTGACAGGTTGACGAGCAATCATTCCGTATAAAACCAATACAATACTGGGTGGAACCAAAATACCTAAGGAGCTTCCTGCCTGTATAACTCCCGTTACCATCCGTTTGTCATAACCACGCTTTAGCATTTCAGGCAAAGCAATACTGGTACCAATGGCCATACCCGCAACGCTTAAACCGTTCATCGCAGAGATCGCCACCATTAAAATAATTGTCCCGATGCCCAAGCCACCTTTTAGGGAGCCCATCCAGACATGCAACATCCTATAAAGATCACTCGCAATACCAGATTCGGATAACATGTACCCCATAAAAACAAACAGCGGTAAAGTAAGCAGTGGGTACCAATTCATTAGCTTCATACTGGCATTAAAGGCCATTTCAGAGCCCCCATCTCCCCATAAGAAGAATGCCGCTACCACAGCAACAAAACCCACAGCAGCAAAAACTCTTTGCCCTGTCAGCAGCATCAACATCAAAGAAGAAAACATCAATAGTGCGATCATTTCGTAACTCATATTGATGAATCCTCTGGATGGCGTTCAATATCAAATGGTTTTCCCATAGCTTCTGCGACATTTTGCGCAAACGTTGCTAATACTTGCAGCAGCATTAGAAAGATTCCTGTGGTCATTAGAATTTTTACGGGAGCAAGAGGTGGACGCCACGAGGAGTAATTTTTTTGTCCGTACTCTATCGCATAAGCCGTACTGGAAACCGCGCCATAAAACAGCATGATCAAATACGTAATTAAACAAAGAACGGTGAACGCATCAGTGATAGCTTGCCTTTTAGCGGACCAATTACCATAAAAGACATCCATTCTTACATGCGAATCCATTTGCATCGAATAGCCACCACCTAATAAATAATAAGCAGCCATGGTAAATTGCGCCATCTCAATCACCCAAATTTGTGGTGAGCCAACACCTTTGGAGATGGATGAAAACAGTAGAATACCCATCATCATCAACACTAAATACATAGCGATGACACCCACACCACGATTGAATTTATAAATAAATCGTATGTAAGTTTGAATTGCGTTATACACAATAACGTCCCCGAAATAGAGATTTTATAAGAAGCCGCCCCTTATTAAGAGAGCGTCATTATCTTTTCCATATGACTTCTTTGTAATTACGTTGGTCTTTTAAAAAATATAAAAAAGACCAACGTAAGCATCGCTTATTAACTGTAACGATATGGCCTGCCCGCTTTCGACATGGTGTCATTGTATTTCTTAAATATGTCGACAACCTTTTTAGTACGATCACTCGTTTCCGCCACTTCATCCCAGAATTTATGCGCTTCAGCTTCCACAATAGCCCATTCCTCATCAGGAATAGACGTCAGTTCCATCTTCGTACCTTCTGTTCTCAGTTTCGCTTCTCCGCCCCAATACCAATGCTGACGATAATAATGAGAACTGTCCATACACAGTTTCCACAACTCTTTTAAGTGCTCCGGTAGTGCATTCCAAGAATCATTATTAGCAAAGAAAGAACCACTCCATGCACCTGAAATATTATTGGTTAAGAAGTAGTTCGTCGCATCCGCCCAACCGACGGTGTAATCTTCAGTGATGCCCGACCATGCAATGCCATCCAACTCGCCCGTTTGTAATGCCACCTCAATGTCTTCCCAAGGTAAAGTCACTGGAATAACACCAAAACGATTCAAGAAACGACCAGCGGTTGGGAAGGTAAAAATTCTTTTCCCTTTTAAATCCGCCAAACTATGGATCGGCTCTTTTGTTGCAAAATGACATGGATCCCACGCACCCGCACTCAACCATTTAACACCCACTTCATCGTAGGCTTCTGCCCAAATTTCTTTTAAACCGTATTGTTCAAACAGTACTGGCACATCAAGACTGTAACGGGTAGCAAAGGGGAAGTAACCACCAAAAACCGAGATATCAACAGGTGCTCCCATGGAGTCATCGTCACTTTGAACCGCATCAATCGTGCCGTTTTGCAAAGCACGGAAAAGTTCTGGGGTAGGAACAAGTTGATCGGCATAGTACAGCTCTATTTCCATTTCACCATTGGCCGCTTTATTAAACGCATCCACCGCAGGTTTAATCACGTGTTCGCCCAATGCCGCGCCTGCATATGTTTGTAAGCGCCATTTAATCGGAGCTGTTTTTGCCTGAGCACTGGATGCTCCTAACGTTGCAGCGGCAGCACCACCTACGACGGCTTTTTTAATAAAATCGCGTTTGTTCTCATTCATCTTCTTTCCTCTCCATAACTATCAATAGTTTTAGGCTTTTGTATTATGAAAAGCAGTTTATAAAGAATCCTGTATAGACTGCTTAAACAAAAGGTGCTCTGTATTACGAACTTCAAGAAATTTTTCAGATCTTCCGCCGCTTGTGATTCATCATGATGGACTATCAAATGAATCGATATAAAACGGTAGATAGCAATTGCATAAATATTTATACATTATATTTTATTCATGTCAATTTTTTAACATAATATAAATATGTTTATTATTTAAACAAATCTAAAAACACTAAAACGCACCGATTAAGCACACATAAGCACTTATTTTGAGCGCATCTACTTAGACAAAAGAGCACGATGGAGAAGGTTTTTTTGTGGAGTGCTCAAATAACGTATAATGCAAAACATAACGCTATTTAGAGCTGCAACAGAGTGCATATTATGAATAACACACCAATTAATACCGATAGCCACACCATTGCTGAGTTGCTTCGCTCACAGCTCAATCTCTTTAGCCCAGCGGAGTTAAAACTCGTTAATTACTTACTGACTAACTACCCAATGTCGGGTTTGGTATCGATTACAGAACTATCCGAAAATTGCGGAATCTCGACCCCCACCGTAATGCGTACCTTAAGAAAAATTGGCTTTACCAGCTTCACAACATTTCAAAAAGAACTCAAAGAAGAACTGCAACAAACCCTATCTGACCCAATCGCTAAACACGACCGATGGGCAGCAGACGCACCAAAAGAGCACGCATTAAACCGAGTCGCGAACACAGTAACGACAAACTTACGGCACAGTTTGAACCAAATTAATCACGAGCAATTCGACGCAATTATCGACTTACTTGCCGATCAAGAACACGCGCTTCACATCCTAGGGGGGCGCATTACTAGTGCGTTTGCCCGCTATTTAAACACCCACTTGAATGTTATTCGTGAAGATGTCCACCTCTTCCCTGAAACAGCGTCCTTATGGCCACATCACCTATTGAAAATCAAAGAAAATGACGTTGTCATTATGTTTGATGTGCGCCGCTACGAGCAGGATCTTATTACTGCAGGTCGTTTGTTAAAAGCACGAGGGGCAAAGATTATTCTCTTTACTGACCAGTGGATTTCCCCCGTTGCCGATTATTCGGAGCACACGCTGCCGATTCGTATAGAGGGAAAATCCGGTTGGGACTCTGGCGTAGTGACATTATTTTTTGCCGAATCCATGGTTGTCGCCCTTGAAGAAAGGCTCTGGTCACAAACGTCAAAACGCATGCGAGAATTAGAGAACATGTTCGATTTAACCGAGCGATTTAAAAAACGAACAAAATAAAAGACAAAAAGCCCTAGAGATGATCATTCAATTCTTAGCTTTACGGTTTTTTATTTTTTCTATAATGTGAACCCTCTACCCGAGAAAAGCACATTGAGACCTTTGTATTTTGATCAACACAAGTACTGTGACAACACCAGCGCATGTCAATTCCGCTGATTGATGATCTCCATGATATGAGTAATTATTGATGTTAAAGAATATCGTTCGAAAGTCGACCTTTGTATCCATAGGAATAATCTTACTCACATTGAATGGCTGTAAGTCCGTATCATCCATTGAAAAGTTATCTGAACAAATAAAAAACGCCGAGGATCTTAATGATATTAAATCCATTGCAGATCAGGTTAAAAATAGCCGCAATGTCATCCGTAATGAAATTAAGATTGTAAAAGCACTCTATGAAGAGCTAAACCAAAAAGTAAACGACATCTGGGGCGATGAGAACAACGAACTACCCGAAAAGAAAAAGTACGTTAAATACATTAACGACTATCAGGCAAGAGCGATTGTTAATTTTGACAAAGGTACGGTACGCGTTGAAACGTTAACCACCGATTCACCAGTGGAAACCTTAAAGCTCGCGGTCACCACCACCCTGCTAACCACTTCAGATCCAACCAAAACAGATATTTTCTCCAGTGCTGCACCAAATACAGACGGAGTGCCTTTTTTGTACCCTCAAGTTATGGATCATGATGGAATGCTAGTTAGGTACCCTTGGAGGGCAAAACGTTACTCAAATTACCTAGTAAGTAATAAACTTCAAAAATCAACTACTGATAGCACTACTATATACGCAGTCGAATTCAATCTAGTAGAGCAACATCAACACCTTCGCCAAGAGAAATACAGCGATTATGTTATTGCAGCAGCTAATCGTTATAATCTATCACCTGCCCTTATTTATGGAATTATTGAAACAGAAAGCTCATTTAACCCCTATGCCGTTAGCCCAGCGAATGCCTATGGATTAATGCAAGTCGTGCCATCTACAGCAGGTAAAGATGTTTACAATCTAGTAAAAAAGAAATCAGGCCAACCGACAAAAGAGACGCTTTTCTCACCTGAAAGTAATATCGATATTGGTAGTGCTTATTTATACATTTTACAAACACGATACCTTGTGAAAGTTACCAACAAAACTAGCCAAGAGTACTCTATGATTTCTGCTTATAACGGAGGAACTGGGAACGTTTTAAAAACATTTGATGTCAATAGAACACGTGCAATGGATAAAATTAACCAATCATCAACGTCTAATGTCTATAAAAAACTTCGGTATGATCATCCAAGAGCAGAGTCACGGAAATACTTAGAGAAAGTTACAAAAGCAAAAACACGCTACGAAAATTAATACGCACCAATATCCAGTAAGTCGTTTATCTAACAGCCACTTATTTAATTAGTTAAGATGAGCAACAAATTTAGTGAAAGCAGGTATACTTTCTGGGACGGTACCAATCAGGGGCTCTCGTTCCCACGCTACAGAGTGGTAATGTAAACGAATTCCGCGAGTAACACGGTATGAATTCCCACGGGGACCGTGGGAACTAGAGTACAACTGGATCAGATTTCAATTGTTGAAGTGGTTCGTTTTTAAATTGTTGGTAACATCAGGGGGTTCTCGTTCCCACGCTCCAGCGTGGTAATGCAGACGGATTCCGCGAGTAACACGGTATGAGTTCCCACGGAGACCGTGAGAACTAGAGCACAACTGGATCAGATTTCAATTGTTGAAGTGGTTCGTTTTTGAATTGTTGGTAACATCAGGGGATTC